>CP020563.1:6220841-6823156 GCA_002082585.1 Kitasatospora albolonga
TTGGCCGGCTCGATGAAGCCGCCCTCACCGAGCACCGGCTCGATGATGATCGCGGCGACGTTCTCCGCGCCGATCTGCTTGGTGATCTCGTCGATGGCCTGGGCGGACGCCTCGGCACCGGCGTTCTCGGCACCGGTCGGCCAGCGGTAGCCGTAGGCGACCGGGACGCGGTAGACCTCGGGCGCGAACGGACCGAAGCCCTGCTTGTACGGCATGTTCTTCGCCGTCATGCCCATGGTGAGGTTCGTCCGGCCGTGGTAGCCGTGGTCGAAGACGACGACGGCGGTGCGCTTGGTGTAGGCGCGGGCGATCTTCACCGCGTTCTCGACGGCCTCGGCGCCCGAGTTGAACAGCGCCGACTTCTTCGCGTGGTCGCCCGGCGTCAGCTCGGCGAGCTGCTCGCAGACCTCGACGTACCCCTCGTACGGCGTGACCATGAAACAGGTGTGGGTGAAGTCCGCGAGCTGCGCGGAGGCCCGGCGTACGACGGCCTCGGCGGAGGCGCCGACCGACGTCACGGCGATGCCGGAGCCGAAGTCGATCAGCCGGTTGCCGTCCACGTCCTCGATGATCCCGCCGCCCGCACGGGCGGTGAACACCGGCAGGGTGGAGCCCACACCTGCGGCGACGGCCGCGACACGGCGAGCCTGGAGCTCGGCCGACTTCGGGCCGGGGATGGCAGTGACGACGCGGCGCTCCTGCGGAATTGCGGTCATGAGGGGCTCCTGGGGGGTGTTTCGGACGCTCTTCTCCTCGCAGGCTAGGGGCGGGAGGCACACCCGGGCATGCTCCGATCGGGAGTGGTGGGTGCGTGTCGTTGTCCGTCGCGGACAGATGGCGGGCCGTAGGCCGAATGCCCCCGCCGACCTGGTGTGCTCGCGGACCGATGGCGCGGGGGCGCGCCCCGCCGACCTGGTGCGATGCGGGCGCGGGGCGGTCCGGGACCGTCACGGTTCGGGCGGGTTGCTGAACTCCCCGTGCGCGCGCACTAGATTGACCGGGGCAGCGGACGGACCGGCAGGTCAAGGGGGCAGTGGTTCATGGACGACGAGGGCACGCGGGGCGCACGGGGCACGAACGCGGACAGGGTGCCCGGCCCGGCGGTGCCACCGCCCCCGGCGGAGGCACCCCGGGTACCGCCACCGGGGTCCGGCCACCGGCCGCCCGCCGACCCGTCGTCCGGGCACACGACCCCCGCCCACCGGCCGCCCGCCCCCACCTCCGCGTGGACCCACTCGCCCACGCCTCCCACACCCCCCGGGCCGCCCCCCGCGCGCCCCGCCGCCCCGCCGCCCCCCGTCGAGCAGCCCTCCGCCGGGGCCCCCGCCCTGGACGCCTGGCTGCGGACGCCCAGGCCGCCGCAGGCACCGGGGATCTGGCGGTACGGGTTCACCCCGCGCCCGCCCGAGCAGGGGGACGGGGTCTCCGACCGCTCGCTCCTCGTGGGCGCCCTCATCGCCCTCCTCTCCGCCCTCCTCCTCTGGTCCCTCTGGCGCAACGGCTACCTCCCCTACCGGCTCGTCCCGCTGAAGCTCTTCACCCCGGGCGAGTGGTGGAACCCGGGCACGCGCGGCGGCCCCCGCACCATCGAGGGCGTCCGTGCCCTCGCGGTGTACGAGGCGCTCCTCTTCGGGCTGCTGGTCTACGGCTGCGGCCGGCTCGGCAACTTCTCCGAGCTCTTCCGCCGCCATGTGGTGAGCCGGGGGCAGCCGTTCCTCGCCGTCGCCACGGCCGTCGCGGCGGGCCTGACGCTGCTGCTCGTCTGGAACGGGACCCTGCCGGTCGCCGCCCCGGTCCTCGTCCTGGTCGCCGCCGTCGGGGGCGGTGAGATCTACCAGAGCCAGGCCGTCGCCAACACCGTCTACGCGGTGATCGCCGCCGCCGTCCTGTACCCCTTCGCCCGCCTCGGCCGCTGGCGCGAGCTGATCGCCGCCCGCCGGGGAAGGGGGACCGGTACACCCGCCCCCGCCGACGACCCGGCCCCCGCCACCGCGACCTCCGCCGACCGGTGGCCCGAACTGCGCGCCGCCGGGTGGACCGACGCGGCCGAGACCCTCACCGCCGAGGTCCGCACCGGCCGGATGAACGACGTGGACGTGGCCCGGCTCCGGCACGCCTGGGCGCAGGCCACCCGCAGCCCCGACCGGCTCGCCCCCCTGGCCGAGGCCGTCCTCCGTACTGGGGGAGCCGCCGCCCCGCACCCCTCCGGCGACCGCGACCTGCCCCGCCGCACCGCCCGCCACGATGTGCTCACCGGCCAGGTCCGCATCGGCCGCTGCGCCGAGGACCCGCACAACCCCTACGCCCGCCGCACCACCGGCCTCGCCCTGGACCCCACCCTGCTGGGCACCTCGCTGCTGGCCGTCGGGCCCCCCGGCTCCGGCAAGTCCGACCGGCTGGTGCGCCCCGTCGTCGAGGCCCTCGGGCTGCGCGCCCTGGCCGGACAGGCGGCCGTCCTCGCCGTCGGCGGCGCGGGCGCGCCACTGGGCCCGGACGACGCCTTCGACGTCGTCGTACGCGTCGGCAACCCCGCCTCCGCCCACGACCTCGACCTCTACGGCGGCACCACCGACCCCGACGAGGCCGCCGCCGTCCTCGCGGAGGGGCTCGTCGGCGATGTCGGCAGCCTGGACAGCCGCCGCGCCGCCACCGTCCTCGCCCAGCTGCTGGGCCCCTACCGGGCGGCCCACGGCCACTTCCCCTCCGTACCGGAGCTGCGCGAACTCCTCGACGGCACCCCGGCCGCGCTCACCGCCCTGCGGACCGCCCTCGAAGCCACCGGGCAGCACGCGATGCTCCGCGAACTGGACGCCAGGGCCCGGCAGGCGGGCGGTGCGGGCGACCCCGCGCCGGTCCTCGCGGACCGGGTCGCGCTGCTGGACCGGCCCGCGTTCGCCGGGTTCTTCGCCACCGGCCCCGACGCCCGCCCCTTCGCGCTGCGCTCGCTCGGCCAGTACCCCCTGCGGGTCCGCGTCGACCTGCCGGAGCGCGGCCACGCCGAGGCGTCCCGGCTGCTCACCCGGCTGCTCCTGGCCCAGTTCACGGCCATCACCGCCGCCCGTACGGACACCACGCTCTTCGCGGGCCTGGTGCTGGACGACGCGACCCACGCGGTGACCGCCGAGACCGTACGCGGCATCCGCCGGCTGCGCTCGGTCAACGCGGGGGCCGTCCTCACCCTCCGTACCGTCGACGACGTGCCCGAGGCCCTGCACACCCCGTTGCTCGGCGCGGTCGGCTGCACGGCCGCCTTCTCCGGCATCACGACCTGGGACGGCAAGCGGTTCGCCGAGGCGTGGGGCAAGGAGTGGGTGGAGACCCGCGAGGTCGCCCAGCACACGGTCTTCGCCGACCAGCCCTTCACCCGCGCCCTGCACGCGCTGCGCAAGCTGGTCACGGGCAAGGCGGTGACCACGGACGCGGTGACCGTACGGCAGGTGGAGAAGGAGCGCTGGTCGGCCTCGGAACTGGCGTACGCGGTCCCCGCCGGGCACGCGGTGATCCGGCTGGCCACGGTGCAGGGCGAGCACGCTCCGCCGCTGCTGGTGGAGCTGGGCGGCTGAGAAACGCCCCCAGGGGGCTTGAGAGCGGTTACAGGAACTCTGCCGCCCTGGCAGAATCGGTGGAGGCCGTTCATACGGGACGGCGAAATACCCACGATCAATCCGGTCGGCGAACCCCCTCGTCGGCCGGGCGCCACCGACACCGAGGGTTCCCGGTCCCATGCCCCCCACGCTCGCCTCGCTCGTCCAGAACTCGGCGCTCAAGCTCACGGTGCGGGCGGGCGCGGACCGGCTCTCCACCCCCGTGCGCTGGGCCCACGCCAGCGAGCTCGCCGACCCCGTCCCGTACATGGACGGCGGCGAACTGCTCCTGGTGACCGCCACCAACCTGGACGCCGAGAACGCCGAGTCGATGCGCCGGTACGTGCGACGGCTGGCCGGAGCGGGCGTCGCGGGCGTCGGTTTCGCGGTCGGCGTGAACTACGACGACATCCCGGCCGCGCTCGTCGAGGCCGCCGAGGAAGCGGGCCTGCCGCTGCTCGAAGTCCCCCGCCGCACCCCGTTCCTCGCCATCAGCAAGGCCGTCTCCGCCGCCATCGCCGCCGACCAGTACCGCGCGGTGACCGCCGGTTTCGAGGCCCAGCGCGAGCTGACGAGGGCCGCGCTCTCCGGGGACGGCCCCGCCGGCCTCCTCGCCCGCCTCGCCGCCCACATCGACGGCTGGGCCGCGCTGTACGACACCTCCGGCGCGGTCCTCGCCGCAGCCCCCGACTGGGCGTCCCGCCGCGCCGCCCGCCTCACCCCCGACGTCGAACGCCTCCGGGACCGCCCGGCCCCGGCCAGCATCGTCGTCGCCGACAGCGAGGACCGGGTCGAGCTCCAGTCGCTGGGCACCGGCCGCCGGGCGCGGGGGGCGCTGGCCGTCGGTACGGGCGCCGCCCTCGGCACCGCCGAGCGGTACGCCGTCCACTCCGCCGTCGCCCTGCTCACCCTCACCACCGCCCGCTCCCGCTCCCTCCAGGGCGCCGAACAGCGCCTGGGTGCCGCCGTCCTGCGCATGCTGCTCGCGGGCCAGCCCGACCACGCCCGCGCGGTCGCCGGAGACCTGTACGGCGGACTCCTCGACGCCCCCTTCCGGCTGCTGATCGCGGAGACGGCCGCGCCCGCCGGTACCGACCCGCTCACCGAGACGATGGAGGCCGCGGCGGCCCGCTCCGGCGAGGCGCTGCTCCTGGTCCCGGAGGGCGAGCGCGTGGTGGTCCTGGCGGCCGACGGCGGCGCGGCGGTCGCCGCCTGCGCGGCCTACGCCGAGGCCCAGGAGGACCGCGCGCCGCGCGAGGGCGGCGCCGAGGACAGCGATGTGACCGTGGGCCTCTCCGCCCCCTGCGGCCCGATCGCCGTCTCCGCCGCGTACAAGCAGGCCGAACAGGCCCTCTCGGTCGCCCGCCGCCGGGGCAGGGCCCTGGTCGAGCACGAGGAGCTGGCGGCGGGCTCGGTCCTGCCGCTCCTCGCCGACGACGCCGTACGGGCCTTCGCCGACGGGATGCTCCGCGCCCTGCACGAGCACGACGCCAAGGGCCGCGGCGACCTCGTGGCCTCCCTGCGCGCCTGGCTCTCCCGCCACGGCCAGTGGGACGCGGCCGCCGCCGACCTGGGCGTGCACCGGCACACCCTGCGTTACCGGATGCGCCGGGTGGAGGAGATCCTCGGCCGCTCGCTGGACGACCCGGACGCGCGGATGGAGCTGTGGCTCGCGCTGAAGGCGACGGAGGCGGCAACGCCACCGGAGGAGTAGCCCCTTCTTCTGCCCCCCCCCTGCCAATCCGTAGCAGGGGAGGCCGCCCCCACTCCACCCCGGCTAAACGCGATCGAGGCCGCCCCGCCCTACCGTGGGACAACAGAGGGGAGCCTTCCCGGCCCCCACGACGTACATCACGACCTCCCCACGACCTCCGAAGGGCCGGAACCTCCATGACTTCGCCCCACGCCTTCTGGGTGGCCGGCCGCCGGGCCACCGGTGCCGACAGCTTCGACGTCACCAACCCGTACGACGGACGCCTCGTCGGCACGGTCAGCGTGCCGACCGACGACCAGGTGGAGGAGGCCGTCGCCGCCGCCCACGCCGTACGCGACGAGTTCGCCGCGACCCCGGCCCACGTACGGGCGGCGGCGCTCGACCACGTCGTACGGCGGCTGGGGGAGCGCACCGAGGAGATCGCGCGGCTGATCTCGGCGGAGAACGGCAAGCCGATCAAGTGGGCGCGCGGCGAGGTCGGCCGGGCGGTCTCGGTGTTCCGGTTCGCGGCCGAGGAGGCCCGCCGCTTCAACGGCGGCGAGGCACAGCGGCTGGACACCGACCTCGGCGGCACCGGCCGCCTCGGGCTGACCCGGCGCTTCCCGCGCGGGGCCGTCCTCGGCATCGCCCCCTTCAACTTCCCCCTCAACCTCAGCGCCCACAAGGTGGCCCCGGCCATCGCCGTAGGCGCCCCGATCATCCTCAAGCCCGCCCCGGCGACCCCGATCTCCTCCCTGATCCTCGGCGAGCTGCTGGCCGAGACCGACCTCCCGGCGGGCTCCTGGTCCGTCCTGACGGTCCCGAACGACAAGATGCCCGCCCTGGTCCAGGACGAGCGGCTGCCGGTCATCTCCTTCACCGGCTCGGGCCCGGTCGGCTACGCGATCATGGAGTCGGTGCCCCGCAAGCACTGCACCCTGGAGCTGGGCGGCAACGGCGCCGCGGTCGTCCTGTCCGACTACGCATCGGACGAGGACCTGGACTGGGCGGCCACCCGGATCGCCACCTTCTCCAACTACCAGGGCGGCCAGTCCTGCATCTCGGTGCAGCGCGTGATCGCGGACGCCTCGGTCTACGATCGCCTCGTCCCGAAGATCGTCGCCGCCGTCGAGGCCCTGGCCACCGGCGACCCGGCCGACCCCACCACGGACGTCGGCCCCCTGGTCAGCGAGGACGCGGCCAAGCGCGTCGAGTCCTGGGTCGACGAGGCCGTCCAGGGCGGCGCCGAACTCCTCACCGGCGGCAAGCGCGACGGCGCCACCTACGCCCCCACGGTCCTCGCGGGCCTCCCGGACGACGTCACGCTCTCCTGCGAAGAGGTCTTCGGCCCGGTCATGTCCCTCCAGAAGGTCGACGGCGAGGCGGAGGCGTTCGCCGCCGTCAACTCCTCCAAGTACGGCCTCCAGGCAGGCGTGTTCACCCACGACCTCCAGACCGCTTTCCGTGCCCACCGCGCCCTGGAGGTCGGCGGCGTGATCATCGGCGACGTCCCCTCGTACCGCGCCGACCAGATGCCGTACGGCGGCGCCAAGCAGTCCGGCGTCGGCCGCGAGGGCGTCCGCTACGCGATGGACGACTACACCTACGAGCGCGTCCTGGTCCTCACGGGCCTCGCCCTGTAACCCTCCCGGACGACCCCGCCCCCGCCTGGACAGCGAGCACGGGCGGGGCGCGAGACGAACGGCCGGAGCCCACTGTGCGGGGGCTCCGGCCGTTTCTGTCCGTGCGGGGACCGAGGCGCCCCTCCTTGAGCGGCCGAATCCGCCGGACTGGTGGGGCGTGCTCTCGTAGGCTCCGGGCCATGACTGATTGCGTGCAGGTATCCACGGCCACAGCGACGAGGGACGAAGCGGTCACCCTGGCGGGCGGGGCCGTTCAGCAGCGGCTGGCGGCAGGCGCCCAGATCGCGGGGCCCGTCGTCAGCGTCTACTGGCACCTGGGGGAGTACGGCACGGGGGAGGAGTGGCAGCTCCTGCTCAAGACGACGAAGGAGCGGTACGTCGAGCTGGAGACCTACCTCCTGGAGCAGCACCCCTGGGACAACCCGGAGGTGTGCGCGGTGCCGGTCGTTGAGGGTGCCGACCGGTACCTCGACTGGATTCGGGAGTCCGTGAGCCGCGCCTAGGCTGCTGCGCGTTCCAGGAGTTCAGGGCACCATTCGCTGTATCAGCGCGCTGAAAACCGCTGGTTGCGGCATCGGGCTGCCCGTGTTGTACCGGTTGCCGTTCCAGCCCGAGCTGATCGTCAACGACTCCCCCCCCGCGGCATTGATGACGAGTGGGCACTCACGTGCCCACGGTCAGGCGTGGGCCACTTGCCAGCTCCGGGCCCGCTCGTCGAGCTGAACGGCAGCCCCGACTCCGCGGCGCTCGAAGACGGCGAGTCGGCGGCGGATACCGGCGACCTGCTTGACGGCGCGGTCGGAGTAGACCCCTTCGAAACCGCCGATGGCCTTTTCCCAAGTGCGGCAGGCCATTTCCAGGTGGCCTTGAGCGGCCTGCTCCCTGCCCTGCGCGGCGAGCGACAGGGCGGTGATGCGGGACAGGCTTCCGCCGTTGGTGCTGCCGTAGCTGCGCGCGGCGGCAGCGTACTGCTTCTCGGCGTTGGAATGATCGCGAAGGACCCGGAAGATCTTCGCCGCATGGGTGTCGACGGCGGCGCGTGGCGTGCCGGACAAGGTGAGCCAGTACGGCATCTCGTCGCCCTCCCCCCGGACCGCCAGATCCTGCGCACGGCGAACCTCGGCGACGGCTTCTGCACCCTGACCGGCGTGCGCGAGGGCACGGGCGCGGCAGATGACGAGCATCGACAGTATCCCCGGCCCGGCGTGGCCCTTGGCGACGTCGAGGGCGGTGTCGGCAAGGTCGAGGGTGTGGTCCGGCTGGGAGATGTCCAGCCCGTTGTGGGCCATGATCCGGAGAATCCACGCCTGGTGGAGGGGGTTGTCGGCCTCACGGGCCAGACCGAGTGCCTGGAGGTAGTAGCGCTGGGCCAAGCCGTGCTCGCCGGCTCGTACTCTCCGGGGCCGATGTGCTGGCCCTTGCCCTGGCCGCCGCACGCCTGGCCCGTGAGGTGATCCGAGGTCAGCTCCTGCGAGACGGGTGGGCTGTTCTCCACTCCTCCGCCGTGGTCCGGCCCGACGACGGGGCCACCCTCCTCACGTTCGGCGACAAGGGGGCCGGGAAGACCACGACCGCGCTGCTCCTGGCCTCGTCCGGGTGGCAGCTCCTCGCCAACGACAGGGTGCTGGTCCGGCCTACCGGCGAACGGGACGTGGAGGTGGTGCCCTGGCCGTCCGCCGCCGCGCTCGGCCTCGGCCTGGTCCGGGCGCTCGGGTGGGACACCCCTGCGCGGGACCACCTGCGGGAGGGCGGCACCTTCCATCCGACCCAGCACGACACGGTGACGACAGCGCTCCTCGCAGGTGACTGCACGCCCCTGTGGGAGAGCGGGAGCCGTGAGCGGAAGGTCCAGGTGTTCCCGGACCAGTTCCCCGATCTGTTCGGTGTGCCGCTGGCCACCGGCGGCCGGGCCGCCGGGCTCCTTTTCCCCCGGGGCGACGCCGATACGGCTCCGGATGTCATCGACGGTACGCGGACCCTGAGGGAGGCCGATTTCATGTCCGGGGCCACGGAGGACCGCTACCCGGACGTCTTCGAGCTGGCCCAGGGGGTGGACGGAGGGGGACGCCGGAGCGCCCGGGAGGAGGTCGCGGCCCGCCTCTCCGCGCTGCCTCACCGCGCGGTCCGTCTGAGCCACGACGTCCCTGCGAGCGTTGCCGTGCTCCGGAAAGTCGCAGAGGCGCTCTGACGCCCGGGTGCTCGATGTGCCGGAGGTCGGGCACATCCGCCGAGTACGGGAAGAGGCAGGGGGACCGCCGCGGCCCCGGCCGCCTGGTTGCGGTCATGAGCTGGCGTGCTGGTCCTCCGCCCCGGACGCAGTCGGCTCCGTGTCGGGCGGCCGGTGACAGCCGGCGTCGTGCAGCTTGCTCAACGCCGCGTGATCATTGGACACCAGCACCTGGGCCAACCGGGCTGCCGCGGCGACCACCGCGGACCAGCCCGGTGCGTCCAGATAGACCTCGTCGCGGGCAGAGGCGCCGACCGATTCCTGTACCGCGCTGTATGCGGCACCAAGAGCTGCCATCAGCTCGACCTCCTCCATGGTGCGAAGGCACTGCCCCAGCCAAGGCAACGGATGGTCCGCATCGCAGAAGTCGTCGAAGAGCACATGCACGGTGTAGTTGAGGTCCTCGAACCGATCCGGATCGAGCCACACTTCTCGCTGCCATGTCGGGCTGGCCAGCGCTACGACGGCAGGCACGACATGGAGGCGGTAGCGGGGCAGGGTGACACCGTGATCCAACACGCGCCAAGAGTACGCACCTCACGATCGCTGGGCAGGTTCCGGCCGAGGGAGCTTGCCCGCACCGCGTTCGAGGTCAGCCGCGTACCAGGGAGAGGGCACCACCCGCCAGGAACACGAGCCCGACGGCAGAGAGGCACCCGCCCCAGATCCGTACGGAGCGCGGGTAGCGTGGGGCGTGTTCGAAGAAGTGCAGTTCGGGGTGGTCGATGCGCCGCCGCGCGTAATGCCGCAGGATGGCGCGGTCGCCCTGGTTGGGGTTCCAGGAGGCGTTCGCGAACATCCTGGCGGCGCCCCGGTAGTCCGTTGCCAGCGCGAGTCCCGCCAGAACCATCGCGGCGCCCATCAGCAGGGGTGTCAGGGGCATGCGCGCCTCCAGGGTGGGGTGGGGTGTGGTGGGGGCACCGTACACAGCACGCCCGGTTCGTGCGATGTCCGCGCGAAACGGCGGGCGTTGCCCTTCCCGGGGCTGCGTATTGCCGTGCGGAGAGCGGGAGCAGGTCTCGGACTGCGGCCATGGATGAAACCGACGCTCATGGGTCCGTCGTGCCTGCGGGGCAGGCGAGTCAGTTGCTGGGGTATGCACCCGGTGCCCGGTTGCTGATCATCAACTGCGACGACTTCGGGATGTGCCCGGAGATCAACGCTGCGGTGATCGAGTCGGTCGAGGAGGGCATCGCCAGTTCGTGCAGCCTGATGGTCCCGTGTCCCGGTGCGGCACAGGCCATGAGAATGCCCGGTCGGCGACCGCACGTTCCGTTCGGGTCCACCTCACTCCGGTGTGCGAGATGCCGGGCCTCCGGTGGGGGCCGGTGAGCCCGAGAGAGCGGGTGCGGTCACTGCTGAACAGCGAGGGCGAGCTGTTCGCACCGACCTCCGCGGGCCGGGCGGCCCTGGAGTACGGACTCGCTGTCAGGGTCTGGCTCGAACCCGGGCGCCGGGCGATACGGGAACGGGGGCTGCCGGTCATCGACCCGGTGACCGACCGGGCCGCGCCTGTTCCCGATGACCGACCGGGCCGCGCCTGGACTGGATCACCGGCTGAACCACCACCCCACCCCAGCGGCCCGTGCGCCAGGGCTGGTGCAGGTGCCGAGCAGCGGGTACACGGGTTACATACGGACCAGTAAGCAGCTCGGCTCCTACGCAGTCCGCGCGTCCGAGGGTCCGTCCGTCCTGGTGACGCCCAGCGAGGTGAGGCCCCATGTCCGCACCGCACAACACCCCCCAGGTCCCCAAGGCACCCAAGGTCACCGAGCGTGAGGCGCGCAAGGTCGCCGAGGCGGCCCGGGAGCAGGACTGGCGCAAGCCCAGCTTCGCCAAGGAGCTGTTCCTGGGGCGGTTCCGGCTCGACCTGATCCACCCGCACCCCCTGCCGCCGCCCGACGACATCCGGCGCGGTGAGGAGTTCCTGGCGCGGCTGCGGGCCTTCTGCGAGGCGCACATCGACAGTGCGCGGATCGAGCGCGAGGCCAGGATTCCCGATGAGGTGGTCTCCGGGCTCAAGGAGCTCGGGGCGCTCGGGATGAAGATCGAGACGAAGTACGGCGGTCTCGGGCTCACCCAGGTGTACTACAACAAGGCGCTCGCCCTGGTCGGCTCCGCGAGCCCCGCCATCGGGGCGCTGCTCTCGGCGCATCAGTCGATCGGCGTACCGCAGCCCCTGAAGATTTTCGGCACCCAGGAGCAGAAGGACGCCTTCCTGCCCCGGCTCGCCACCACCGACATCTCCGCGTTCCTGCTCACCGAGCCCGACGTGGGCTCCGACCCCGCCCGCCTCGCCACCACCGCCGTGCCTGACGGGAACGACTATCTGCTGGACGGGGTGAAGCTCTGGACCACCAATGGGGTTGTCGCCGATCTGCTCGTGGTGATGGCCCGGGTGCCCGCCTCCGAGGGGCATCCCGGCGGCATCACCGCCTTCGTCGTCGACGGCGACGCTCCCGGCGTCACCGTCGAGCACCGCAACGCCTTCATGGGGCTCCGCGGCATCGAGAACGGCGTCACCCGCTTCCACCAGGTCCGGGTCCCCGCCGCGAACCGGATCGGGCCCGAGGGCGCCGGGCTGAAGATCGCCCTGACCACCCTCAACACCGGGCGCCTGTCGCTGCCCGCCATGTGCGTCGGCGCCGGGAAGTGGTGCCTGAAGATCGCGCGTGAATGGTCCGCCGTACGGGAGCAGTGGGGGCGGCCCGTCGCGAAGCACGAGGCGGTCGGCGCGAAGATCTCGTTCATCGCCGCCACCACCTTCGCCCTGGAGGCGATCGTGGACCTCTCTTCGCAGATGGCCGACGAGGACCGCAACGACATCCGTATCGAGGCCGCCCTCGCCAAGCTGTACGGCTCCGAGATGGGCTGGCTCATCGCCGACGAGCTCGTCCAGATCCGTGGCGGGCGCGGCTTCGAGACCGCCGAGTCGCTCGCCGCCCGGGGCGAGCGGGCCGTCCCCGCCGAACAGATGCTCCGCGACATGCGCATCAACCGGATCTTCGAGGGCTCCACCGAGATCATGCACCTGCTGATCGCCCGTGAAGCCGTCGACGCCCACCTCAAGGTCGCCGGTGACATCATCGACCCCGACAAGCCGCTCGGTGCGAAGGCCAAGGCCGGGGCCAACGCCGCCGGGTTCTACGCCCGTTGGCTGCCCCAGCTCGTCACCGGGGCCGGGCAGCTGCCGCGTACGTACGGGGAATTCCATCCCGCCGGGCACCGCGACCTCTCCGGGCATCTCCGGTACGTCGAGCGCTCCTCCCGCAAGCTCGCCCGCTCCACCTTCTACGCCATGTCCCGCTGGCAGGGGCGGATGGAGACCAAACAGGGGTTCCTCGGCCGGATCGTCGACATCGGCGCCGAACTCTTCGCCATGAGCGCCGCCTGCGTCCGCGCCGAGCACCTGCGCGGTGCGGGGGAGCACGGCCGGGAGGCGTACCAGCTCGCGGACGCCTTCTGTCAGCAGTCCCGGGTCCGGGTGGAGGAGCTGTTCACGCGCCTCTGGTCCAACACCGACGACCTGGACCGGCGCGTGGTGGAAGGGGTGCTGTCCGGTACGTACGCCTGGCTGGAGGAGGGCGTCATCGACCCCAGCGGCGACGGCCCCTGGATCGCGGACGCCGACCCCGGCCCCTCCGCCCGCGACAACCAGCACCGGCCCGTGCGCTGAGTCCCACCACGTACAGGGGGCGCGCCCGTACGCCGGTGCGCGCCCCCTCTGCACCCAATCCGCGCCCCACCGGGACGCGCTGTCCACGCACACAGCCGGAGCGGCAACAATGGAGGCATGAGCGACAGCCCCGCCCCCCTCGCCGATCCGCATCTTCTCTTCGACACCGCGGACGGCCGCCGGGATCTCGTGATCCTCGGCTCCACCGGGTCCATCGGCACCCAGGCCATCGACCTGGTCCTGCGCAACCCCGACCGCTTCCGGGTCACCGCGCTCTCCGCCGCCGGAGGCCGGACCGCCCTCCTCGCCGAGCAGGCCCACCTCCTGCGGGTGAACACGGTCGCCGTCGCCGACCCCGGCGCGGTCGGAGGACTGCGCGAGGCGCTGCGTGAGCGGTACGGGGCCGGGGAGCCGCTCCCCGAGATCCTCGCCGGGCCCGACGCGGCGGCCACGCTCGCCGCGAGCGAGTGCCACACCGTGCTCAACGGGATCACCGGCTCCATCGGGCTCGCCCCGACGCTGGCCGCGCTGAAGGCGGGCCGCACGCTCGCCCTCGCCAACAAGGAGTCGCTCATCGTCGGCGGCCCGCTGGTGAAGGCGCTCGCCGCCCCCGGCCAGATCATCCCGGTCGACTCCGAGCACGCCGCGCTCTTCCAGGCCCTGGCGGCCGGTAAACGCGCCGACGTCCGCAAGCTCGTCGTCACCGCGTCCGGCGGGCCCTTCCGGGGCCGTACGCGCGAGGAGCTGGCCGACGTCACCCGCGAGCAGGCACTCTCCCACCCCACCTGGGCGATGGGACCGGTCATCACGATCAACTCCGCGACGCTCGTCAACAAGGGTCTTGAGGTCATCGAGGCGCACCTCCTCTACGACATCCCCTTCGACCGCATCGAGGTCGTGGTCCACCCGCAGTCCTACGTCCACTCCATGGTCGAGTTCACCGACGGCTCGACCCTCGCCCAGGCCACCCCGCCGGACATGGGCGGCCCCATCGCCATCGGCCTCGGCTGGCCCGAGCGGGTCCCGGACGCGGCCCCCGCCTTCGACTGGTCGACGGCCTCCACCTGGGAGTTCTTCCCGCTGGACACCGAGGCGTTCCCGTCGGTCGGCCTCGCCCGGCACGTCGGTACGCTCGGCTCCACGGCACCCGCCGTCTTCAACGCGGCCAACGAGGAGTGCGTCGACGCCTTCCTCGCCGGACAGCTGCCCTTCAACGGAATCATGGATACGGTCACCGCTGTGGTGTCCGAACACGGCACCCCCGCCCCGGGAACCCCGCTCAGCGTCGCGGACGTCCTCGAAGCGGAAACCTGGGCCCGCGCACGGGCCCGGGAACTCTCGGCGAAAGCGACAGCGGAGGCGCGCGCATGAGTCTGACCTCGATCCTGCTGACGGTCCTGGGGATCGCCGTCTTCGTCGTGGGCCTGCTGTTCTCCATCGCCTGGCACGAGCTGGGCCACCTCTCCACGGCCAAGATGTTCGGCATCCGGGTCCCGCAGTACATGGTCGGATTCGGCCCCACGCTCTGGTCGAAGCAGAAGGGCGACACCGAGTACGGCATCAAGGCCATCCCGGCGGGCGGCTACATCCGCATGATCGGGATGTTCCCGCCCGGCGCCGACGGCCGCCTCGAAGCCCGCTCCACCTCACCGTGGCGCGGCATGATCGAGGACGCCCGCTCCGCCGCGTACGAGGAGCTCGAACCCGGCGACGAGAAGCGGCTCTTCTACACGCGCAAGCCGTGGAAGCGCGTCATCGTCATGTTCGCCGGTCCCTTCATGAACCTGATCCTCGCCGTCGCGATCTTCATGGGCGTCGCGATGACCTTCGGCTTCCAGACGCAGACCACCGAGGTCGCCGGGGTCCAGCAGTGCGTGATCTCGCAGAGCGAGAAGCGCGACACCTGCAAGAGCACCGACCCGGTCTCCCCGGCCAAGGCCGCGGGGCTGAAGGAAGGCGACAGGATCGTCGCCTTCGACGGGCAGAAGGTCACCAACTGGGCCGCGCTCTCGGAGCGCATCCGCAACACCATCGGCCCCGCCACCATCACCGTCGAGCGCGGCGGCCAGGAGGTGACCCTCAACGCCGTCCTGCGCGAGAACGCCGTCGCGAAGAAGGACGCCAGGGGTGACGTCATCCCCGACCAGTACATCAAGGCGGGTTACCTCGGCTTCGCCGCCCAGACGGAGATCGTGCCGCTCGGCTTCGGTGACTCCGTCGTGCGCATGGGCGACATGATCGAGAACGGTGTCGACGCGATCATCGCGCTGCCCTCCAAGATCCCCGACCTGTGGAACGCGGCCTTCAGCGACGGCCAGCGCGCCGACGACTCGCCGGTCGGCGTGGTGGGCGCGGCCCGGATCGGCGGCGAGGTGATGAACCTCGACATCCCGGCGCAGAACCAGGTCGCGATGATGCTGTTCCTGCTCGCGGGCTTCAACCTGTCGCTGTTCCTGTTCAACATGCTGCCGCTGCTCCCGCTGGACGGGGGGCACATCGCGGGCGCGCTCTGGGAGTCGCTGCGGCGCAATCTGGCCAAGGTCTTCCGGCGCCCGGACCCGGGCCCGTTCGACGTGGCCAAGCTGATGCCGGTCGCCTATGTGGTCGCCGGACTCTTCATCTGCTTCACGCTGCTGGTCCTGGTGGCCGACATCGTGAACCCCGTCAAGATCAGCTGAGCCTCCGCAGAAGGAGCCCCCGGAGGTGGCCGCCGGGTACACGCCTTGTGCCCGGTCGGTCACCATCTGGTTGACTTGTCCGTACGGTGCGTGCGCCCCGGCTCCGGTGCCGTAACCTCGAAGCCTGGAGCCCGCCGACATCGGGACCTTGATCCACACCTTGGGGATGCACAGCGCATGACTGCGATTTCTCTCGGAATGCCGGCCGTTCCGACCAAGCTCGCCGACCGAAGGGTCAGCCGACAGATCCAGGTCGGCTCGGTCGCGGTCGGCGGTGACGCGCCCGTTTCCGTGCAGTCGATGACGACGACACGTACGTCGGACATCGGTGCCACGCTCCAGCAGATCGCCGAGCTGACGGCGTCCGGCTGCCAGATCGTCCGCGTCGCCTGCCCGACCCAGGACGACGCCGACGCGCTCGCCACGATCGCGAAGAAGTCGCAGATCCCGGTGATCGCCGACATCCACTTCCAGCCGAAGTACGTCTTCGCCGCGATCGACGCGGGCTGCGCCGCGGTCCGGGTCAACCCCGGCAACATCAAGCAGTTCGACGACAAGGTCAAGGAGATCGCCAAGGCGGCAGGCGAGACCGGCACCCCGATCCGGATCGGCGTCAACGCCGGTTCCCTGGACGCGCGGCTCCTGAAGAAGTACGGCAAGGCCACCCCCGAGGCCCTCGTCGAGTCGGCCCTGTGGGAGGCGTCCCTCTTCGAGGAGCACGGCTTCGGCGACATCAAGATCTCGGTCAAGCACAACGACCCGGTCGTCATGGTCAACGCCTACCGCCAGCTCGCCGCCCAGAGCGACTACCCGCTCCACCTCGGCGTCACCGAAGCCGGACCGGCGTTCCAGGGCACCATCAAGTCGGCCGTCGCCTTCGGTGCGCTGCTCTCCGAGGGCATCGGCGACACCATCCGCGTCTCCCTCTCGGCCCCGCCCGCCGAGGAGGTCAAGGTCGGCCTCCAGATCCTGGAGGCGCTCAACCTCAAGCAGCGCCGCCTGGAGATCGTCTCCTGCCCCTCCTGCGGCCGCGCCCAGGTCGACGTCTACAAGCTCGCCGACCAGGTCAGCGCCGGTCTGGAGGGCATGGAGGTCCCGCTGCGCGTCGCGGTCATGGGCTGCGTCGTCAACGGCCCCGGCGAGGCCCGCGAGGCCGACCTCGGCGTCGCCTCCGGCAACGGCAAGGGCCAGATCTTCGTCAAGGGCGAGGTCATCAAGACCGTCCCCGAGTCGAAGATCGTCGAGACCCTCATCGAGGAAGCCCTCAAGATCGCCGAGCAGATGGAGAAGGACGGCATCGCCTCCGGCGAACCCCAGGTCTCCATCGGCGCCTGACCTGCGCCCAACCCCGCCATCACCGCCCCGCCGGGCCCCGAGCCCGGCGGGGCGGTGGCGTGTCCAGGACGTCCGCGGGAGCCCGCTCACGGACCCGGGCAGCGTTCGACAGCCTTGTTGGGTACAGTGCGGAAATCAGCAGACCGCATGGTGAGGCCCCCTCGTGTTGACGCAGACCACCACCCGGGTCCTCGAACCCAGCGACCTCGGCGCAGCGCTCGCCATCCTGGAGAGCGAGCCCGTGGCCAACGCCTTTGTGACGTCCCGCGTACAGGTGGCGGGGCTCGATCCCTGGCGCCTGGGCGGCGAGATGTGGGGCTGGTACGCCGACGGCAGGCTCCGCTCGCTCTGTTACGCCGGTGCCAACTTGGTCCCCATCTGCGCCGGGCCCGAAGCCGTACGCGCCTTCGCCGACCGGGCCCGCCGGGCAGGCCGCCGCTGCTCCTCGATCGTCGGCCCCGCCGAACCCACCGCCCTGCTCTGGCGGCTCCTGGAACCGGGCTGGGGCCCCGCCCGCGAGGTCCGCGCCAACCAGCCCCTCATGGTCACCGAGAGCCCCTCCGCCGACATCACCCCCGACCCGCTCGTCCGCCGCATCCGCAAGGACGAGATGGAGATCCTGATGCCCGCCTGCGTGGCGATGTTCACCGAGGAGGTCGGCATCTCCCCGCTGGCCGGGGACGGCGGCCTCCTCTACCAGGCCCGGGTCGCCGAACTCATCGGCTCCGGCCGCTCCTTCGCCCGGATCGACGACGGCAAGGTCGTCTTCAAGGCGGAGATCGGCGCCGCCACCCCCCAGGCATGCCAGATCCAGGGCGTCTGGGTCGCCCCCGAACACCGCGGCAAGGGCCTCTCCGAGACGGGCATGGCCGCCGTCCTGCGCTACGCCCTCGCCGATGTCGCCCCCGTCGTCAGCCTGTACGTGAACGACTACAACACCCCCGCCCGCAAGGCGTACCACCGCGTCGGCTTCCGCGAGACGGGCACCTTCATGAGCGTGCTGTTCTGACCCCGTACGGGGCGCTTCCCGGCCTCCGCGCGTACCGGCCCGCCCGCCCCGGCCAGTAGGGTTCCCGCATGGCACCAGCAGACGCCGGGAACGGCCCCGCGAACCCCGGCATCGAGGTCGGCCCCATCGATCTGGCCGCACGCGTCGACGAAGCCCTCCATGTCCAGGCCGCCGCCTTCGGGCTGAGCCAGGACGAGATCGACGTACGCCGCCACATCGTCCTGCGCCACCTGGACCACCCCCAGGCCCGCGCGCTCGGCGCCCTCACCCCTGACGGACGGCTCGTCGGCTTCGTCTACGGGCTGCCCAACGACCGTACCCACTGGTGGTCCACCGTTGTCGAGCCCTACCTCCGGGCCACCGGCTCCGACGGCTGGCTCGACGACTCCTTCGTCATCACCGAGCTCCACGTCCACCCCGGCCACCAGCGGCACGGCATCGGCCGTACCCTGATCACCACCATCACCGACGCCGTCCCGCACCCCCGCTCGATCCTCTCCGCGATCGACCGGGACAGCCCGGCCCGCACTCTGTACGGCGCACTCGGCTACCGCGACCTGGCCCGCCAGGTCGTCTTCCCCAGCGCCCCGCTCCCGTACGCGGTCATGGGCGCCCCCCTTCCGCTGCTCGGGCCCCGGGGCTGAATGGATTTCCGCCCGCCCGCACCGCACGGTTAACCTCGGGCTCACCACTTTCGCGAGCAGGAGTTCACCATGGCCCAGGTCCAGCGCATGTCCCGATTGATGATCAAGACACTGCGCGACGACCCGGCGGACGCCGAGACGCTCAGCCACAAGCTGCTGGTCCGCGCCGGATACGTACGCCGCAACGCGGCCGGCATCTGGTCCTGGCTGCCGCTCGGCAAGAAGGTCCTGGACAACATCTCCACCGTGGTCCGCGAGGAGATGGACGCCATCGGCGCCCAGGAGGTCCTGCTGCCCGCCCTGCTGCCCAAGGAGCCCTACGAGGCGTCCGGCCGCTGGGAGGAGTACGGCGACCTGCTCTTCCGCCTCCAGGACCGCAAGGGCGGCGACTACCTCCTCGGCCCCACCCACGAGGAGATCTTCACCCAGACCGTCAAGGACCAGTGCACGTCCTACAAGGACCTGCCGGTGATGCTCTACCAGATCCAGACGAAGTACCGCGACGAGGCCCGCCCCCGCTCCGGCGTGCTCCGCGGCCGCGAGTTCCTGATGAAGGACTCGTACAGCTTCGACACCACCGACGAGGGCCTCGCGCACTCCTACGCCCTGCACCGGGCCGCGTACATCAAGATCTTCGAGCGCATCGGCCTCGACCACCGTGTCGTCTCCGCCGTCTCCGGCGCGATGGGCGGCTCCGCGTCCGAGGAGTTCCTGGCGCCCGCCGCCGCCGGTGAGGACACCTTCGCGGACTGCCCGAACTGCGACTACGCCGCCAACACCGAGGCCGTGACCTTCGCGCTCGCCCCGGTCGACGGCTCGGCGCACGGCGCGGTCGAGGAGCTGGACACCCCCGACACCCCGACCATCGAGACGCTCGCCGAGCACCTGGGCGTCCCCGCCTCGGCCACCCTGAAGAACCTGCTGGTCAAGGTGGACGGCGAGATCGTGGCCGTCGGCGTCCCCGGCCACCGCGAGGTCGACCTCGGCAAGCTCGGCGAGCACCTGGCGCCCGCCGTCGTCGAGCTGGTCACCGCCGAGGACTTCGTCGGCCGCGACGACCTCGTACGCGGCTACGTCGGCCCCCAGGGCCTGGAGAAGGTCCGCTATCTGGCCGACCCCCGCGTGGCCCCCGGCACCGCCTGGATCACCGGCGCCAACAAGGAGGGCAAGCACGCGAAGAACGTCGTCGCGGGCCGTGACTTCGAGGTCGACGAGTACCTGGACGTCGTCGTGGTCGAGGAGGGCGACCCCTGCCCCAAGTGCGGTACCGGCCTCGTCCTGGACCGCGCCATCGAGATCGGCCACATCTTCCAGCTCGGCCGCAAGTACGCCGACACCTTCCAGCTCGACGTGCTGGGCCAGCAGGGCAAGCCCGTCCGCGTCACGATGGGCTCGTACGGCATCGGCGTCTCCCGCGCGGTGGCCGCCCTCGCCGAGCAGGCCGCCGACGACAAGGGCCTGTGCTGGCCCCGCGAGATCGCCCCGGCCGACGTCCACGTCGTCGCCGCGGGCAAGGCCCTCCAGACCGAGCTGGCCCTCGACGTCTCGGAGAAGCTCAACGCGGCGGGCCTGCGCGTCCTGGTCGACGACCGCCCCGGCGTCTCGCCCGGCGTGAAGTTCACCGACTCCGAGCTCATCGGCGTGCCGAAGATCCTGGTCGCGGGCCGCCGCTCCGCCGAAGGCGTCCTGGAGCTGAAGGACCGCCGCACCGGCGAGCGCGAGGAGCTCACGGTCGACGAGGCGATCGCCCGCCTCACGGCCGACCTGGCCTGACCGCGTACGGGAAGGGCCTCCGCGCACCGTGCGCGGAGGCCCTTCCCGTCAGGTACGTACGCGACTACAGCCAGCCCGCGAACTCCAGGTTGACCTCGCCCATCTGCCGCCGCCCCTCGGCCAGCGCCCGGGTGCCCGACTCGACCGCCCGGAACAGCGTCCAGCCGTGCAGCCGCGCCTGCTCCACCTCCAGCGACTCCGCCAGCTTCTTGACCCGCCGCCGGGCCGTCACCGGGCCGCCCGGGGAGGCGATCAGATCCTCCGCCCGGTCCCGCACCAGCCGCGCCAGGTCGTAGGCGCGCTCGCCCACCAGCGGCTCGGGACCCACCGTCAGCCACGGCGCGCGCTCACCGGAGAGCACCTTGCTCTGCCGGAAGTTGCCGTGCAGGAGCAGGAGTTCGGGGGAGCCCGCCAGCAGTTCCGTACGGGCCGCGAGGGCCGCCTCCACCAGCGGCGCCAGCGCCGGATCGGCCTCGGCCGCCGCCCGCATCCCCGCCGTCTGCCGCCCGGTCCGCTCGGCCACGGTCTCGAAGGGGTGGCCGACGGGCGGCTCCACCCACAGCCGCCGGACCGTGCCCGCCGCCTCCAGGAGCGCCTTGGCCTCCGGCAGCGACCGCAGCGACACCTCGTGGTGCAGCCGCTCCAGCAGCAGCGCCCCCGACGCCTCGGACTCCGGCGCGTCCAGCAGCTTCACCGCGCCCCAGCCGTTCCAGTGCGCCAGCGCCGCCCGCTCCCGCTCCGGTTCGGCGCCCGGCGGGGCGATCTTCAGCGCGGCCGGGGTCCCGTCGGCCCGCCGGACCAGGAGCACCAGGGCGCTGCGCCCGCCCGGGGCGGCCACCCGCTCCACGGCGAGGTCCGGCCCGGCGGCGCCGACGGCCCGTTCGGTGAGCGCGGGGAGCCGTTCCAGCCAGTCGGCCGCGGCTTCGTCCCCGTACATCTCGCCGAGCGCGCGCACCAGGCGCTGCGGCGGTTCGAAACCCATACGTCCGTTGTTCCCTTTCCGTCCTTCGTCAGCCCGTGCCGTCGGCTCCCGCGGCCTCCACCGGGCTCGTCCGCTCGGCCGGACCGGCGCTCGCGGCCCGCTCGGCGAGCCCCGGAAACACTACGTTGCCGCCCCGCCAGCGGGCCGCCCGCACGGCGGCCTCCCTCAGTGCGCCCGCCGCGTCGGCGCGCGCGGGCCCCTCGGTGGCCCGGACGAGATCGGAGTAGACGCCCGCCACCCGGTCCTCCAGGACGGCGGCGAGACGTACGGCCGACACGGCGTCGGTAACCGCGAAGGGCAGAGCGTACGCGGCGTCGGCGGCGACCGGCGCACCGCCCAGGTCACGCACGGTGCGCATCAGCGCGTCCCGGCGCGCGCGGTGGCCGTCGTACGCCGCGTTCGCCTCGGTGCGCCGCTTCCCGGGGACCCGGCCGCCGAGCACCCCGTACCCGTAGACCGCCGCGTGCTCGGCGGCCAGCGCGGCCTGGGCGGCGGTGAGGGCGGGGGAGGAGGGTCCGTCCTCAGAGCGAAGGGTGATCACGGGGTCTCCTTGGCCAGCTCGGTCAGCAGGTACGCGTGCGCCGCCGCTGCCGCCGCCACCGAGGCCAGCAGCCGGGCCAGCTCCGGTTCGGCGGTGAGCAGGGCCTCGGTGTGGGCGTCGGCCCTGCGGCGCTCGGCGGCGGCCAGCTCCTTCACCGCGGCCCTCGGGTCGGTGGACACCGGACCCGGCGCGGGCGGGACGGTCGCTTTTCCGCCAGCTGCCGACAGGGCCCTGGTGTGCTCCCGTACGGCCGCCCGCAGGGGCGCCAGGCCCGCTGCGAGCGCCGGATGGGCCTCGGCGGCCAGATCGTAGTGGGCGAGCGTCAGGGCGGCCGTGTGCGCCTCGGCCGTCCTCAGCTTCCGCTCGGCCCGGACCGCCTCGGCGTCGGCGCGCACGGGCCGGTCCCGGTCCGTGCTCTTCTCGTCGCCGCCGCAGCCGGTCAGCACCGCACCCAGTGCGAGAGCCCCCGTGGCGGTGAGCGCTCCCCTGCGGGTCGTCCCCGTGCTCCGCACGTTTCTCCTTCGGGCCGGGGACCGATCCTGACAGGATCTGTCCAGAAGTGATCACCGCAGGCGAGCGTACCCGCGGTGACAGGGCAGGCGGACGGCAACACCCCTGGCGACCGGATACCCTTTGACCTGACACACGACGATCCCCACAACAGCACACGCGGCCGAGGAGTCACCCGGATGAGCACCACCCAGAGCGAGAGGCTGCGCGGGCTGCTGGAACCGCTCGTCAGCGCGCAGCAGCTGGACCTCGAGGAGATCGAGGTGTCCCGGGCAGGCCGCCGCGGGGTGCTGCGGGTCATTGTGGACTCCGACGAGGGCGTGGAGCTGGACACCTGCGCGGAGCTGAGCCGCGCGATCTCCCAGAAGCTGGACGAGACCGACGTGATGGGCGAGGGCGAGTACGTCCTCGAAGTCAGCTCCCCCGGCGCCGAGCGCCCCCTCTCCGAGCCCCGGCACTACGTCCGCGCCACCGGCCGGCTGGCCAGGTTCCACCTCGCCGCCGACGGCTCCGGGGAGCTGGTCGCCCGCATCCTCTCCGTCGACGAGGACGGGCTCGACCTCGAAGTGCCCGGAGTCAAGGGCCGCAAGCCCACATCCCGCCGCCTCGCCTTCGACGAGATCGCCAGGGCGCGCGTGGAGATCGAATTCAACCGCAAGGACAAGAAGGAAGAGGAGGCGTAGCCGTGGACATCGATGTGAAGCTTCTGAAGGGCTTGGCGCAGGACAAGGAGATCCCCTTCGACGTGCTCGTCGCGGCGATCGAGTCGGCCCTCCTCATCGCGTACCACCGCACCGAGGGCAGCCACCGCCGGGCGCGCGTGAAGCTCGACGAGAACGGCCACGTCACCGTGTGGGCCAAGGAGGACCCGGCCGACCTCGAGGAGGGCCAGGAGCCCGAGGAGTTCGACGACACCCCCTCCGGGTTCGGCCGGATCGCCGCGACCACCGCCAAGCAGGTCATCCTGCAGCGGCTGCGCGACGCCGAGGACGACAAGACCTTCGGGGAGTACGCGGGCCACGAGGGCGATGTCGTCACCGGCGTCGTCCAGCAGGGCAAGGACCCCAAGAACGTCCTGGTCGACATCGGCAAGATGGAAGCCATGCTGCCGGTCCAGGAGCAGGTCCCGGGCGAGGAGTACACCCACGGCCTGCGTCTGCGTACGTATGTCGTACGGGTCGCCAAGGGCGTGCGCGGCCCCTCCGTGACGCTCTCGCGCACCCACCCGAACCTGGTGAAGAAGCTCTTCGCCCTGGAGGTCCCCGAGATCGCGGACGGCTCCGTGGTCATCGAGGCCATCGCCCGCGAGGCCGGTCACCGCACCAAGATCGCGGTCCGCTCCACCCGTTCGGGCCTGAACGCCAAGGGCGCCTGCATCGGCCCGATGGGCGGCCGGGTGCGCAACGTCATGGCCGAGCTGCACGGCGAGAAGATCGACATCGTGGACTGGTCGGACGACCCGGCCGAGATGGTCGCCAACGCGCTCTCGCCCGCCCGGGTGAGCAAGGTCGAGGTCGTCGACCTCGGCGCCCGCTCCGCCCGGGTCACCGTGCCGGACTACCAGCTGTCGCTGGCGATCGGCAAGGAGGGCCAGAACGCCCGCCTCGCCGCCCGGCTCACCGGCTGGCGCATCGACATCCGGCCGGACACCGAGACGGACGAGGAGCGCGAGAACGCCGACCGCGAGCGGGCCGAGCGGGCCCGGGAGCGCTCGGAAAGGCGTTGACCCGGAGCCGCTCCAGGGAATAGATCTTGGCCGTACGACGCTGAGATCACGACAACATCCGTTCGATTTTTGCCCCAAAGGGGTGAGGTCGGTACGGGGAGGTAGACTTAACCGTGTCTGGCCGGACGCAAGCCCGCGCTTGCCCCGAGCGAACCTGTGTGGGTTGCCGGGAGCGAGTGGCCAAGAGCGAGCTGCTGCGCATCGTGGTGGACGAGGGCGCCTGCGCCCCTGATCCACGCGGTACGCTGCCCGGCCGGGGTGCTTATGTGCACCCCACCCCTGTCTGTCTCGACCTGGCGGTTCGCCGCCGGGCGTTCCCCCGGGCCTTCAAGGCGAAGGGGCCGTTCGACACCGCGGCACTCACGCGGTTCGTCGAGCGGGTGACACCGTAAGAAAGCGCAAGTGAACGGCACGGGACCCCGTGCGGTCAGGTACCTCGCGAGTTGGAAGTAGGTCGAGATTGCGATGAGCACTCGATGAGTACGCGATGAGTACGCCCATGAAGTAGCGACGGTCCGGCGGTAACCCGGACCTAAAAGGAGCGAAGTGGCTAAGGTCCGGGTATACGAACTCGCCAAGGAGTTCGGCGTCGAGAGCAAGGTCGTCATGGCCAAGCTCCAAGAACTCGGTGAATTCGTCCGTTCGGCGTCCTCGACGATCGAGGCGCCGGTTGTGCGCAAGTTGACCGACGCACTGCAGGGACCCGGCGGCAACGCCGGAAAGTCCGCTGCCAAGCCGGGCGCGCCCCGCAAGGCGACGCCCGCGAAGCCCGCAGCGCCCTCCCCGGCCGCTGCGGCACGTCCCGCTGCCCCGAAGCCCGGCGCACCGGCCCCCAAGCCGGCCGCTGCCGAGGCCCCGGAGACCAGCACCCCCGCGGCGCCCTCCGCGCCGTCGGCGGGCCCCCGTCCGGGCCCGAAGCCCGCGCCGAAGGCGGCCCCGGTGACCCCGGTCCCGGCCGCCGAGTTCTCGGCTCCGGCTCCGGCCCCCGAGCGTCCGGCCGCCCCGCGGCCCACGGGCGCAACCCCCGGCCCGCGTCCCACCCCCGCCCGTCCGGCTCCGGCCGGCGGCCAGCGCGACGGTGGAGCGCGTGACGGCGGCCAGCGCGGTGGCGAGCGTGGCGGCGACCGCCCCGCACGTCCCGCCGGTCAGGGCGCCCCGCGCCCCGGCGGCGCCCGTCCGGCCGGTCCCCGTCCGGGCAACAACCCCTTCACCTCCGGCGGTTCCACCGGCATGGCGCGCCCCTCGGCGCCCCGTCCCGGCGGTGCCCCGCGCCCCGGTGGCGGCCAGGAGCGCCCCGGCGCCCCGCGTCCCCAGGGCGGCCCCGGCGGCGCCCCGCGTCCGCAGGGCGGTCAGGGTCAGGGCGGTGCCCGTCCCACTCCGGGCGGCATGCCCCGCCCGCAGGCTCCGCGTCCCGGCGGCGGCCCCGCCGGTAACCGCCCCAACCCGGGCATGATGCCGCAGCGTCCCGCTGCCGGACCGCGCCCCGGTCCCGGCGGTGGCGGCCGTGGCCCCGGTGCCGGCGGTCGTCCCGGCGGCGGTGCCGGTCGTCCCGGTGGCGGCGGCGGCTTCGCCGGTCGTCCCGGTGGCGGCGGTGGCGGCGGCTTCGCAGGCCGTCCGGCCGGTCCCGGCGGTGGCGGCGGCGGTGCCGGTCGTCCCGGTGGCGGCGGCGGCTTCGGCGGCCGTCCCGGCTTCGGCGGTCGTCCGGGTGGTCCCGGCGGCCGCGGTGGCACGCAGGGTGCGTTCGGCCGTCCCGGCGGTCCGGCGCGTCGTGGCCGCAAGTCGAAGCGGCAGAGGCGCCAGGAGTACGAGGCCATGCAGGCCCCGTCCGTCGGCGGCGTGATGCTGCCCCGCGGCAACGGACAGGCCGTCCGGCTGTCGCGCGGTGCCTCCCTCACCGACTTCGCGGAGAAGATCAACGCCAACCCGGCGTCGCTCGTCGCCGTGATGATGAACCTCGGCGAGATGGTCACGGCCACGCAGTCGGTCTCCGACGAGACGCTGAAGCTCCTCGCCGAGGAGATGAACTACGTCCTGGAGATCGTCAGCCCGGAGGAGGAGGACCGCGAGCTGCTCGAGTCCTTCGACATCGAGTTCGGCGAGGACGAGGGCGGCGAAGAGGCACTGGTCTCCCGTCCGCCGGTCGTGACCGTCATGGGTCACGTCGACCACGGTAAGACCCGGCTCCTCGACGCGATCCGCAAGACCAACGTGGTCGCGGGCGAGGCCGGTGGCATCACCCAGCACATCGGTGCCTACCAGGTCACGACGGACGTCAACGACGAAGAGCGCAAGATCACCTTCATCGACACCCCGGGTCACGAGGCGTTCACCGCCATGCGTGCTCGTGGTGCGAAGTCGACCGACATCGCGATCCTCGTGGTGGCGGCCAACGACGGTGTGATGCCCCAGACGATCGAGGCGCTGAACCACGCCAAGGCGGCCGAGGTGCCGATCGTGGTCGCGGTCAACAAGATCGACGTCGAGGGCGCCGACCCGACCAAGGTGCGCGGTCAGCTCACCGAGTTCGGTCTGGTGGCCGAGGAGTACGGCGGCGACACCATGTTCGTCGACATCTCCGCCAAGCAGGGCCTCAACATCGAGGCGCTCCTGGAGGCCGTCGTCCTCACCGCCGACGCCTCGCTCGACCTGCGGGCCAACCCGAACCAGGACGCGCAGGGTATTGCGATCGAGTCCCACCTCGACCGCGGTCGCGGTGCCGTCTCGACCGTCCTGGTCCAGCGCGGAACGCTGCGCATCGGCGACACGATGGTCGTGGGCGACGCCTACGGCCGGGTGCGCGCCATGCTCGACGACAACGGTCAGAACGTGCAGGAAGCGGGTCCCTCGACCCCCGTCCTGGTGCTCGGTCTCACCAACGTCCCGGGCGCAGGCGACAACTTCCTGGTCGTCGACGAGGACCGTACGGCCCGTCAGATCGCCGAGAAGCGTGCCGCCCGCGAGCGCAACGCCAACTTCGCCCGCAAGGGTGTCCGGTTCTCCCTGGAGAACCTGGACGAGGCGCTCAAGGCCGGTCTGGTCCAGGAGCTCAACCTCATCATCAAGGGCGACGCGTCCGGTTCGGTGGAGGCTCTCGAGTCCTCGCTGCTCCAGCTCGACGTCGGTGAAGAGGTCGACATCCGGGTCCTGCACCGTGGTGTGGGTGCGGTCACCGAGTCGGACATCAACCTGGCGACCGGTTCCGACGCCATCGTGATCGGCTTCAACGTGCGCGCCGCAGGGCGTGCCGAGCAGATGGCCGAGCGCGAGGGCGTGGACGTCCGGTACTACTCGGTCATCTACCAGGCGATCGAAGAGATCGAAGCGGCCCTCAAGGGCATGCTCAAGCCGGAGTACGAAGAGGTCGAGCTCGGTACGGCGGAGATCCGCGAGATCTTCCGCTCGTCCAAGCTGGGCAACATCGCCGGTGTGCTGGTCCGCTCCGGCGAGGTCAAGCGCAACACCAAGGCGCGCCTGCTGCGCGATGGCAAGGTCATCGCGGAGAACCTCAACATCTCCGGTCTGCGCCGCTTCAAGGACGACGTCACCGAGATCCGCGAAGGCTTCGAGGGCGGTATCAACCTCGGAAACTTCAACGACATCAAGATCGACGACGTCATCGCGACGTACGAGATGCGCGAGAAGCCGCGAGGCTGATCCGCAGGGTTCGAGGAGCGTTCCGGGGGACCATCCCCCGGTCCGCTCCCACCACGGTCGGGGCCGGTCGACGGGTCGTAATTTCCGTCGATCGGCCCCGGCCGTTCCGGTACGGTTCTGCTGTCCCCGCCAAGCTCTGGCGGGGCACGAACCCGAACCGGCGGGACATCCGGACACACATGTATGTGGGGACCCTGTCCTTCGATCTGCTCCTCGGCGACGTACGGTCGTTGAAGGAGAAACGCTCCGTCGTCCGTCCGATCGTCGCCGAACTCCAGCGCAAGTACGCGGTGAGTGCGGCGGAGACGGGCGGGCAGGATCTCCACCGCAGGGCCGAGATCGGCCTCGCCGTGGTCTCCGGTGACACCGGACATCTGACGGACGTGCTGGACCGGTGCGAGCGGCTGGTCGCCGCCCGCCCCGAGGTGGAGCTGCTGTCGGTGAGACGGCGGCTGCACAGTGACGAAGACTGACACGCAAGCGAACACCAGAAGGAAGAGTGACGGACCGGTGACCGACAACGCGCGGGCCCGCAAGCTGGCCGATCGCATCCAGGTCGTGGTCGCGGAGACCCTGGACCGGCGAATCAAAGATCCGCGGCTGGGATTCGTGACGATCACGGACGCCCGGGTCACCGGCGACCTGCGGGAGGCCACGGTCTTCTACACGGTCTACGGCGACGACGAGGAGCGCGCGGCCTCCGCCGCCGCGCTGGAGAGCGCCAAGGGCGTGCTCCGCTCCGAGGTCGGCCGGCAGACCGGGGTCCGGTTCACGCCGACCCTGGCCTTCGTCCCGGACGCCCTCCCGGACAACGCCCGCACCATCGAGGACCTCCTCGACAAGGCGCGCGCCAAGGACGCGCAGGTGCGCGAGGTCTCCACGGGCGCGACGTACGCCGGGGACGCCGACCCGTACCGCAAGCCCGAGGACGACGAGAACGAGACCGACGGACCCTCCGAGAAGAACGAGGGCCCGGCCTCCGCATGACCGAGCAGCAGACCACCACGCCGGACGGCCTTGTCATCGTCGACAAGCCGTCCGGCTTCACTTCGCACGACGTCGTGGCCAAGATGCGCGGCATCGCCCGCACCCGCCGGGTCGGCCACGCCGGAACGCTGGACCCGATGGCGACCGGAGTCCTCGTGCTCGGGGTCCAGCGGGCCACCAAGCTCCTCGGCCACCTCGCGCTGACGGAGAAGGAGTACCTGGGCACCATCCGGCTCGGCCAGGACACCGTCACCGACGACGCCGAGGGCGAGATCACCTCCTCCACCGACGCGTCCGGTGTGACCCGTGAGGGCATCGACGCCGGAGTGGCGGCCCTGACCGGCGCGATCATGCAGGTCCCGTCCAAGGTCAGCGCCATCAAGATCGACGGCAAGCGGTCCTAC
Organism: Kitasatospora albolonga; assembly: GCA_002082585.1. NCBI lineage: Bacteria > Bacillati > Actinomycetota > Actinomycetes > Kitasatosporales > Streptomycetaceae > Kitasatospora > Kitasatospora albolonga. The sequence continues at coordinate 6,249,908 of CP020563.1, forward strand.
GCGCGGGTGCGCGGCGGCGAGGAGTTCGAGATCCCGGCCCGCCCGGTGACCGTCTCCTCCTTCCGTGTCTACGACGTCCGCGAGGCCGTCGCGGAGGACGGCACCCCCGTCCTCGACCTGGTCGTCTCCGTCGTCTGCTCCTCGGGGACGTACATCCGCGCCCTCGCCCGCGACCTCGGCGCCGGACTCGGCGTCGGCGGCCACCTCACCGCGCTGCGCCGCACCCGCGTCGGCCCCTACGGACTGGACGCGGCCCGCACGCTCGACCAGCACAAGGAGGAGCTGACGGTCATGCCGGTCGCCGAGGCCGCCGCGTCCGCCTTCCCGCGGTGGGACGTGGACGAGAAGCGCGCCAAGCTGCTCCTCAACGGCGTACGGCTGGACATGCCGACGTACCCGCCGGGGCCGGTCGCGGTCTTCGGGCCGGACGGGGCGTTCCTCGTGCTGGTGGAGGAGGAGAAGGGCAAGGCCAAGAGCCTCGCGGTCTTCGCCTGACCCCTGGGCCCTGCCCCCGACTTCTGGCTCCTGGCTCCTGGATTCCTGTGGAGCGGGCACCCACCCCCCAACCGGGTGCCCGCTCCACCTTCCCCACCCCCGGACCATCCCTGCTCCGTCCAGGTCACGGCTATTCACCCCATTGGACGGGCGCTCGGAGTGAATACCGGGGGCGCGGGGGGCGCTTTCGCCGTCCGCGCTACTGCCTGCGATCACCGGCGGCCTACCGTCGGACCATGGGCAGTGGGGACCGGTCGACGCTGGTAAGAATCTGTGATCAGGCCGGCCGGCCGCGGGGGACGGGCTTCGTCGCGGACGACCGGGGCACGGTCGTCACCGCCCACCAGGCCGTCGCCGCCCCGGGCCCGTACGTTCTGCGCGGCACCGGAGGCCGCACCTGCTCCGTCGGCCCCGACGACATCACCGCCCTCCCCGCCCTCGGCCTCGCCCTGCTGCGTACGGGAGGGTCCGGGACCCTCGGCGTGGAGCCGCTGCCCATCGCCGTACGGGAGCGGATCGAGCCCGGACGGTACGTCGGGATCGCCGCCCACGGCCGCCGGGAGGCCCGGGTCCTCGGTACGGCCCCCGCCACCTACACCGCCCCGGACGGCCGCGGCCACCCCGTCCGGGCCGCCCTGGAGCTGGCCCTCGGCACCGACGGGCGCGACGCCCTGCGCTCGGGCGGCGCGGCGATCGGGGGACCGGTCACCGACCCGGCCACGGGCGCGGTCCTCGGCCTCCTGTGCACCGCCCTCACCACCCCGTACGAGGCCGCCGGGCTCGCCCTGCCCCTCCCGCGCGGCGCCGACGCCGGTCTCGACGCCCTCCTCGTACGCAACGCCACCGCCGCCCCCGCCTACGGCCCCGACCTCAACCTCGCCGGGGTCCTCCAGCTCACCGCCACCTCCGTCGGCTCGGCGGACGGCCCCAAAGCCCGCACCGCACCGGTCGAGCGCGAGGACATCCACGCGGAGTTCGCCGCCTTCGAAGCCGGTACGGGCACGGTCCTGGGCCTCGTCGGCGGACCCGGCACCGGCCGCACCACCGAGCTCGCCGCCCTCGCCGCCCGCCGGGCCGACGGCAAGGCACCCGCCCCCACCCTCTGGCTGCGCGGCGCCGACCTGCTGGCCGACGACACCTCGATCGCCGACGCGGCGGACCGTACGCTGACCCGTTCGGCCCGGATCATCAGCGCGGCCGGGGCCCCCGGCGACATGGCCACCGCCACGGCGGACCGGATCGCCGCTCTCGCCGCCGACGCGGGCCACCCGCTGCTCGTCGTCCTGGACGGCCCCGAGGAGATGCCGCCGCTCCTGGCCCACCGGCTCGCGGAGTGGACGGCGGGTACCGCCACCTGGCTGCGGGAGCACGGTGTCCGGCTCGTCGTCGCCTGCCGCCCCGAGCACTGGGAGACCGCCGGGACCCTCTACCCGCCCGGCGCCCTGCACCGCCCCCACCGGCCCGCCCGGGGGCTCCCGCCGTCCCTGCGCCTGACCGACCTCACCTCCGCACAGGCAGACCGGGCCAAGGAGCTCCTCGGCATCCCGCCGCACGCCCTCGCCCCCGGCCACGACCGCCACCCGCTCACCCTGCGGCTGCTGGCCGAGGTCCGCGAGGCCCTGCCGCCCGGGGTCCCCGGCCGCCCCGACACCGAGGACGTGTTCGGCGCCCACCTGGACCTCATGTGCGTGCGCATCGCGGTCCGCATCGCGGCCGCCGCCGGTGAACAGCCCCGGGGCACCGCCGTACGCAGGCTGGCCGCCCGGGTCGCGGGCCAGGTCCACGAGGCGGCCCGGCGCTGTCTGGGCCCGGGCCAGGGGGAGCTGGACCGGGAGGCGTTCGAGGAGATCTTCCCCTGGCGCACGGGGTGGGCCTCGGCCGTGCTGACGGAGGGGCTCCTGGTCCCCGCCGGGGCCGGATACCGCTTCGCCCACGAGGAGCTGGGCGACTGGGTGCAGGGCGCCCACCTGGACCTGGACGCGGCCCTGCGCTCCCTGGTGCACCGCTGGCACCGGGGGAGCGGGCAGCGGGCGGCCCGGGGGCGCGGCGGGCAGGACCCCCGGGCCGCCGGGGAGCTCGGGAGCACCGGGGCGCCCCACCCCGCCGATGAGCCCCGCTCCCTCCCCGTGCCCCGGCACCGGATCGGCCCGGTGATCCAGGCGATGGTGCTCCTCGGCCGCCGCCAGGGCACGGCCGCGCTCGCGCACCGGATGGCCGACCTGATCGAGGCGCTGGACCGGCTGTGGGCCGACGACGGACACCGCGAGGCAGGACACGGGGACAGCGGGAAGAGGGACGGGGATGAGGGACGCCCCGTAGGGCACCGCCGTGAAGGCCCCCGGGACGAGGACGCCGCCTGGTGGGCGGCTCACCTCCTCGGCGGCAGCCTGCTCCGGGTGCCCGACGCCCGCCCGTATCTCGGCGTCCTCCGGGTCCTCGCCGGGCGCATCACCCGGAGCTCGGCCGCCGCCGCCACCGGGGGACCGGCGGGCCCGGGGGCGTACGGGGAGTTCGGGCCCTGGTTCTGGCGGCGGCTCCGGCTGCCCGAGGAGGACCGGATCGACCTGCTCCGCCGTCTGGTCCCCGCCGACGGGGTGCCCCGCACCGACGGAGACGAGCGCTACCTCGACGCGGTGGCCCGCCGCCTGAGCTACGACGCCCCCACCGTGCAGCCGCTGCTCTGCCGCTGGTTCACCGACGAGCGCCCGCTGCTGATCGGCGGCCCCGACGCACCGGACCCGGAGCTGCGCCCCACCGTGGCCGCCGCCGCGCAGGCCCTGCTCCATGCCCGCCGGGACCTGGACCCGGACGGCCTCACCGACGCGCTGATCGCCACCCCGCACACCCGGGCCGGTGAGCTGCTCGCCGCCCTCGCCGAGGACGAGCCCACCGCGCTCTGCCGGGCCGTCGAGCGCTGGGCCCGGGACGAGGACCGCCCGGCCCGCCGCTCCGCCGCCGCCCGGTACGCCGGACTCCTCCAGCCCCGGATCACCGCCGAGGGGGACCGGGCCCTCCTGCGCTCCGCCGCCGTGGAGCTGCTCGCCCGCCCCGATGACGCCGGGCTCCACGCCGCCGCCCTCACCCTCCTCGTCCAGGACCCGCAGACCCGGGGCCGCCACCTCCCGCAGGCCCTCCGCCTCTTCGCGCACGGCGACCCCCGGCTCCCCGTGGAGCTCCTCGCCGAGGTCTTCCCCTTTCACCCCGAGCCGGTCCTCGCCGCCCTCCGCGCCCGCCTGGCCCACCCCGGCGACGGCGCGGCGGCGGTGCTGCGGAGCCTCGCCGGGCTCGACACGCCCGCGCTCGCGCTGCACGTCGCCGGGCTCGTACGCGAGTACATCGACGCCCACCCCGAGGACGGCACGCACGCGGCGGAGTACGTGGACCTCCGCCTCGAACACGGCCCCGCCGCCCGCGCCCTGCTCCTCCCGCTGGTCACCGGGCTGCTCCGGGACCGCCCCGCCCCGCCGCCGGTCCGTGCCGCGCTGGCCCGGGTGCTCGCCGGGGCCGGGTCCGCCGCGTCCCGGCCGCTGCGGGCCGAGCTGCTGGAGGTCCTGCTGGAGTTCGAGCAGGTCACGGGCCGGGACCCGGATGTGCTGGACGCCCTCCTCCAAGCGGCGGCGGGAGGGGCGGGGACCCGCCCCGAGGTCCGCACGCGCGCGCTCGTCCACCGCACCGGCATGCTCCTCGTCCGCACCCCGGAGGGCGCCGCCCGCTTCGACCGCCGCCTGGTCGAACTCGCCCGGGACGTGCCCGGATTCGCCGCCCTCGTCATCCGCTGGCTCACCGACGCCCCGCAGGAGTGGGCGGCGGTGGTCGGCCCCAGCGCCCGGCGCACCGTGGAGGCGTTGGAGACATCACGCCGGGCGATGCCGATGCCGATGCAGGCGGCGGGGCGTGAGCATGGCAGTCTTAGACCTGCGTAATGGACACACACACGTACACAGGTTCGGGCGAGGAGCGGTCACAGTGCAGCGCTGGCGTGGCTTGGAGGACATCCCCCAGGACTGGGGACGCAGCGTCGTCACCATCGGCTCCTACGACGGCGTGCACCGCGGACACCAGCTGATCATCGGCCGGGCCGTCGAGCGCGCCCGTGAGCTCGGCGTTCCGTCCGTCGTGGTGACCTTCGACCCGCACCCCAGCGAGGTCGTCCGCCCCGGCAGCCACCCGCCGCTGCTCGCCCCGCACCACCGCCGCGCCGAACTCATGGCGGACCTCGGGGTGGACGCGGTGCTGATCCTGCCGTTCACCGCCGAGTTCTCGAAGCTGTCGCCCGCCGACTTCATCGTGAAGGTCCTCGTCGACAAGCTGCACGCGAAGGCCGTCATCGAGGGCCCCAACTTCCGCTTCGGCCACAAGGCCGCGGGGAACGTGGCCCTGCTGACCGAGCTGGGCGCCACCTACGACTACACCGTCGAGGTCATCGACCTGTTCGTGACCGGTGCGGCGGGCGGCGGCCAGCCGTTCTCCTCCACCCTCACCCGCCGTCTGGTCTCCGAGGGCGATGTCGCCGGGGCCGCCGAGATCCTCGGCCGCCCGCACCGCGTCGAGGGCATCGTGGTGCGCGGTGCCCAGCGCGGCCGTGAGCTGGGCTTCCCCACGGCCAACGTGGAGACCCTCCCGCACACCGCGATCCCCGCCGACGGCGTCTACGCGGGGTGGCTGGAGGTGGACGGCGAGTCGATGCCCGCCGCGATCTCGGTCGGCACCAACCCGCAGTTCGACGGCACCGAGCGGACGGTGGAGGCGTACGCGATCGACCGCGTCGGCCTCGATCTGTACGGGCTGCACGTGGCCGTCGAATTCCTCGCGTACGTCCGAGGGATGCTGAAGTTCGACACGATCGACGACCTCCTGGTGGCCATGGCCGCCGATGTGAAGCGGTGCAGCGAGCTGGTCGCCGCGTACGACCGTACCCACTGACGCCCCCTTCCCCGCGCGTTCCGGCCGACGGCGGCGGATGCTGGCAGGGTGCGTGACATCCTGCCCGGCCTCCGGGCCCGCTGCGCCGCCGGTACGCCGCTCGCCCTGGCGACCGTCGTCGCCGTGCACGGCAGCGCGCCCCGCGACCCGGGCGCGGTCATGGCCGTCGACCGGGCGGGGGCCGTGCTCGGCAGTGTCTCCGGCGGCTGTGTCGAGGGCGATGTGTACGAGGTCGCCCGTGAGGTGCTCGCCGGGGCGGCGCCGCGCGTGGTGGCGTACGGGATCAGCGACGAGGAGGCGTTCGGCGTCGGGCTGACGTGCGGCGGCACGATCGAGGTGCTGGTGCGCGCGTACGTCTCCGAAGCCGAGCTGGCCGGTCTCGCGGCGCTGCTCGACCTGATCGCCGCCGACCGGCCGGTCGCGGAGGCCACCGTCCTGTCGGGCGCGGCGGAGACCGGCGCGCGGATGGTGGTCCGCCCCGCCGACGTACACGGCACTCTTGGTACGGAAGGGCTCGACGCGGCCGTCACGGACGACGCCCGGGGGCTGCTGGAGCAGGGCCTCACCGGCATCCAGTGGTACGGGGCGCACGGGCAGCGCCGGATGGCGGAGGTGTCCGTCTTCGTCCGGACGTACGCCCCGCCGCCCCGGATGCTCGTCTTCGGCGCCATCGACCACGCGGCGGCCACCGCCCGCATCGGCTCCTTCCTCGGCTACCGGGTCACCGTCTGCGACGCCCGCCCCGCCTTCGCCACCCGGGAACGCTTCCCGACGGCCGACGAGGTGGTGTGCGCCTGGCCGCACGACTACCTGGAGGCGACCGATATCGATGCCCGTGCGGTCATCTGCGTCCTCACCCACGACCCGAAGTTCGACGTGCCCCTGCTGGTCGCCGCGCTGCGCACCCCGGCCGCGTACATCGGGGTCATGGGCAGCCGCCGCACCCACCACGACCGCCTCGCCCGGCTCCGTGAGGCCGGAGTGGACGAGGCCCGCCTGACCCGCCTCGCCTCACCCGTGGGCCTCGACCTCGGAGCCCGTACGCCGGAGGAGACGGCGGTCTCCATCGCCGCCGAGATCATCCAGCACCGATGGGGCGGGACGGGGCGGCCGCTGGGCGAGCTGACGGGGGCGATCCACCACCGCGCGACGGCCCCGGGCGGTCCATCTCCCGCCACTCCGGCCGCAGAGCGGCCAGATTCGTGGTGAGGAAGTACGCGGCACCGCAGACGAGCAGGACGGGCCCGAGGCCGACAGCGGTCACCGCCGCCCCGGCGATCAGCCCGCCGAGCGGGATACCGGACCAGGACAACGCGTCACCGAGCGCGCTGACCCGGCCCAGCATCCGGCGCGGCACCCGCTCGACGAGAACGGCCCCCAGTACGGGGTTGACGAAACCGGCGCCGAACCCGCTGACCGCGAAGACGGCCACCACCGCCCCGAGCGGGGCGTCGAGGAAGAGGACCAGGAACCGGGGGGCTCCGGCCAGCAGGAACCCGGCGAAGACCACCGTCCGCCGCCGCAGCCGGTGGGCGACCGCCGCGGCGATCAGGCTCCCGCCGACCGCCGCAGCCCCCATCACGCTGCCCATCAGGCCGATCGCTGCCGGTCCGCTGCCGGTCTCCTTGGCCCAGACGGGCACGAGCACCGACGTGAACGCCGCGTCCAGCAGATTGGTGATGCCGATCACGACGATGACGGTGAGCAGCAGCGGATCGCGGCGCAGGAAGGTGAAGCCCTCGCCGAACCGCTGCCAGTAGCCCGGTTCCGGCGCCCCGTCGGGGGCCGCGTCCCGCGGAGGCGCTTCCCCGGCCGGGTGTCCCGTTCCGCGTGGCAGCGCGAGGCCGATGATCACCGAACCGAGGGCGAAACAGCCCGCGTTGACGGCGAGCGCGGCCAGGGGGCCGAGCAGCGCCACCAGGGACCCGCCGACCGCCAGCCCGACGGTGGAGGCGAGCCGTTCGGTCGCGCCGGAGAGACCGGTGGCCCGCTCCAGCGGCACCCGGCCCCGTTCGGCCGCCTCCGGAACCATCACCTCCTTCGCCAGGTCGCCGGGGCCCCGGGCCGCCCCGATCAGCGCGACCAGGACCAGCAGAAGGGGAAAGGAGAGCAGGTCCAGGGCGTGCAGCAGGGGAATCGAGGCGGCGGCTGTCGCGCTGGCCAGATCGGTGGTCCAGGAGATTGTCCGTGGGCCGGTCCGGTCCACCAGCGGTCCGGTGAACGCCTTGACCACCACGTAGGGCGTCATCTGGAAGAAGGCGACCAGCCCGGTCTGGGCGGCGCTGCCGGTCGTGACGAGGACGAACCAGGGCAGGGCCACCACGGAGATCCCCGTGCCGGTCAGCGACACCGCCATGGCCGCCAGCACCCCGGCCAGCGGCCGTAAGGACCGCCCGCCGGGTATCCCGCCGCCGCCCGGGGCACCGGCCGTCACGGCGTCTCCGTCTCTGCCGCGGGCGTGGCCGGCTCGGGCAGGACGTGGGTGATGATCCCGACCCGCTCGGCGCCCTCGGGGGCGCTCGCCGCCGCCTCGGGGGTGTCCCGCCGGTAGCGCGCCACCACCTCGGCCACCTCCCGGTACAGGGACGCGGTCTCCTCGGGCGTCAGCCGCAGGGCCCAGTCGCTCAGGTCGAAGGCGTTCCGCCAGACGCGGGGCATCGTCTGCAGCTCGTTCAGCGTCTGCTGGGTGCGCAGAGTGTAGATGGCGGCGACGGACTGCTGGTAGGCGAGGGCCGCCTCGGGCTCCCGCTCGGTCAGCTCCGGATCGTTGAACCAGATCGTCCGGTGCACTGAACGCCACCACCGCTCCCGCGCGTTGCCGCGTCCGGTGTCCTCCTCGACGAACCCGGCCGCGCCGAGCCGGCGGAGGTGGTAGCTGGCCGTACCGGAGTTCACGCCCAGCCGCTCCGCGAGGCGGGTGGCCGTCGACGGGCCGTGCTTCCGCAGCAGCCCGACCAGCTGTACGCGCACCGGATGCGCCAGGGCACGCAGCCCCTTGGCATCCAGAACGACCGCGTCCTCTTCCACGGGCGGACCGTCCGGCCGCCCCGGTGTGTCTGTCATACGGCACACCGTAGACCGCAAAGAGTTCTTCGCAAAGAGTTGTTTGCGAAGAACTCTTTGCGAAGGACTCTTTGCGGTTCAGGGTGGGAGGGCTTACGTGGATTTACGCGGGTTTACGTCCCCGCGCCGCACGCCGTCGCCCAGTGGCACGCCACCTGGGTGTCCGCCCCGCCGTTCAGCACCGGCAGCTCCACCGTGCGGCACGCCTCCGCCACCCCCGCCCGCTCCGCCTCGCCGGAGGCCAGCACCTGGCAGCGGACATGGAAGCGGCAGCCGGAGGGGACCTTCGAGGGGTCCGGCGGCTCGCCGCTCAGGACCACCGGTTCGCCCTCAGCCTCCGGGAGGACCGACAACAGGGCCTGGGTGTACGGGTGCTGAGGGGCCGTGAGCAGCTGCTCGACCGGGCCCGTCTCGACGATCCGCCCGAGGTACATCACCGCCACCCGGTCCGCGATGTTCCACGCGAGCCCCAGGTCATGGGTGACGACCAGCGCCGAGAGGCCCAGTTCGTCGCGGAGGCGCAGCAGAAGGGCCAGGATCTCGCCCCGTACCGAGGCGTCCAGCGACGCCACCGGCTCGTCCGCCACGATCAGTTCCGGCTCCAGCACCAGCGCCCCGGCGATCACCACACGCTGGCGCTGACCGCCTGACAGCTCGTGCGGGTAGCGCAGGAAGAACCGCTCGGGCGGCCGCAGCCCGGCCCGGGAGAGGGCTTCGGAGACGGCAGCCCGCTCGTCGCCCGCGTACCCGTGGATGCGCAGCCCCTCCGCCACCGCTTCGTACACCGTGTGGCGCGGGTTGAGCGAGCCGCTGGGGTCCTGGAGCACCAGTTGCACGCGTTTCCGGTACGCCTTGAGCGCCCGGCCCGCGTAGTCCAGCGGGGCCCCGCCGAAGGTGACCCGGCCCGCGGTCGGCGGGACCAGGCCGAGCAGCGAACGGGCCAGCGTCGTCTTGCCGCACCCCGACTCCCCGACCAGCGCGACGATCTCGCCGGGGCCGATGTCGAGGTCGACGCCGTCGACCGCGCGGGCGGTGGCGGCCCCGCGCCTGCCGGGGAAGGCGACCTTCAGGTCCTCGGCGCTGAGAAGGGGCGTGGTGCCGACGAGAGGGGCCGTACTCATGGCGTACTCCTTGAATCGTGGGCGTCCACCAGCACGCACGCCGCCAGCCGCTCGCCCCCGGCCGCCCGCAGCTCCTGGTCCTCCGTGGCGCAGGAGTCCAGGGCCACCGGGCAGCGCGGATGGAACGTGCAGCCGCCCGGCAGCGCCGCCGGGTCCGGCGGGTCGCCCGGCAGACCGCGCGGCGCGCGCCGGGAGGCCAGGTCCCCGATCCTCGGGAAGGCGGCGGAGAGCGCCCGGCCGTACGGGTGGCGGGCCTCCGCGTACACCTGCCGGGCCGGGCCCTCCTCGACGACCCGGCCCGCGTACATCACCGAGAGCCGGTCGCAGGTGTCCGCCAGCACCGCCAGGTCATGGCTGATCATGATGAGCCCCACGTCCTGGTCGGCCACCAGCTGCTCGATCAGCCGCAGGATCTGGGCCTGGATCATCACGTCCAGGGCCGTCGTCGGCTCGTCCGCGATGATCAGGCGTGGGTCGCAGGCCAGCGCCATCGCGATCATCACGCGCTGGCGCTGGCCGCCCGACAGCTCGTGAGGGTACGCCTGCGCGCGGGCGGCGGGCAGGCCGACCTGCTCCAGCAGTTCCCCGGCGCGCTTGCGGGCGGCGGCCGGGGTGGCCTTGGCGTTGTGCAGCAGGATCGGTTCCGCGATCTGGTCCCCGACCCGGTGCACCGCGTTCAGCGAGTGCATCGCGCCCTGGAAGACGATCGACGCGCCCGCCCAGCGGACCGCCCGCAGCCGCCCCCACTTCATGGTGAGGATGTCCTCGCCGTCGAGCAGGATCTCCCCGGTGAGCTTCGCCGAGGCGGGGAGGAGGCGGAGCAGCGCGAGGGCCAGCGTGGACTTTCCGCAGCCGGACTCCCCGGCGATGCCGAGCTTCTGCCCGGCCTCGACCCGGAGGTCGACGCCCCGTACGGCCGGGACGGTGCCTCCGTACGTGACGGTCAGGTTCCGCACCTCCAGCAGCGGCGGGTCGCCGACGGGCTTGGAGAGGCCGGGCGACGCGGACGGCTCCGGGCCGGTCGTGGTGGTCGTGGCGGTCAACGGGACACCCCCAGCTTCGGGTTGAGCACGGACTCGATGGCCCGGCCGCAGAGCGTGAAGGCGAGCGCGACCACGGCGATGGCGAGTCCGGGCGGGGCGAGGTACCACCAGTTGCCGGAGCTGACCGCCCCCGCCTCCCGGGCGTCCTGGAGCAGCCCGCCCCAGGAGACGACCGTCGGATCGCTGAGCCCGAGGAAGGCGAGGGTGGCCTCGGTGAGGATGGCGGTGGAGATCACCAGCGTGGTCTGCGCGAGCACCAGCGGCATCACGTTCGGCAGGACATGACGGGACATGATGTGCCGGTGTCCGCCGCCGAGCGCCCGCGAGCGTTCGATGTACGGGCGGGACTCCACGGACAGCGTCTGCGCCCGGACCAGCCGGGCGGTGGTCGGCCAGGTCGTCACGCCGATCGCGAGGATCGTCGTCCAGATCGACCGGGAGAGGACCGTGGCCAGGGCGATGGCCAGGACGAGGGTCGGCATCACCAGGAACCAGTCGGTGATCCGCATGACGACGGTGGCGTACCAGCCCTTGAAGTGGCCCGCGGTGATCCCGATCAGGGTGCCGATCGCCACGGAGAGAAAGGCGGCGAGGAGGCCGACCGTCAGCGACACCCGCGTGCCCCAGAGCATCAGGGCGAGCAGACTGCGGCCGAACTGGTCCGTTCCGAGAGGGAATTGGCCGCTGGGTCCCTCCATGGGGCCGCCCGGCGCATCGGTCACGCTCTTGGAGTCGGCCCCCACCAGGAGCGGGGCGGCCAGCGCCAGCAGGGCGATGACCACGAGCACGCCGAGGCCGACGAGACCGGCGCGGTGGGTGCGGTACTGCTGCCAGAAGCGGAGCGCGGCCTGCCTGCGCCGGGCCCGGGTGAGGGCGCGGGGGCTGTCCTGCCGGGCGGTTTCAGGTGCGGCGGAGGGCTTCTCCAGGGGGTCCGGGGGCCCCGAGGGTTTCTCCATGGACGTCGTCATCGGCCCACCCGGGGATCGAGCAGCGGATAGATCACATCGGCGAGCGTGTTCATCAGGATCACCGCGGAGGCGAACACGAAGAACAGCGCCTGCACCAGCGGCAGGTCGGGCACGCTCAGCGCCTGGTAGAAGAGGCCGCCGAGCCCCGGCCAGGAGAACACCGTCTCCACCAGGATCGCCCCCGCCACCGTCGTACCGAGGTTCACGAAGAGCAGCGTCACCGTCGGCAGCATCGCGTTCGGCACGGCGTGCTTCCGGCGTACGAGGTCGTCCCGCAGCCCCTTGGCGCGGGCCGTGGTCAGGTAGTCGCTGCCCATCTCGTCCAGCAGCGAGGAGCGCATCACCAGCAACGTGCGCGCGTACTCCACCGCGACCAGCGTGATGACGGGCAGCACCATGTGGTGGGCGATGTCGAGGACGCGGTCGAAACCGGTGGTCGAGCCGGACTCCATGCCCCCGGTCGGGAAGAGCCCCGGGACCGGGCCGATGCCGACCGACAGGGTGATGATGAGGAGCAGACCGAGCCAGAACGAGGGCACCGAGTACAGCGTCAGGGCGAACGCGGTGTTGGCCCGGTCCCCGCTGGAGCCGTTGCGCCAGGCGGAGCGGGCGCCCAGCCAGATGCCCAGCAGGGTGTAGAGGACGAAGGCGGTGCCGGTCAGCAGCAGGGTGGCGGGCAGCGCCTCGGAGATCTTGTCCATGACGGGCGCCCGGAACTGGTACGACGTACCGAAGTCGCCGGTCAGGGCCTTGCCGCAGTACTGGGTGAACTGCTGCCACAGCGGCAGGTCGAGCCCGAACTCGCGGCGCATCGACGCGATCTGTTCGGCCGACACCTGACGGCCGCCGGTCATCTGCTTGACCGGGTCGCCGGGGATCAGCCGGAAGAGGAAGAAGCTGGTGACGAGGACGGCGAAGAGGGAGACGGCGGCCCCGGCCAGCTTGCCCGCCGCGTAGCGGAGGTAGGCGGCCGTGGAGCGGGAGCGCGGGGAGCGGCCCGGCGGCCCGGCCGGAGCCGGGCCGCCGGATGCGGTGCTCTCCACGCCCGCCGCGCCCTTGACCAGCGCGGGAGTGCTTTCTGAGCTCATGGACTATTCACGGTCTTCCGCGGTGGAGCGGCGACGCATGGCGAACAGCAGTCCGCCACCGGCGAGGACGACGACGGCGATCCCGACCCCGACGAGCACCCCGGTGGAGGAGCCACCGGAGCCGGAGGAACCGGAGGTGGGTGCTCCGGCGGCCGGGACCGCCGACCACCAGCTCCAGTAGCCGTCCTGGCCGTAGATGTTGCCCGCGGCCGACGGCATGGTGGTGATGGACTCGATGTGGTCGGTGCGGTATGCCTCGACGGCATTCGGGTACGCCATGACGTTCATGTACCCGGTGTCGTACAGCCGCGACTCCAGTTGCCGGACAAGATCCGCCCGCTTGGCGGGGTCGTACTCGGCCAGTTGCTTCTTGTAGAGCTCGTCGTACTGCTTGTCGCAGATGAAGTTGTCGGTCGTGGCCGACTCCTTCGCCTTGGCCGGCAGCGCGGCACAGGTGTGGATGGAGAGGACGAAGTCGGGGTCGGGGTTGACGGACCAGCCGTCGAAGGCGAGGTCGTACTCACCCGCGTACCAGGGGTCGGAAACGTTGTCGAGGCAGTCGACCTTCAGCCCGATGCCCAGATCGCCCCACCACTCCTGGAGGTACTTGCCGATCGCCTTGTCGTTGGGGTCGGTGGCATGGCAGAGGATGCGGTAGTCGAGCGGCTTGCCGTCCTTGCCGACGCGCTTGCCCGCGCTGTTCTTCCGGTACCCGGCCTCGTCCAGCAGGGCGGCGGCCGCCGCCGGGTCGTAGCTGAGCTTCTGCTCGGCCGACGGCTTCCAGAAGTAGTCCGAGAAGCGCGGCGGGATGTACCCCTCGCCCTCGACGGCGTGCCCCTGGAACACCTTGTCGATGATCGTCTTCCGGTCGACGGCCCTGAACAGCGCGTGCCGCACCTTCTGGTCCAGCAGCGACGGGTGGCCGTCACCGAACTCCGTGCCGTCCTTGGTACGGGCTCCGGGGTTGACGGCGAGCGCGAAGAAGCGCCGCCCCGGGGCGTCGTTCACCGTGATGTCCGGCACGGTCTTCAGCGAGGCGGACTGGGCCGGGGTCAGGCTGGGGCTGCCCGCGACGAAGGAGACCTCGCCCTTGCGCAGGGCGGCCACGGCCGCGTCCTGGTCCTTGTAGTAGCGGAAGACCAGCTCGTCGAACTTGGGCGAGCCGCGCCAGAAGTCCTTGTTGGCCTTGAGCTTCACATAGCTGTCGACCTTGTAGTCCGTCAGGATGAACGGACCGTTCCCCACGATGGGGAAGTCCTTGTCGTTGTTGAACTTGGTGAAGTCACCGACCTTCTCCCAGATGTGCTTCGGGACGATCGGCACGTCCAGCGCGGCCATCGTGGCCTGCGGCTCCTTGAGCTTGATGACCAGCTTGTCCTTGCTCGGAGCCGTCACCTCCTCGAAGTTGCCGACGAAGCTGCCGTTGGAGGTGGCCGCCCCCTCGTCGGTCATCATCTTGGTGAACGTCCAGGCCGCGTCCTCGGCGGTGGCCTGCTTCCCGTCCGACCACTTCGAGTCCTGCCGGATCGTGTACGTCCACGTCAGCTTGTCCTCGGACGGCTCCCACTCGGTGGCGAACCCCGGGATCGCCCGGCTGTCCTTGGCGTCGTAGTTGGTCAGGTAGTCGTACATGAGCCGGTGGATGCTCGTGCTCAGCAGCCGCTGCGCGAGGAACGGGCTCAGCGAGTCGACACTCTGAGCGACGGCGACCGTGAGCGTCGTCCGCCCGCCGTCGGCGCGGGCCTCGGAGGGCGCGGGCGCGAGCGGGTTGCCCGGGACGACGGAACCGGCGGTGAGCGCCAGGGCGGCCGCGCCCGAGGCGAGCAGGGTACGCAGACGCCTGCCGGGCCGGGGGGTGCGGGAGGGAACTCTTGTGACCATGGACGGGGACCTCGCGTCATCACTCGCTCGAGAAGGCGGGTTGATCTCTGGTTCGCCAGTTGGTGAAGCGAAGGTCTATCAGCGGTCGCGGGGCTCGTCAACGGTCCGTCAAACAGCGTGTGGGCTGCGGAAACAGCCGGAAGGGCCCGTACCGCGCGAGCGGTACGGGCCCTCATTGGTCTACACCTCTAACGCCTTACTGGTGAGGAGCCTGCGGCGGCTGCGGAGGCGTCTGCTGCCAGCCCGCGGGCGGCACCGGACCCTGGAGATCGGGCTGGCCTGCCGGGTTGTCCTGACCGCCGGGCGGGCCCTGCGGCGGCGCGGCCGGAGCCGGTCCGCCCGGCAGGCCCCGCGGTTCACCCGAATGGGCCTGCGAGGGGAGCGACTGCTGCCACCCGTTCTGCTGACCGCCCGGCGCCGACTGCGGAGGGTAAGGCTGCTGCGGGGGCTGCGGAGCGCCCGGCTGCCCGGCCGCCTGATATCCCCCGTACGGCGGCTGCGGCTGTGGCTGCTGGCCGGGGTAGGGGTGGGGGTGCTGACCCGGCATCGGCTGGCCCTGCTGGCCGGGGTGTCCCGGCTGGCCGTGCTGTCCTGGCTGACCCTGCTGGCCGGGGTGCGGCTGAGGCTGTTGCTGCGGCTGCTGGTAGGGCTGGCCGGGGGCGGGCTGCTGGGGGGCGTACGGCTGGTGCCCGCCGGGGCCCGGCTGGGGCTGCTGGGGCGGGTAGGGCTGCTGGTGCTGGGGGGCCTGGGGCTGGTGGGGGGCGTGGTGCGGCTGGCCACCGGGGCCCTGCTGTCCCGGCATCGGCGGGGCGTACTGCGGGGGCGGGTTCTGGCCGTCCGCCGTCCACAGCCCCTGCTGCTGCTGGGCGCGCGCGAAGTCCTCGGCGACCAGGGCCGAGAGGTTGAAGTACGCCTCCCGCGTCTTGGGCCGCATCATGTCGAGGTCGACCTCGGCGCCCGCCGCCAGGTGCTCGTCGAACGGGACGACCACGACGCCCCGGCAGCGTGTCTCGAAGTGCTGCACGATGTCGTCGACCTTGATCATCTTGCCGGTCTCGCGGACCCCCGAGATGACGGTGAGCGAACGCTGCACCAGGTCCGCGTACCCGTGAGCCGAGAGCCAGTCCAGCGTGGTGGAGGCGCTGGAGGCACCGTCGACCGAGGGCGTGGAGATGATGATCAGCTGGTCGGCGAGGTCCAGCACCCCGCGCATGGCGCTGTAGAGGAGGCCGGTGCCCGAGTCGGTGAGGATGATCGGGTACTGCTTGCCGAGCACGTCGATCGCGCGCCGGTAGTCCTCGTCGTTGAACGCCGTGGAGACCGCCGGGTCCACGTCGTTGGCGATGATCTCCAGACCGGAGGGCGCCTGCGAGGTGAACCGGCGGATGTCCATGTACGAGTTGAGGTACGGGATCGCCTGGACCAGATCGCGGATCGTGGCCCCGGTCTCGCGCCGCACCCGGCGCCCGAGCGTGCCCGCGTCCGGGTTGGCGTCGATGGCGAGGATCTTGTCCTGCCGCTCGGTGGCCAGGGTCGAGCCCAGCGCGGTCGTGGTGGTGGTCTTACCGACCCCGCCCTTGAGGCTGATCACGGCGATCCGGTAGCAGGAGAGGACCGGCGTACGGATCAGGTCCAGCTTGCGCCGGCGCTCGGCCTCCTCCTTCTTCCCGCCCAGCTTGAACCGGGAGGCGGCGGAGGGGTTGCGGCTGCTCTTCGCCTTCTGCTTGCCCCGGACGAGCCGGTCGGAGGAGAGCTCGACGGCCGCGGTGTAGCCGAGGGGCGCGCCCGGCACGGAGCGCTCGCGCTGGTCGTGGGTGACGGGGGTGGGCCAGGCGCCACCGGCACGGGGGGTCGACGGGCTGGCCGGGGTGGGGCTGGTGGGGCGGTTGAGCCTGCTGTTGGGGGTGTGCGCCCGGCTGGCCCGGCTGTGCGGGTGCGCCCGGCTGCTGCTGGGCCGGGAGGTGGGGCGGCTGGGGCTGGGCCTGGTGCTGACCCTGCTGGTACGGCTCCGGCTGCTGGGGTGCGTGGGGGGGGCTGGGGCTGTTGGGGCTGCGGGAAACCGTAGCCGCCCTGCGCTCCCTGCGGGGGCAGTTGCTGCTGGGGGAAGCCGTATCCGCCCGCGCCCTGGGGGGCTTGCGGGGCTTGGGGGTGGGCCTGCGGCGGCAGGGGGGCGCCCTGGCCGGGGAACTGCTGGGGCTGCTGGGGTCCCTGCGGCTGCTGGGCCGCGTGCGGGAAGCCGTAGCCGCCGGGGCCGGGGGCCCCGTCGGGCGGCACCTGGGCGGGCCACTGAGCTGCGGCCGGGGGTGCGGTGGGCTGCGGTGCGGCCGGCTGGAAGGCGGGCGGCAGCGGCGGAAGCGCGCTGCCCTCGGCGGGCGCCGACCACGGCACCGGCGCCGCACCGGCCTGCGGCCCGGGCGCGGTGGGCGGTGCGGCCGGGGCTGCCGGGGCGTCCTGGGGTACGGCGGGGGCTTCGGCGCCTGCCTCGGCGCCGGGGGCCCGCTCGCCGTCCGGGGCGCTGTCCGTGGGTCCGGCGGTGAGGGCTGGGGCGGGGGCGGCGGTTCCGGAGGCGTCCGTGCCACCCGGCTTCCCGGCGTCCGCCGTGTCACCCGAGCCCGGGGCCTCGGCGGAGTCCACGGCGGCCGGTGCCTCCGCGTCCGTGTCCGCGTCGGTCCGGGCGGTGGTGGCGGAACCCGTGCCCGTACCGTCGTCGGCGGCCGTGGAGCCCGACTCCGTACGGGAGAAGGCCGACCCCGGCTCCGTACCGGACAGGCCGGAACCCACGCCCGTACCGGACAGACCGGAACCGGAGTCCCCATCCGGAGCGTCCGGGCCGGACTTCGGGTCCGTGTCCGTGCCTGCGCTCGCGCTCTCGCCCGCAGCCTCCGCCTCGCGCTCGGCGATCTCCCGCTTGAGCGCGGCGGGGGAGAACCGCATGGTGGCGCCGCTCTCCACATCGCCACCCCCGAACGTCCCCGGGTCCCCCTCAGCGGAAGTGGAAGCGGAAGCAGTGGTGGGTACGGGGGCGGGGGCGGCCGGAGCGCCGGGGACGACCGGACCGACCGGTGCCTCGGGCTCGACGGGCGGTGCGGGCGGCGTCGGCGCCCAGGCGGAGTCGTAGCTGCCCGCGGACGGCTGACCCGGTACGGACACGGGGGCCCCCTGCGGCGGAGGCGGTGCCAGGTGGGTGCCCGCTCCCCTCGACGAGTCGCCCGCCGCGTTCTGCGTATACCAGGCGGGAGGGGTGTAGTCGATGGTGAACTCACCCGTCATCTCGGCGGGATCGGCGTCGGACGACTCGTCGACGGGCGTGTTCCATCCGCCGCGGATCTCGTCCCGATCGCTGTTCACTATGCCTCCTGGTGTGGTCGAGCACCCTTGTGCCGTGGTGGGTGGGGGCGGTCGTTCCCATGGGCCCGGTCGTTCCTGCGGGCCCGGTCCGCCCGGCTCTCCCCCTTGCGACGCGTGCAACCCGCTCGCAGGTTCTTCTGCCGCGCCCCCACCCACCCTAATCGCCAGGGGGCGAACTCAGGCAGGCCGTATCGCACGGCAAAGGACACCCCCGGGTCACGTACCGCTCCTCGGCGAACCGCGTGCGACAGAAGAGGAAGGCTGAGGCGGTCAAACCGGGTCATCCGTGGACACGGCGAAGGGTGGCGGCCCGACCGGGCAGCCACCCTCGTACCGCGTACGGCGTCTACTTGAGGTCGAACTCACCATCGCGGGCGCCGAGGACGAACGCCCGCCACTCCGCCTCGGTGTACCGCAGGACGGTGTCCGGGTCCAGGGAGGACCGCATGGCGACCGCGCCCCCCGGCAGATGCGCGATCTCGACGCGCTCCTCGACCTCCTCGGTGCCGGGCGCGCTCAGCCACTTCACATCGGAGATGTCGAGAGCGTAGAGCTCGTCCTTTTCCTGCTGGGTGCCCATTCCGGCGTCCCTTTCCATCGAACGGTGTCGTTGCCTGGCCCATGGTCCCCAATAGGAGGGGACCGTGTCGTACGAACGGGAGAGGTTCAGTCCATCCGGCGAGCCGTGCCCAGCAGACCGGTCTCCGCGTCCGTCGCGCTCGTCATCACCCAGTGGTGCTCGCGGCCCGCCACCCAGAGCGTCACCCCGTCCGCCAGGGTCGGCAGCGCGTCGGTCTCGGCCCGGGCGAGCCCCAGAATCCGGCCGATCTGCTCCGCCTCGTCGGGCGAGACCCGCTGGACGCCCACGAGCGCCGAGGCGCGCATCAACCGGGGTGCCACGGGGCTCAGATAGGGGAGCAGCGTCAGCACGGACTGCCAGGGGGAGGAGATCACCCGGCCGCGCGGCGGGCGCATACCGCAGTCGCGCACGACCACCACGGGGCTCCCGACCGTCGCACCCGTGGGCGGGACGCGCCCCACGTCGTAGAGGGAGACGCACTCGAGACCGGCGCCCGCCGCCTGCGCCAGCGTGGTCCAGGACTGGACCCGGCCGGTCTCGACCGCCACCCGCGCGCCCGTGCCCGCGGCGCGCAGCGCGAGGACCTGTGCCGTCCACAGCCCGCCGATCAGCGTGACGTCGTACGGGACCGGGCGGTGGAACCCGATCAGCTGCGGGCGCCCCTCCGCGTCGTCACCGATGATCACGCCGTCGTCACCGACCGGGAGCGAGAGGGCGCCCAGGTCGTCGGTGGCCACGGAGTGGCCCGCGTGGCGGGGGCCGAGCAGTCCGCGCCCGGCCCCGGTCCGCTCCGTCGCGCCGCGCCCCACGGTCCGGCTCCTCCTCGATGCGATCGTCACTGGGCCCCTCCCAGCGGGAGCGTCGCCAGCACACCCGGCAGCTGTTCCCGGTCCAGCCGCGCCAGACCCACCTTGGCGTGCCGGGCGGCCTGCTCCAACGTCCTTCGCACACCGACGAGTTCGGTGTCGGACCCGCCGGTCACCCGGACATGGCCGCTCACACTCGTCGCCCCCTGCCGCGAACCGCGCCGCACGGTCAGGCTGAACGTCGTCGCGTACGCGGGCACCGAGGTCAGCAGCGCGACCAGCTGCGGGAGCGGCGTCGCGCCCCGGCCCAACTCGGGCCAGCGGTCCACCGCGTACGTGGTGTGCCACCGGTCGTCGCACCGCCAGACCCGCGAGGTCTCCATCGTGCGCCGCTGCGGAGCGGCGTCCGGGCGCCCGGCGCGGCCCGACAGCAGCGGGTTGGCGCAGGCGGAGGTGGCGACGGCCGAGTTCAGCTCCTCCTGGTCCAGCACCACCGCCCGGAACCCGGCCCCCGTGATCCGGCTCGCCACATGGTCCGCGACCCGCACCAGGCAGCGCTGGGCCCCCTCGACCCCGCCGCCGCGCGCCTCGATGGCCTCCCGGCACAGCTCCGGGTCCAGCTTCACCGCCACCCACGTCATCCGGAGCGCGGGCGCCCCGGTCTTGTCCTGGAGGGGCCCGTACGAGAGACGGGCCACCGACTGCTGCGGCAGATGGGGCGCGGGGGCGCACCGCACCTGCTGCACCAACTGCGCCGATTCCAGGACGATGTCGTCCACCTGGAGGGCGTCGCCGAGCAGCGACAGCGGGAGCGAACGGGCGCCGGACGCCGGGCGCAGCGCCTCACCGCTCGCCTCCACCCGGACCGCGGCGGTCAGGAAGGTGCCGTCCCCGAGCATCCCCACCGTGCGGTGGTCGCGGTCGACGTAGATGTGGGGGCCGAAGCCGGGCACGTTCTCCGCGACCGGGGCCAGCATCGGCTCGACATCGGCGGGAGCCGCGGCGGCGGTGCGCCTTCTGGCCTTGAGCGTGAGGGCCGTCGCCAGCCAGTCCTGGAGCGCGCGGCCCCGGCGGCGTACGACCGCGAGCAGCACCAGCAGGACCACGAGCACCCCGGCGGGCACCAGCCACGCACCGCCGAGCGCGGCACCCACCACGGCCACCGCGAGCGCGGCCTCGATGATCACCAGCTGCCGCAGCACGGGCCGGCCCCGGCCGGTGCCCGCGAGAGCGCGCAGCGTCGTGGCGGCGGGGGCACCCGGAGAGGGGGCGTTCGACGGGGTGGCGGAGGCTGTCGCGGCCGGTTCGTTGCTGCGTTGCCGACGGGAAGGCCCGGGGGTTCGGCGGCGGGACCGCCCGGTACGCTCGCGCGTAGCTGCACCCATTGCCGCGTTGCCCCCTCGTGTCCCGTATTCACCGTTTTTTGTACGGGTGTTGACCGGGTGGTCACCCTACCTGAGCAGTGAGGGCCGAGCCCCTGGGGGCATAGTAGGGGCCCGGTGCGACACCAGGGGCCGGCGGTGGGTGTGGCACCCTGGTCGACCACTGGGGAAAAGGGGCAGCGGACACATGGCATCACGGCGGGATGAACTCAACGCCTACACCTTTGCGAAGCGAAGGCTGATCGCACAGTTCCTGCAACCCAACCCGACCGGCTCCGAGGAAGGCGCCCCGCGCCCCCTGCGCGCGGTCCTGCCGGGCGCGATCATCGGGGTCGTCATCCTCGCCGGATTCGGTGCCTGGGGCATGTTCAAGCCGGTGGCCCCCAAGGAGTGGGACAAGCCCCACGAGAACGTCATCATCGCCAGTGAGTCCACCACCCGTTACGTGGTGCTGAAGACCGGCGACAAGAAGCAGCTCCACCCCGTCCTGAACATGTCCTCAGCCAAGCTCCTGCTCGACCCGGGCAAGGGCAAGGTCGTCAACGTCGACGAGTCGGTCCTCGACAACGGCAAGATCCCGCACGGCGCGACCCTCGGCATCCCGTACGCCCCCGACCGGCTGCCCGACCCCAAGGACGCCGGGACCGCCAAGCGCTGGGCCGTCTGCGAACGGCCCGGCGAGGGCGGCCGCGCCATCCAGAAGGCGGCCTTCCTCTTCGCCGAACGCGACAAGGGCAAGACCGAGGGCAAGGGGAAGCTGCGCGGCGGCGAGATGATGTACGTCCAGGGGCCGGAGCCCGACCGGACCCGCTACCTCGTGGGCGCCGCGGGCAAGGCGTACGCCCTCCCCGACGACGAACTGCTGCTGCGCACCCTGGTCGACCAGAACCGCAAGCCGCAGCGCGTCTCCGCCGACTGGCTGAAGACGCTGCACCAGGGTGACCCGATCAACTTCCCTTCGCTGGAAGAGAAGCCGGGCGACCCCGCCAATGTGCCGGGCACCCTGGACACCGACGCGAACCGGGTCGGCATGGTCCTCGCCGCCACCGCCGGAACCAGGACCCAGCAGTACGTCGTCCTGCCCGGCAGGGTCGCCCCCGTATCGGACTTCGTCGCCAAGCTCCTGCTCAACAGCCGGGATCTGGCGGTCCTCGGCCAGAACGGCCGCGAAAAGCCCGTGAGCGCCGCCGCGTTCGCACCGGGCCGGGCGTTCGGCGCGGAGCAGGACTGGCCCGTCCACGAGCCGAAGGCCGTCAACTCGCCCGACGTGAAGAAGGGAAGCCGCAGCACCGTGTGCAACGTCCTGCGCGACGTCGACGCCGACACCGGCGCCACCACCCTCTCCACCTGGGTGGGTACGAGCTTCCCCGCCACCCTCCCCACCGGCTCCTCCAGCGCCTACGTCACGCCCGGATCGGGTGAGTTCTTCCGCCAGTTCACGGGCTCGAAGACCGACGTCGGCTTCCTCTTCCTGGTCACCGACACCGGACTGCGCTACGCGATGCAGTCCAACAGCGACAGCGGGCAGGACGACTCCGGCATCGGCGAGTCCGGCTCGGAGAAGGAGCGGCAGGACCGGCAGCAGGAAGCCCAGCAGGCGCAGAGCCGCCTCGGTTACAAGGACATCGACCCGGTCCCGGTCCCCGCCGTCTGGTCCTCGTTCCTGCCGACGGGCCCGCGCCTCTCCACGGGCGCGGCGCGCCAGCCGCAGGGCTCGTGAGGAACCGCATGACACCCCTCACACCGCCGCTCCGGCGCCTCCTGACCGCCGCCGCGGCCACCGGAGCGCTGCTCGTCACCCTCCCGGCGCCCTCGGCGGGCGCGGTCGACTCCACCCAGTGCACGTTCCCTTCGGAGAAGTACCCCGGCCGCCCCTGGTCGTTGCAGCGCGTCCTGATGGACGAGCTGTGGAAGCAGTCCACCGGAAAGGGGGTACGGGTGGCCGTCATCGACACCGGCGTCGATGTGAAGAACCCCCAGCTGACCCCCGCCGTGGACGTCAAGGCGGGCATCAACCTGCTGCCGAAGAACCTCAAGACCGAGGACGGCCGGAAGGTCGAGCGCGGCAAGGAGAACGGCACCACGGACGCCGTGGGCCACGGCACCAAGGTCGCCGGCATCATCGCCGCCCGCCCGGCGAAGGGCACCGGCTTCACCGGCCTCGCCCCGGACGCGACGATCATCCCGATCCAGCAGAACGACGCCGACGGCAACGGAACGGCGCAGAGCCTGGCCGCCGCGATCCTTCACGCGGTCGACAAGGCGGACGCCCACATCATCAACATCTCCCAGGACACCGCCGACGCGGTCGAACCGTCACCGGAGCTGAAGAGTGCGGTGGACTACGCCCTGTCCAAGAAGATCGTGGTCGTCGCCTCGGCGGGCAACGACGGGGCGGGCGGCAACGTGAAACCGACCTACCCCGCCTCGTACGAGGGCGTCCTCGCCGTCGCCTCGTCGGACCGGAACAACGAACGCGCGTACTTCTCCCAGGGCGGCGACTTCGTCGGCATCGCCGCCCCCGGCGTGGACATGATCTCCACCGTCCCCGGCGGCGGCCACTGCGCCGACAACGGCACCAGCTTCTCCGCCCCGTACGTCGCCGGGGTCGCCGCGCTCATCAAGGCCAAGCACCCCCGCTGGACGCCGAACCAGATCGTCGCCCAGATCCAGCAGACGGCGGAACGCTCCGTGGCCGGCCACGACCGCCACGTGGGCTGGGGTGTCATCGACCCGGTACGCGCGCTGACCGAGGACGAGAAGCCCATCGAGCGCCCGGTGGCGAGCGAAGGCATGAGCAAAGGCGAAGCCCCGACCCCGGCCCAACTCCACCTGGGCGAAACGGCCGACGAACGCAACGCACGCCTGGCGACGTACGTCGTCGTGGGCGGCGGCGTCCTGGTGGCCGCGATCGCCGGTGCGGCAGTGGCCGTACGGGACATGAGACGCCGCACCGGACGGCCGGCGGGCGGCGGCTGACGCATGAGACAAGTCACGTGGCCGGGAAGCCAATTGGCCCTGCGTCACGCAGTGACTAGAGTTGCCACGATGAGATGTGCCCGGATCGCAGCGGTGCGATAGCAACGCAGAACGATCCGAGCAAACGGGGATGCAGAACGGGGAGGACGGCATGGGGGCCGATTCAGGCGGTGGCGGCGGCGGAACGGGCGACCTCAGGCGCGGCGTAGGCGCACTGGAGACCTTCAAGAAGCGCGTGGACGCGCTGCTCACGGACCTCGAGGGTTCGGCGGCAGGCAGGTCGAAGGTGGCGGCCCAGACGGTGCCGCGCTCGGCCCTGAGCGGCTCGAACGCCTCTTTCGCCGAGGCGGACGGCCTGTACACGCAGTACAACCGCGTACACAAGGCTCTGGTCTCGCTCTCGAAGTCGCTGGGCGAGCAGATCGAGTACCTGAGCCTGGGGGTGCATGCGGCGGCGGTGGGCTTCGACAACGTGGATGACGATACGCGGCGGCGTTTCCATGAGATCCAGACGCGGATGGACCGGGAAAGGGACGACAAGCCCAAGGCCGACAACCGCGAAGGCCGGGTCGACCGCGGGTGGGGAGCAGAATGAGCGACGAGAAGCAGCCGGAACTGACCCCTGCCGAACAGCGGGTGGAGGACGAGAAGCGCGTCCACGGCCAGGTCTTCCTCAGCGACGTGGCTCTCGCGGCCAGACAGGCTCCCGACGTCGGCCTCCTCGGCGGAGCCTTCAGGATGCTGGGCAACCTCTCCACCGGAGGCCGTACCTCCTTCGAGGGACACCAGCTCAACACCATGATCGACCTGGTGCAGAACTCCAACCCCTCGGACCTGGAGAGCGCGGGCCAAGCGCTCTGGCGGGCCAGGGACGCCATCCGCAGCGCGGCGGCGGAGCTGGAAGGCCACATCGACGGCGTCGACTGGCAGGGCGAGTCCGGCCAAGCCTTCCGTAAGTGGGGCAAGGGACTGGTCGCCCACGCCAAGAAGCTCGAAGACTTCGCGGATACAGCGGGCACGCAGATCACGGTCGCGGGCACCGGCCTGGCGTCGGTACGTGCTGCGATGCCGCCGCGTGACTCTCGGGCGGTACCCAAGAAGCCGGACGAGGTCGACCTCCTGAAGCGGGTCGAGGGCAACCCGGAGTACGACGCCGCAGTCAAGGTGGAGAAGAACCGCCAGGAGGCCATCAACCAGATCAACCGGCTGGCGTCGTTCTACGCGGTCTCAGAGGCGACGCTGGCGGCGCAGGAACCGCCGAGGTTCGACAGAGAGCTGGGTATTGATATGCCCTTGCCTGTCGGAAGGGACCGGCCTGCGCCAGGTGCTTCATCGGCAGGTGCGGATCAGGTACTGGGCGGCAACGCGGTACAGGGTGCTTCCGTGCGCGCAACCACTGTGGGGCCCGACACTGTGGGTCCCTCCGGTGGCCGAGTCTCAGGCGAGACTCTGGGCCCGGCGCCCGTGCTGGACAGGAGTGTGTCCACAGAGATCAACAGCGTCGCTGCTCCTGCCGTTCCCACCACGCTCAACAACACAGCGCCCGCACCACCTGCGGTCACCAATGGGCCAGGAACTGTGGGAGTCACCCCACCGCCCGTGGCGCCCAGCTTCGGCAACCCGGTACCGGCCGGTTCGTCGCGGGTTCCCGGAGCACCGGGTGCAACCCGGCATGTCGGCAACGGTGGTGGAGGTCTGGGCAGAACGTCCCCGCCGGGCGCAAGTGCCACCGCCAGGAGCAGTACGGGCCCGGCTGTCGGGCGGCCGAGCCCGATGAGCAACGGCGGCCCCTCGGCGATCGGGCGTTCTGTCGGAGGTACGCAGCCGCCCGCAGCAGGCCAGTCCGGAGTCATGGGAGGCCGCCCCGTGGCCGCCCAGGGCGGCACAGCCGCACCGGGCGCCTCTCGTACGGGCCAGGGCAACGGCATCGTGGGCGGAACGCCGCAACGGACCGTCTCGAGCCCGTCGTCCGGGACCGGCGGGGTTCGTGGGGTTTCTCCAGGAACGGTGATCGGAGGCCCGGGGGCGACGCAGGCAGGGACGTCTGCTGGGCGCCCGGGCCAGCGCGGTGCCGTGACTTCGGGCGTCAATGGAGTACTCGGCGCCCCCCGAGGAGCATCGGGGTCCGGTTCCAAGGGCTTTACATCCGGTGGGGCAGGTCTCGTCCGTGGTCCTTCCGGTCGACGGAAGAACGACCGGAAGGACGAGGAGAACACCGGGTCTACCCGTCCGGACTACCTGACGGAAGACGAAGAGACATGGGCGGCCCGACGGCGTGGAGCTGTTCCGCCGGTGGTCGAGTAGAAGCCCAGGGAAGGTTCGGAAGTCGGGATGACAGCAGAAATGGGCCTGGCGCGGAAGCGTACGAGCTTGCGTGCGCTCGGCGCACTGGCAGCGGCGGCTTCGTGGAGCGTCGTCTTTGCCGGTGTGGCACAGCCCGCCGCAGCAGCAGACGCGCAGTCCCAGCAGTGGTATCTCAGCGCGATGCAGGCTGAGGAAATGTGGAAAGTCACGAAGGGCGAAGGCATCAAAGTCGCTGTCATTGACACGGGGGTCAACCCGAACACTCCTACCCTGAAGGGGCAGGTCCTCAAAGGGTTTGACGCCACAGGGGCCGCCGGTGATGAGAACGACGACTACGATGGCCATGGCACAAACATGGCTGAGTTGATTGCCGGTACAGGAGCTGGCGGCGGCATTAAGGGACTTGCTCCAGGGGCGAAAATTATCCCCATGCGTATCAGCGACACAGAATTTCAGAACAAAAATTCTGTAAACGCCCGGGACGCCGAGGATGCTATTCGCGCTGCTGCTGACAGTGACGCGAAGATCATCAGCATGTCCTTCGGAGGCTTGTACTCCACAAAAGGGCAGCGTGATGCAGTTAAATACGCGGAGCAGAAAGGCAAGCTCTTCTTCGCCTCGGTTGGAAATGATGGTGCGGGGAGTAACAAACAGCAGTATCCGGCTGCATATCCTCAAGTAGTTGGCGTCGCGTCTGCGGACGAGAACGGGGCGGTGGCGGAATATTCGCAGAGTGCGGGGACGGCGGACATCGCCGCCCCTGGGCAGAAAATTCCGTATTGGTGTGATAATTCTTTCCGGAGCTACTGCAACGGAGACGGCGGAACCAGCTCCGCCACCGCCATCGCCTCTGCCTCCGCAGCCCTCGTCTGGTCCGCCAACCCCGACTGGACCGCGAACCAAGTACTCAACGTGCTCTTCGACACGGCCGCACGGGACTGGAAGAAGGGCGACCGCAGCGCCTTCCTGGGCCACGGTCTGATCCGCCCCTCGATGAACCTCCTGAAGGGCAAGGGCGACCCCGGAGACCCCGACATCAGCCCCCTCACCAAGAAGCGGACGAACGCGGCCCCGGCCTCACCCGACCCCTCCGCTCCGCCCTCTTCCGGCCCCGCCTCACCGCAGCCCGCCCGTAACGAGGGTCAAAAGGGTGGCGAGGGCGACGAAGCCGTCGCTTCGGGCGAGACCACCAAGGCGTCGGGCGACGACGGCCCCCCGCTCGGGCTGATCCTCGGCGGTATCGCAGGCGTGGCCGTCCTCGGGGGAGTGGTCTTCGCCGTCGTCCGCAGGCGCGGCACGGCCTGACCGCGAGCGCCTCACCCATACCAGCCGGCGAGCCACGCCGGTTCCGCAGAATCAACTGAACGGAAAGGAACGTCATGGCAGCAGACCAGAAGGTTTCGGACTCAGCCCTAATCGGCCTGGAGAACGCCCTCACCGAGAGGTTCGACTCCGTGAAGGGCCAGCTCAGTCAGCTCAACGCCACGATCGACAGCCTGGAAGGCGCCTGGCAGGGCATCGGTGCCGGGCAGTACAACATCAAGCAGGCGGAGATCAACCGGCGCATTGTCAGCATCGGTAAGGAACTGCTGCGCTTCCAGGAGGCCATCAAGGCCGCCCGGACCATTTCGGGCAACACCGAGGACGAGGTCAAGGCGGCCCTCATGGGCGTCGACGTCGTCGACGGCTACTCGGGCGACGCCGCGGCCACGGCCCGGGTGTCCAACCTGAACAACTTCTGACCGGCATCCCGTAACTCGACAGAGCTCGACAGAGAAGGAGGACCACATGCCCGCCAATGACGGTACGACGGTCGTCACTTATTCCAGCCTCGACCAAGCTGCTTCTGCCATCGAGGCTCAGGCCAAGCGGCTCGACCAGGACCTCGCCGACATCAAGGCCATGATCGAATCGGTCTCGGAACTGTGGGAGGGCGAAGCCAAGTCGGCCTACCGCGCGGCACAGAAGCGGTGGGACGCGGACGCGACCGCCATCAAGCAGAACCTGCACCAGATCTCCAGCGCCGTGCGCGAAGCGGGTGTCGCCTACCGTGGCGGCGACAAGCGGGCCGCGGCCAACTTCCTCTAGCCGATCCGGTGGCCCGGTTGATCGGGCCCCAGGCAGGTAGGCGAGAGAAGCAGGCTGCAAGCAGCAGCACATCAGGGTGGACACGCGCGGGAGGTGTCCACCCTGAGTGCGTGCTGGGCCCGTTCCCGAAGGAGGCGGCGCGGGCCACCCGCCCCCCCGTCCGTTGCCACAAGGCAAGGGGGGCCCTGCCGCACGCCCCAAGCAAGACCCCAAAGGCAGGGCGCCCCGCCAACACTGCCCAGGCAAGGCGCCCCCACCCCCGCCTACCGCCCCCCGCCCATCACCCCCGTCTGCACCAGCGGGTTCCCCCGCCTCCGGGTGACGAAGATGCCCCGCCCCGGCGGCATCGGGCGCGGGCGTACGCCGCCGAGGATGTCGCCCTCCATCGGGTCGCCCGACAGCAGCACGCCCTGGGCGCCCAGCTCGGTCATGCGCTGGAGGAACGACTCGTACAGGGCCCGGCTCGCCCCCGCCGTGTTGCGGGCGATGATGAAGCGGACGCCCACGTCACGGGCGAACGGCAGCAGCTCCGTGAGGGACGACAGCGGGTTGCCGCTCGACGTGGAGACCAGGTCGAAATCGTCGATGATCACGTAGACCGTCGGGCCGCTCCACCAACTGCGGTCCCGCAGCTCCTGGGCCGTGACGTCGGCGGACGGGGTGCGGCGCTTCATCAGGTCGTGCAGCGCGACCATGTGGTGTTCCATGTTGTTGGACATGGGGATGTACTCCGCCAGGTGCGACGCCGGGGTCACGTCCAGCAGCGAGCGCCGGTTGTCGACCACGAAGAGCTTGCAGGAGTCACCGTCGTACCGCTCGGTGAGCTGCTTGATGAGCAGCCGCAGCAGGTTGGACTTGCCGGACTCGCCCTCGCCGAAGATCAGGAAGAACGGGTCGTGCTCGAAGTCCACGAAGACCGGCGCGAGGTTGTTCTCGTCGATCGCGAAGGCGACCCCGCGCTCCGGAACGGCGTAGCCCGGCGGGAGTTCGGTCGCGGGGAGGGAGCGCGGCAGCAGGCGTACGGCGGGGGCGGGCGCCGCCGTCCAGTGCCGGGAGACCTCCTGGTTCATGGCGGCCGTCGCCTCGGACAGGTCGCTGTCGGAGTTGATGCCGTCGATCCGCGGCACCGCCGCCATGAAGTGCAGCTTCTCCGGTGTCAGCCCGCGCCCCGGCACCCCGGCGGGCACGTTGGCCGCCACCTTGCGGTCCAACTCGGAGTCCATGACGTCGCCGAGCCGCAGCTCCAGGCGGTTCATGAGGTTGTCCTTCAGACCGGCCCTGACCTCCATGGACCGTGACGCGGTGACGATCAGGTGGATGCCGTACCCGAGGCCCCGCGCCGCGATGTCCATCGCGGCGTTCTCCAACGCCTCGTAATCCGTACGGAAGTTGCCCCAGCCGTCGATGATCAGGAAGACGTCGCCCCACGGCTGGTCCGCCACCGAGATCTCGCCGCGCGCCCGCATCCGCCGGTAGGTGGCGATGGAGTCGATGCCTGCGCTGCGGAAGTACTCCTCGCGCCGGGACATGATGCCGTGCACCTCGGCGACCGTACGCCGCACCTTCTCGGGGTCGAGCCGTGAGGCGACCCCGCCCACGTGCGGGAGGCCCGCGACGGCCGACATGCCGCCGCCGCCGAAGTCGAGCCCGTAGATCTGGACTTCCTGCGGGGTGTGGGTGAGCGCGAAGCCCGCGATGAGCGTACGCAGCAGGGTCGACTTGCCGGACTGCGGGCCACCCGTGATCTGCATGTGCCCGGCAGCGCCGGAGAAGTCCCGGTAGAGGGTGTCGCGCCGCTGCTCGAACGGCTTGTCGATCACGCCCAGGGGAACGACGAGCCGTCCCGCGCCCTCGAACCCGGGCTGCGTCAGCCCCCGGCCCGGTACGGGCGAGAGCCCCGGCAGGATCTCGTCCAGCGTCGGCGGGTTGTCCAGCGGCGGCAGCCACACCTGGTGCGCGGAGGCCCCGCGCCCCTCCAGCCGACGCACGATCACGTCCAGCACCGTGTCCGCCAGCGCGTCGTCCTCCGCCGCCCGCGGCTCCGGCACCCCGGCCCCAACCTGCGGGCTCGGCTGCACGTACCGCACCGGCACCGGCGCGGCCGTGAACGGAACCGGCCTCCGGTCCACCGGCAGCGGCCCCCCGGCCGAGGCCGACTGCTGGCCCCCCGCCCGGTACACCCCGGAGACGTACGCGGCCTTGAACCGCACCATCTCCTCCGTACCGAACTTGAGCAGCCCCGAACCGGGCACGTTCGGCAGGTGGTACGCGTCCGGCACCCCCAGCGCCGCCCGGGACTCGGCCGCCGAGAAGGTCCGCAGACCGATGCGGTACGAGAGGTACGTCTCCAGCCCGCGCAGCCGCCCCTCCTCCAGGCGCTGCGAGGCCAGCAGCAGATGCACGCCCAGCGAACGGCCGATCCGCCCGATCTGCACGAACATGTCGATGAAGTCGGGCTTCGCCGTCAGCAGCTCGCTGAACTCGTCGATCACCAGGACGAGGGAAGGGATCGGCTGGAGCGGCGCACCCGCCGAGCGCGCCTTCTCGTAGTCGTGGATGTTGGCGTAGTTCCCCGCGTCGCGCAGCATCTCCTGGCGGCGGTTGAGCTCACCGCGGATGGAGTCGCCCATGCGGTCCACCAGGGTCAGGTCGTCCGCGAGGTTGGTGATCACCGCGGCCACGTGCGGCATCTGCGCCATACCGGCGAAGGTCGCACCGCCCTTGAAGTCCGCGAGGACGAAGTTCAGCGTCTCCGAGGTGTGCGTCACCGCCAGGCCGAGCACCAGCGTGCGCAGCAGCTCCGACTTGCCCGAACCCGTCGCGCCCACGCACAGCCCGTGCGGCCCCATGCCCTCCTGCGCCGCCTCCTTCAGGTCCAGCATCACCGGCGCCCCGCCCTCGCCGACGCCGATCGGCACGCGCAGCCGCTCCGCCTGCGAGCGGGGCCGCCAGGTCCGGCTGACCTCGATGGAGGCCGCGTCGCCCAGGTTCAGCAGATCGGTGAACTCCAGGTTGGCCAGCAGCGGCTCGTCGTCGTCCCCGCCCGTCGCCATGTGCAGCGGGGCCAGCTGCCGGGCCAGCGCCTCGGCGGCCTCGCGGCTCAGCAGGTCGGGCACCCCGTCGTAGACGAGCCCCTGCCCCGACTCCAGCTGGAGCGACTGCGGCTGCACCACGACGGAGAGGCCGCCGCGCGCCCCCTGCACCTCACCCGGTACGACCTCGATGACCGTCACGCCCTGAAGCCCCTCGGCCGAGGCGAGCACCGACATCGGCGGCACCGACTCCCCGTCCAGGACGACGACGATGTGCGGCTGCTCCAGGAGCGGCTGCCCGCCGGGCTGGAAACGGGGGCGGCCGTCGAGGCGGGCCGCCAGCTGCTGTTCGAGCTCCAGGACGCCGGTGGTGATCAGCCGCCGGCTGCCCGCTCCGTCGACCGAACCCGTGTCCTGTACGTGGGGGAGCCACTTCGCCCACTCCCAGTGCGGGGCCGCCTCCCGGCCCGCCGCGACCGCGATCACCAGGTCCTCGGGGGAGTGCAGCGAGGCCAGCGAGCCGATCACCGCCCGCGCCGAGGCGCGCGCGGACTCCTCGTGGCCGCTGATCGTCAGGTGGTAGAAGGCCCGCAGCGACACGGCCATGGGCAGGCCGTCCAGCGTGGAGTGCGTCGTCAGGAACTGCTGCATCGCCCCGGCCGTCAGCGGCTCCAGCTCGTCGACCGGCGCCGTCTCCGGCGCGACGAGCGGCGTGGCCAGCTCCTGGCTGCCCAGACCGATACGTACCTGCGCGAAGTCGGCGTCACCGACCCGCCGCTCCCACACCCGGCTGCCCTCGGCGACCAGCGCCCACAGCTGCTCGGGCGAAGGGTGCAGATAGAACTGGGCGTCGCGCTGCTTGCGGGCCGTCTTCACCACCGTGCGCCGGGTCTGCGTCAGGTACTTCAGATAGTCCCGCCGCATGTCCGCGAGCTGGCCCTGGGTGCCCCGCCGGAAACGTACGAGCATCGCGATGGCCATGGCGACCGTGGAGGCGATCATGACCACGCCCATGATCCGCATGATGGGGTTGTCCGTTATGAAGAAGAAGACGACCGAACCGCCCATGCCCAGCATCGGCAGGAGCTGCATCAGCGCGCCCTCCTGCTGACCCCGGGGCAGCTCCGGCGGAGGTTGCAACTGCACCTGTTCGACCGGCACTTCGGAGGGCAGGGCCCGCGGTGGGCGCTTGACGACGATCTGGCTCACAGCTCACCAATTCCCTTGCCGGACGGAAGTGTTCCTATCGGCGCCCCCGTGGCGACGGGCTCCATCCGCGGGGATCGATCCTACTGGCGGAGCGGGGGCCGGATGGCGGTAGGGTGTCGCGATGCGTATACGCATCCGCTAACTACCGCAAGAAGAAGGTCATTCGGGACGCGGGGTGCGATCCGCGGTCCTGAGGGGTGTTTTCCGGCAGAAGTTCCAGAACGGCACACGGCCGTTCCGGAGCGCCGTACGACGGTTTCCAGAACGCCGTACGGCGGTTCCAGGCACCGTACGGCGGTTGCGGAACAGTGGCCGGGGCCCTCGGGGCGACGCCGGAGTCCGGAGCGAAACAGGGGGAGCAGCAGGTGACAATGACGGCCCGAACGGCGGCCACCACGAGCGGTCGGCCCAGCCACGGGGTTGCGTCCGGAAACGGCACCGGCTTCTGCCGGGTCACCGTCGTCGCACCCGACAGCCGGGTCGACGTGGCACTGCCCGAGGACGTGCCCGTCGCCGACCTGTACCCCGAGATCCTCCGGCTCTCCGGCCAGAGCCCCGCCCCCGGCGCCCCCGTCGGCTACCACCTCGTACGCCGCGACGGCACCGTCCTGGACAGCGCCCGTACGCTGGCCGGGCACCGCATCCTCGACGGCGAGCTGCTCTCGCTGCGGCCCTTCGCCGAATCGCTGCCGCCCGCCGTCTTCGACGACGTCTCCGACGCCGTCGCCACCGCCGTGGCCAAGGACCGCACCCTCTGGGGCGACTCCCTCATGCGCGGCGCCGGCCTCTTCGGCGGCTCCGTCCTGCTGATCCTGCTCGGCTTCGTCCTGTGGACCGCCGACCCCCGCCACGACATGCACGGGCTGCCCGGCATCCTGGCCGCCGTCACCGCCGTACTCCTGCTCGCCGTCGCCTGTGTCCGCGCACGCGTCTACGACGACCGCGCCTCGGCCATCGCGCTGGGAACCGGTGCGCTGGTCAACGCCGCCGTGGCCGGTTCCGGGCTGCTCTCGCTCAGCGCGGGCCAGGGCGTGGGGCGGCTGCAGTTCCTGCTCGCCTGCGCCGCCGTGCTGGTGGTGTCGGTCATCCTCATGATCACCGCACCCGGCGGCGACGGACCCTTCGTCGCGTTCGTCTTCGCGAGCGCCACCGGCCTCGTGGTCACCTTCATCGCGATCTCGGCCGACCTGAAGCCCACCGAGGCCGCCGCAGTCTGCGCCCCGTTCGCCGTGGGCGCCCTGGCCTTCCTCCCCGGCCTCTCCACCCGCTTCGCCCGCCTCCCCATCGGCTTCGAACCGCCCCGCTCCACGGTCGGCGACTACGGCACCTCCGACCAGGCCCCCCAGGGCCCGGTCGACGCCGTACGGATCGCCGCCCAGGCCCGGCGCGGCCACGAGCTGCTCCTCGGCCTGGTCGGCGGCTGCGCGCTGGTGGCCGTGGCGGCCGCCGCGGTGCTCGGCTTCTCCGACGACGTCTGGGGCCAGCTGCTCGCCCTGGCCACCGGGGTCGCCCTGCTGATGCGCGCCCACCTGTTCCGCTACACCGCCCAGGTCGGCTGCACCCTCGCGGCCGGCCTGGGCTCCCTCGTACTCCTGGGCCTCGGGCTCTCCCTCAACCCGCCGCTCACCCTGGTGCGCGACGCGCTGCGCGGGGACGGCTCCGAACTGGACATCCGTACGGTGTGGCTCGCCGCCGCCGTCGCGGGCGTCGCCGCCCTGATCACCGCCATCGGCCTGATCGTGCCGCGCAAGGGGGTCACCCCGTTCTGGGGCCGCTTCCTGGAGATCGCCGAGACGGTCGTCCTGCTCACGCTGCTGCCGCTCTGCCTCGCGGTCTTCGACGTCTACCGCTCGATCCGGGCCCTCACCAGCTGACCGGGGGCGGGCAGGCCGCCGTCCGGGTGTGACCCGAATGGCTGGTACTGTGACCAGTGGCCGTTTGTGTACGCCTCTCCGGATCATCCTGGGGACTGCGCTCATCGGACCTTCGCCTCCGAGTCACGGAAGCTCCCCTGAGAACAAGACCAGGGGCACTCGTGGGCGCTTCGAACATCAAGAGGAGTACGCGTGCCGCTCGACGCCGCTACGAAGAAGCAGATCATGGCCGAGTTCGCCCAGAAGGAGGGTGACACCGGGTCCCCCGAGGTCCAGGTCGCCATGCTCTCCCGCCGGATCTCGGACCTGACGGAGCACCTCAAGACGCACAAGCACGACCACCACTCCCGTCGTGGTCTGCTGATCCTGGTCGGCCAGCGTCGCCGCCTCCTGCAGTACCTGGCCAAGAAGGACATCCAGCGCTTCCGTGCGCTGGTCGACCGCCTCGGCATCCGCCGCGGTGCGGCCGGCGGCGCCAAGTAAGTACGCCGTGGAGAGGGAGCGGTTCCCGCGTCTGAGGGGACCGCTCCCTTTGCCGTACGTGCGCGACCGGTGTCAAGCTCAGTAACCTGGACACCGGAACACCTGTAACACCCGCAGTACCAGGGAGAGGCGCAGCGACGCCGCCGCCGGTCCTCGGTAGTGGCCCCCGGGAACATGCCCGGGAGCTTCGATCGAAGACCGGCCCGCATCCACGGTGCGCTTCTCCCGCACCGTCCTCCGCCACACGGGCGGCAGGACGAAAGACGACGAGTATGGAGAAATCACTAGTGGAGAACGAGACCCACTACGCCGAGGCCGTTATCGACAACGGAACCTTCGGCACCCGCACCATCCGCTTCGAGACGGGCCGCCTGGCCAAGCAGGCCGCCGGCTCCGCCGTTGCGTACCTGGACGACGACACCATGGTGCTGTCGGCCACCACCGCTTCCAAGCGGCCCAAGGACAACCTCGACTTCTTCCCCCTCACGGTGGACGTCGAGGAGCGGCAGTACGCGGCAGGCAAGATCCCCGGCTCCTTCTTCCGCCGTGAGGGCCGGCCCTCCGAGGACGCGATCCTCACCTGCCGCCTGATCGACCGCCCGCTGCGCCCCTCCTTCAAGAAGGGCCTGCGCAACGAGATCCAGATCGTCGAGACGATCATGGCGCTCAACCCCGACCACCTGTACGACGTGGTCGCGATCAACGCCGCCTCCTGCTCCACCATCCTGGCGGGCCTGCCCTTCTCCGGCCCGATCGGCGCCACCCGCGTCGCCCTGATCAAGGGCCAGTGGGTCGCGTTCCCGACGCACACCGAGCTCGAGGACGCCGTCTTCGACATGGTCGTCGCCGGCCGCGTCCTGGAGGACGGCGACGTCGCGATCATGATGGTCGAGGCCGAGGCCACCGAGAAGACCATCCAGCTCGTCGCGGACGGCGCCGAGGCGCCCACCGAGGAGATCGTCGCCGCCGGTCTGGACGCCGCGAAGCCCTTCATCAAGGTGCTCTGCAAGGCCCAGTCCGACCTCGCCTCCAAGGCCGCCAAGCCGGTCGGCGAGTTCCCGGTCTTCCTGGACTACCAGGACGACGTCTTCGAGGCGCTCGCCAAGGCCGTCACCTCCGAGCTGAAGCAGGCGCTCACCATCGCCGGCAAGCAGGACCGCGAGGCCGAGCTGGACCGCGTCAAGGAGATCGCCGCCGAGAAGCTCCTCCCGGCCTTCGAGGGCCGCGAGAAGGAGATCTCCGCCGCCTACCGCTCCCTGACCAAGCAGCTGGTCCGCGAGCGCGTCATCAAGGACAAGGTCCGCATCGACGGCCGCGGCGTCACGGACATCCGTACGCTCGCCGCCGAGGTCGAGGCCATCCCGCGCGTCCACGGCTCGGCGCTGTTCGAGCGCGGTGAGACCCAGATCCTGGGCGTCACCACCCTCAACATGCTCCGCATGGAGCAGCAGCTGGACACCCTCTCCCCGGTGACCCGCAAGCGCTACATGCACAACTACAACTTCCCGCCGTACTCCGTCGGTGAGACCGGCCGCGTGGGCTCGCCCAAGCGCCGCGAGATCGGCCACGGAGCGCTCGCCGAGCGCGCCATCGTGCCGGTCCTCCCGACCCGCGAGGAGTTCCCGTACGCGATCCGCCAGGTCTCCGAGGCGCTGGGCTCCAACGGCTCGACGTCCATGGGCTCGGTCTGCGCCTCCACCATGTCGCTGCTGAACGCCGGTGTGCCCCTCAAGGCCGCCGTCGCCGGTATCGCCATGGGCCTGATCTCGCAGGAGATCGACGGCAAGACCCACTACGTCGCCCTCACCGACATCCTCGGTGCGGAGGACGCCTTCGGCGACATGGACTTCAAGGTCGCCGGTACGAAGCAGTTCGTGACCGCGCTCCAGCTCGACACCAAGCTCGACGGCATCCCTGCCTCGGTCCTGGCCGCCGCGCTGAAGCAGGCCCGTGACGCGCGTCTGCACATCCTGGACGTCATGAACGAGGCCATCGACGTCCCGGACGAGATGTCCCCGAACGCCCCGCGGATCATCACCGTCAAGATCCCCGTGGACAAGATCGGCGAGGTCATCGGCCCCAAGGGCAAGATGATCAACCAGATCCAGGAGGACACCGGCGCCGACATCACGATCGAGGACGACGGCACGATCTACATCGGTGCGCAGCAGGGCTCGCAGGCCGAGGCCGCCCGCGCCACGATCAACGCCATCGCCAACCCGACCATGCCGGAGGTCGGCGAGCGCTACCTGGGTACGGTCGTCAAGACGACCACCTTCGGCGCGTTCGTCTCGCTCATGCCGGGCAAGGACGGCCTCCTGCACATCTCGCAGATCCGCAAGCTCGCCGGTGGCAAGCGCGTGGAGAACGTCGAGGACGTGCTCGGCGTCGGCGCCAAGGTCCAGGTCGAGATCGCCGAGATCGACTCCCGCGGCAAGCTCTCCCTCATCCCCGTCATCGAGGGTGAAGAGGATGAGAAGAAGGACGACACCGACAAGTGACGTCCCGTAGTTCCGCGACGACGGCCCGCCCCTCCTCCGGGGGGCGGGCCGTCGCCCGTACCCAAACGCTTCTCCAGGGCAGCAACGGCATCGGAACGGTCCGCCGGACCGTCCTCCCCGGCGGTCTGCGGATCGTCACCGAGACCCTGCCCTCCGTCCGGTCCGCCACCTTCGGCATCTGGGCCAACGTCGGCTCCCGCGACGAGACGCCCACGCTCAACGGCGCGACCCACTACCTCGAACACCTCCTCTTCAAGGGCACCGCGAAGCGCACCGCCCTCGACATCTCCTCCGCCATCGACGCGGTCGGCGGCGAGATGAACGCCTTCACGGCGAAGGAGTACACCTGCTACTACGCGCGGGTCCTGGACACCGACCTGCCGCTCGCCATCGACGTGGTCTGCGACATGCTGACCGGCTCGCTGATCGCCCCCGAGGACGTCGACGCCGAGCGCGGCGTGATCCTCGAAGAGATCGCGATGACCGAGGACGACCCGGGCGACTGCGTGCACGACCTGTTCGCGCACACCATGCTCGGCGACACCCCTCTCGGCCGCCCGGTCCTCGGCACCGTCGACACGATCAACGCCCTGAACCGGGGCCAGATCGCCCGCTTCTACAAGAAGCACTACGACCCCACACACCTGGTCGTCGCCGCCGCGGGCAACGTCGACCACGCCACGGTCGTACGCCAGGTCCGCCGCGCCTTCGAGAAGGCCGGCGCCCTCTCCCGTCACGACGCGGTGCCCATGGCCCCCCGCCGGGGCTCCCGCACCCTGCGCACCGCGGGCAAGGTCGAGCTGCTGAACCGCAGGACCGAGCAGGCCCACGTGGTCCTCGGCATGCCCGGCCTCGCCCGCACCGACGACCGCCGCTGGGCCCTCGGGGTCCTGAACACGGCCCTCGGCGGCGGCATGAGCTCCCGCCTCTTCCAGGAGGTCCGGGAGAAGCGCGGCCTGGCCTACAGCGTGTACTCGTACACCTCGGGCTTCGCCGACTGTGGCCTCTTCGGCGTCTACGCGGGCTGCCGCCCCAGCCAGGTCCACGACGTCCTGAAGATCTGCCGGGACGAGCTGGACCGGGTCGCCACCCACGGCCTGGACGACGACGAGATCACCCGCGCCATCGGCCAGCTCTCCGGCTCCACCGTCCTCGGCCTGGAGGACACCGGCGCGCTGATGAACCGTATCGGCAAGAGCGAGCTGTGCTGGGGCGAGCAGATGTCGGTGGACGACATGCTGGCCCGTATCGCGGAGGTCACCCCCGACGACGTACGGGAGGTGGCGGGCGAGCTCCTCACCCACCGCCCCTCGCTCTCGGTCATCGGCCCGCTCAAGGACAAGCAGGCGGACCGCCTCCACGAAGCGGTCTCCTAATCCACTAAGGAATCAAGATGAGCAAGCTGCGCGTAGCCGTTCTCGGTGCTCAGGGCCGGATCGGCTCCGAGGCCGTACGGGCCGTCGAGGCCGCCGAGGACCTGGAGCTGGTGGCGGCCCTGGGCCGGGGCGACAAGCTGGAGACCCTGACCGACGCGGGCGCCCAGGTCGCCGTCGAGCTGACCACCCCCGCATCGGTGATGGACAACCTCGACTTCTGCGTCCGGCACGGCATCCACGCCGTCGTCGGCACCACGGGCTGGACCGACGAACGGCTCGCGCAGCTGACCGGCTGGCTGGACAACTCCCCGGAGACCGGCGTCCTCATCGCCCCGAACTTCTCCATCGGCGCGGTCCTCACTATGAAGTTCGCGGAGCAGGCCGCCCGCTACTTCGAATCGGTCGAGGTCGTCGAGCTCCACCACCCCAACAAGGTCGACGCCCCCTCCGGCACCGCGACCCGCACCGCCCAGCTCATCGCGGCGGCCCGGGCGAAGGCGGGCAGCGCCCCCCAGCCGGACGCCACCACCACCGCCCTGGACGGCGCGCGCGGCGCGGACGTCGACGGCGTCCCGGTCCACGCGATCCGGCTGCGCGGACTGCTGGCCCACCAGGAAGTGCTGCTCGGCGGCGAGGGCGAGACCCTCACCATCCGCCACGACTCCCTCCACCACAGCAGCTTCATGCCGGGCATCCTGCTCGGCGCCCGCCGCGTGGTGACCACTCCCGGCCTCACGTTCGGCCTGGAACACTTCCTCGACCTGAACTGACTGGTCCCCCATGCGCGCAAAGATCACCTACTTCATCACGGCCGCCGTCCTGGTCTTCTACTTCGTCCTGGTCGGCAGCCGGGGCGTGATGCTCATCCGGCACGGCACCCTGCTCACGGTCACGTTCGGCGTCGCCGTGCTGATCCTGCCGGTGATCGGCGTCTGGTTCCTCTGGAAGAACACCCAGTTCGTCCGGCGCGCCAACGTGCTCGCCGCCGAACTGGACGCGGAGGGCGGCCTGCCGGTCGACGATCTGCTGCGCACCCCCTCCGGCCGTATCGACCGGGACTCCGCCGACGCGGCCTTCGCCAAGCGCCGCGAGGAGACGGAGGACGCCCCGGACGACTGGCGCACCTGGTTCAGGCTGGCGGTGGCCTACCAGGACGCCAGGGACACCCCGCGCGCCCGCAAGGCCATGCAGAGGGCGATCGCCCTGCACCGGTCCGGCAGCCGGGCCGCCGCACCCGAGCCTTCGAGCCCGTCCGGCGCTTGAGGACATCTTTTCCAGCCTGTACGTGAGTGAGCCCGGGACCCTTGTGGGGGGTCCCGGGCTCACTCACGTACAGCACGTACAGCGGACAGAAGCCGTCTCACCCGAGCCGATACTCATCCGCCCATGCCTCAATGGCATCCGTGGCCCGCTCGAACGCCTCCTCGCGTCCGAGGAAGTCCGCGTTGTGGTCGGAGACCAGCGGCGCCAGCGTCTCCCCGTTCTGCCGGGTCACGATCAGCGCCTGCCCCTGCACCGTACGGGGCAGTCCCAGCCACTTCACCGGCTGCTGGACCGTACGGACGGAGGCGGTGGCGCTCCACGGCACCGTGGTGGTCCAGAAGAACCCCACGCGCCGCACACCGTGCCGGCTGACCCACGCACCGACCCGCAGCAGCCGCAGAGCGGCGGTGATCAGTACGCCGGCCACCAGGAGACACGCGGTGGTACCGGAAGGCGTTCCGGTCAGACCGATGATCATGGCCGCGAGCAGAACGAACGAGGCCAGCAACAACACTCCGGCCGCCGCCGCGACCCGCCACGGGCCGGGGCGGTAGGGCCGCCGCCAGCTGTCGTGGTCGTCGAACGGCAGCGCAACGTCCTCCGCACTCGCATCGAATGCGCGGTCGGCCGTCAGAAAGGGCAGGGGCACGACTCATCCTCACTCACAAGCACGCTCGATTGCTGTGCCCGGTGAGG
The DNA here is from genome assembly GCA_002082585.1 of Kitasatospora albolonga. NCBI lineage: Bacteria > Bacillati > Actinomycetota > Actinomycetes > Kitasatosporales > Streptomycetaceae > Kitasatospora > Kitasatospora albolonga. Next base: position 6,290,411 of record CP020563.1, read on the forward strand.
CTACCGAGGGTGCCCCCGAACAGACCACCCCAGGGGGTCCGTACGAGTATTCAGCGGCCCTGGGAGGCTTCGGACTGCTTGCCCTGCGAGGCGGACTGCCCGGAGTCGAGAGCGGGCAGACCCAGCAGCAGCGAGCCCACGAGCCCGGCGACCACGGTCAGCCCGACCAGCGAGCGCCCCAGCAGCTCGGGAACGCTGGCACGCGAGGCGGGCGGGGGAGTGACGTTGCTGCGGAACCGGTCGGCCTCGGCGACGAACGAGAACGGGACGGACTCACGCCGGCGGAACATGAGGAAACTCTCCTTGATCTCAGTGACGGGTGCTGCTAATGAGTCAGACGTACGACGGGCCCGATCGGTGCCCCGAATCGCCGTAACGTTTCAAGGACTCCACGAACGGCTGCCCGACACCGCCTCGTGCATGCGCGGGTTCCCCGGCCCGTAAAGTGGTCGCCGCCCGAGCGACGCCATTGGAAGGACCCCGCCGGTGACCGACACCCCCGAACCCGCAAAGCCCCACTTCCGCAGCGATGTCACCGTCGAGCTGGTGAAAAGCGCCGCGGGCGACGCGGACGTGCTGTTCGCCGCCCGGGTCTCCACGGCCGGCGAACAGTCGCTGGAAGAGGTCACCAAGGACCCGGAGCGGTCCAAGGGGCTGATCAACTACCTCATGCGGGACCGGCACGGAAGCCCGTTCGAGCACAACTCGATGACCTTCTTCATCAGCGCCCCGATCTTCGTGTTCCGCGAGTTCATGCGGCACCGCGTGGGCTGGTCCTACAACGAGGAATCGGGCCGCTACCGGGAGCTGGAGCCGGTCTTCTACGTCCCCGGAACCTCCCGCAAGCTCGTCCAGCAGGGCCGCCCCGGCAAGTACGAGTTCGTCGAGGGCACCGAGGAGCAGTACGACCTCACCACCCGCGCCATGGAGGAGTCCTACCGGGCCTCCTACGCCGCCTACCAGGAGATGCTGGCCGAGGGCGTGGCCCGCGAGGTCGCCCGCGCGGTCCTCCCGGTCGGCCTCTTCTCCTCGATGTACGCCACGTGCAACGCGCGCTCCCTGATGCACTTCCTCGGCCTGCGCACCCAGCACGAGCTGGCGAAGGTGCCCTCCTTCCCGCAGCGCGAGATCGAGATGGTCGGCGAGCAGATGGAAGCCCACTGGCAGCAGCTCATGCCGCTCACTCATGCGGCCTTCAACAAAAATGGACGGGTCGCCCCGTAGGCGGTGTCCGTATTGCGGCGTTTCGAGAAGTTCATCTAGGCTGATCAAACGGACCCGGCACTGCTTGAACCCCCGAGCAGGCAGTGCCGGGCTCCTCTTCCCCGTCCCCCCTAGGGGGGACCACGCGCTGAGCAGCGAGTAGCGTGTTACCCATGGCTCCGATCTCCACTCCGCAGACCCCCTTCGGGCGGGTCCTCACCGCTATGGTCACGCCCTTCACGGCGGACGGCGCTCTCGACCTCGACGGCGCACAGCGGCTCGCCGCCCATCTGGTGGACGCAGGCAACGACGGACTGATCGTCAACGGCACCACCGGTGAGTCCCCGACCACCAGTGACGCGGAGAAGGACCAGCTCGTACGGGCGGTGCTCGAAGCGGTAGGAGACCGGGCACACGTCGTCGCAGGCATCGGCACCAACGACACCCGCCACAGCGTCGACCTCGCCCGCACCGCCGAGCGCACCGGCGCCCACGGGCTCCTCGCCGTCACGCCGTACTACAACAAGCCGCCGCAGGAGGGCCTCCTGCGGCACTTCACGGCCATCGCCGACTCCACGGGCCTGCCCGTGATGCTGTACGACATCCCCGGCCGCAGCGGGGTCCCCATCGACACGGAGACCCTCGTACGGCTGGCCGACCACCCCCGGATCGTCGCGAACAAGGACGCCAAGGGAGACCTGGGCCGCGCCAGCTGGGCCATCGCCCAGTCCGGCCTCGCCTGGTACTCGGGCGACGACATGCTCAACCTCCCGCTCCTCTCGGTCGGCGCGGTCGGCTTCGTCTCCGTCGTCGGCCACGTGGTCACCCCGGACCTGCGGGCCCTGGTCGAGGCCCACCTCGGCGGCGACGTCCAGAAGGCCACCGAGATCCACCAGAAGCTGCTCCCGGTCTTCACCGGCATGTTCCGCACCCAGGGCGTGATCACCACCAAGGCGGCCCTGACGCTCCAGGGCCTCCCGGCGGGCCCGCTGCGCCTGCCCCTGGTGGAACTCACCGCCCAGGAGACGGCCCAGCTCAAGATCGATCTCGCCGCAGGCGGGGTACAGCTGTAACCACAGACTTCACAAGGCTTCACAACTGAATGAAGAAGACGAGCGAGGCACCTCGCGAAGAGCACGACCCCAAGACAACAGCAAGTGCACGAACGACATGCGCGCCACGTGCCTCAGCGGTACGTGGCGCGTGTGGTTAAGGAGAGTCTTTTGAGCCATCCGCACCCTGAACTCGGTACCCCGCCGAAGCTCCCGAAGGGCGCCCTGCGGGTCACCCCGCTCGGCGGCCTGGGCGAGATCGGCCGCAACATGACGGTTTTCGAGTACGGCGGCCGCCTGCTCATCGTCGACTGCGGCGTTCTCTTCCCCGAGGACGAGCAGCCCGGCATCGACCTGATCCTGCCGGACTTCACCACGATCCGGGACCGCCTGGACGACATCGAGGGCATCGTCCTCACGCACGGCCACGAGGACCACATCGGCGGCGTCCCGTACCTGCTGCGCCTGAAGCCGGACATCCCCCTCATCGGCTCCAAGCTGACGCTCGCCCTCATCGAGGCGAAGCTCCAGGAGCACCGCATCCGCCCCTACACCCTCGAGGTGCAGGAGGGGCAGCGCGAGCGTATCGGCGTCTTCGACTGCGAGTTCATCGCGGTCAACCACTCCATCCCGGACGCGCTGGCCGTCGCCATCCGCACCCCCGCGGGCATGGCCGTGGCCACCGGTGACTTCAAGATGGACCAGCTCCCGCTGGACGGCCGGCTCACCGACCTGCACGCGTTCGCCCGCCTCAGCGAGGAGGGCATCGACCTCCTCCTCTCGGACTCCACGAACGCCGAGGTTCCCGGCTTCGTACCGCCGGAGCGGGACATCTCCAACGTCCTGCGCACGGTCTTCGCCAACGCCCAGAAGCGCATCATCGTGGCGAGCTTCGCCAGCCACGTGCACCGCATCCAGCAGATCCTGGACGCCGCCCACGAGTACGGCCGCCGGGTCGCCTTCGTCGGCCGCTCGATGGTCCGCAACATGGGCATCGCCCGAGACCTCGGCTACCTCAAGGTCCCCGCGGGCCTGGTGGTGGACGTCAAGACCCTCGACGACCTCCCGGACGACGAGGTCGTGCTCGTCTGCACGGGTTCGCAGGGCGAGCCGATGGCGGCCCTCTCCCGGATGGCCAACCGCGACCACCAGATCCGGATCGTCCCCGGCGACACGGTGATCCTGGCGTCGTCGCTCATCCCCGGCAACGAGAACGCGGTCTACCGCGTGATCAACGGCCTGACCCGCTGGGGCGCCAACGTCGTCCACAAGGGCAACGCCAAGGTCCACGTCTCGGGCCACGCCTCGGCCGGCGAGCTGCTGTACTTCTACAACATCTGCAAGCCGAAGAACCTGATGCCGGTCCACGGCGAATGGCGCCACCTGCGGGCCAACGCCGAACTGGGAGCCCTCACCGGCGTGCCCAAGGACCACATCGTCATCGCCGAGGACGGCGTGGTCGTCGACCTGATCGACGGCAAGGCCAAGATCGTCGGCAAGGTCCAGGCCGGTTACGTGTACGTCGACGGCCTCTCCGTCGGCGACGTCACCGAGACCTCCCTCAAGGACCGCCGCATCCTCGGCGACGAGGGCATCATCTCGGTCTTCATCGTGGTCGACAGCTCCTCCGGCAAGATCGTGGGCGGCCCCCACATCCAGGCCCGGGGCTCCGGCATCGAAGACAGCGCCTTCACCGGCGTCACGCCGAAGATCCAGGAAGCCCTGGACAAGTCGGCCCAGGACGGCGTCATGGAGCCGCACCAGCTCCAGCAGCTGGTCCGCCGTGTCGTCGGCAAGTGGGTCTCCGACACCTACCGCCGACGCCCGATGATCCTCCCGGTCGTCGTCGAGGTCTGACCCTCCTGACGTCCCTCCCGACCGCCGGTACCGGAGCGGGGCCCCTCGATTTGCATCGGGGCGCCCCGCTCCAGTACGTTTACGGCTCCGCTCGACCGGGAAGCACCGCGCGCACCTGTGCGCCGGGGCACACCTGACGGGGCGGGAATTCCGACTCAGAATCTCTGATAAAGTCGGGTCCGCCGAAAGGCAAGGCCACTCCACAGGCCACCGGAAATCGAATTCGGACCGGAAACGGAACGAAAAAGAGTCTGGTAAAGTTGGAACCGCCGGAAAGGGAAAACGCGAAAGCGAAGAACCTGGAAAGCGCCCCGCTTCGACCGGGGGTCAGGCACTGAAAAGGGTCTGATAGAGTCGGAAACGCAAGACAGCAGGACAAAGAAAAAACTGAAGGGAAGCGCCCGGAGGGGCCCGGTGATACGGGACCGAAGGAAGCGTCCGTTCCTTGAGAACTCAACAGCGTGCCAAAAGTCAACGCCAGATATGTTGATACCCCGGCCTCCACACTCGTGGGGTTGGTGGTTCCTTTGAAAAGTCCTGCACGGGTCGCCTTCGGGTGGCATCGGGCAGGCAATGAACACAGCGAGGACGCTGTGAACAACGGGTCTTATTCCGACCGGTTGTTCCGCTCTCGTGTGTGTGCACCCGATTACGGGTAAACATTCACGGAGAGTTTGATCCTGGCTCAGGACGAACGCTGGCGGCGTGCTTAACACATGCAAGTCGAACGATGAAGCCTTTCGGGGTGGATTAGTGGCGAACGGGTGAGTAACACGTGGGCAATCTGCCCTTCACTCTGGGACAAGCCCTGGAAACGGGGTCTAATACCGGATAACACTCCTGCCTGCATGGGTGGGGGTTGAAAGCTCCGGCGGTGAAGGATGAGCCCGCGGCCTATCAGCTTGTTGGTGGGGTAATGGCCTACCAAGGCGACGACGGGTAGCCGGCCTGAGAGGGCGACCGGCCACACTGGGACTGAGACACGGCCCAGACTCCTACGGGAGGCAGCAGTGGGGAATATTGCACAATGGGCGAAAGCCTGATGCAGCGACGCCGCGTGAGGGATGACGGCCTTCGGGTTGTAAACCTCTTTCAGCAGGGAAGAAGCGCAAGTGACGGTACCTGCAGAAGAAGCGCCGGCTAACTACGTGCCAGCAGCCGCGGTAATACGTAGGGCGCAAGCGTTGTCCGGAATTATTGGGCGTAAAGAGCTCGTAGGCGGCTTGTCACGTCGGATGTGAAAGCCCGGGGCTTAACCCCGGGTCTGCATTCGATACGGGCTAGCTAGAGTGTGGTAGGGGAGATCGGAATTCCTGGTGTAGCGGTGAAATGCGCAGATATCAGGAGGAACACCGGTGGCGAAGGCGGATCTCTGGGCCATTACTGACGCTGAGGAGCGAAAGCGTGGGGAGCGAACAGGATTAGATACCCTGGTAGTCCACGCCGTAAACGTTGGGAACTAGGTGTTGGCGACATTCCACGTCGTCGGTGCCGCAGCTAACGCATTAAGTTCCCCGCCTGGGGAGTACGGCCGCAAGGCTAAAACTCAAAGGAATTGACGGGGCCCGCACAAGCAGCGGAGCATGTGGCTTAATTCGACGCAACGCGAAGAACCTTACCAAGGCTTGACATATACCGGAAAGCATCAGAGATGGTGCCCCCCTTGTGGTCGGTATACAGGTGGTGCATGGCTGTCGTCAGCTCGTGTCGTGAGATGTTGGGTTAAGTCCCGCAACGAGCGCAACCCTTGTTCTGTGTTGCCAGCATGCCCTTCGGGGTGATGGGGACTCACAGGAGACTGCCGGGGTCAACTCGGAGGAAGGTGGGGACGACGTCAAGTCATCATGCCCCTTATGTCTTGGGCTGCACACGTGCTACAATGGCCGGTACAATGAGCTGCGATGTCGTAAGGCGGAGCGAATCTCAAAAAGCCGGTCTCAGTTCGGATTGGGGTCTGCAACTCGACCCCATGAAGTCGGAGTTGCTAGTAATCGCAGATCAGCATTGCTGCGGTGAATACGTTCCCGGGCCTTGTACACACCGCCCGTCACGTCACGAAAGTCGGTAACACCCGAAGCCGGTGGCCCAACCCCCTTGTGGGGAGGGAGCTGTCGAAGGTGGGACTGGCGATTGGGACGAAGTCGTAACAAGGTAGCCGTACCGGAAGGTGCGGCTGGATCACCTCCTTTCTAAGGAGCACTTCTTACCAGGCTTCGGTTTGGTCAGAGGCCAGAACACCGGCGAATGTCCGGTGCTGGTTGCTCATGGGTGGAACGTTGACTATTCGGCACGATCAATCGGTTTCTGCTAGTACTGCTTCGGCGTGGAACACAGGAGAAGAGGGATCGTGTCGGGCACGTTGTTGGGTGTCTGAGGGTGCGGCCGTAAGGTTGTTCCTTCGTTCCGGCCCAGTGAACTCGTCCCGTAATGGGGTGGGGTGGTGGGTGGCTGGTCGTTGTTTGAGAACTGCACAGTGGACGCGAGCATCTGTGGCCAAGTTTTTAAGGGCGCACGGTGGATGCCTTGGCACCAGGAACCGATGAAGGACGTGGGAGGCCACGATAGTCCCCGGGAGCTGTCAACCAAGCTTTGATCCGGGGGTTTCCGAATGGGGAAACCCGGCAGTCGTCATGGGCTGTCACCCGCTGCTGAACACATAGGCAGTGTGGAGGGAACGAGGGGAAGTGAAACATCTCAGTACCCTCAGGAAGAGAAAACAACCGTGATTCCGGGAGTAGTGGCGAGCGAAACTGGATGAGGCCAAACCGTATGCGTGTGATACCCGGCAGGGGTTGCGTATGCGGGGTTGTGGGAGTTCTCTTTCACAGTCTGCCGGCTGTGAGGCGAGTCAGAAACCGTTGATGTAGGCGAAGGACATGCGAAAGGTCCGGCGTAGAGGGTAAGACCCCCGTAGCTGAAACATTGACGGCTCGTTTGAGAACCACCCAAGTAGCACGGGGCCCGAGAAATCCCGTGTGAATCTGGCGGGACCACCCGCTAAGCCTAAATATTCCCTGGTGACCGATAGCGGATAGTACCGTGAGGGAATGGTGAAAAGTACCGCGGGAGCGGAGTGAAATAGTACCTGAAACCGTGTGCCTACAAGCCGTGGGAGCGTCGCACATCGAGCTTGCTCGGTGTGTCGTGACTGCGTGCCTTTTGAAGAATGAGCCTGCGAGTTAGCGGTGTGTAGCGAGGTTAACCCGTGTGGGGAAGCCGTAGCGAAAGCGAGTCCGAACAGGGCGTTTGAGTTGCACGCTCTAGACCCGAAGCGGAGTGATCTAGCCATGGGCAGGTTGAAGCGGAGGTAAGACTTCGTGGAGGACCGAACCCACCAGGGTTGAAAACCTGGGGGATGACCTGTGGTTAGGGGTGAAAGGCCAATCAAACTCCGTGATAGCTGGTTCTCCCCGAAATGCATTTAGGTGCAGCGTCGTGTGTTTCTTGCCGGAGGTAGAGCACTGGATAGGCGATGGGCCCTACCGGGTTACTGACCTTAGCCAAACTCCGAATGCCGGTAAGTGAGAGCGCGGCAGTGAGACTGTGGGGATAAGCTCCATGGTCGAGAGGGAAACAGCCCAGAGCATCGACTAAGGCCCCTAAGCGTACGCTAAGTGGGAAAGGATGTGGAGTCGCAGAGACAACCAGGAGGTTGGCTTAGAAGCAGCCACCCTTGAAAGAGTGCGTAATAGCTCACTGGTCAAGTGATTCCGCGCCGACAATGTAGCGGGGCTCAAGCGTACCGCCGAAGTCGTGTCAATCCAACAATAGGGCCAACGCCTGTTGGGTTGGGTAGGGGAGCGTCGTGTGCCGGGTGAAGCAGCCGTGGAAGCGAGTTGTGGACGGTTCACGAGTGAGAATGCAGGCATGAGTAGCGATACACACGTGAGAAACGTGTGCGCCGATTGACTAAGGGTTCCTGGGTCAAGCTGATCTGCCCAGGGTAAGTCGGGACCTAAGGCGAGGCCGACAGGCGTAGTCGATGGACAACCGGTTGATATTCCGGTACCCGCTTTGAAACGCCCAGTACTGAATCAGGCGATGCTAAGTCCGTGAAGCCGGCCCGATCTCTTCGGAGTTGAGGGTAGTGGTGGAGCCGATGAACCAGACTTGTAGTAGGTAAGCGATGGGGTGACGCAGGAAGGTAGTCCAGCCCGGGCGGTGGTTGTCCCGGGGTAAGGGTGTAGGACGCACGGTAGGCAAATCCGTCGTGCACATAGTCTGAGACCTGATGCCGAGCCGATTGTGGTGAAGTGGATGATCCTATGCTGTCGAGAAAAGCCTCTAGCGAGTTTCATGGCGGCCCGTACCCTAAACCGACTCAGGTGGTCAGGTAGAGAATACCGAGGCGTTCGGGTGAACTATGGTTAAGGAACTCGGCAAAATGCCCCCGTAACTTCGGGAGAAGGGGGGCCATCACTGGTGATCGGACTTGCTCCGTGAGCTGGGGGTGGCCGCAGAGACCAGCGAGAAGCGACTGTTTACTAAAAACACAGGTCCGTGCGAAGCCGTAAGGCGATGTATACGGACTGACGCCTGCCCGGTGCTGGAACGTTAAGGGGACCGGTTAGCTGCTCTTCGGGGTGGCGAAGCTGAGAACTTAAGCGCCAGTAAACGGCGGTGGTAACTATAACCATCCTAAGGTAGCGAAATTCCTTGTCGGGTAAGTTCCGACCTGCACGAATGGCGTAACGACTTCTCGACTGTCTCAACCATAGGCCCGGTGAAATTGCACTACGAGTAAAGATGCTCGTTTCGCGCAGCAGGACGGAAAGACCCCGGGACCTTTACTATAGTTTGATATTGGTGTTCGGTTCGGCTTGTGTAGGATAGGTGGGAGACTGTGAAGCGGCCACGCCAGTGGTTGTGGAGTCGTCGTTGAAATACCACTCTGGTCGTGCTGGATGTCTAACCTGGGTCCGTGATCCGGATCAGGGACAGTGTCTGATGGGTAGTTTAACTGGGGCGGTTGCCTCCTAAAGAGTAACGGAGGCGCCCAAAGGTTCCCTCAGCCTGGTTGGCAATCAGGTGTTGAGTGTAAGTGCACAAGGGAGCTTGACTGTGAGACCGACGGGTCGAGCAGGGACGAAAGTCGGGACTAGTGATCCGGCAGTGGCTTGTGGAAGCGCTGTCGCTCAACGGATAAAAGGTACCCCGGGGATAACAGGCTGATCTTCCCCAAGAGTCCATATCGACGGGATGGTTTGGCACCTCGATGTCGGCTCGTCGCATCCTGGGGCTGGAGTCGGTCCCAAGGGTTGGGCTGTTCGCCCATTAAAGCGGTACGCGAGCTGGGTTTAGAACGTCGTGAGACAGTTCGGTCCCTATCCGCTGTGCGCGTAGGAATATTGAGAAGGGCTGTCCCTAGTACGAGAGGACCGGGACGGACGAACCTCTGGTGTGCCAGTTGTTCTGCCAAGGGCATGGCTGGTTGGCTACGTTCGGAAAGGATAACCGCTGAAAGCATCTAAGCGGGAAGCCTGCTTCGAGATGAGTATTCCCACCAACTAGATTGGTTAAGGCTCCCAGTAGACGACTGGGTTGATAGGCCAGATGTGGAAGCCCGGTAACGGGTGGAGCTGACTGGTACTAATAGGCCGAGGGCTTGTCCTCAGTTGCTCGCGTCCACTGTGTTAGTTCTGAAATAACGAACAGCCGTGACAACACCGGTGTTCAAATTTTCATAGTGTTTCGGTGGTCATTGCGTTAGGGAAACGCCCGGTTACATTCCGAACCCGGAAGCTAAGCCTTTCAGCGCCGATGGTACTGCAGGGGGGACCCTGTGGGAGAGTAGGACGCCGCCGAACAATCTTTGTGGGAAAGCCCCGTGCCGTCAGGCACGGGGCTTTCCTGCGTTTCCTGCGTTTCCTGCGTTTCCTGCTTGTGTTCCGGCCCGGCAGCCCGGATAGGTCTCTCCTGTCGGGGGTCGAGCTGTCGTCGGCGTACCCCGGAAAGCTCGCGCCGGCCGCGATTATGCGTATCCCCTGATCCCGTGTATGGTTTACCTCGTTGCCACAGCGCAGCGAGGCCCCAATAGCTCAGTCGGTAGAGCGTCTCCATGGTAAGGAGAAGGTCTGCGGTTCGATTCCGCATTGGGGCTCAGAGAGAAACGAAAGGCCCCCGCCATGTGGCGGGGGCCTTTCGCGTGTGGTGGCCTCGGGCCAGATCCGATCAGATGCGGGGCGGCTCCGGGACGCGCATCGCCAGGATGGCCATGTCGTCCGACGCGGGCTCCGCCGCGAAGCGCTCCACGGCCCGCAGGATGCGTGCGGCGACCGCTCCGGCCGTCAGGCCCGTACAGGTCGACAGGACGTTCGCGAGGCCGTCGTCGCCGAGCATGCGGGTGCCCTCGCGGCGTTCGGTGACGCCGTCCGTGACGCAGAGGAGGACATCGCCCGGGTCGAGGGTGACCTCCTGCTCGTACAGTTCCAGGTCGTCCAGCACGCCGAGCAGGGGCTGCGGTTCGGCGGCGGGCTCCACGGTGCCGTCCTGGCGCAGGCGCAGCGGCAGCGGGTGACCGGCGCAGACGACCTTCAGGAGGGCGCTGCCGTCCTCCTGGGGCCACAGCTCGCCGTACAGGAGGGTCAGGAAGCGGCTGCGGGCGCCCTCGTCGAGGATGGCCGCGTTGAGGCGTTCCAGGACCGCGGGGCCGGGGAAGCCCTCGCGGGCCAGCAGGCGCAGGGCGTGGCGGGCCAGGCCCGTGACGGCGGCCGCCTCCGGTCCCGTACCGCAGACGTCGCCGATGGCGAAGCCGTACGCACCGTCGTGGATCGGGAAGACGTCGTAGAAGTCGCCGCCGACCTCGTTGCCCTCGCCCGCCGCGCGGTAGATGACCTCGATCTCGACGTTCTCGATGTCGGGGAGGCCCGGGGGCAGCAGGCTGCGCTGGAGCGACTGGCTGATCGCCATGCGCTCCGAGTACAGGCGGGCGTTGTCCAGGGCCAGGGCGGCCCGGCGGGAGAGGTCCTCGGCCAGTTCCAGGATCTCCTGGCGGAAGTGGTCGTCCGAGGGCTTCCCGAGCGTCAGCATGCCGATCACGCGGTTGCGGGCGACCAGCGGCAGGACCACCGTCTCGCCGCCGACCGCCTGGGCCGTGGCGAGGATGGTGCGGGTGGCCGTGGACATGCTCAGCGGCGCGTCGTGGTCCAGGCTGCGGGTGGACGTGCTGAGCGCCGCCCGGTGACCGGCCTCCGAAGGGGCCGCCCAGATGCGGGCGCCCGGGGTCGGGACCGGGTCGGGCGGGGCGATCTTGGAGAGCAGGGCCTTGAGGCCGTCGATGAGGTCCTCGTCCTCGTGGAGCACGTACGAGAGGTACGGGTCCGAGGACTGGTCCGCGATCGTGTAGACCGCGCACCAGGTGGCCAGGGTCGGGACCGTCATCTGGGCCATCAGCGCCAGCGTCTGGTCCCGGTCGAGCGTGCCGGCCAGCAGGTCGGACGCCTCCACCAGGAAGGAGAGGGAGCCCCGGCGCAGCCGTTCCAGCTCGCCCAGGCGTGCGGACTCCACGGCCAGGGCGATGCGGTCGGCGGCGAACTGGAGGCGCAGGGCCTCCTCGTTCGAGTAGCGTCCCGGAGCCTCGGCCGCGACGCCCAGGGAGCCCGTCAGACGGCCCTCGACCTTGAGCGGGACCGTGACGACCGAGCGCATCCCGGTGTCGGTGAGGAGCGGGACGGCTCCGGGTACGGCGGTGAGGTCCTCGTGGACGGCGGGCATGCGGGCGGAACCGTAGCGGCCCGTTCCGGCTTCCACGGGGACGCGGGCGAAGCGCTGGCGGGCCGAGGGGAGGCCCGTCGTGGCGCGGACCTCGAGCTCCGTCTCGTCGTCGGTGGCGAGGAGGAGGAAGGCCGCGTCGGCGTCGAGCATGTCGCGGGCCCGCTCGACGGTCCGCTGGAGCAGTCCGTCCAGGTCGTCGGGGGCGGGGGAGCCGATGAAGACCTCGAACGGGTCCGTGGCGCGGTTCTCGGACGAGGAGTCGGAGACCGGGGCGCGGACCGGGGACTGGAGGACGGCCCGCTCGTAGTCGCGGACGAGGAGGCAGACCGTGGACGGTTCGCCGTCGGTGTCGCGGACCCGCAGATGCGAGGCGTAGACGGGGGTGACCCGGCCGTCGGCGCAGCGGATTCCGTAGCTGCCCTCCCAGCGGGAGAGCTGGAGCGCGTCCGCGATGCCGGTGCTGGTGCCGGGGGTGTGCGGCCAGGCCACGAAGTCGGTGAGCTGTTTGCCGGCGACCTGGTCCGCCGCGTGGCCGAAGAGGAAGGCCGCGTCGTCGTTCCACGCGGCGATGGAGCCGGAGTGGTCGATCTGGACGACGGCCACCCGTACGCGCTGGTCCGTCACGGGCAGCAGCGCGGTCGGCAGGAGCGGTCCCGCGGAGCGGATGCCGACCGGGCGCTCGGGCAGGTCCAGCTGAAACCAGACATGTTTGCGGGTGGGGGTGTACTCGACGCCCCAGCGGGCGGCCAGCGCCGCGCAGAGCAGCAGGCCCCGGCCGTTCTCGCGGTCCGGGGAGCCGAAGTCGAGCCCGCTGCTCTGGAGCGGGACCTCACGTTCCGGATAGTGGTCGGCGACCTCGACGCGTACGCCGTCCTCGGTGCGCAGGCAGAGCACGTCGGCCGCCGTGCCCGCGTGGATCACGGCGTTGGTGACGAGCTCGCTGGTGAGGACGACGGCGTCGTCCACGACATCGTTGTACCCCCACCCCTGGAGGGTGTCCCGGACGAAGGCGCGGGCGGTCGCGACCGAGCGCCCGACCGGTTCGAAGGTGGCGGCCGCGCGCGCGGTGATCACAGCACTCCCCATATGGTGTCTCGTCGCTTCCCCGAGTCCTGTGCCCGTTTATCGCCGCTTCGATTCGCTTGCCAGGCTAGACGTTCGTCAAGGGTGCCGGGTACACGAGGGCCGAGATCGGGACAGGACGCGTCAGGAGTCGTGCGCGGGCGCACGAGTATGTCTCCCGGTGGCAGGGACGGGGTGTGAGTGGGGGAGGTTGCCCGCCGACCTGTTCCGGCCTGGTACGTTGCAACGATTTGACGTCCGCCCGGCCACCCGTTGACGGTGTGCTGTGGCGGTGAGCCAAAGTGGAACTGGGCAAGCTTCCGGATAGGCCCGAGCGAAACGGTCAACCCCTGCGGGAGGGACACGGTGGAGTCTGGCGTGGCGGCGCGGGGTTCGAAGGCGCGTACAAAAGGCGGACAGTCCGTGAAAAAGCAGCGCAATGGCACCGTCGAGGTCGACGCGGCAGCTCTGAACAGACTGCTGGCGGGGCTCGTGGCGATGCGCGACGGGAATTTCCGCAGGCGGCTCACCGTCTCCGGCGACGACGTGCTGTCGGAGATCGCCGCGGTCTTCAACGAGGTCGCCGACCGGAACCTTCATCTGACCGGTGAGCTGGCGCGCGTACGGCGGGTGGTCGGGCGGGAGGGCAAGCTCACGGAGCGGCTGGAGACGGGCGCCTGCGAGGGTTCCTGGGCCGCCGCGATCGACGCCTCCAACGAGCTCGTCGACGATCTCGCGCGGCCGGTCTCCGAGGTGGGCCGGGTGCTGTCGGCGGTCGCCGACGGTGACCTGGAGCAGCGGATGGAGCTGCGGTCGCACACGACGGACGAGACGGTGCGCCCGCTGCGCGGCGAGTTCCTGAAGGTCGCCCGTACGGTCAACAACCTCGTCGACCAGCTGTCGGTCTTCACCGAGCAGGTGACGCGCGTCGCCGTGGAGGTCGGCACCGAGGGCAAGCTCGGGGGCCAGGCGCAGGTGCGCGGGATGTCCGGGTCCTGGAAGGACCTCACGGACTCCGTCAACACCATGGCGTACCGGCTGACCGCCCAGGTCCGCGACATCGCGCTGGTGACGACGGCGGTGGCCAAGGGCGATCTGTCGCGGAAGGTCACCGTCCATGTGGCCGGCGAGATGCTTCAACTGAAGAACACCGTCAACACGATGGTCGACCAGTTGTCCTCGTTCTCCTCGGAGGTGACGCGCGTCGCCCGTGAGGTGGGTACGGAGGGCGAGCTGGGCGGTCAGGCGACCGTGCCGGGCGTGGCCGGGGTGTGGAAGGACCTCACCGACTCCGTCAACACGATGGCGGGCAACCTCACCTCCCAGGTGCGCGGCATCGCGGAGGTGACGACGGCGGTCGCCAGTGGTGACCTCACACAGAAGGTCACGGTGAGCGCGCGCGGCGAGGTCGCCCAGCTCGCCGAGACGATCAACCAGATGACGGAGACGCTGCGCACCTTCGCGGACGAGGTGACGCGGGTGGCGAGCGAGGTCGGTGGCGAGGGGCTCCTCGGTGGCCAGGCGCAGGTGCCGGGGGCCGCGGGGACGTGGAAGGACCTCACCGACTCGGTGAACACGGTCTTCCGGAACCTGACGACGCAGGTACGGGACATCGCCCAGGTGACGACGGCGGTGGCCAGCGGAGACATGTCCCAGAAGGTCACGGTCGATGTGGCCGGGGAGATGCTGGAGCTGAAGAACACCGTCAACACGATGGTGGACCAGCTCCAGTCCTTCGGTTCCGAGGTGACGCGCGTCGCCCGGGAGGTCGGCGTCGAGGGCCGGCTCGGCGGGCAGGCCGAGGTGCCGGGCGCGGCGGGGACGTGGAAGGACCTCACGGACTCGGTGAACACCGCGTTCCGCAACCTGACCGGTCAGGTCCGGGACATCGCGCAGGTGACCACGGCCGTCGCCAACGGTGACCTCTCCCAGAAGGTCACCGTGGACGTGGCCGGGGAGATGCTGGAGCTCAAGAACACCGTCAACACGATGGTGGCGCAGCTGTCCAGCTTCGCCGACCAGGTGACGCGGATGGCCCGGGACGTGGGCACCGAGGGCCGTCTCGGCGGCCAGGCCCGGGTGGACGGTGTCTCCGGTACGTGGAAGGAGCTGACGGACTCCGTCAACTTCATGGCCGGGAACCTCACCTCCCAGGTGCGGCAGATCGCCCAGGTGACGACGGCGGTGGCGCGGGGCGACCTGTCGCAGAAGATCGACGTGGATGCCCGGGGCGAGATCCTGGAGCTCAAGAACACGATCAACACGATGGTCGACCAGCTCTCCGCCTTCGCCGACCAGGTGACGCGGGTCGCCCGCGAGGTGGGTACGGACGGGCGGCTCGGCGGTCAGGCCCAGGTGCCCGGTGTGGCCGGAGTCTGGCGCGATCTCACCGATTCGGTGAACGGCATGGCGGGGAACCTGACCGCCCAGGTCCGTAACATCGCGCAGGTCGCCACGGCGGTCGCGCGCGGTGACCTGTCGCAGAAGATCGATGTGGACGCCCGGGGCGAGATCCTGGAGCTGAAGAACACCCTGAACACGATGGTGGACCAGCTGTCCAACTTCGCGGAGCAGGTGACGCGGGTCGCGCGTGAGGTGGGTACGGAGGGCATCCTCGGCGGTCAGGCCGAGGTGCAGGGCGTCTCCGGTACGTGGAAGGACCTCACCCAGTCCGTCAACGGCATGGCGAACAACCTGACCCTCCAGGTCCGCAACATCGCCGAGGTCACCACGGCGGTCGCCAAGGGCGATCTCTCCAAGAAGATCACCGTCGACGCCAAGGGCGAGATCCTCGAACTGGTCACGACCGTCAACACGATGGTCGACCAGCTGCTGAACTTCGCGGACGAGGTCACGCGTGTGGCCCGCGAGGTGGGCACCGAGGGCATTCTCGGCGGGCAGGCGCGGGTGCGCGGGGCGACCGGCATCTGGAAGGACCTCAGCGACAACGTCAACCTGATGGCCAACAACCTGACCAGCCAGGTGCGGAATATCTCCCGGGTCTCCTCGGCGGTCGCCACCGGTGACCTGACGAAGAAGGTCACCGTGGAGGCGCGCGGCGAGGTCGCGGAGCTGGCCGACACCGTCAACACCATGGTGACGACCCTGTCTTCTTTCGCCGACGAGGTCACCCGGGTGGCCCGTGAGGTGGGTACGGAAGGCGAGCTGGGCGGCCAGGCCCGCGTGCCGGGCGTCTCGGGTACGTGGAAGGACCTCACGGAGTCCGTGAACTCGATGGCCTCCAACCTGACCGGTCAGGTGCGGCAGATCGCCACGGTCACCACGGCCATCGCCAAGGGCGATCTGACGAAGAAGATCGACATCGATGCGCGCGGGGAGATCCTGGAGCTGAAGAACACGATCAACACGATGGTCGACCAGCTCTCCTCGTTCGCCGATCAGGTGACCCGGGTCGCCCGCGAGGTGGGGACCGAGGGGCAGCTGGGCGGTCAGGCGCGGGTGCGGGACGTGGACGGCACCTGGCGCGACCTCACCGAGTCGGTGAACGAGATGGCCGGGAACCTGACCCGTCAGGTGCGCGCCATCGCGGCCGTCGCCACGGCGGTGACGCGCGGCGATCTCAACCTGAAGATCGACGTGGACGCGGCCGGGGAGATCCAGGTCCTCCAGGACAACATCAACACGATGATCGCCAACCTGCGCGACACCACGCTCGCCAACAAGGAGCAGGACTGGCTCAAGGGCAACCTCGCCCGGATCTCCGGCCTGATGCAGGGCCGCCGGGATCTGGACGACGTGGCCTCGCTCATCATGAGCGAGCTGACGCCGGTGGTCTCGGCGCAGCACGGCGCGTTCTTCCTGGCCATGTCGCCGGGCGACTCGGACGAGGTCGGTCCGGACAACGGCGACGACGGTGCGTACGAGCTGCGGATGCGGGGGAGTTACGGCTACTCCGCCGGGTCGATGCCGACCTCGTTCCGGCCCGGTGAGACGCTCATCGGGACGGCGGCCGAGGAGAAGCGGACGATCCAGGTCGACAACGTTCCGCCGGGTTACCTGAAGATCTCCTCCGGTCTCGGCGAGGCGCCGCCCGCGCATGTGATCGTGCTGCCGGTGCTCTTCGAGGGCAAGGTCCTCGGGGTGATCGAGCTGGCCTCCTTCCAGCCGTTCACGCACATCCAGCGGGACTTCCTCAACCAGCTGGCCGAGATGATCGCGACGAGCGTCAACACGATCAGCGTCAACACCAAGACCGAGAAGCTCCTTGAGCAGTCCCAGGAGCTGACCGAGCAACTGCGCGACCGCTCGCAGGAGCTGGAGAACCGGCAGAAGGCCCTCCAGGCGTCCAACGCCGAACTGGAGGAGAAGGCCGAGCTGCTGGCCCAGCAGAACCGCGACATCGAGGTGAAGAACACCGAGATCGAGGAGGCGCGGCAGGTCCTGGAGGAGCGCGCCGAGCAGCTCGCGGTCTCGATGCGCTACAAGTCCGAGTTCCTGGCGAACATGTCGCACGAGCTGCGCACCCCGCTCAACTCGCTGCTGATCCTGGCCAAGTTGCTGGCGGACAACGCCGAGGGGAATCTGTCGCCGAAGCAGGTCGAGTTCGCCGAGACGATCCACGGGGCCGGTTCCGACCTGCTCCAGCTGATCAACGACATCCTCGACCTGTCGAAGGTCGAGGCGGGCAAGATGGACGTCAGCCCGACCCGGATCGCTCTGGTCCAGCTCGTCGACTACGTGGAGGCGACCTTCCGCCCGCTCACCGCGGAGAAGGGCCTCGACTTCTCCGTACGGGTCTCGCCGGAGCTTCCCGCGACGCTGCACACCGATGAGCAGCGCCTTCTTCAGGTGCTGCGCAACCTTCTTTCCAACGCGGTGAAGTTCACCGACACCGGGGCGGTGGAGCTGGTGATCCGGCCGGCCGGCGCCGATGTGCCGAACGCGATCCGGGAACACCTCCTGGAGGCGGGTTCGCTGCGGGACGCGGACGCCGAGCTGATCGCCTTCTCGGTCACCGACACCGGGATCGGGATCGCGTCCAGCAAGATGCTGGTGATCTTCGAGGCGTTCAAGCAGGCGGACGGTACGACGAGCCGCAAGTACGGCGGTACCGGCCTCGGGCTCTCCATCAGCCGGGAGATCGCGCGGCTGCTCGGCGGCGAGATCCACGCGGCGAGCGAGCCCGGCCGGGGCTCGACCTTCACCCTGTACCTCCCGCTGCACCGCGCCGAACTGCCCCCGCAGGGCTTCCCGCAGGTGGGTTCCGGTTCCACCGAGGGTTCGGTCGGCGGGTCCGAGAACGGGCAGGCGCCCCAGGGCGGCGACTCCGCCCCGCTCGGCGACCCGGCCAACTCCGCGGGGGTGTTCCGGAGGCGGCGCAAGGCCCTCGGGGACGCGGCCCGGCGGCCCGCGCTGCCCGCCGGGCGGCCCGCGGGCGAGAGCGCCCCGCAGGAGGAGTGGGTGCAGGGGAGCCCGGCCGCGGCGGAGGACGCCCCGGAGCCCCGGCGGACGTTCCGGTTCCGTGGCGAGAAGGTGCTCATCGTCGACGACGACATCCGTAACGTGTTCGCGCTCACCAGCGTGCTGGAGCAGCACGGGCTGACCGTGCTCTACGCGGAGAACGGCCGTGAGGGGATCGAAGTCCTGGAGCAGAACGACAATGTGACGGTCGTGCTGATGGACATCATGATGCCCGAGATGGACGGCTACGCGACCACGACCGCGATCCGGCGGATGCCGCAGTTCGCCGGGCTGCCGATCGTGGCGCTCACCGCGAAGGCGATGAAGGGCGACCGGGAGAAGGCGATCGACTGCGGTGCTTCCGACTATGTGACGAAGCCGGTCGATCCTGATCATCTGCTTGCGGTGATGGAGCAGTGGATGCACGGAGAGTGATCGGACTCTGAGCGAATCGCTATGAGTTGTTGACCGACTGTGCTCGAACGGGTGTGAACTCGCCGTATTCGGGGAACCTTCTGGTCTCCCACCGCGTTTGCGGTATGTGCACAGTGACATCGCGGTGACAGGGTGTGGTGACGGGCGGGGTGCGGCTACCATGACCGGCACAAGGACGGACGGCGTAAGGGAGTCGTCCCCTGGGGCGGCACCCGGTGCATTTCCGGGGCGAGGAGGGCGGGCCATGGTGCAGAAGGCCAAGATCCTCCTGGTCGATGACCGGCCGGAGAATCTGCTGGCGCTGGAGGCCATCCTCTCTGCGCTCGATCAGACACTGGTCCGGGCATCGTCAGGGGAGGAGGCGCTCAAAGCGCTGCTCACGGACGACTTCGCGGTCATTCTGCTGGACGTCCAGATGCCGGGCATGGACGGTTTCGAGACCGCCGCCCACATCAAGCGGCGCGAGCGGACCCGGGACATCCCGATCATCTTCCTCACCGCGATCAACCACGGCCCGCACCACACCTTCCGGGGCTACGCGGCCGGCGCGGTGGACTACATCTCCAAGCCGTTCGACCCGTGGGTGCTGCGCGCCAAGGTCTCGGTCTTCGTCGAGCTGTACATGAAGAACTGCAAGCTCCGTGAGCAGGCCGCGCTCCTGCGGCTCCAGCTGGAGGGCGACGGCCACACGGGCGGCGGGCACGAGAAGGAGCCCGCCGGTCTGCTGGCCGAACTCTCCGCGCGGCTCGCGGCGGTCGAGGAGCAGGCGGAGGCGCTCTCCAAGCAGCTCGACGACGAGTCGGCGGACGCGGCGGCCGTCGCCACGGCGGCCCATCTCGAACGCAAGCTCACCGGTCTGCGCCGCGCGCTCGACGCGCTGGAGCCGGGCACGGGCGGCGGCACCGGGGTCCTGCCCGCGCAGAACTAGCGCCTTCGTCCGGAACGGGCCGGGCCGGTTGCGCTTCGGACACGGTACGCAGCAGCTGCGGGCGGCTTCCGGAACGCTCTCTGCCATGAGGGCGTGTCAGTTCCCGGTCCCCGCGCGGCGACACGGTCGGGTGAACCAGTAGGCGAACGTGTTCACGGGCGTGGACAGCGGTAACCTCGGCATCATGGCCTCACGTACGTCCGGCAAGGGTTCCCAGGGCACGGCGGGCACCGCGAAGCGCGTCGGCCGTACTCCGGGTCCGGCGAAGAAAGCCGCGCCCGCCAAGAAGACCGCCCCGAAGAAGTCGAGCGCGCCCGCGAAGAGGGCCCCCGCGAAGAAGGCGGCGGCCAAGCGGCCCGCGCCCAAGCCCGCACCGTCCCCCACCAACGGCGTCTACCGGCTGGTGCGCGCGATCTGGCTGGGCACGGCCCACGGCGTCGGTGCGGTGTTCCGCTCCATAGGGCGCGGTGCGAAGGGACTTGACCCCGCCCACCGCAAGGACGGCCTCGCGCTCCTGCTCCTCGGCCTCGCGCTGATCGTGGCCGCCGGCACCTGGTCCAACCTCCAGGGGCCGGTCGGCGACCTGGTGGAGATGCTGGTGACCGGGGCGTTCGGCCGGCTCGATCTGCTCGTGCCGATACTGCTCGGCGCGATGGCCGTCCGGCTGATCCTGTATCCGGAGCGGCCCGAGGCCAACGGCCGGATCGTCATCGGGCTCTCCGCCCTGGTCGTCGGCGTCCTCGGACAGGTCCACATCGCCTGCGGTTCGCCGGGCCGCGAGGACGGCACCGAGGCCATGCAGGACGCGGGCGGGCTGATCGGCTGGGCCGCGTCCAAGCCGCTGGTCTTCATGACGGGCGAGGTGCTGGCCGTACCCCTGCTGGTGCTGCTCACCGTCTTCGGGCTGCTCGTCGTCACCGCGACCCCCGTCAACGCCATCCCGCGCCGACTGCGGCAGCTCGGCGTCCGCCTCGGCATCGTGGAACCGGCGTACGAGCCCGCCGAGGCGTACGAGGACGACGACGAGCGCTACGACGAGCAGTGGCGCGAGGCGCTGCCCGCCGGGACGCGGCGCGGTTCCGCACGCCGTCAGGCCCCGGACACCGACGCCGTGTACGACCACGACAGCGCCGAGGCGGAGGCCCTCACCAAGCGCCGGAGGCCCCGCCGCCCCGCCGCGCAGCCCGTCATGAACCGCCCCCTGGACGCCGTGGACGTCGCCGCGGCGGCGGCAGCCGCGCTCGACGGGGCCGTACTCAACGGGATGCCGCCCTCCCCGGTCGTCGCCGACCTCACCCAGGGCGTCTCGGTGGACCGGGACCGCGAACGGACCGGCACGCCCGTGCCCGGGGCCCGGGAGCCGGGCCGGGACAGCGGCGTCGGCAAGGACCGGGAGACCGGCCGGGCGGGGGCCGCTGCCGCCACCGTGCCCGGTGACCCCGCTGGCGTACCCGATCTGACCAGAGCCGTACCCGATCTGACCAAGCCCGTGCCCGAGCGGACCGGGGACCTGCCCGCCCGCGCCGAGCAGCTCCAGCTCTCCGGCGACATCACGTACGCGCTGCCCTCGCTCGACCTGCTGGAGCGCGGCGGGCCCGGCAAGAGCCGCAGCGCCGCCAACGACGCCGTCGTCGCCTCGCTCACCAACGTCTTCTCCGAGTTCAAGGTCGACGCCGTCGTCACCGGCTTCACCCGGGGCCCGACGGTCACCCGGTACGAGATCGAGCTCGGCCCCGCCGTGAAGGTCGAGAAGATCACGGCGCTCGCCAAGAACATCGCGTACGCCGTCGCCAGCCCCGACGTACGGATCATCTCGCCGATCCCGGGGAAGTCCGCCGTCGGCATCGAGATCCCCAACTCCGACCGGGAGATGGTCAACCTCGGTGACGTCCTGCGCCTCGCGGACGCGGCCGAGGACGACCACCCCATGCTCGTGGCGCTCGGCAAGAACGTCGAGGGCGGCTACGAGATGGCCAACCTGGCGAAGATGCCGCACGTCCTGGTGGCCGGTGCGACCGGCTCCGGGAAGTCCTCCTGCATCAACTGCCTGATCACCTCGATCATGGTGCGGGCCACCCCGGAGGACGTCCGGATGGTCCTGGTCGACCCCAAGCGCGTCGAGCTCACCGCGTACGAGGGCATCCCGCACCTGATCACCCCGATCATCACCAACCCCAAGAAGGCCGCCGAGGCGCTCCAGTGGGTCGTGCGGGAGATGGACCTGCGCTACGACGACCTGGCCGCCTTCGGCTACCGGCACATCGACGACTTCAACCACGCCGTGCGCACCGGCAAGCTCAAGACGCCCGAGGGCAGCGAGCGGGAGCTCTCCCCGTACCCGTATCTCCTGGTGATCGTCGACGAGCTGGCCGACCTCATGATGGTCGCCCCGCGTGATGTGGAGGACTCGATCGTCCGCATCACCCAGCTGGCCCGCGCCGCCGGAATCCACCTGGTGCTCGCCACCCAGCGTCCCTCGGTCGACGTGGTGACCGGCCTCATCAAGGCGAACGTGCCCTCCCGGCTCGCCTTCGCCACCTCCTCCCTCGCCGACAGCCGGGTCATCCTCGACCAGCCCGGCGCCGAGAAGCTCATCGGCAAGGGCGACGGCCTCTTCCTCCCGATGGGCGCCAACAAGCCCACCCGTATGCAGGGCGCCTTCGTCACCGAGGACGAGGTCGCGGCCGTCGTCCAGCACTGCAAGGACCAGATGGCCCCGGTCTTCCGGGACGACGTCGTGGTCGGTACGAAGCAGAAGAAGGAGATCGACGAGGACATCGGCGACGACCTCGACCTGCTCTGCCAGGCCGCCGAGCTGGTCGTCTCCACCCAGTTCGGGTCGACCTCGATGCTCCAGCGCAAGCTGCGCGTCGGCTTCGCGAAGGCGGGGCGGCTGATGGACCTCATGGAGTCCCGGAACATCGTCGGACCCAGCGAGGGGTCCAAGGCGCGCGACGTCATGGTGAAACCGGACGAGCTCGACGGGGTGTTGGCCGTCATCCGCGGGGAATCCGCACCGCAGGGGTGACATCTGGTCGTGGTCCTTGACGGTGGCATCGGGTCCCGTATCCGCTGAGGGACCCGTACATCCATAGCGGTGACACCGGGGCCGTAAAGGTGAATCAGCCCGTAAAGGTTCTGTGGGCAACCGTTTCGTGCGGCCGTACGTCAAGTTGGAGGGAGGGGCGGATCGATGCTCCTCCCTCCCGCCCAGCCCGTTGTCCCCCACCCTGTTCGGCCCACTCCAGGTTGCCCAGTCCCCGATCGGGGCAGGGTCCCGCTCCCGCTCCGCCCGCGGAGAGGTCCGCGGGGCCGTCCGGCGAGCCCGATGGCGTACAAAGTCGTGCCTCCCGGTTGCCCCTCCCTTTCGTACCCCCCCTAGACTGAACATCCAGCAGGTGGCTCACGCTCGAAAGGCGCCCCCGTGTCCATCGGCAACTCCCCCGAAGACGACCGGCCTTCGATCGGTCGTGCCCTTCAGCAGGCTCGTATCGCCGCAGGTCTGACGGTCGAGGAAGTCAGCAGCTCCACCCGGGTGCGCATCCCCATCGTGCACGCGATCGAGGAGGACGACTTCTCGCGCTGCGGCGGCGACGTCTACGCACGCGGCCACATCCGCAACATCGCCCGTGCCGTCGGCATCGACCCGGAACCCCTGGTCGAGCGGTACGACGGTGATCACGGCGGCCGTCCCGCACCGACCCCCGCGGCCCCGCTGTTCGAAGCGGAGCGCATCCGTTCCGAACCGCGTCGGCCCAACTGGACCGCGGCCATGGTCGCGGCCATCGTCGCCGTGATCGGCTTCGTCGGCTTCACCCTCTTCAACGGCGGCGACGACAAGCCCTCGAACACCGCCCAGGTCGCGGAGGGCTCCAAGCCCGACAAGACCGCGGCCAAACCCTCCACCACCAAGCCGGCCGCGCCCCCGGTGCCGTCCGAGAGTGCCATCGCCGCAGCCCCCCGGGACAAGGTGACGGTCAAGCTCGGCGCGAACCAGGGCAAGAGCTGGATCTCCGTCAAGGACCACAACGGTCGGCTGCTCTTCGACGGGCTGCTGCTCGAGGGTGAGTCCAAGACCTTCCAGGACAAGGAGCGCATCGACCTCGTCCTCGGCAACGCCGGGGCGATCGAGCTCTTCGTCAACGGGAAGAAGCTCCAGGACCGCTTCGAGCCGGGTCAGGTCGAGCGGCTCTCGTACACCAAGGGTGACCCCGAGGCCGGCTGACCCCGCACCTCCTCACCGCGCCGACGGGCGCCCGGCCTGATGCCGGGCGCCCGTCGGCGTTTCCGGCGGGGCTCCCGCCTGTTACTCCCCGTAGCAGAGGAGAGCGCAGGCAACCCTGCACGGCGGGAGGGCCGCCGGGACAAAGTAGTCTTGAGTCCATGCCCGAACGCCGTACCGTCGCCCTTGTCACTCTTGGCTGCGCCCGTAACGAGGTGGACTCGGAGGAGCTTGCAGGCCGCTTGGCAGCGGACGGCTGGGACCTCGTCGAGGATGCCTCCGACGCGGATGTCGCAGTCGTCAACACCTGTGGGTTCGTCGAAGCCGCCAAGAAGGACTCCGTCGACGCCCTGCTCGAAGCCAATGATCTCAAGGACCACGGCCGCACCCAGGCCGTGGTCGCCGTCGGCTGCATGGCCGAGCGCTACGGCAAGGACCTCGCCGAGGCCCTGCCGGAGGCGGACGGCGTCCTCGGGTTCGACGACTACGCCGACATCTCCGACCGGCTCCAGACCATCCTCAACGGCGGCATC
Source organism: Kitasatospora albolonga (assembly GCA_002082585.1). Classification (NCBI taxonomy): domain Bacteria; kingdom Bacillati; phylum Actinomycetota; class Actinomycetes; order Kitasatosporales; family Streptomycetaceae; genus Kitasatospora; species Kitasatospora albolonga. Next base: position 6,314,837 of record CP020563.1, read on the forward strand.
CACGCCTCGCACACCCCGCGCGACCGCCGCAAGCTGCTGCCGATCAGCCCCGCCGAGCGCCAGTCCGCCGCCGTCTCCCTGCCGGGCCACGCCCAGGAGGCGCCCGCACCGGCCCCCGCGGACCTGCCGGAAGGCGTCGCCCCGGTCTCCGGACCGCGTGCCCCGCTGCGCCGCAGGCTCGGCACCAGCCCCGTCGCGTCGGTCAAGCTCGCCTCCGGCTGCGACCGCCGCTGCTCCTTCTGCGCCATCCCCTCCTTCCGCGGCTCCTTCATCTCCCGCCGCCCCTCGGACGTGCTCCAGGAGACCCGCTGGCTGGCCGAGCAGGGCGTCAAGGAGGTCATGCTCGTCTCCGAGAACAACACCTCCTACGGCAAGGACCTCGGCGACATCCGCCTGCTGGAGACCCTGCTGCCCGAGCTGGCCGACGTGGACGGCATCGAGCGCGTCCGCGTCAGCTACCTCCAGCCCGCCGAGATGCGCCCCGGCCTCATCGACGTCCTCACCTCGACGCCGAAGGTCGCCCCGTACTTCGACCTCTCCTTCCAGCACTCCGCCCCCGGCGTGCTGCGCGCGATGCGCCGCTTCGGTGACACCGACCGCTTCCTGGAGCTGCTGGACACCATCCGGAGCAAGGCCCCCGAGGCCGGCGCGCGCTCCAACTTCATCGTCGGCTTCCCCGGCGAGACCGAGGCCGACCTCGCCGAGCTGGAACGCTTCCTCACCGGCGCCCGCCTCGACGCCATCGGCGTCTTCGGCTACTCCGACGAGGAGGGCACCGAGGCCCTCGGCTACGAGAACAAGCTCGACGCCGACACCATCGCCGAGCGCCTCGCCCACATCTCCCAGCTGGCCGAGGAGCTGACCTCGCAGCGCGCCGAGGAGCGCGTCGGGGAGACCCTCCAGGTGCTCGTGGAGTCCGTCGAGTCGGACGAGGACGGCGAGGTCGCGATCGGCCGCGCCGCACACCAGGCCCCCGAAACGGACGGCCAGGTGGTCTTCACCACACGCGAGGGACTCGTGCCGGGCCGTATGGTCGAGGCAAAGGCAGTGGGCACCGAGGGCGTGGACCTGGTGGCCGAACACCACGAGCTTGCGGAGGCAGCCAGATGACGGGAGTCCCGGCAGCCGCGACAGGCGGTCCCGGCGCGAAGCCGGTCCGCGGCGGCAAGCTGGGCACCGCGGCCGTCAACCAGGCCAGCCTGTGGAACATCGCGAACATCCTGACCATGGTGCGGCTGCTGCTCGTGCCCGGCTTCGTCCTGCTGCTGTTCCACAACGGCGGGTACGACCCGGCCTGGCGCTCCTTCGCCTGGGCGGCCTTCGCCATCGCCATGATCACCGACCTCTTCGACGGTCATCTGGCCCGGACGTACAACCTGGTCACGGACTTCGGGAAGATCGCCGACCCGATCGCCGACAAAGCGATCATGGGTGCCGCGCTGATCTCCCTGTCGATTCTGGGCGATCTCCCGTGGTGGATCACCGGGGTGATCCTCGCCCGTGAGCTGGGCATCACGCTGATGCGGTTCTGGGTGATCCGGCACGCGGTGATCCCGGCCAGCCGGGGCGGAAAGCTGAAGACCCTGGCCCAGGGCACGGCGGCCGGAATGTACGTCCTGATGCTCACGGGGCCGCTGGCCACCCTGCGGTTCTGGGTGATGATGGTGGCCGTCGTCCTGACGGTCGTGACCGGGCTCGACTACGTACGCCAGGCCGTCGTCCTGAGGCGCAGGAGCCTCGCCGCCGAGCGCGCGGCGGTGGGCCGGACCACGGAGGCGCTCCAGGAGGCGGCGGGGTCGCCCGGGGCGGCTGGTGGTTCCGGGGCCGGTGGTGCTTCCGGTGTTGCCGGTGGTGCCGCTGGAGGGGTTTCCTCCGGTGTGGGTGGTGCTGCTGGTGGGTCCGGTGTCGGTGTTACGGATGCTGATGCCGGTGTCACGGGTGTGGGGGTTACGGGGGCGACCGCGGGTCTCCCCGGAGGTCCGGCGCCGACGGGGCCGGCCGTGAGTGCGCGCGACGGCGCGGAGGCCGAGCGGTGACAGCCGCTGCCCGGGTGCTGGGGCGGCTCGGTGAGCTCGGGGAGACGCTCGCCGTCGCCGAATCACTGACGGGCGGCCTGGTGGCGGCCGAACTGACTTCCGTACCCGGAGCCTCGCGGTCCTTCCTGGGCTCGGTGACGGCGTATGCCACGCCCCTCAAGGGAGAGATCCTGGGCGTGGACACGGACCTCCTGACGCAGCGCGGCGCGGTCGATCCCGAGGTCGCGCGGCAGATGGCGGCCGGTGTGCGGCGCGCGCTCGGCGCGGACTGGGGCATCTCCACGACCGGCGTCGCGGGCCCGGAACCGCAGGACGGACAGCCCGTCGGAACGGTCTACGTTGCCGTTGCGGGACCTTCCGGCGTCGAGAAAGTGTCCGCACTGCGGTTGAATGGTTCGAGGGCGGACATCCGTAGAGAGAGTGTACGAAGCGCCCTCGATCTGCTCGTGAGCGAACTCGGTGGAAATGCGCGGGCACAGGATACGGAACAGATCGGGGGGAATTGATGTTTGCAGCCCTGAGTGAACACGACATCGCTCCCCGCACGGCCGCAGCACAAGGCGGTACGGTAGGGCGTGAAGGATGCGGCTACGCGGTCCGAGGAGGGAGCCACCGATGATTCTGCTCCGTCGCCTGTTGGGTGACGTGCTGCGTCGGCAGCGCCAGCGCCAAGGCCGTACTCTGCGCGAAGTCTCCTCGTCCGCCCGGGTCTCGCTCGGTTATCTGTCCGAGGTGGAGCGGGGGCAGAAGGAGGCATCCTCCGAGCTGCTCTCCGCGATTTGCGACGCGCTTGACGTACGGATGTCCGAGCTCATGCGGGAAGTGAGCGACGAGCTCTCGCTCGCTGAGCTGGCCGAGTCGGCAGCTGCCAGTGATCCGGTCCCAGTACCGGTTCGTCCCATGCTCAATTCCGTCTCCGTCTCGTCGGTCGCAGGAGTGCCGTCGGGACGGGTGACCATCAAGGCGCCCGCGGAAGCGGTGGACGTCGTCGCCGCCTGATCCATCACGCGGCACCGTGCTCGACCGGAGTCCCGGTCGGCCCCCACAGGGGTCGGCCGGGACTTTCGTTTTCCGTGCGGGCGGTGTGTGTGAGGCGCCGGAGAGCGGGCAGACGGAGGTTGAGGCCAACATGACTGTTTTGTTTCATTTGTGCCATCGTGGGTGGTGCGCCGAAACGGTCAGCGAAACGCCTGACGACGGTCAGCAGTACGCCTGACGGATGGGAGTGTTTGCATGTCTGTGGTGAAGAGCCCACTGTCCGAGAGCGACCTCAAGCTCGTCGGAGAAGCGCTGCAGGGCGCGCTGGTCGATCTGGTCGACCTCTCCCTCGTGGCGAAGCAGGTCCACTGGAACGTGGTCGGCCCGCGCTTCCGGTCCGTGCACCTCCAGCTCGACGACGTGGTCGTCACGGCCCGGCAGCACTCCGACACGGTCGCCGAGCGCGCCTCGGCGATCGGGGTCAACCCGGACGGCCGCTCCGCGACCGTGGCCAAGGAGACCGCCATCCGGTCCGTCCCCGAGGGCTGGATCAAGGACACCGACGCCGTGAAGGCGCTCGTGGACGCCCTGGGTGTGGTCATCGGCCGGATGCGGGAGCGCATCGAGGTGACCGACGAGCCGGACCCCATCACCCAGGACATCCTGATCTCACTGACGGCAGACCTCGAAAAGCACGCCTGGATGTTCCAGGCCGAGTCTGCATGACCAGGTCAAGGGGCTAGGGCGGGTCTGACCTGGGAACTAACACATCCCGTGGCATCCCGAGACGTCCGGAGGTAGCCCGTAGTCATACGGAAGAACTCCGGAATCCGGACCCCGACCGGAAGGATTCCGGAACGCGATCCGGCCCCTGACCACTGGAACAACACAGCACGACGTCACAGAAAGAAGCCCGGCCCGGCACCCGCGAGATGGGGTGCCGGGCCGGGCTGTGTGCGCGGTCAAAAAGCGACCGTTTAGGTACTGACTCATGATCATTCGCGATCAACGGTGAGCTGTGCCCCTCCGAAGAACAGCGCCACCCACCTGGGCCATCGACCGCCGCCGCCTCCTCGGTATCCGAATCGCCGAAGCCCGCCGCGCAGCCGCCCTCTCTCAAGAGCAACTCGGCGACCTCGTTGGCGTCGAGCGCCGTACCATCCAGCGGTACGAAGCCGGGAACCGCGACCCCAGATACACCGACCTTCTCCTCATCGCGCGAGCCTTAGGGGCGCCGCTCGCCGAGCTTGTACGGGAGGAGGAGCGGCCCCCGCTCCGGCGCGAGGAGCAGGGGCCGCCGTCAGGCCCGCCCGCACCGTGACCACCGCCGGTCTCCGGTACGGGCAGGAGCATCACCAGCCGCGGCCCACCGGATACGGGGCCGGGCTGGACCGGGGGCGCCGGCACAGCACACGGTGCACGATCGCCGTACCACCGCCCCCGGACCCGGCGTGGACGGGGAGGCGCTCCTCCTGACCCGGCAAGATCGGCCGGTCGCAGCGCGCACACCTCATCGGCGTGCCTCCCGCCAGGCGCGGCCGAGCCGTACGGCCGTCGGGCACGAAGCGCCCGCCCTGCACGTCGCACAGGTGGTGGTGTGCCCTATCCACGCCCGGTACGCCACGTCGCCGGTCGGCTCGACCCTGATCGTCTTCACGGGCGGTGCCCCTTCCAGCAGGTGTTGCAGCAGCGGGGAAACCAGCGGACGGCCGACCCGAACACGGTGAGCAGGCGAGGTCCGAGGTCCCGGGCGGCGGCGTTGCTGAGCGGTGCCGCGCACCACACGCAGTTCGCCCCGCGCTGCTGCTCGGCTGACAACGACTCGGGATCGGGCAGGGGTAACTCGGGCGCAGGCGCGGTCATGGTCGGCTCCATGTCAGTGGCTGGTGACCACATGGTGGAGCCATGGGAAAGCCCCGACTATCACCATCCCGTGATAGTCGGGGCCAAGGGTTCACCCAGGGTCAGGCGCCCAGCCAGGACCCGAAGCTGAGGAAGGTCTCCGGTAGCTGGCGCTTGGCCGCCTCCAGCCCGGTGTACGTCTCCCGTACGGTCTGGTGGTACCTCGCCTGCTGCGGCGCGATCCGGCGAGCCAGCAGCAGATTCCGGAAGCTGTCGTCGAGCGAGCCGTCCCACATCTGCGCCCGCGCCAGCTCGGCGTAGTGGTGCGACCGCCGGGAGGCGGGCCAGTCCTTCGGGAGCTTCACCGTCCGGCCGATCTGCGCGGCCTGCCCGTACTCGTCCAGCTCGGCCAGCACGCTGACCCGGTGGACCGCCACGTTCGTTGGGCCGAAGGACAGCCAGTGCACGCCGCTCGCGTCCCCGGTCAGCTGCGCGATGCGGTCCGCCTCGTCGAGGTGCTCGTCCGCGTCGCCCCCATTCTGGGCCCGCCCGGCCATCACGGCCGCGCCGAGGTGCAGCTGCCCGGTGAGGACATCCCGCTCCCGGCCCGCCTCCGCCTGGCCCAGGACCGTCAGGCCCATGCGGATCAGCCGGTCCCCGGTGCGGTACTGGCCGGCGCGCAGGTAGGTCAGCGCGCGCATGTACCGGTACATGCCGCCGATGACCGCGTCCGACCCGCGCTCGGCCGCCCACTCCATCCGGGACAGGCCGATCGTCGCGAGGTCGTGGTAGCCCAGCTTCGACGTGACGTCGTACGCGGTGCGGTAGTACGAGGCGAGGAGCAGCCACCCCTCGGTGGTGTCGGCCGTGTGCGCGGCGGTGGTGGCCTCGATGATGAGCCCGGGTAGCTGGCTGGCGACCTGCTTGATCTCCCCGGCGCGGACCGCGCCGAGCAGCTGCTCGGCATCGTCCTGAAGGAGCCGGAGCGGGCGCGGTGCCACGTCGGGGTCGGCCCCGAGGTCGTAGACGTCCAGGGCCTCACGGATCGGCTGGATCAGTATGTCCAGCTCATCAGCCCGCAGCTCGGTCACGTACGGCTGCCCGGTCACCGTGGCCACGTCGACCCGCAGAGCGCGGGCAACGGACGCGATCAGGTGCGGGCTCGCGGGCAGGACGCCCTGCTCGGTCTTGGTGAGGGTGGAGTAGGGGACCTGGGACAGGTCGGAAAGTGCCCTCTGGGTGAGGTGCCTCTCCAGTCGGAGGCGCTTGATGCGTGCGCCGGTGTGGCCATGGGGCAGAGCGTGCATACTGAACTCCGTTCTGACTCGACACCAGAACGGTACCCGCCGTCGGCTCGGCCGGTACCTCGATGGCCCCGCCCTCCCTACGACGGCGGGGCCATCGCACTCCCCGGGGGCGCCCCGCCGTAGGATTTCGGCCATGGCTGACATCGACATCCCGCCGCACTTGATCGCCCTGGAGTCCACCGCCTGGGCGGAGCAGCAGGTGGGCGCGCTGACCGTGGCGACGGCGGACGCGGTGCAGCGGGCCGTACGGGAGCACGCCGCCGAGGCCGGGCTGTCCCGGTACGAGCTGGAGATGGCGGTCAAGCGGGCCGTACGGCACCCGGAGGGGTGATCGCTTTGCGGGTGCCCGCAAAGCGATCACCCTACAGGTCAGGGCATGACGAAAGCCCCCACCGCCGCGAGGGCAGTGGGGGCCAGGTCAGTGGTGCCAGGGTGTCAGGTCCAGCTCGGCCGGAGGCTCCGGCGGCGGACCTGCTGGAGTAGACGGGCCGACGACCCGGGCCCAGCGCAGCAGGTCCAGCAGGTACCCGCCCTGTAGACGGCGCTGCACCCGCTCCTCTTTCAGCTCCCGGTCGAGCCGATCGGTGATCGCCGCGAAGTCCGACCGCCGGTTCGTGGCGCGCGACTGCGTCCACGTCAGGAAGCCCACGACCAGCGCAACCCCGGCCGCAGCCAGCGCCCCATAGTCCATCAGCGGTACCTCTTTCTCAGGTGCGACGGCAGCGGGTCCTCCATCCCCGACACCCACAGGATGCCGATCGCGAACGCTGCCCACCCGCAAGCCGAACCGGCCGCCTGCGGGTACGTGCCTATGGCCGACGTCGTGAACGCGGCCCCCCACAACGCCGCCGGAGCAGCGAGCGCCACGAATCCCGCCGCCTGCCACCGCGGGCAGGCGAGCAGCAGCCCAGCCACCACCGCGACCGCCCCGCACACCACCCACATCCAGCCCAGCATGTCGAGCGGCACGTACCGGGTGATGTGCGCCAGCCCGCGCGACGTCCCGTACCGCGGGTTGTTGATGATGCCGATCCCGCCGTACCCCGCCCAGCCCAGCCCGATCGTGATGAGGAAGGCGCGGCGCAGCGACCTGACCGGGCGGGGTACGGCCCGCATCAGAGCCCCTGACCCGGCGTCACCCGGTCCGGCTGCCGGTTCGGTACGGCGTAGGTGATGCCCAGAGCGCCGAGCACGGCCAGGACGATCGTCACCGTCTCCCCGCTCGTGACGACCTGGTCCTGCACCGCCGTCACCGCCGCGGTCGCCCCAGCGGCGAGCCCGGCGACGATGGCCTTCGCGAAGCTGCTGATCCTGATCATGTGGTCCTCTTTTCCAGCGCGGTGACGCGCTTCTCCAGAGCGGTGATCCGCTCGTCCGTGGTGGGGGGCTTCGGCGCCGGGGGCTTGGGCGCGGGCGGCTTCGGCGCGCTCGGGGACCAGCTGGCCGGGTGCTTGAGCCGCTCGGCGACGTCCTTCCGGACTGCGTCCATCCCGCCGGGCAGGCCGCGCGGGTCGATCTTCCCCGGCTGCCACTCGGCATGCCCGATCACGGAGGTGTCCCCGCCGCGGCCCCAGCGGTGCGCGCGCAGCACCGCGGCCGACGCCCGCACGATCGCCTCCCGCTGAGCCGTCGGCCACGGGTCCTTCCCGTCGCCGAGGTTCTCGCACTCGAAGCCGTAGAAGTGCCGGTTGCCGTCGGTGTTCGCCTCGTTGTCGACGGGCAGCGCCTTCTCGGCGATGACCGCGCGCAGCACGTCGCCGTCACCGGACCCGGCATGGTTGGTGCGCCCGTACCCGACGAGGTGCACCGTCCCGTCCTTCGCGATCACCCCGTGGCACAGCGGCCCGGGCAGGGTGCTGTGCCCGTTGCGGCACAGGGCCACCGTCGACGCGGTGCCCTTCGTGACGGTGTGATGGATCATCACCCCGTGCACCGGCCCCCACGCCCCCTTGCTGTTGCGGTTATGGGTCCGCCAGTTGCCGACCTCGACGACCTTCACGCCCTCGGCGCGCAGGGCCGCGAGGAAATCGGCGGCGGACAGCGGTACGGCCATGAGGCCCTCCAGACATGCAGAAGCCCCGTGCCGTGTGGCGCGGGGCAGGGACGATTCAGCAGGGGTCAGGCAGGCGGGGCGGGGACGTAGCGGCGGACGACGAGCTGCCCGTACCCCTGATCCACACGGACGGTCTCGCCCGGGGCCGGGGACGTGCGGAACGCCGCCGCCTGAAACGCGACCATCACCCTGTGCCCCGGCGGCCAGTCCTCCGGGACCACCCACCATGCGCCCATGTGCAGCGGCATGTGATGCCGGTTCGGGGTGCAGTTGTCCGCGAGGTGCGGGGCTATCCGGGTCCACGGCCGCTCGGCCACCGGAACCGCAGGCTCCACGTCCACGTCGTACACCCACAGGTGGACGCCGACGCCGATCACCCGGCCCGTGTCGTTGGTGATCTGTGCCCGGGCCGACACGTCCAGGGCGTCACCCGGGTTCACCGGCACAGCGGTCCGCAGCAGCACCCGGCGGGTCGACGACGTGCCCACCGGAAGGGCGAGGAGACGCAGGTCGTCGGTGGCGTCGACCTGGGCGAGGAGCCAGGCGGGGGCGGTGGTGGTCATGAGGCTCCGATCAGGTGGCGGACTGGTAGGTCAGCGACAGGCGCAACGACGTGCCAGCAGCGTGGGTCTCCGGGCTGGTGGCCTGCATGTTCGCCGCCCGGGTGTTCGTCGTCGACGCGGGGAACTGCAAGTTGATCGCGGTGGTGTTGGCGGACAGGTTGCAGATCCCGGCCCACGTGTCGGTCCCGGCCAACCTCGCGGCGCCGACGAAGGCGACGCCGATGTTGGCCGAGGTGAACGGGGCAGCGATGCTGTACGCCCCGGTGCCCCAGGTGGTGGTGGACCCGCCGACGAGGAGGATCGAGACGTGGACGGTGCGGCCGATCTTCATGTACCGGCCGGTGATCGACCCGTTGCCGAGGGCCGGGTTCGTTCCGGACGACGTCCACGCCGGGGTGTACGCCGTCCACACGTCGAACATGCTGTTGAGCTGGTCGCGGATCTCCTGGTTGAGCATGGCCGCGGTGACGGTTTCCCCGGCGTTCCAGGTGCGTGGTGCGAACGTCACGGCTCCTCCTCCGGGTCGGGCTCCGACGGCGGCTCCCAGGCCGGGTTGCGCGGGTCGTCCTCGTGCCACCAGAACCGGCGCGGCAGGGCGAGTGCCTCCGCCTCGGCCGCATCCGTGTCGTCGGGCAGGAGCAGCGGCACCCAGGCCCGCTTGCACGTCGTCTCCACACACCCGAACCGGGGGTCCGCCACGGACACGATCCACGCGGACTTGCAGGCGTCGCACTCGGCGAGCCACCGCCCGTCATCGATCCGGGCATACAGCCCCGGGTGGTCCGGGACCGTGCCGGTCGGGACGGGAAGGCGCCGCGACAGGCGGTACTCGGCCCACCGGTAGATCAGCTCGGCCCCGGGAACCTGCGACCAGTCGTGCGGCGGCTGACCGGGCCTGGGCGGAGGCGGGGGGAGGTAGTAGGTTTCCGCGCGCACGATCGCGGCGGGCAGAGCGGTGGTGGCCACGGGGCCCCTTTCAGTAAGCGAGGCGGGTGGTGTGGTCGAGCTGGGAGTACACCGGGTCCCCGAGGACCCACACGCTGTCCCTGCTGGACTCCGACGTGCGGAACTGGATCATGTGCCGGGCCTCGGTGATCGTCTCGGTGTAGCCCTCGACGGTGACGCGCAGCTCGGTGGCCGGGGCCTGGGCGGGCAGGCCGGTCACGGTGAAGCAACTACTGATGTCGGCGCCGAGGATGCTGAGGAAAGCGGGCAGGGTCGCCGCGTCGATCGGCACCTCCCGCAGCTCCGGGGCGGGGTTGGCGTACCGCATGACCCGCCACATCGCGGAGTCCAGCACCGACAGATCACTGGTCTTGATCAGGGTCATCGACTCGGGGTACGGCCCAAACGCGAACACCGAAGACGCGGCCCGCACCGTCTGCGTCGCCCCGCCCGGCCTGCTCGCCTCGACCTCGTTGACCAGCTTCTGGTCGTCGTCGGCGAGCATCGCGCCCGGCTCCAGATCCGCCCACGCAATCGTGAACGCGTCATTGCCCGGGGACGGGTTGTACCGCAGGTCACGGGACTGGTACGCCAGTCCCAGGTAGTCCCGGCGGGCGTAGAGCTTCCCGGACTCGGTGGACTCCACCTCACGCATCCGGGCGACCACCGTCGACCCGCCCGGGCCTTGCGACGCCATCGCGTCATGCGTCGACCCGAGCACGGTGACCGCCGTGTCGAGTCCCGCGTACCGGGCGAGGCGCTCCATCCGCCAGTCCGCCGACTCCCCAGCGAACCCGGTCATCGCACCGTAGGTCTGGGAGTACAGGGCGCCGAGCGGACCGGTCGCCAGGTGGATCGACACCTGCGCGATCTGCCCGGAGAAAAGCCTGCCGCCCCGGTACCCGCCGACGTACAGGGTCCGGTACCCGGCGGACCCCCACGCCAGCAGCGACCCCCCGTAGCTCGTCCCGTCCACGTACACCCGCTTGTGCGCCTGGTCGTAGACGAGGTGATGCCACACCCCGTCGGCCAGGTTCGGGGTGGTCGTCGTCGTGATTGACAGTGGCGGCCCGGACTCCGTCGACTCGATCACGAGCACCCCGGACCCGTTGAGGGCGAGGACGGTCTGATGGTCCAGGGACGGGTCATGGATGCCGAGCAGCACCCGGCCGGGCGTGCTGGTCTTGAACCACACCTGGTAGTGGGGCAACCAGTCCGTGCTGTCGGCGGCGAACTGGGGCCCGACGTCGGCGACGAGGTACTTCCCGGCCGACGCGGATGCCGGGGTCATCGTCACCCCGGTCTCCCCGGTCTCGGGCACCCCCTCACTCCCGAACTCCAGGGCGCCGCCGCTGCCGACCTGGGTGACGGTCAGCGGGCCGGGGCTACAGTGGCCCGCCACATCCCCGGCCGCCGCCGACCCGGCATCCTCAGACAGCGGGTAGTACACCTCCAGGAACGTGAAGATCCCCGCCAGGGTGTGACGGGTCAGCACCTCCATCCCCAGCATGCTGCGCATGGTCGGCTGCTTGTTCAGCCACTTGAACAGGTCCGTCGCCGAGATCGACACGGAACTCGCGAGCCCCTCCCACGCCACCGGCCACTCGTTCACCACCCCCCAGAAACGGGGGCGGGCGATCCCGCCGAGCAGGTCAAGCTCAGCCGGGTCCGAGCTGCCACCAGTCCGGGACGCCGCCAGCTCCACCTGCACCAGGTCCGTGCCCACCCACCCCGGGGTACTGATGCTGCGGCGGACCGTCCACGTCCACCCGTCCGGGCTGGTCTCCCACACCACCACACCGCTGACCTCGCGGATACGGACCCACGCGTGCTGAATCCAGTTGTATGAGATCGCCACCGGCGACGGGTCCGTACCGCCTACCTCGGACAGGGCACGCAGCTCGCCGGTCCCGGCGTGGTAGTACCAGCGGAACCGGGTCCCGCTGGTCGCGGAGTGCAGGTACAGGCTGAGCGACGCCACCGAAGAGCCCGCCAGGGCCGGGACCTTGGACAGCTTCACCGTGAAGGAGCTCCCGGTCAGCGTCCACTGCCGCTGGCTGGTGTACCGCGACACCACGCCCGGGACGAGCGGCAGCCGCAGCCTTCCCTCCGGGGTTTCCAGCGCGCCACCGGACGCGGTCCACAGCGTGGGGTCGGTGCGCTCGTCGTCGAAGTCGTCGGCGAGCTGCGCGAGCGGCCACGGCCCTGCCCCGGTCCGGGTGGGCATGACGACCTGCGTCACCCGGATCGGGGTATTGCGGCGGACGAACGGGAAGAACGGGCTATCCGCCCGCCCGGGGGTGAGGGCCCCGTCCTGGTTGTCCAGGGTCATCGTCATCGTCCCCGGTTGCGTCTCCGACAGCTCATCCGAGGCGCCCCGGGTGATCGTCACCCCCTGGACCATGTCGACCCGTGGCGTGATGTCCGTCCACGTGATCGACCAGGGGCGCTGGGCCAGACCACCCCACCCGGCCTCTACCAGAATCGGCACCGGTCACCCCACCTTCAGGGTCACGCCCGTGCCGTGTGTCCGGCCGAGCTGGAGCAGCATCTTCTGTACCTCGCGCGCCGCGGCGAGGGGGTCCAGGGACTGCACGGTGATGTGCGCCTGGATCACCTGACCTCCAGCCGACCCGCCCCCGGTGACTGCGGGGCGGCCGATGGCCGGGCGCATGTCCGCCATCCGCCCGGCGACCGCACCCATCGCCCGGTCCAGGACCGGCAGCGCATCGACCGCGCCCTTGGCGACACCCTCGGTGAAGTACCCGCCGGACACCGCCGCGACGGTGGACGGGCTCTTGATTCCGAGGGCTTTCCGGATCGCCTTGTCCATGGCTTTGGCGATCTTCAGCATCTGCTTCTCGATCGCCTTCTGCTGGGAGTCCAGCCCCTTCAGGTACCCCTTGCTCGCGTTCTTCCCGGCGTCGTACATGATGTCCGCGCCGGTCTTCCCCAGCGCGTCGGCGGACTTGTTGACCTTCCCCGCCAGGCTGTTGATGCCCTTGAAGGTGTTCGCGTCCGCCCCGGCCAGAGCCGACGCGTAGGCGTACCCCTGCTCCGGCCCCATGTCGTAGAGAATCTGCCTGAGCAGCGACTTGTTCAGGCCGCGCTTCGCGAGCATCTTCACGTACCGGGTGAACTGCTGAAGCTTCGCCAGCTTCTGCTGGAGCCCGCCCTTGATGGTCCCCGCTGACACCTCCTCCGGCTCCAGGCCCAGCCCGCCGAGCGACGCGTCCCGCTTCGCGGTCGCGGTGACGTCCTTCGCGAACGCCTTCGCCTGCGCGATCCGGGCGGCGATCTTGTCCCGCTGGGCCGCAAGCCGCTGAAGCTGGCCGTTCGACCTTGCGACCTGGGCGATCAGCCGGTCATCCGTACCGGTCTTCCGATCCCGGTACGCCGCCCGGATCAGAGCAGTCAGGCTCTTCGCCATCGCCGTGATCTGAGACCGGGACCCGGTCAGCCCAGCGATCAGCTTCTTGCCGGTCGCCAGGGCCAGCGCCGCCATCCGCTTCGCCTCGGCCTTAATCTCCGCCTGGCTCCGGCGCATCCCCTTCGCCAGACCCTGACCCGCCTGCTGGCCCTGCTTCGTCGTCTTCTTCGACGGCGACGCAATCTCCAACTCGGCCCGGACCCCGGCGGTGACCGCCGACGCCATCACCCGCGCCGACGCCTCCACCCCGGCAGCCGACCCGCGCATCCCGGACGACAGCCCGTCCGCCACAGCCCGACCAGCAGACGCCATACCCGCAGCAGACCCACCACCACGGACACCCGCACCCAGGTCCAGAGTCCCGTCGTTCACCGCCTTCATGAAGGCGACGCCGTACTTCGACACGGACTTCGCCTTGACCATGAACTCGCCGCGACTCGCCCAGATCGGCACCGAGTCCGACGTGCCCGTACCGGGCCCGTGGATGAGACCGCCCTCGGCCTTGAGCTGCGAACCGTGCGCACCGGCCCGCCGCGCGGCCCCGCCGTCCCCGACCACCACGTGCCGGGTGGTGACCGTGACGACCTTGTCCCGCAGCGTCGACAGGGCGTACTTCGCCTGCCCGATCTTCCGCTGCAAGTCGCCGATCTCCGCGCGGACCTTCGCCTGCCGGGAGTCCGGGACCGCCTTCAGCTTCGCCTTCGCGCTGCTGAGCTTCGCCTCCAGGTCCTCCAGGTTGCCCTTGAGCTTCGCCGTCTTGTCCGGGGTCCGCAGGATCTGATCCGCCAGCGCCTTCGCCTCGGACCGGTTCAGGCCCATCGCGTCGGCCGACCGGATCAGCGCCGCCCGGCCCCGGGCGTAGATCCCGTTGACCGTCTGCCACGACGCACCCGACTGCCGGGCCTGCGCCGCCGCCTCGTCGGTCTTCGCCGCAAGGTCGTTCAGCGCGGTCGCCGCCGTACGGGCCTTCTCGCTGTTGAGGTTGAGCTGCCCGCCAGACATGGACAGGGCGTCGCGGTTGCCCTTGATCGCAGCCGTCGCAGCATCGATCGCCGCCTCGAACCCGATCATCCCGCCCAGGCCCTGGCGCTGCGTGTCGTTCAGCGCGGCGATGCTCTGCCGTAGTCCGTCCGCGCTGGCCTTCTGCGCGTCGAGCTTCGTCTGCACAGCCAGCGCCTGCGCGCCGAACAGGCCCATCGCCTGCGCGGCCAACTCCTGCTCGAACTTCGCGTTGGCCAGCGCCTCGGTGTACTCGGTGAGCCTGCCCTTCAGCCCGGACGTCGAGTACCCGGCAGCCTCCATCTGCTCCTTGATGCGGGCCAGCCCGGCCGCCGCAAGGTCCGCCTTGCCGTTCGAGACGAGCGAGGCGAGGCTCTTGTCGAACGCCTCGAACTCCTTCTTCGCCTCCTTCAATCCGACGGGGCTCTTCTCGAACGCCTTGAAGAAGTCGGCGCCCTTCCCGGCCGATCCCATGACGTTGAGCGTGGCCAGCAGCCCCGACAAGTCCTTGCCGAAGACCCGGGCCATCTCGCCCGCGACCTTCCCCGAGTCCGCGAACCGGGCCAGCGACGACGTCATCTTGTCGACATCCGGCGGCGCGTCCCGCCCGATCTGGTTCAGCTCCATCAGCGCGATGACGAGCAGGCCGATACCCGTCCCCGCCGCAGCCAGCTTCGCGCCCCGGGACATGGTGCCGATCGCCGCCGTCACCGCAGCCAGCCGGGTCGGGGCCGCAGCCGCCGCCACCCGCATCGCCACCAGCGACGTCGCGAAGCCGGCCACCGCCGTACGGGCCGCCGCCATCCCGACGGCCGCGAGCTGCACCGCCTTGATCGCGAAAGCCAGCTGGAGCATCGTCGCGATGGCGTCGGGCGGTACGGCCGCCACGAGCTTGGCCAGTACGTTCACGACTTGGAGCATCCCGACGCCCACGTCGGACCCGGCCTGCAGCACATTGAGCAGCGCCCGACCCAGCTCCTTCACCGTGTCCGCCGCCGCCGGGCCGTTCTCCCGCGCGTAGGCCATGAACTCGCTGGCACCAGCCCCGACCTTGCCGTCCGAGTTCCGCATCAGCCCGACGAGCCCGTCGTTGACCTTGCGCAGGGTGCCGGTCGCGAACTGCTCGAACTTCGCATTGAGCCGGTCCAGGCCGGGTGACTGCATCCCGCCGGCCAGGATCGTCATCGTCCGGTCCAGCTCACGCGAGGTGCCCTTGACCAGCCCGGTCGTCTTCGGCAGCAGCGCGGTGAGGATCGCGAAGCTCTTGGTGACCGGGCTCAAGGTGTCCTTGGCCAGGCTGTCGGACCAGTCCGCGTACTCGTCCTTCAGCACCGACAGCGACGCCGCCGCCCGCCGGGTCGCCGGAGGCATGTCCGCGATGACCCGCTGGTACTCCACCTGCGCCGCGACCGCAGCCTGCGACGCCTTCCCGGACTTCTTGACCTCGTCGGTGTACTTCTTCTCCGCCTCGGTCGCCTCGGACATGGCGCCGATCTGCGGGCCCAGCGCCGCCGCATACGCCCCGGCAGCCACCGCCGCAGCCCCGACCGCCGGAGCGATCGGAGCCAGCGACGCCACCATCGGGATCGCCGCCGGGGCGAGGGTCATCAGAGAGCCGACGAGCTTGTCGACGGCCTTCGCGCCGATGTCGGTGTCCCGCCGCATCCCGGCCATGCGGTCTGTCGTCGTACGGCCGAGCCGGTTGATGGCGGTGCTGCTGTTCGTGGCGGCGGCGCTGATCCTGCGGTGCATCCGGGTCGCCGCGTCCCCGGCCCGGTCCAGGACACGGGACAGCTGGTCGCGGCCGTCGAGCAGGAACGTCAGCCGCGCCATCACTCACCTCCGGCTTCCTTGAGCTGCTGCTGGTGGGCGTCCATCCAGACGATGAGCGCGTAGAAGTCGTCCACCCGCTGGCCGTCCACCACCGTGGGCGGCATGTGCAGGAGGTGAGCGAACAGCCCTAGGAACTGGGCCCGGAGCTCGGCGACGTCTTCCTGGCAGAGGTCTTGCGCGCGGGTGCGGACGTCTCCGGCTGTGGCTGCGGCTCGGGGTCTTTTCCCGCCTCGGCCTCGGCCCGGCACTTCTCGATGTACGCCCGCGCGTGCTCCGGATCAGCAGCCGCCCCCGGCACCTCGTGCAGTGCCTCGACGACCTTCGCCGCCGTGATCTCCGAGTCGGCGTCCATGAGCCCGAACGCGCCGTCGACCCACGCTTCGACCTCGTCCCGGTCGTACCGGGAGACCATCTCCTCGACTCCCGGGTCGAACTCTCCGAAGCGGAGGGTGGGCTGGGCGCGCTTCTTCAGCACCCACACGACGCCGCGCATCGCGTCGAGATCCTCGTCGAGGATGCCCTCCTTCACGGCGGGCCACTTCATGTCCACGGTCCGCGCGACGATCGACGCCTCCGACGTCAGCAGGCTCTTCGCGTCGTACAGCTCGGGCTCCCCGCCAGCGGGGGTGTAGACGACGATCACAGGGGGCTCCTACTCGATACGGCGACGCACGTCGTCCAGGACGCGCGCCACCTCAGCGGTCATACGGGGGGTGTGGCGGCGGACCGGCCCGTCCCACCACAACGGGGTCGCTGTCTGCTGCGCCCAGCGGCGTCGGTTGCCGAACACGGGGTGCCTCAACCTGCCCTCGTTCAGCCGGTTCAGCACACCCATCGGAATGTCCGGAGGCAGGCGGCCCTTGTCGACCCAGACCCGGGCCCCCGGGTTGCCACCGGTCCGGACACTGATGCGGATGGCCTGGGCAATCGACGCCCGCAGAGGACGCGTCGTCGGCGACCGGCCACCCCGCTTGCCCGACCCGCGGCCCGTCGAGCGGATCGACAGGCCACGGATCGCGGACTGAAGGTCATCACGCAGCGGCTCGGCCGCACGGCGGATACGCCGCTGCATCGACGCCCTGATGTTCTCGTGACCGGCCGCCCTCAGCCGCCGCTGGAGTTCGAGAAGCTGGCCAGTCCCGAGGATCTGTACGGAGGAGACAGCCACCGGGCCACCTCCTACAGCGTGACGTCCGTGGAGACGTACTCGATCGCGACGGGGTTCGTCCCGTCGTACAGCCCGGTGAAGCTGAGCGTGGGCTTCACCACGTCGAAGCCCTCCACCGTCGGGGGCGCGTCGTCGAAGCGGATCGCGGGGATCTTGAAGGTGATGCGCTCGTTGTACGACGGGGCGATCTCCGCGCCGACGAACTCCCACAGCAGGGACGTCGCGGCGTCCGAGGTGTGGAGGTCGTCGAGGATCGTGTCGACGTAGTCCATCTCCAGACTGCCCGTGACCTTGACCTGGTCGTTCGAGATCGGCTCCGCCTTCAGCCCGGACGCCCCAGCGTAGAACCGCTCGGCGGCCATCGGTCGCTCGATCTTCAGCGACATCTTGCGGACCCCGGACCGCGCCACCTCGGCGCCGTAGGTGCCGGTCTTCACCGCCATCTGCATGAAGTGGAAGGGGGCCATCGTCGGGTAGCTGGCCGTGGCCAGGACGGATGTCTCTTCGCAGTCCTTCGAGTCGATCTCGAAGGCGGCGGTCAGCATGCCGCCGACCTCGCAGGAGAACTCCGCCGAGATGATCTTGCAGCCGACGAAGTTCTTCCTGGTCACCGTGCCTGTGGTGAGCGGGATGCCCTTCTGGATCGTCAGCGACTTGCCCACCGTGTCGATCAGCAGATGCGCCTGCAGGTAGGCGTCCGTCGACTCCTGCTGCACCGGCGTCACCGTCGTACCCATCAGCGTCTGGAGCAGCACGCCCATGGCCTTCGTGGTGACCTCCATCTCCAGCGACCCCGAGCCCTGCCGCTGAGTCACCACCCGGCGCGACGACAGCGGCAGCAGCCGCCCCGCCGCAATCCCCGCACTCTGCGCCGTCGTCTTCTGGAGGACCAGGCTCTCCTTCGTGAACTCGATGAACTTCGTCGGCGCCACGTAGGTGCCGTACACCGACTCCGGCGCAATGCCGATCTGGGCGCCAAGCCCCGAGCCGATCGCCATGGATCAGCCCTCCTTCGAAGTCGAGCCGGGCGCGGACTTCGCCGCAGGGGTTGCCTTCTTCGCTGCGGGGGCCGAGGGCTTCGGGTCCTCCACGGCCTCCCACGTCCCGGGCTGGCACACGTACCCGTCGTACCGGTCGTCGGGCACTTCCACCATCTCGTCCGGCTGGATGGACCGGCCGCCGAGCTCCGGCACGGTGACCGGATCGCGGCCGACGTAGCGCACTCGCGCCATGGCGTACTCCTTCGTTGAGTGATCAGATACGGGCGCGATACGCCACGGTGAACACGAGACCTGACATCGCCCCGTTGTCCTGCACCTGGACGAGGGACCCGGCGGTCAGCTCCGCCCACAGGACCGAGCCGTTGAGCGTCGGGGCGGCCGGGGCGGCGCCCGTGGCCCGTAGCGCTGTCTCAACGGCCGCGAGCATCTCGAACGCCCGTGAGCGCCGCAGGGACATGTCCTTGTCGCCGCGGCGGGTCTCGATATAGCAAGTGATCGCAGCGTCCTCGTCGCGCAGCCGCGCGCCAGCGCTGGCGAACCGCTGCTGGATCTCGACGGCTTGCTCAGAGGCGGGCGACCAGCCGATGTAGATCCGGTCCTTCTCGGTGAAGTTGACGCCCGGTGGGCCGTCGATGACCCGCACCCCGCCCAGCGCCGGGGCGGCCCGCAGGATCGCGAGGAGCGCGTCGATGGCGGCCGGAACCGCAGAGGTCGCCATCACGCCACCCCAGGCGGCAGCTTGTACGGCTCCAACAGCTCCAGCACCCTGTTCGGGATCGCGTACCCGAAGCCGGGAATCGGCTCGGTCACGCTGTAGTCGTCGGCCCCGCCACCGCCCCGCGCAGCCCCGTACTGCGTGCGCCACAGATGCTGAAGCAGCAGCAGAGCGGCCAACCGGATGGTCGGCGGGACCTC
Organism: Kitasatospora albolonga; assembly: GCA_002082585.1. Taxonomy (NCBI): domain Bacteria; kingdom Bacillati; phylum Actinomycetota; class Actinomycetes; order Kitasatosporales; family Streptomycetaceae; genus Kitasatospora; species Kitasatospora albolonga. The sequence continues at coordinate 6,333,907 of CP020563.1, forward strand.
CGCACCACGACCCGCCGTGTACGTCACCGCCCACCGGGTCCCGGCGAACGTGCCGCCCTTGCGCCACACCATGCCCAGCGGCCCGTCCAGCACCAGCGTGCCGACGTCCAGAGCCGGGCCGCCCAGCATCGGCGCGACGGACACCAGCGCGACCGCAGGAATGTGGCTGAGGCACATGCTGTCGCCGCGGCCCTCGATGTTCTCGGACACCTCCCGGGTCACCACCGGCCCCACGTGCCGCTCGATCGGCGCGGTGATCGCATCGATGAACCGGTGAAGCTCCTGGTCGTCGGCGTCCGTCTCAATGTCGAGCTGGGCCTTGGCCTCGGCCAGCGTCAGCAGCGCCACACCCCACCCCCTACTTCGGCTTGGCCACGGGCTTGCGGCCGGTCGGCGTAGACGCCTCTGCCGGAGGGGCCGTCGCTTCCTCGACCTCCGGCTCGTCGTCCGGCTCGGCCGCGATGCCTGCGGCGATGAGCTGCTTCGCCTCTCCGTCGGGCAGGTCCACGACGCTGCCCTTCTCCGGCCACGGCTCGCCGTCGCGGGTCCCGGACACGGTCACCTTCATGCGCACCCGCATGGGTGCCTCCCTTCACAGAACGGAGGCGGGGCAGCGGGTCGCCGCCCCGCCAGCGGAATCAGCTCGCGCCGCCCACGAACGCCTTCACGGCGCCGGTCTGGTCGATCAGCAGGCCATCGGCCCGGATGATCGCCCGGTAGGTGACGAGGTCGGAGTTGAACGCGTAGTCGTCGGACCGCTCGAACCGGACCCCGCCCGCCATGCGGACGAAGTACTGGGAGAAGTCACCGAACCCCACAGACCGTGCGCCCAGGCCGACCGCCGCGACGTTCGGGTCGGTGTGGACCGGCTTGCCCAGCAGCTGGTCCGGGGCGCCGATCTGGATGGACGGCTGCCACAGGTACTGGCCCTGCTGGTCCTTGAGCTTCCGGGCCGCCCCGAGGGTGGCGTCACGCATCAGCCACCCGCACGACGAGCTGTTCCGGTACGGAGAGATCACCGAGTAGTACAGGTCGATGAGGTCGTCCGCCGTGAACGCGCCCGCGACGCTGGTGGCGCCGGTCTTGCCGGTCGTCGCTGTCACCATGACACCGGTCGGCTTGCTCGACCCGTCGCCGGTCACCGCATGCGTACCGAACGCGTTGCCCAGGGCGCGACCGGCCTGCATCGACAGGAAGCCCTGGAGGTCAACCCCGGTGTCGGACAGCAGCTCGGAGGAGATCTGGAGCAGCACCCCGTACTTGTAGGCGCCCAGGGACCGCTTCGCGAACGCCGGGTCCGACTCCGTCAGCGCAGTCGCCTCAGGAGTGATGGCCGCGCTGGAGAACGCGGTCGTGACCGGCATCTCGATCGTCTCGCCCGACGCCGTGTTCAGCACGGTCGGGCCGGCCATCATGATGCCGGACACCTCGATGAGGTGCGCCATCAGCTGCCCGTAGAACGTGGTCGGAACCGTGTTCCCGCCAGCGGTCGCCGACCCCTTGGTCAGGTCACGGAACGCGACACCCTCGGGTGCGGCGACGTCGAACCCGCGCATCTCCCCGCGGGCCCACCGACGCAGCTCCGAGTCCCCCTCCGCGTTCGCGCGCGGCTGAGTCTCCGGCTTCGCCAGCAGCGCACGGAACGCCTCGTCGGCGTCCTTGGAGCGCTTCTCGGCCTCGGCGTACTCCTTCGCGCGGGCGTCGATCGCGTCGAGGTCGGCGTTCAGACGCTGGTAGGTCTGCTCCTCCTCGGCGGTCAGCTCCCGCTTCTCGCCCTCCGCCGTGTCGAGAAGCGCCTTGGCCTGCTCCCACACGTTGGCGCGGCGCTCCTGCAACCGCTTGATGAACTCGCTCACTGGCCCTCCCGGGCATGACGACGACACCCACAGCCGAACGGCCGGGGTGTCTGGTGGATGGGGTGTGGAGGTGGGTGTCGCCCTGCCTCAGAAGGTGCGGCGCCGGTACAGCTCAGCGCGCCGCTGCCGCAACGCCAGCGGCGGGTGGGTGTCGCCCTGCCCGCCCTCCGGCGCGAGATCGATGTGGGTGCGCTTGGGCACCAGGAAATCCTTCAGGTCGCCCGCCTCGGCGGCGGCCCGGACCTCTGCCAGCTCGGCCCCCGCCCTCTCGGCGAGGGACCGCAGGCCCGTGCTGGTGTCGAGGTAGGCGGGGTCGTTGACCGGGGCCACGTCGACCAGCTGCCCGGCGAGAAGGGTTCGCACAGGGAACCCGTCCTCGGTCATGGACCAGTCGTCCTCCAGCGTCCTGAACGCGAAGGACGACTCGGCGACATCGCCGCGCTGCACCAGCTCGTACACGTCCGCCCGGGCGTCGGGCACGTCGACCGAGTAGTCCAGGCCCGTGCCGTCCGTGACCAGGCGCAGCGTCCCCGAACGGGACGTGCCCAGCAGCATGTTGTTGTCGTGGTTGTAGCGGGCCATCACCCGCGGCCACCCATCGCCCTGGCTCTTGGCGAAGAACCCCGGGTCGATCCGCTCGACGAACCCGCCCAGGTTCCGCGACAGTGTGTTGAACTTCGCCGCGTACCCGCCGATCGTTCTGGCCTCCCCGGCCGCCCGGACCTCAACGAGGCCACGGGTGAACCGGCGCTCCTGCTCGTTCATGGTTCCTCCGCGACTGGTGGGGGCGAGTAGCTGCCAGTGAGGTTCGCCCCGGCCTGGTTGAGGATCTGCCGGGCCTCGTCCGCCGTGAGCAGCACACCGACCCCAGAGCCGAGCTTCTGCACCATCTCCACGACGTTGCGGGCGTTGGCCTGCTCCGGGTCCAGGCTGACCGACATGGCCGACGACAGCGGCAGGTAGGTCTGCCCCAGACCGTTCGGCAGCGGCGCCTCGTCCTCGATCGCACGGACCTCATCACGGTTGCGCCACCCCTGATCCAGAGCCATCCCGTGAGCCTTGACACGGGACAGCAGATCCGTGCGCAGCATGGCGTCCGCGTTGAACTTCGCTTCCTCCGCCGCCGGCCGCAGCGTCGACAGCGCCTCTTCCAGGCGGGTCAGCCACGGGCGCAGCGTCCACGTCAGCAGGTCGATGCTGTTCTGCTCGACCGTCGTGTACGTAAGGCTGTTGCCCGTCGTCCCGCCGATCTTCTCCGGGGGCACCCCGTAGATCGCGGCGATCTGATTCGCCGACGCCTTGATCGTCTCCAGGAACTGCGACTCGTTCGCCGGAACCGAGATCGGCCGGTACTTCGTGCCGAGCCCCAGAGCGACGATGTCGCGCCCCTGCGCGGCCTCCTTGAACCGGGCCTTCAAGATGGCCGCGTTGTCCTTGGAGACCTCCTTGTCGGTCTCCAGGACCGCCGCCGGAGTCGAACCGTTCGCGAACCAGTCCCGCCCGAACTCCTGCGCCAGCAACCCGGTGTCCGTCGTCGTCGCGAAGTACGCGATCGGCGACAGCCCCAGGATCTGACCGGGCAGCGTGTACGCCGGAATGTGGAACATCTGCCCCGGCTCCAGGCGCCGCCCCTTGTAGAACCACACCGGCACCGGCGCCATGTTGTCCTCAACGTGCACATCGTCCGGGTGCAGCCACTCCACCTGGTCCGGCCACCCGTTCACGTCCTGCGACACCACCAGGCCGTAGGCGTTGCCCCGCAGCGTCAGCGACGTCATGCACCGGTGCAGCCAGTCGTACCGGGTACCGACCGCCGCGGGCCGGGTGAAGATCTGCGGCGACGGAATCGGCAGGCGAGACGTCCCCTCCCCGATGTACGACTTCAGAGGCATGGCCGCCACCGAGTCCGACAGCAGCCGCGTAGCCGCGTACACCGGGGCCAGGCGCAACGCCCGCTCCTGCCCCCTGCCCGCCAGTTGCAAGGCATCCCCGCCGCTGCCCCACACATCCTGGTACGTAATCGCTCGCGTCGCCGCACGGCGGAAGGGCCACCACCAGCTCATCGCCGCCCCCTCACCACACGTTGTCCACTACGTCACCGGTCTCCTCGACCTCGACACCGAGGCCCCACTTCGCGTTCGTCACCGCCACCAACGGGCTGATATCCACGCTGACACCGCGCCTCGCCCACGCCCACGCCTCACCCAGCGGACGCTTCTGCGCCCCCGCCAGCGCCGTCGCCAGAGGCGGCTGATCGATGTGAGAGATGGACTGGTCGGCCACCGCGTTGAAGAACTGCCCGGCCGCCTGGGCGACCTCCCGCATCTTCGGCGACACGACTTTGATGCCCAGCTCTTCCTCCAGCTCCTGGATCAGCGCCCCCGCCGGACCCCCAGCATCAACCACCCAGCACCGCGGCTTGTGCTCCTCATGCATCCGCTTCGCCTTCGCCACCACCCACCCCATCCCCGGCTGGTGATGCGCAACCTCCACGTGCGTACCGCCCCGCCACCGCCCGGCCACCGCAATGGCCGCATAGTCCTGCTCCGGGGTCGCGTCGATCGCGAACACGACCTCACCCTCCGGAGCCGACTCCGCAGCCGCCAGCGACCGCCACGCGTCCTCCCCGATGACCTGCCACGTGTCCGCCTCATCCGACGGGTACTCGCCCACACCGAGGCGCTCACGGGCGTACAGGTGGTCGCCCATCGTCAGCCTCCGCTGCATGCTCTTCTCGACCTGGAGCCGGTAGCCGACACCAGGATTCGCACGCAGCAGTGACTGCACCGAGTCAATGTCGTCGTGTTCCGTGCACCCGGGCATGCACTCGGCCCGGTGCTGGTTGATCGACCACTCCATGTAGGCGAGCACCGGGTCGGGCACTCCGCTCTCCAGCGAGGTCAGACACCGCTTGCGCAGCCGCGCCATTTGCTGGGAGAGATGACCGATGCCAGCGCTTCCCAGGTACCAGAGCTGGCTGTTCTCGACCGCATCCGAGGTCGGGGCCAGCGCGGACATGGCGTCGTCACCGAGGATCATGCACTCGTCGAAGATCACACAGTCGGCGGTGAAGCCTCGGCCGGAGCCCCGGGAGCGGGCGATGTACTTCAGCTCACGCCCGTCGTGCAGCTCGATACCCTCACGCCCCACCGTCTTGTGGAACTGCTTGACGCGTTTCCGCAGGTCAGGACACCCCTCGATGAGACGCTCGATGCGCTTCATCGTGTTGTGCGTCGTCTTGAACTCGTGGGCGGACAGCAGGATCTGCTTCTCACCGCCGATGAACAGGCCCCACAGAACGCGGGCCTCGATGACGGCGCCCTTCCCGTTCTGCCTCGGGACGTTCACGCACACCTCGGGCGCGGCCCAGTTCCCGTCCGCCCGTTCGCTCATGCCCTTGTCGAGGACGAACCGCTGCCACGAGTCCAGCTTCAGCCCGGCGCTCGCGGCCAGGTCGACGGCCTCCTGTCCGGCGGAGGACAGGGCGACGTCGGGCAGGGTGAGCAGGCGGGGCCGCTGATTGCCGTAGAGAGGACCGTCAGTCGCTGCCGGTGGCTCGGCTCCGGGCTTCGGCTCGGCGCTTCTCTCGCTGGCGAGTGATGTCATCGACGCTGTCCCCCTCTCCCTTGACGGGGGCGAGTGCCCGCAGCCGGGTCATGATGGCGTCGAGCTTGTCGGCGACGACTGCCTGTGATGTCGGAGCGTCACCATCGTCCAGCTGGTCCAAGGCCCTTGCGAGCTTCAGGGCCACAGCCACGCGTCCCGCTGCTAGGCTGGTCACACCGAGGTTGTCAAGCTCAGCTGCGATGTCGTCAGCGATCACGAGCACCCCTCCATCACCCAGCGTTACCTCACTGAGAGTGACGCCGCTAATTGGGTTGGATCTTGAAACCGAGTCAAGATCGTCTTTCAGATCGGCCGCGCAAAAAACCGGGCGACAAGGGCTTTTGGGTCGCCCGCCTCTGACCTCAAAGAACGGCCGGATCGGGCTGAGTGGATCATGGTTGGGGTCTTGATCGAGGGTCGCGGCGGGGTCGCGGAGCCTCGTCACACCCTGCTACTCACCCGTGGTGACGTGGGGTCACCATCGTCGGGTGGCCTGCGGCATCGCTGTGCGTGACTGCCCTCGGTTGGCGCGGTACCACTTGGTGGCGACGGCCTTCATCCCGGGTTGCCGCATGTCCTCGATGCGCTGCATGACGATGTCACGGCCGGGGTCGACCACGATGATGCGTGCCTTGAGCCTCTTGTACTCGGCCCGCTGCCGGGCGGAGGGCAGGGTCTGGATGAGGTAGACGTCGGTGGTGTCCAGGTGTTGGCACGCTTCGCGGATGGCGGCGAAGCGGGCGCGGTGGACGACCTTGAGCAGTGTCTCGCTGTGGTCGTGGTGGTCTGCGCCTGGGCCGGCCATGGCGAGGGCCATGAGGTCCATGTCGATGACGATGTCGCGGGCTTTGGCGTGGGATCTGATCCAGCTGGACTTCCCTGCGCCGGGCGGGCCGGTGACGACGTAGAGCACGGTTCACCACCGCCGTGTGGTCTTGAGGGGCTGGGGGCCGACCCGGTTGCCGCGCTGGCTGTTGCACCGTCGGTGCATCGACCGGGCATTGGCGGGGTCGAGGAGGTTCCCGCCACGGGAGAGGGGCACCACGTGGTCGAGGGTGAACGACAGCGGGTGCCGGGCGTCGAGGGTGGGGTCGATGTTGTGGCCGCAGCGGGCGCAGGGGTCGCCGAGGGCTTTCACGGCGGCAACGAGGCGCCGGTAGGGGCGCCCGTTGCGGGGGTTACCGGCCACGGGCGCTCACCCCCTGTTACTGGCCCTCGGTGGCCTCGTCGATCTGGTCCTGGAGTGCCTCGCGCCCGTTCTCGTTGATGCGCTGGGTGACGGCGAGGAGGGTGTCGGCGTACTCGTCGTCGTCCATGCCGAGGCAGGCGGTGGGGCGTTGGTCGTCGAGGCCGAGTTCGTTGTGGGCGGTGATGTGGGCGTACACCTCGTCGGTGCACTCCTGTGCCTTCGCTTCGGTTTGCTCGGCCGTCAGGGACGGTGTGGTGCTCGCGGTGGGCTCCGGGGCCGCTGGCTCGCTGCTGCACCCTGTGAGGGCGAGCAGAGCGGCTGCGAGGGCGGCGGTGATGGTGGTGCGGGTGCGCATGGTCCCCCCAGGAAGTTGCGTGATGAGGGGGCCATCATCGGGGGCCGTACGGGCGGCTGTCAGGCAGTTCGGGTGACTCGGAGCCAGCTGCCGGAGCGGAGGACGGTGGGGGTGGCGGAGGAGACGTTCTGCGCCCACTGGACCGCGATCATGCCGTCGGCTCCGGCGGTGATGGTGCCGACGGGGGCGACGATGACGCCTGCGGTGGTGATGCCGACGGCGGCGGGGGCGCCGGGGTCGTACCTGGTGAGCCTGATCGACCCGGTGCCGTCGCTGACGCCGAGGGTGATGGCTGCGGGGGCCCAGCCTCCGGTGGAGCCGGGTGGGGCGGTGAGGGTGAGGGCCAGGTCGGCGGTGGGGTCGCCGGAGGCGATGAGGCAGGCGTCGATGGCGTATCGGGCGCCTGCGGTGACGGGGAGGGTGAGGTGGTCGTCGTCCTGGAGGGCGGTGGACTCGCTGACGCCTTCGTCGACCGCCTTGTCGACGGTGCGGGTGACGCCGACGGTGTCGCCGGTGGGGGGTTCGCCGGGTGGTCCTGGCGGGCCTTGCTCGCCGGGCGCCCCGTCGGCTCCGTCAGCCCCGTCGACTCCGGGTGGCCCTGCGGGCCCCTGCGGCCCGGGTACGAGGACGTAGTCCCCGGTGTAGGGCTCCACCGGGGCGAGGGTGGCGAGGTCGATGGTGTCGCCGAGGTCGGTGGTGAGGAGTACGGGGTAGATGCGGCCGGGGGCGTCGTCGGGGTACTCCATGACGGTGTGGGTGTATCCGGTGGGCTCGTACCCGGTGGCGTCGGCGGCGAGGACGGTGAGGGACAGCTGGCCGTTGACCCACCGGGCTTCGGCGTCGCCTTGGACGGTGTGGCCGGCCGAGGGGTTGGTGACGAGGGCGGGTGCTGGGCGGAGGATGATCCGGCCGCGCATGGGGCCGCCGTCGGGGTGGGTGCGGGTGTCGGTGATGGTGATGGTCTGGGCGCCATCGGGGAGGGGCATGGTCACCTCCCGGGGTACGGCGAAGCCCCCGGGGCCGTGGGGCCTTCGCGGGGGCTTGGGGTGGTCCGGACATGCTGGACGTGCCCCGAGTGTTACACCCTGTGTGATGGCTGGTCAAGCTGCCTTGGCGGCCGTCGGGGTGGGGAGCTCGTCGAGGTCGATGAGGGTGCGTCCGTGGCGGTCGTGGCCGTGGTGGGTGATCTTGCCTCGGTGGAGCCAGACGCGGAGGGTGCCGGGGCGGATGCCGGTGGCGAGTTGGGCGGCGTAGAGGTCGACGAGGGTCACAGGGCGTCCCAGGGGACGTCTCGCTCCCAGACCCAGCGGCCGGTGCTGTCGGGGGCGTACACCGACCGTCCGCCGGGGTGGGCGCAGCCGTCGCTGATGATCGCGGTCCACGGGTCGTCGTCGATGTCGACGGGGACGGTCTGCCCGTCGAGGGGTCCGCCGTGCAGCTCGACCATGGTGGTGGTGTCGTCGCTCATGGGGTCATGGTGGCACGTGGCGAGGCCCCACCGCCGGGGGGTTGGCGGTGGGGCCTCAGTCCCGTAGCGCGGCAGCCAGTCGCGCGGATGTGGATACGGGTCAGGGTACTGCGGGGGTGTGACAGGCGTCAGTGCTCGCGCATGTCGGTGGGCTCGTCGTAGTAGCCCTGCTGGGCTTTCTCGATGCCCTCGCAGTAGCAGCGGGGGTCGGTGGGGGTGGCGTGCTGGGGGCACTGGTCGTAGTGGCCGGTGGTGTCGTCGAAGGTGGCGTCTTGGGTTCCCATGGTGGGTCCTTTCTCGTGGCGGGTGGGTACTACCCGCTGGGCTGAGCGGGGTGCACTCGGGTGTACGGCTGCATGAATCTGTGGCGGGTGTGACGGGTGGGTTACTTCGGCTTGGCGGCTTTCTCGGCGGCCCGCTTCTGCTGCGACTCGGCGTTGCGGCGGGCCAGGTCGGCGAGGGGGATGGTCTTCTCCAGGGCCATCAGGACCCCTCCTTCCAGTTGATGGTGCAGTGGCCGGGGCGGTCCTCCAGGACGCTGAACTGCGGTGTTGTGTTTCCGGCCCCTTCTGGGGGCGGTGGGGGAGCGGGGTTAGCTGCATGGGGCACGGATCGCGCGGCCCGCCACAGGGCGAGCGCTCCGACGGCCCAGACGATGAGGACAGCGACGGGCCCGAGGGCGGCGAACAGGGCAGCGGTGAGGCCGAGGGCGGCCCCGACGAGGACGCATCCACCGGCCGCCCGGGACGGCTCGGGGACGGTCTCCTCCGGCTCCTCGGGGGTGCCCTTGCGGCGGCTCACGCGAAGATCCCGTAGGCGTTCGCGCCGAGCCAGTTGACGGCTTGGGCGAGGGGGACGGCGGCGAGGCCGGTGACTCCGGCGGAGGTGCCGAGGCAGATCCCGCACCAGGCGCCGGACTTGAGCGCGCTGCCGTACGCGGACTTCTTCATCGCGGCGAGCAGGAGGACGGTGAGGAGGAGGACGACTGCGGTTCCGGTCTGGGTGAGCGGGAGGTAGGTCGTACGCCCGGCGGCGGTGCCGGTGGTGCCGCCGACGCCCCAGACGAGGGCGACGTCGCCGAGCCAGGAGCTGATCCAGAGGACGCCGTCGGCGATCCAGCCGATGATGCCGCCGACGGTGAGGATGGCGAGGACGCCGTAGGCCCAGGCGAGGAGGAACGGGGCGAGGGCGGCGGCGGCTCCGGCGGGGTCCTTGCGGAGGCGCTTGAGGCCGGGCCACCAGGTGACGACGTGGTGGAGGAGGATGGCGATGCCGATGGTGACGCCGCCGATGGTGACGGGGTTCATGGTGTCCTCAGTGGAGGAGGGCCAGCGCTAGGGCGGCGAGGGTGAGCACGAGGGCGAGGGTGCCGAGGAGGCGGGGTACCTCGTGGGTGGCGAGTGCGGCGAGGATGGCGGCGGCGCCGAGGGTGGCGAGCGGGAAGAGCAGCCGGAGGGCAGTCATGTCTGCCGGGCCTCGCGGAGGTAGCGCTTCGCCGTGGCGGCCGAGACGTTGAGCCGTTCGGCAACCTGAGCCGAGGTGAGCCCGGGGTCCTGAGCCAGGAGCTCAGCGACCCGCTCAACGGCCTGAGCCCGCTGAGCCGACTGGGTGTTCAGGTGCGCGGCGAACCCGAACGAGGCGCCGTCGGGCTCGTGGGTGCGAGCCCTGGGCTCAGGGGCGGCGACCTGCGTGGATGAGCGCAGGAGGTGCTGGGGCTCAGCGGGGGGCTCAGCGCGGTGAGCCAGGGGCTCAGCCGGGTCGTACGTGAGCTCCAGCGGTCGGCGCCGGGCGAGTTCGCGGCCCTTGTCCATGCGGGTGAGCTCGATCTCGAAGTCGACGGCGACCTCGGCGAGCTGGCGCTCGGCGGCCATCTCGCGCCGCCGCATCTCGATGCGGTGCTGCTCTTCCTCGAAGGTGAGGCCGCGCTCCATGCTCGCGAGGACGGCGCGTTCCTTCTCGGTGAGGGCGGCGGGGTCGCGCATGTCGGCGAGGGCGAGGAGCCAGATCACCTTGGCGCCGAGGGGCAGGAGGGGTCCGGCGACGGCCATGGGGAGGCTGTGGCCGCGGATGCCGTGCCAGACGAGGAGTCCGGCGACGGCGAGGAGCGCGGCCCAGCCGATCGCGGGAACCACGTTGCGGCCCCAGGCGGGGATGCGGAGGCCGCGGGCTTCGGCCGCGATGACGGCGGCCCAGACGATGTCGGCCCCGGCGGCGACGGTGAGGCCGATGGGTCCGGTGCCGAGGAGGTCGACGAGGGACCAGGTGGTCCAGGCGAGGGAGGCGCCGGAGAGGAGCACGGCGGGGGCGAGGAGCGGCGAGAGGCCCTTGGGGAGGCTCATCACGGGGCCACCGCCACGCGGCCGGTGCGGGCGCGGCGGAGGGCCTCGTCCATGTCCGGGTCGGAGTCGGTGGTGTAGACGGGTTCGGCGTAGTAGCGGTGCCGCTTGATCCGGTTGGGGTTCAGCGTGACGGTGTTCTGCTCGGTGCAGAACTTGTACGCGACTTCACCGGAGACGGTCTCGCCGATCTCGATGGGGCGCGCCCACCAGCTGGCGGCGATCTCGGTCTCTCGCATGATGCGGAAGGCGACGATCTGGGCGGCACGGGCGGCGATGCGCTCGGGGGTGCTGTCGCACGTGATGGGGTGCGTGAAATGATCGGCCACGGCCGATGCCTCCTGGTCTAGTCAGGATGGTGGTCGGTCGGAGGTCGAGCGGCGCGCGCGCCTCAGGCGTTCCAGCGCCTGGGAGCTGCCGCTCGGCCTCGCTCTATGTCGGGGCTTTGGGCCCGTTCTTCTTGATCGCCTTGTCGATGGCGTTCCAGCTCTTGTTCAGTTCCCTGGCGACTTCGGCCACGGTTCCGAGTTCGGCTACGCCGTCGAGCAGGGCGAGCGCTCTTCGTTTGGCCGATTCGGAGGCGAGGAGTTGGAGCTGTTCCAGCAGCTCGTCTTCTCCGCGTACCCGTTCCCGCCAGGGGATCGCGTTCACGGGATGACTGTATCCAACCCTGGGTTGGACGGTCAAGTGGTCAAGCCGCGTCGGCGTTTTCGGTCTGCCACGCCTTGAGCTGGACCCACGTCGCGGGCGGCCACGCCATCGAGCACCAGTCGCAGCGGACGACCTGCTCCCCGGGGGCCAGCCTCAGGACCGCCCCGCAGATCGCCCCCGAGGTGTCGATGCTCTGGCAGTGGCCGATGCGCCGGCCGCGGGGTCTCGGGTCGGGGTCGACGACGGTGGCGGCCGACCGGTGGAGGTCGCCGATCTCCTGGGCGAGGTCGTGGGCGCCCGGCCAGACGACGATCCAGGGCATGTGGGCGAGGAGCCCCGTCACGGCCGTGTGGAGCCGTGTGAGGGCGTCTCCGGCCAGCCGGGGGCCCCGGAGTCGCCGGGCTTCGTGTACGGCGCTCAGCCAGGCGTACACGGTCTCGAAGGACGTACGGAGGTCCAGGACGTCGACGCGGAGCGGGAGCGGCGCCGGGTGCCCCTTCCCGGCCCGGCCCTGCCCGCTGCTGCTCCCGGGGGCGAGGTGCCCGGCGAGCGCCTCGTACATCCGGGGCAGGTCCTGGAGCTGGCCGACGAGTCGGGTGGTGCAGGGCATGCAGAGGGTGCTGCCGGTGGGGTCGGGGGCGTGGCAGTGGGTGCAGGTGGTGTCCATCGCGGCGGGCTCCTCGTGCGGGTTGGTCAGGCGGTGGCTGCGGGCGGGGGAACGTCGGTGTCGGTCCACCACCAGCGGGCGCCGTGTTCGTCGGCGTGGCTGCCGGGGTGGCCGGGGCGCAGGACGCATTCGGTGCGCTCGGTGTGCTCGGTGAAGAGGGGCTTCTGGTTGCCGCAGTGCTCGGCCGGGGCGGTGGCTGCGCGCCCGGTGGCGCGGGCGGCACGGCAGCGGGGGTACGGGCAGCCGTCCACCGGCGGCAGGTGGTGTTGCTCGCACATGGCTCGGGAGTCGATGCACTGCCCGGCGGTCAGGCGGGCGTTGTCGGTGGCGAGCCGGTCGCGTTCGGCGGCGAGTTCCTCGATGGCGGGGGCGAGCCGGGGCCAGGACTCCCCGCCGTGGGCTTCGTTGATCCCGGCGGCTTCGAGGGCGTCGCGGGCTTCCTCCAGCAGTGCGGACCGTTCGCGGGCCCCGTTCTCCAGGAGGTCGAGCCGGTCGTACAGGGCGTCGAGGGCTTCCGCCCCCGGGTCCTGGTGGTCGGCGATCAGGCTGTCGAGGGACTCCAGCGCCCGCTGCGCAGCGGCACGGAGACGGTCGCGCAGTTGGTCGGCGGGGCGGTCAGCGGGGGTGGGGGTGGTGGGCATCAGGGGCTCCAGGTCAGGGTGTGTTGCATGGGCGGGAGGGGGATTTCCTGCTGGCCGGGGATGGGCTCGGTGTCGGTGGTGGTGGGGGTTCGGCCGGGCCCGCTGCGGGTGCGGCGGGCGCAGACGGGGCCGATACCGCGGGCCCGCCACGTCTCGGAACGGAGACGCCGCCCGCAGACTCGGCACACGACGGCGGTCACGACTCGGCGCTCCAGTCCACGGACTCGAACCCGTCGGTCGCCTCCGCGAACCGCAGCCGCTTGTCGACGGCCCGGCGCAGCTCGACGTCCCACTCGCGCATCGAGAACCCGCAGGCGCGGCAGGGCAGGCGTCGGCTGATCGGGAGCCACTGACGCTGGCCGCAGCTGACGCACGCGGTGAAGTACGCGCTCGGCCCGTACGCGGCAACCCAGTTGGCGTACCCGTGGCGGGTGCGGCGAAGGCCGTCGTCGCGCAGTGGCTCGTAGCCGATGAGAACGAGGTCGTTGCGGGTGCGGGCGAACTCGTGGGTCTTCTCGATCCGCGGGACGTTGGGGCCCTTGACCTCGATCCAGGTGTTCAGGGTGGGGAGGTGGAAGTCGGGGATGTAGGTGGCGCCAGACGGGAGGGTGAAGGTCTCCGGCTCGTACTCCCAGGTGATCTGGTTGAGGTCGAGGGTGAGGGCCCAGTCCGCTTCAAGGCGGGAGCGGAAGGTGGTGCCCCCGTAGGTGGTGGGGACGGCGTCTTCGGGGGTCATGCTGCGCGGCCTCCTCGGCGGCGGTCGGTGCCGGTCATCGCGACAACGCGGGTGTCTTCGGAGAGTCGGGACACGATGCGCTCGCCGAGCGCCGACGTGAGGTCGGGGGCGCCGTTGGCCGCGCGGGCGGGGAGGTTCGAGGTGTAGAGGGTCGGCCGGCAGGCGTTGTACCGCTCGTTGATCAGCCGGTAGGTGATCTCCTCCGTCCACTCGGACGCCTTCGCGGACCCGAGGTCGTCGAGGACGAGGAGCGGGACCCGTACGAGACGGCGGAGCTCTTCCTCGGTGCCGCGCTCGCTGCCCTTGGGGCGGAGGAGCCCGTACATGTCGGCGGCGGTGGTGGCGCGGATCTCGTAGACGCGGGGCCCGGCGGCGGCGATGCGGCGGAGGGCGCCGTATGCCTGGTAGGTCTTGCCGGTGCCGGTGGTGCCGGTGAGGAGCAGTGACCCGGCGGTGTCGGGGGCCGCGGCGACGTCGTCGGCCCACTGCTGGACGGCGGGGTGGTCGGCGTCGGCGCGCTGGTAGCGGGGCGGGGTGGCGGTGGCCCAGCGCTTGAGGGCCCATTCGGCGCGGCGGCGGCGGTGGTACTCGGGGTGGCCGGGCTCGTCGGGGGTGGGCTGGTCGTCGATCGGGCCAGGGGTCACGCCTTGCTCCTGCTTCTGGCGGATGCCGTTCATGACGTTGGCGAGGGCGGAGGGTCCGAGCGCGCCGATGCTCTGGGGTTCGGGCATGGTCAGAATCCGTTCGAGTACGCGCTGATGTCGGTGGGGTTGGTGTAGGGCTGCCAGCCGGTGGTGGGCACGGCGCGCAGCGAGGGGCGGGCGGTGCCGGGCTCGGGGAGCGGGGGAAGGTCGCGCCAGCCGGGGAGGAAGTACCGGGCGTACGACACGTCCCGGCTGGCTGCCTGCTTCTGGGCGTAAGCGGCGAGGGCGGCTACGCCGGTGCGCTTGATGAGCGCTTCGACGGTGAACCACTCGGCGGTCGACAGGTTCCAGCGGACGAGAATTCCGGCGGCGGTGATCGTGTCAACGAGGGGGCGGCAGTTGGTGGGGATCTCGGGGCCGAGGACGGGCGGGGCGGGCTCTCCTGCTTGCTTGCTTTCACTCCTGGTAGGAGTGGTCTGGTAGAGGGGTCCTGATTCGGTACCCCTAGGGGTCTCGATTCGGTACCCCTCCGGTCCTGATTCGGTACCCCTAGCGTTTTCGCTACCGGTCTCGATTCGGGACCCCTGGGAGTCGCTAGCGGTCCCGGATCGGGACCCCTCGGGAAGGTCTACCGGTCCTGAATCGGTACCCCTAGAGCCGAGGGTGGGCCGCTTGTAGTTCACCGCGTACGGCAGTTGGTAGGCGGCGGCGCGGGTGCCGCGGGCCTCCTCGACGATGACGAGCTCGCCGGACTCGATGGCCTTGTCGACCGCGCGGACGACCACCGACTTGCTGACCTGGCCGAGGCGGGCTCGGAGTTCGGTGGTGCCCATGCGCGTGACGCATTCGGGGCCCGGTGCCTTGTCGGCGACCGCGAGGAGCACCATGCGCGGGTTGCCGGTGCTGCGGGCGTGGTTCCACACCCAGTGCATGGCGTCGATGGTCACGCGGTCCTTCTCTCGTACGGGGGTTGCGGTGGTGCGGGTGGTGGCCCGGGGCACGACAGCCCCGGGCCGGGAGGGGTCAGGCGGCCGGTGCGGGGAGCAGCGGCTCCCAGAGCAGGCCCATGTGGGCGGCGCACTCCGTGAGCCAGGCGCGGACGGCGGGCTCGTCGGCCTCGGTGACAACGCACTCGGTGGACCGGAGGATCGCCTTGCGCTGGAGGACCCAGAACACGGCCAGCGTGTCCGGGGGAACCGGCTCGTCGTAGGGCTCGTAGTCGGCGGGGTCGGATCGCTTCCAGTCCCAGCGGAAGACGAGGTTGAGGTCCGGGTCCAGGCCACCCCACTCGGCGAAGAACGCGGCCCACGAGGGGTACTCCGTGTGCAGGCCGTCAACCGGACGGGCGTAGTAGTTGCCCTCGGTGCAGTAGTACGGGTGGTCGGTCTCCCACAGCGGGACGACGATGGCGGTCATCAGGCGGCGCTCCGTTCGGTGGTGGTGCCGGTGGTGCGGAGTCGGCGGCTGGCGTCCGTGTTGGCCTGGCGGCACGGGGTGCACGCGGGCTCGTCCTTGCGGAGGTGCCGGGCGTAGCCGCCACGGGTGCCGCACTCGGGCGGTCCCGGCGGCACGGTGAGCTGCTGCTCGTATGCGTCCGACGCCGCCTGGCACGCCTCGTCGATCGGCTCTCCGGCCTGGATGTGCCGGTAGTACGCCCTCGTCGTCCCGCACCCGTCCGGGACGGCCCGACGAGGGCGGTGGCGCTCGCGCTCCCGCTGGGCCCGGCTGTGCTCGGCGTGGGCCTTCCGGCAGGCGGTGTCCACCGGCTCGCCCCGGCGCACGTGCCGGTCGTACGCCGTGTTCGTCCCGCACGGCGACAGCTGCCTGCCGCCCTTGCCCTGCGCGGCCCGGGTGCTCGTGTCCGCCGCCCACCGCTGGACGGGGGTGAGCCCGGCCCGGATGCCGTACCGGGACGCCTTACCGATCCCGTGCTCCTCTACGGCGACCGCTTGGCGGCAGAGCGCGAGGACGGGGCAGGACTCGCAGACTCGTACGGCGGCGCGTACGGCCTCGGTGTCACCGGGCTCGGGAAACCAGAGGTCTTCGTGACCCACGTACTGCGGGGCCGCGCACGTCCCGTACGGGCGCCAGCTTTCGGCCCGGTCGAGGGTGTCGGGGGCGGTGTGGCTGGTCGTGGTGTAGTGGTGGATCATCACGGCGCCACCGCCGTCCGGGGCTTGTCCTCGCGCCGGGACTGCCAAGCCGACCCGTAATCCAGCGACGGGGCGTCGAGGCCGACCGCGTGGTCGTACGCGGCCTGCACCCGGTCCGCCCGGCGCTCGGCGGTGGCGAGGTCCGTACGGAGCCGGGCCACGACACGCAGCAGGCGGTCGATGCGCCCCCCGTACGACACGGCGTCGCGGATGCGGGCCAGCCGTACGCGGTGGAGGGTGTCGTCGGCGGCGGTGAACTGGCCGGCCGCCGTACGGGTCGCGGTCTGCATCGCGCGCACCTGGCGCTGTGCTTCGTCGCGCTGCTCACGCACCCGCTCGTAATCGGCTGCCAGCGCGTCGTACTTCCTGCGGGAGACGGGCATCACGCACCCGCCTTCGCGCCGGTGATCTCGTCGGCCGTGACGCGGGGCTTCGGGAACTCCTCGTCCTTGGTGACCTCGCCGCGCTGGATCGACTGGAAAATGACCTGCAACTGGCCGAGGTCGATGTCCGTCCACTTGGCCGACTCCCGGCCGAGCTTGGTCTCGATCTGGTCGGCGGTGATGCCGATGCCCTCGTACGCCCCGATCGCGTCGGCGATGCGCTGGGGGCGGGGGATATCTCCGCCGCCGGTCGCGAGGGTCTTGTTGCAGGCGGTCTTGGCCTGCTCGATGTACCAGACCGGCAGCACCGTAAAGATCATTTCCCGGAGGCGGCGGGCACCGTTGTTGGCGTTGTTCTCGTACACGTCCCGGAAGTCCGCGAGCTTCCTGGCCTGCCCGTCAGCCCACCGGGCGTGCGGCACGATGAACGTCGTCGAGGACCGCTCGTTGGTCTCCATGTCCCAGGCCCACGCCTGCATCTCCGACTCGCCGTACTCCTCGTCACGGCGCAGCTCGGCAACCCCGAACTGGATGTTGCCCCAGCAGCGGGCCAGCTCCTTCGCGAGCTGGATCGTCTCGCCCGAGACGTGCGAGCTGCCGCGCGGGAACCGGAAGAACGCCCGCTGGGCCAGCTCCTTCTGGGCGCACGCCGTCTGCATCCGGGCGACGCACGCCGCCTCGTTGCGGGGGAACTGCCGGGCCACGAGGACCGCGGCCTGGACTTCGGCGACCGCCCGGGACTGCTCGACGGCGGTGCCCTGCCCGACCCGCGCGGGCGCGGCGGCCGGGGTCATACGCTCGATCTGCTGGTAGCTCACAGGTACGTCTCCGTGTCTCGGATCTCGGCCCACGCGGGGAGCGAGAGGTAGGCGATCTCGTCGGTGTAGCCGGGCCAGTGCCCGGTCTCGACGCAGCGGGCGTACGTCTCGATCGCCCGCCGGTTCTTCGCGGCCCCGATGCGGAGCGCGGTCATGTCGGGCTCGAAGACGGTCACGAGGTAGGGGGCGGTCTTCTCCTGGCAGACGAAGACGAACGCCGTGTCCGCGCCGCCGAGCTGGGCGGCGCGGGCGGCGGCCCGGTACCAGTCGGCCTGCTGGTGGTAGCCGTACTCGTGTACGGCCTTGGCCAGCGCGGTCGGCTCGGCGGACCGGCACGTCTTGTAGTCGGGGATGATCAGCCGCCCCGGGCCGGGGTTCGGCAGCCAGTCGAACCGGGCCCGACGCCGTACACCCGAGCGGTCGTCCTCCCACACCACCGACACCTCCGGCCGACCGGAGCCCGGCGCGAACAGCACGCCCGCGACGGGGTGTCGGCGGATCGCGTCGGCCATCGCCTGCACCTGGTCGTGCTCGGCGACGAGGAGCGCCAGCCCCCCGGCCGCCGCAACCTCGTCCCGCTCCTGGCGGGCGGCCTTCGTCCGCCAGTCGTCCGCGTCGATCGAGACGAGGTCGGGGCCTTCGCCGAGGACGAGCCGGTGGGCGGCGTTCCCGAAGTCGAACGCCTGCTTGCGGGGGCGGGGGTTGTCCTGCTCGTGGCGGAACAGGGCGGGACAGGACGGGGGCAGGAGCTTCCGGGCGCCGGAGGAGGAGAGCGACGTGCGGTCGCCGTGGTACGTCTCGATGGGGAGGCGGGGGTACAGGCCGGGGGCGAGCCCGGCGGCCGGGGCCGAAGCCCCGGCCAGCGCGGTGTCGGTCATGCGATGGCTCCGAGGAGTTCGCGGGCGGCGGTGATGAGTCCGGCCCAGAGGAGGAGGCTGGCGGGGATGGCGAGGAGGCACCCGGCGGCGGGCTGGTGGTCGAAGCTGGCCCGGTCCTGGAGTTCGCGCTGCGACCGGCCGATACCGGAGGGGTCGGGGCGGCGGTGCTCGCCGCCGAACGTGTCACCCATGGACGTGACCACCCTTCGCGTGGTTGAGGCGGAAGACCCGGCGGCCCGGATCGGAGTCGTCGCAGATCAGCAGGCCCTCACCGACGAGCTGCGCGAGGTCCTGGCGGGCCTTGCCACGCCAGTCCCCGGGGCCGAACCGCTGGACGTACAGGTGCTGGACCATGCGGGTCGTGATCTCGCCCTGGTAGTCCCGGGCCAGCTCACGCAGCACCACCAGCCGGGCGTCGGTCGGGGACCTCACTGGCCACCCCCGAGGCGGTGCAGGAGGTCCAGCAGGTGGGTGATCGGGTGGTGCCCCTCGACCACAACCACCAAGGCGATGGCGCACAGGGCGTACCCGACGGCCGACCCGGCGACGATCTGCCACCCGCTCACGAGGTCACCGCCGTACGCTCAGCCACCTGCTCCGCAGACAGCAGCGCCCACGCCCGCACCCGAACCCCGTCACGGAAACCAGACGCCTCCGTGTACTCCCCGCCCGACCCGGCCGGTCGTACCGCCACCTCAAGCGAAAACTGAGCAGCGAACTCCCGAACCAACCCCGGCGTGTCGTGGAAGTAGAAGCGGATCGATGGAGCCCCGGGCTCCCAATCCGCAGCCGAGACGATGAAGTCCGTCGGCAAGGCGGTCGTCTCGCTGAGCAGCGTCTCAGCCAGCGACAGCGCCGCCATGTAGCTGTGCCGCTGCGTCGTACTGACGTCCGGCTCGCGGGTAGTAGAGTTGTCGGTCACGATGTCCTCGTCTCTCTCGTTGGTGAGGCGTCGTCGGGGTCGACCGGGTGCATCCGGCGGCCCCGCATTGCGTCAGGGATCAGGCGGCGACGGCGCGCTGCGCCAGCGGGTCCGCCTGCTCCCGGGCCTCCAGCCACGCCATGACCACCGAGCGGCGGTAGAGCGTGCTCCTGCCGACCCGGGTCCCCTGCGGGCCGATGCCCCGGTGCCGCATCTGGCGTACGGCGTGCGGCGTCTTACGGATGAGCGCCGCGACTTCCTTCGTCGTCATCAGGTCCGGCGCGGCGGCGGTCGTTGCCACTGTCGTCTCCGTTCGTTTCCGGTGTGAGGTCGCCGATGGTGCACCCCAAGTGGGTGGCGATTCGGGCGAGCGCCTCGGGCTGGGGGTCGGTGACCCCGCGCTCGATGCGGGAGAGGTGCGATGCGGAGATCCCGGCAGCCTTCGCGAAGCGGCGCAGGCCGTAGCCGTTCGTTTCGCGTCGACTCCGGATTCCCGGTCCGTCGGCCTTCATGGGTGAAACGATACGCAACGAAGCGCAGGGATGCAAGCGGATGCGTGGAGACGCTTTGGGATGATCACCGTGCGTAGACGGTTGATGAGTTTTCGGTCAATCTCTGGGGTCGGCATCGCGTGCCAGGTAGGCGAGCCTTACTCTGTTGCCGATCGTTGCGCGCCGTTGCGTGCATACGCCACCAACAGGGAGAGAGGCCGCCCCCCATGGACCGCGACCCACAAAGCTGGGCCCGGCTCGGCCACGCCCTCCGCGCATCCCGCGAACACCGCGGACTCACCCAGTCCGCCGTCGCCGAACTCGCCGGCGTATCCGGGCGCAGCGTCCAGGACGTCGAGGGCGGCACCGTTCCGAAGAAGCGAATGCCGTACACCATCGGCCGCATCGCCGCCGCGCTCGGCTGGCCCGAGGGCGCGGTCGACGCCGTCCTCGACGGGGCCGCCCCGCCCGGCGATGGCTGGCGCACCGCACCCGTCGAGCAGGCGCAGCTCGACGAGGAGGCGCTGGCCGGGATCATGACGACCGCGATGGTGCGCGCCACCGAGCACGCCACCGCCGCAGAAATCCGCGCCGCCACACGCATCGCGCTGGACGAGTTGCGGCGGCAGGGCTACCTGCCAGAGACGGATGGCGTACAACCTGGGCGGGATTCGGAGAACTCGTAGTCACCAAGTGGTGACCCGACATATCCTCGCGGTCCCCGGAGCCTGCCGCTCCGGACGAGAACGGGGGTCCGTCATGCCCGAGCCGCTCATCACCACCGTCGCCCTCGGCCCACACGTAGCCGCACTCACCTGCCGCATCAACGGCGTCGTCCACGCCGTCATCAACACCCGCGCCCGCTCCGACCCGCGCATCCGTACCGAAGCCGCCGTCGCCCTGATCGGAGCGGGCATGGACGTCGGCCGCACACTGGGAGCCATCGATGGGGTACGTCGCTGACCGCTGGCACAAGACGAGACACCGGCCCGATGAACCGGAGTGCGGCGAGCACAAGGGCAAGGTCGCCACGAAGTGCCACGGGAAGGGCAAGCGGTGGCAGGCCCGATACGACGACCCGACCGGGCGGGAAGTCACCAGCGTCTGGGCCACGAAAGTAGAGGCCGAGCAGGAGATCGTCAGGCAGGAGGCCGCCAAGCAGACTGGGTCCTGGCTGGACCCGAAGGCCGGACGCGTCACCTTCGAGCAGTTCTCGCTCGACACGTGGCTGCCCGCACAGTCCATCATCGGCCGGTCTGAAGTCGAGTACCTCGGGGCGCTACGGCGCTACGCCTTCCCTGAGTTGGGGCACAGGGAGATGAGGTCCATCAAGCCGTCCGAGGCGGGGGCCTGGCAGAAGCTCCTCGTCAGCAAGTACGGCCTGTCCGGCTCGTATCCCAACCGCGTAGCCCGTTACGTCCGCGGGGTGTTCCGCCTAGCCGTCATCGACCGCGTCATCTCTGTCAGCCCCTTCGCGCAGATCCTCGCGCCGGCCTTGGAGTCGTCGGCGTGCCACCCGCCCGACGTGGCCGAGGTGCACCAGCTTGTCACTGCCGCCTACCACGACCGGTACGCCACGATGATCGCGCTGGACGCGCTCACCGGGCTCCGCTCCGGCGAGCTGCGAGGGCTCCGGTTGTCGCGTATCGATTTCCTGCGGCGCACCATGCTGGTCGATCAGCAGCTGGTGTACGAGAAGGGTAAAGGCCAGTACTTCGACGAGCTGAAGACTGGCGCCGGGCGCCGCACTTTGCCTTTGACGCAGGGGACCGTCGACCTGATCGCCGCGTACGTGGCCAGGAACCCGGTGCCTACGGCGGGGCCTGGTGCCGGGCTTCTCTTCACCATGCCAGCCGCTGGGCTGATCGGTGAGTCGACGATCGACTACGCGCTCAAGAGCATCTGCAAGCGGGCCAATGTCGAGCCGCGGCACTGGCACGAGCTGCGTCACCACTACGCATCGGTGCTCATCGCGGGCGGGGAGAACCCGCGTGTAGTCCAGCAGCGCCTCGGGCACAAGGACGTCCTGACGACCATGCGTACGTACGCACACCTCTTCGCGGAGGCGGAGGAGCGGACGCGAGACGTTCTGGATGCGGCATGGGCTGATGTGCGTAAGGCTGACGGCGAGGCGGAATCCTCTGGGGCGAGCGGAAGGATTCCGGAATCCCGAGCAGATTCCGGGGTAGTCGCCCAGCTCAGAGGGTAGACCGCGACATCACGCCTGGATGTTCCAGGCCGAAAGTGCCTGAGCGGAAGGAAACCGACATCGTGACTGGTGACAACGCCATGGACAAGCTCAAGGGCAAGGGCAAGGAGGCCGTCGGCAAGCTGACCGGCGACCGCCGCAAGGAGTCCGAGGGCAAGGCCGACCAGGCCAAGGCCACGGCCAAGGACAAGGTCGACGAGGCCGGTGAGCGCGCGAAGGGCGTCACGGACTCGCTGCGCAACGACAACGACAAGTAGCGACGACAGCCTGAGCACCGCGAGTGCCCCCGCCGATCTCCGGCGGGGGCACTCGCGTGTGCGGTCAGCTGTCGGCCGTACGTTCTGGATGCAGTGGCGCCGCCGCCAGGGGAAACTGCCCGAAAGGACGTCGGCCGCAGGAGGGCAGCGATGGTACGGCGATGGGTGCCGGCGCTGGTCCTCGGCGGGGTGTGGTGGTGGGCGGTGCTGCGGCTGGTGCTGCAACCGGAGCAGGCCGGTGCGGTGGAGGGCGCGGTGGCGGCGGGCGGCTGGGGACTGAGCCTGCTGCCCGTCCATGTGGCGTCGCTGGCCGGGGCGCCGGGGCCGGGGCGGGGGCTGCCGGAGGGGCGGGCTGGGGTGGAGGGGCCGGAGAGCTGGGCGGGGCTGGAGGGGGCGGAGAGGGGAACGGCGTTGGAGGGGGCGGAGGGGCGGATGCGGTCGGAGGGGTTTGCCGGGGCGTGGCTGCGCCGCTCCGGGATCACCAGGGCATGGCGACGCCGCCGTTCGGGCGGAGGATCTGGCCGGTGGTGAAGGCCGACGCGTCGGACGCCAGGTGCAGCACGGTGTGGGCGACCTCCTCGGGTTCACCGACCCGTCCGAGGGGAGAGATCCGGGCCATCGTGGCTTCCGCCCGTTGCTGCTGCTCGGCTCCGTGCCGGCCGGTCATCGGCGTACGTATCCAGCCCGGCGCGACCGCGTTCACCCGTATGGCGTGAGGGCCCAGCTCGGTGGCGAGCGTCCTGGTGAGCTGGACCACGGCCGCCTTCGCCGCGCTGTAGCAGAGCAGGCCCGCGCTCGCGGAGTCCACGGCGCCGGACGCCATCGTGACCAGTGAACCGGGTGCGGAGCGGGCGATCATGGAGCGCGCCACCTCCTGGCAGGCGTACAGCACCCCCTTGAAATTGACCGCCAGCACCCGGTCCAGGTCGTCGTCCTCGGTCTCCAGGACGCTGCTGGTGTGCATGATCCCGGCGACGGCGACCAGAATGTCGAGCTCTCCCGCCGCTCTCACGGCAGCCCGGACCCTGTCCCGGTCGGTGACGTCGAGCGGGTGGGTGCGGGCCGTGCCGCCCGCGCTCGTGATCATCTCGTACGTCCTGCGCAGGCCCGTCCCGTCGCGGTCGGCGCAGTGGACCGTGGCCCCGGCCTCGGCGAGGAGTACGGCGCTCGCCCGGCCGATACCGCTCGCCGCGCCGGTGACGAACGCGGAGCGGCCCGTGAGGTCGTACGCGTCGCGCGCGGTGAGGGGCATGACGGGACCGTACGGCCATATCTGACGGTCCGTCAATTGGTGTGCGGGGGCTTTGCGGGGTCTGCGGAGCTTTACGGGACCGGGGGCACCGGGCCCGACTGGCAGGCCGGGCACCAGTACGTGGGCCGGTCGTCCTGGTCGGCTTTCCGGATCGGGGTGCCGCAGCGCAGACAGGGGCGGCGGGCCCGGCCGTAGACGTACAGGGGTTCCTGCACCCGGAGAGGCGGGAGGGGCCTCTGTGGGGGCGGCGTGCTCGGGTGGGGGCGGCGTTCGGCGCGGATCGTGGTGGTGCGGGTGGGGCGGAACCGGTTGGCGTCGAGGAGCCGGTGGGCCAGGGCGACCAGC
Source organism: Kitasatospora albolonga (assembly GCA_002082585.1). Lineage (NCBI taxonomy): Bacteria > Bacillati > Actinomycetota > Actinomycetes > Kitasatosporales > Streptomycetaceae > Kitasatospora > Kitasatospora albolonga. Next base: position 6,357,764 of record CP020563.1, read on the forward strand.
CGGGGGAGGGTCCCGTCGGGGAGGGCGCTCACGGGGAGCCAGGGCGTGACGCGGGCCAGGAAGCATAGCTCGCATTTGTAGACATTGCCGATGCCCGCGAGGTTGCGCTGGTCCAGCAGAGCTTCTCCGAGGGGGCGGTCGGGGGCGGCGAGGAGCCGTTCCACGGCGAGGCCGGGGTCCCAGTCCGGGCCCAGCAGATCCGGCCCGAGGTGGCCGACGGCGCTGCTCTCCTCGCTGGTGCGCAGCAGTTCGAGCACGGGCAGGCGGTAGCCGACGGCGGTGTGGTCGGTGTTGGCCAGGACGGCGCGGATCTGGTGCCCGGGGCCGCCGCGCCAGCGCTCGCCCGGTGCGTACACCCGCCAGGCTCCGTCCATCCGGAGGTGGCTGTGCAGGGTCAGCCCGCCCTCGACGCGGATCAGCAGGTGCTTGCCGCGTGCGGTGACATCGAGGACCGTACGGCCGCTCAGGTCGGAGGTGGCGAACCGGGGGACGCGCAGATCGGCGTGGGTCAGGACCCGCCCCGCCAGTGCTGCGTGCAGCCGGGCGGCGGTCTGTAGGACGGTGTCTCCTTCGGGCATACCTCCATGATGGGCGCGGGGTGCTTCGGCGGGGTGGACGGCGGCGGTGTGCCGGGTCTGCCGGGGCGGGGCGAGCGGGCTGCTCCGGGGCGGCGGGCGCGTATGCGGGGGTCGCCCGCCCGGCTCAGGCTCTCAGGCGCAGCCCCTTCGGGGTGGCGAGGAATCCGGCCGCCTCCAGGGTCCGGCCCAGTGGCGAGGTGAGGGCGGAGACCCCGTTCGTCCGCTCCACCGTCACGGTGCCGAGCGCCCCGGCGCGGGCGGAGGCGGCCAGGGCCTCGGCCGCCGCCAGGAGTGCGGGGGACTCGGGGTCGGAGGGCCAGGCGAGCAGGGACTTGCCGCCGCGCTCCATGTAGAGCGTGAGCTCGCCGTCGACGAGGACCACCAGCGCCCCCGCCTTGCGGCCCGGCTTGTGCCCGGCACCGTCCGGGGACTCCGGCCACGGCAGGGCTGCGCCGTACGCGTTGGCCGGGTCGGCGGCGGCGAGCACCAGGGCCTGGGGCGCGGTGCCCGGGTCCCGGCGGTCGCGGGCCGTGGCGGCTGCCCGCAGCCGGTCCACCGCCCCGTCCATCGCGAACTGGGCGGCCCCCAGACCCTCCACCACATAGCCGCGCCGCGCCTGGCCGCTGTCCTCGAAGGCGGCCAGGATGCGGTACGTCGCCGAGAAGCCGCCCTCCACCCCCTCGGCCTGCACCGCGCCCCGGGTCACCACGCCGTGCCGGTCGAGGAGGGTGCGGGCCAGGGCGTGGGCGCGGTGGGTCGGTTCCGGTTCGCGTGGGGGCAGCAGGGACCAGCGGCCCGAGACCGTCGGCGGGCCGGTGCGGGAGGCGGGCCGGGCGGCCGCGGTGAGGGAGCCGTACCGTCCGCGGGGGACGGTGCGCCGGGCGCGGTGGGCGGTGGAGCCCGCTGTCCGGCCCGAGCCGAGCAGCGAGCGGAGCGGGGCGAGGGTGTCGTTGGTGAGCCGGCCCGACCAGGCCAGCTCCCAGAGGGCGTCGGCGAGCTGCTGGTCGGTGCAGTCCGGGTGAGTGGTGGCCCGGACCTGGTCGGCGATCTGCCGGAAGAAGAGGCCGTAGCCGCCGGAGAGGGCGGTGAGCAGGGACTCGTGGAGCGCCGACAGCTCCAGCGGGTGCGGGGCGGGCAGGAGCAGGGGCGCGCTGTCGGCGGGGTAGAGGGAGATCCAGCCGTCCTTGCCGGGCAGCGCTCCGGCCCCGGCCCAGACCACCTCGCCCGTCGTCGTCAGCTCGTCGAGCATCGCCGGGGTGTAGCCCATCACCCGGCTCGGCAGGATCAGCTTCTCCAGGGCGGAGGCGGGAACGGGCGCTCCCTGGAGCTGTTCGACGGCGCGGGCCAGCCCGTCGATGGACCGGAGACGGTGTGAGCCGAAGTGCTGCCACTGCGGGAGGAAGGAGGCGAGCGCGGCGGGCTCCACCGGCTCCAGCTCCTGGCGGAGCGCGGCCAGCGAACGGCGGCGGAGCCGGCGCAGCACCGTGGCGTCGCACCACTCCTGGCCGATGCCCGCCGGATGGAACTCGCCCTGGACCGTCCGGCCGGAGGCGGCGAGGCGGTGCAGGGCGCCGTCCGTGACGGCGGTGCCGAGCCCGAACCGCTCGGCGGCCCGGGCGGCGGTGAACGGGCCGTGCGTCCGGGCGAAGCGGGCGAGGAGGTCGCCGAGGGGGTCCTTCACCGGCTCGGTGAACGCCTCGGGCACCCCGACCGGGAGCGCGGTGCCCAGGGCGTCGCGCAGTCTCCCCGCGTCCTCGACCGCCGCCCAGTGGTCGGCCCCGGCGATCCGGACCCGGATCGCCCGGCGGGCCGTCGAGAGCTCCGCCGCCCAGGCGGGCTCGGCGCCCCGCTCGGCCAGCTCGGCCTCGGTCAGGGGGCCCAGGACACGCAGGAGGTCGGCGACCCCTTCGGCGTCCTTGATCCGGCGGTCCTCGGTGAGCCACTGGAGCTCCCGCTCCAGCTCGGTGAGGACCTCGGGGTCGAGCAGCTCGCGCAGCTCCGCCTGGCCCAGCAGCTCGGCCAGGAGATGGGAGTCCAGGGAGAGCGCGGCGGCCCGCCGCTCGGCGAGCGGCGAGTCGCCCTCGTACAGGAACTGCGCGACGTAACCGAAAAGAAGGGAACGCGCGAACGGTGAGGGCTCCTGGGTGGTGACCTCGACCAGCCGGACCCGGCGCGCCTCCAGGTCACCCATCAGCTCCGTGAGCCCGGGAACGTCGAAGACGTCCTGGAGGCATTCGCGGACGGCTTCCAGGACGATCGGGAACGAACCGAACTCGGAGGCCACCTGGAGCAGCTGGGAGGCGCGCTGGCGCTGCTGCCAGAGGGGGGTGCGCTTGCCGGGGGAGCGCCGGGGCAGCAGCAGGGCGCGCGCCGCGCACTCGCGGAAGCGGGCGGCGAACAGCGCCGAGCCACCGACCTGGTCGGTGACGATCTGCTGGACCTCGCCCTGGTCGAAGACGACATCGGTGGCACCGACGGGGGGCTGTTCGCTGTCGTACGAGAAGGGCTGCGGGGCCGGTCTGCCGTCCGCCGCGTCCGTGGTGGCCGGCGGGGCGTCGAAGTCCAGCAGGTCCAGGCCCATCATGTCCGCGTCGGGGAGCCGCAGCACGATGCCGTCGTCGGCGTGCATGACCTGGGCGTCCATCCCGTACCGCTCACCGAGGCGGGCGGAGAGGGCGAGCGCCCAGGGAGCGTGCACCTGGGCGCCGAAGGGGGAGTGCACGACGACCCGCCAGTCGCCCAGCTCGTCCCGGAACCGCTCGACCAGGATCGTCCGGTCGTCCGGGACATGGCCGCAGGCCCGGCGCTGCTCGTCCAGATAGGCCAGGATGTTGTCCGCCGCCCAGGCGTCCAGCCCGGCGGCGAGCAGCCGCAGCCGGGCGTCCTCCTCGGAGAGCCCGCCGATCTCCCGGAGGAACGCCCCGAGGGCGCGGCCGAGCTCCAGGGGGCGGCCCAGCTGGTCGCCCTTCCAGAACGGCAGCCTGCCCGGAACGCCCGGGGCGGGGGAGACGAGGACCCGGTCCCGGGTGATGTCCTCGATCCGCCAGGACGTGGTGCCCAGGGTGAAGACATCGCCCACCCGGGACTCGTAGACCATCTCCTCGTCCAGCTCACCGACCCGGCCGCCGCCCTTCTTCGGGTCGGCCCCGGCCAGGAAGACCCCGAAGAGGCCCCGGTCCGGAATGGTGCCGCCCGAGGTGACGGCGAGCCGCTGCGCGCCGGGGCGGCCCGTGACCGTACCGCCGACGCGGTCCCACACGACCCGGGGGCGCAGCTCCGCGAAGGCGTCGGAGGGATAGCGTCCGGCGAGCATGTCGAGCACGGCCGTGAACGCCGCATCGGGGAGCGAGGCGAAGGGCGCGGCCCGGCGGACCAGGGCCAGCAGGTCGTCCGCCTGCCAGCTGTCCAGCGCCACCATGGCGACCAGCTGCTGGGCGAGGACGTCCAGCGGGTTGGACGGGATGCGCAGCGCCTCGATCGCCCCCGTCCGCATCCGCTCGGTGACGACGGCGGCCTGCACCAGGTCGCCGCGGTACTTCGGGAAGACCACTCCGGTGGAGACCGCGCCCACCTGGTGCCCGGCCCGGCCCACCCGCTGGAGACCGGAGGCGACGGAGGGCGGGGACTCGACCTGGACCACCAGGTCGACCGCGCCCATGTCGATGCCGAGCTCCAGGCTGGAGGTGGCCACCACGGCGGGCAGCCGCCCCGCCTTGAGGTCCTCCTCCACCTGGGCCCGCTGCTCCTTGGAGACCGAACCGTGGTGGGCGCGGGCCAGCAGCGGGGGAGCGCCCTTGCCCGCGCCGGACTGGGCCATGATCTCGGCGGGGGCGTGCGCCTCCGGGAGCGCGGGGGCGGGGTTGTCCGGGTCGAAGGCGGTGCCGGTGGCACGCTCGTACGCGATTTCGTTCAACCGGTTGCAGAGGCGCTCCGCCAGCCGCCGGGAGTTGGCGAAGACGATGGTGGAGCGGTGCGACTGGACGAGATCCGCGATGCGCTCCTCCACATGCGGCCAGATCGAGGGCTTCTCCGCCTGGGCGGCGTCCCCGTCGGTGGCCGGTGAACCGCCCAGCTCGCCCAGATCCTCGACCGGGACGACCACCGAGAGGTCGAACTCCTTCGTGGAGGGCGGCTGGACGATCTCCACCTTGCGCTGCGGCGACAGGAAGCGGGCCACCTCGTCGACCGGCCGGACCGTCGCGGAGAGCCCGATCCGCCGGGCGGGCCGGGGCAGCAGCTCGTCCAGGCGCTCCAGGGAGAGCGCGAGATGGGCGCCGCGCTTCGTCCCGGCGACCGCGTGCACCTCGTCGAGGATCACCGTCTCGACGCCCGCGAGCGCGTCCCGGGCGGAGGATGTGAGCATCAGGAACAGCGACTCGGGCGTGGTGATCAGGATGTCCGGCGGCCGGGTCACCATTGAGCGCCGCTCGGCGGGCGGGGTGTCACCGGACCGGATGCCCACGCGCACCTCCGGCTCGGGCAGGCCGAGGCGGACCGACTCCTGCCGGATACCGGTCAGCGGGGAGCGCAGATTCCGCTCCACGTCGACCGCCAGCGCCTTGAGCGGGGACACGTACAGCACACGGCAGCGCTTCTTCGCCTCGGCGGGCGGCGGACCGGCGGCCAGCCGGTCCAGCGAGGCGAGGAACGCGGCCAGCGTCTTGCCGGAGCCGGTCGGCGCCACCACCAGCACGTCGCTGCCCTCGCCGATGGCCTGCCAGGCACCCTCCTGCGCGGCGGTGGGCGCGCTGAAGGCACCGGCGAACCAGCTGCGGGTCGCGGGCGAGAAGGCGTCGAGAGCGGAACCGGTCATGGTCCCCATCGTGCACCCCGCCACTGACAACGGCCCCCGACACCGCCCGGAGCCACCCCTCGCCCTGCGTCGACCTGCCCCCTGCCCTGCGTCGAACCCGCCCCCTGCCCTCCGTCGAACCGCCACCCCTCGCCCTGCGTCGCACGGCCGGGACCTGCGAGAATGTCTCCATGGCGGGAGCGGGTCGGGCGACGGAGTGGGCGCGGCACTGGACGTACGCGGAGCTGCCCGACCTCGATCTCCTGCGCGCCCGGTACGTCCGCCACACCTTCCCCCGGCACAGCCACGAGGGGTACGTGTTCGGCGCGGTCACCGGCGGTGTGGAGGAGGTGGGGGTGCCCGGCGGCACGATCCACGCGACCCCCGGCACCGTCGTGATGATCAACCCGGAGGTGCCGCACACCGCCCGCCCCGGACGGCCCGAGGGCTGGGCGTACGACACGCTCTACCCCTCCGCCCAGGTGATCAACGGCATCGCGGCCGAGGTGACGCCCCTGCGCGGCACGGTGGGCTTCGCCGAGACCCGTGTGACCGATCCGCACGCCGCCCGGCTGATCACCCAGGTGCACCGGGCCGCCGAGGAGGGCAACGCGCTGGCCGCCGACAGTCTGCTGCGGGTCCTGGTCGTCCGCCTCCTCGACCGGCACGGCAGCCCGCTGCCCAGCGTGACGCCCCGGGCCGGAGGCGCGCGGGACGTGGAGCGGGCCCGTGCGGTGCTGGAGGGGCGGATGGCCGCGCCGCCCACGCTGGAGGCGCTCGCCGCCGAGCTGGGCACCAGCCCGTTCGCGTTGCTGCGGGCCTTCAAGAAGGAGTACGGGATGCCGCCCCACACCTGGCTCACGGACGCCCGGGTCCGGCGGGCCCGTCGGCTGCTCGACGCGGGCACCGCCCCCGCCGAGGCCGCGACCGCCGTCGGCTTCACCGATCAGCCGCACCTCAACCGGCACTTCACCCGGATCGTGGGGGTACCGCCCGGCGCGTACCAGCGCGAGCGGGGTGTGTACCGGCGCGGGCGGCCCGCCTCCGGAGGACGACGCGGGAGCGCGGGCGCCTGAAGGCGCAGCGGGCGTGCAAGAACGTACAAGACCGGGTCCGGGCCGTCCCCGTAACGTGCGGCGGGTGGCAGAACAGACAGCACCCCCAGAGAGCATCGGCGCGACCGGTGTCCTGTCCGCCGGGCCGCCGGGCGCGGTGGCCCCGGACGCCCCGCCTCAGCGGCCCGACAAGCCGGACGCGGCCGTCGTCCGGGACGCGCTCGGCGTCGGCATCGCCGTCGGGCTCTCCGGCTTCGCCTTCGGGGTCACCGCCGCCGGGTCCGGGCTCAGCCTGCTCCAGATCTGTGCCCTGAGCCTCTTGGTCTTCACCGGCGCCTCGCAGTTCGCCCTGGTCGGCGCGCTGGCGGCGGGCGGCAACCCGTACACGGCGGCGGCCGGGGCGTTCTTCCTGGGCGTCCGCAACGCCTTCTACGGCCTGCGGCTCTCGCAGCTGCTGGCCCTTCCGCGCGCGGTGCGCCCCTTCGCCGCCCACTGGGTGATCGACGAGACGACCGCGGTCACCGTGGCCCAGCCCACCCGGCGGGCCGCCCGCATCGGCTTCACGGTCACCGGGCTCACCCTCTACGTGCTGTGGAACCTGACCACCCTGGTGGGTGCGATGGGCGCCGAGGCGCTGGGCGACACCGACGTCTGGGGCCTGGACGCGGCCAGTCCGGCCGTCTTCCTCGCGCTGCTCGCACCGATGCTCAAGAGCACCACCGAACGCGTCACCGCGGCTCTCGCCGTCCTGCTGGCCCTGACGCTGCTGCCCGTCCTGCCGGCCGGTGTGCCGGTCCTGCTGTCCGCGCTCGCGGCGCCCGTCGTCCTCTTCCTGATGGGACGGCGCAAGAAGGGGCCCGGCGCGGCCGCACAGGAGGAGAGGGCCATACAGAAGGACACGGCTGCGCAGAAGAAGGCGACGGAGAAGACGGCGACGACGGAGAAGAAAGAGACGACGGAGAAGAAGGGCGGGCGGGACTCATGAACGTCTGGATAGCCATCGGACTGACCGCCGCGGGCTGCTACCTCGCCAAGTACGCGGGTCTGCTGGTCCCCGCCGGAGTGCTGGAGCGCCCCCTCGTACGGCGCATGGCGACCCTGCTGCCGGTGGCGCTGCTGGCGGCCCTCACCGCTCAGCAGACCTTCGGCGACGGGCAGCACCTCGTCCTCGACGCCCGGGCCGCCGGACTCGCCGCCGCGGCGTTCGCACTCGTTCTGCGCGCCCCCTTCCTGGTGGTCGTCGGCGCGGCCGTGGCGGTCACGGCGGGTGTCCGCGCGCTCGGCTGAGCGGGCGGCGGCCCGGGCCGGTGGTCAGGCGGGGAGACGGCCGTAGGCCCGTAACGTCTCCAGGGCCCTGAGCGTCACCAGGGGGCGCCCCTCCAGGGCGGTGCCCGGCGCCCACTGCCGCCAGTTCACCGGCCAGCCGCCGTCCTCCCGCTGCTCGGCCGCCAGATGGGCCAGCGAGCGCTCCAGCTCCTCGTCGGTGAACCAGCGGCGCGCCAGTGATTCGGGCGTACGGGCGTAGTCGTGCGGGAAGTGGTGCTCGTCCGGCGCGTAGCCCGGCGCCACCGGGTACTCCGCCCGCCGGGACGGATCGAGCACCGCGAGCCGTTGGCCGCGCACCAGCCGGCCGAGCCGGTCCGCCGCCCGCTCGGCGCGCGCCCGGTCCGGCACCCCGTCCAGGAAGGCGATCGCGGCCTCGATCTCGTAGGGGTGCGACTGCTCCAGGGCGTCGACGGCGCTCCAGCAGAAGTCGGTCGCCCGGAACAGCCAGGCGTGCCAGACCTCGTTGCGGTGCAGCAGTCCGACGATCGGACCGGTCGCGAGCAGTTCGGCCGGGGGGTCGTCGACCACGGGGACGAACGGTGCGGCGGGATATCCGCGCTGTGAAGGAAGCAGCGCGGGAAGCGCGCCTTCTTTGGTCGACACGTCGCTCAGATAGCGGCAGATCCGCTCCACACGCAGTCCGTCGCAGCGGCCGATCGAATCGAGGACGCTGAGCGCGTGGGCCGTGTGCAGCGGCTGGCTGACCGGGCCGCGCAGATCCGGCTCCAGCGCGTGGGCGTAGCCGCCGTCCTCGTTGCGGTAGGCGGCGAGCGCCGTCTCGACGGGGTCCCGGGCGCCGTCGAGGAAGCGGTGGGCGAACCTCCGCTGTTCGAGGACGCGTGCCGTGAGCCAGATGAAGTGCTCGGCGCGGGCGAGGGGATGTGCTCCGGTTCCAGCCATGGACCGACCGTAGAGGGGAATGGGGCCCCGGCACATGCCCGGCGGACCGGCTGCACTCTCAGGAGCGCGATACTGATGGCATGCGGTTGACGATTTTCTGGGAGCGGATGGCGGACCACTTCGGTGCCGTGTACGCGGACTCCTTCGCCAGGGACCATGTGATGGCCGAACTCGGTGGCCGTACGGTGCACGAGGCGCTGGACTCCGGCTGGGACGCCAAGGACGTCTGGCGTGCGGTCTGCACGGCCATGGATATCCCCGCCGACAAGCGCTGAGCCGCCCGCCCCGGCCGACCGGCCGGGGGACGGGCTGTCAGTGGCGTAGGCGAGACTTGTCCCGTGTCATCGACAGACGAGACCGTTTCCGCCCAGCCGCCCGCCACCCCGCCCACCGGGCCCCCGGCGCCGCCGTCGGGCCCGGCACCCGCCCGGATGCCGGGCTGGCTGCCGCGCGCGATGGTGCTCGCCCTGGCGCTCTACGCCTGCTTCCAGCTCGGCAGCTGGGCGTTCGACCAGCTCATCGGGTTGCTGACCAATGTGCTGATCGCGTTCTTCCTCGCGCTCGCCATCGAGCCCGCGGTGGGCCGGATGTCGGCCCGCGGAATGCGCCGGGGGCTGGCCACCTTCCTCGTCTTCATCGGTCTGATGATCTTCAGCGCCGGGTTCGTCGTGCTGCTGGGGTCGATGCTCGCGGGACAGATCCTCGACATGGTCGACGACTTCCCCAAGTACATCGACTCGGTGATCAACTGGATCAACCAGACCTTCCGCACCGATCTCTCACGGGTCCAGGTCCAGGACAGCCTGCTGCACTCCGACTGGCTCCAGAGGTACGTCCAGAACAGTGCCACGGGGGTCCTCGACGTCTCCACCACGGTCCTGGGCGGACTCTTCCGGCTGCTGACGATCTTCCTGTTCTCCTTCTACTTCGCGGCCGACGGCCCCCGGCTGCGCCGCGCGCTCTGCTCCGTACTGCCGCCCGCCCGGCAGACCGAAGTGCTGCGCGCCTGGGAGATCGCGGTCGACAAGACCGGCGGATACATCTACTCGCGCGGACTGATGGCACTGATCTCCGGCGTCGCGCACTACATCCTGCTGGTCGTCCTCGGCGTGCCCTACGCCCCGGCGCTCGCGGTCTGGGTCGGACTCGTCTCGCAGTTCATCCCCACCATCGGCACGTATCTGGCGGGCGCCCTGCCGATGCTGATCGCGTTCACGGTCAACCCCTGGTACGCGCTGTGGGTGCTGGGCTTTGTCGTCGTCTATCAGCAGTTCGAGAACTACGTCCTCCAGCCCAAGCTGACCGCCAAGACCGTCGACATCCATCCGGCGGTCGCGTTCGGTTCGGTGGTCGCGGGGACGGCGCTGCTGGGAGCCGTCGGCGCGCTGATCGCCATCCCCGCGGTCGCCACGCTCCAGGCGTTCCTGGGGGCCTACGTGAAGCGGTACGACGTCACCGACGACCCCAGGGTGCACGGTGGCCCCCGCCCCAGGCGCGGGGATTCGGCCCTCACCCGGATACGCCGGGCACTGGGCGGCGGCCCCGGCCGGAGCTCCTGAGCGGCGGGCCGACGCCCTCCCGGCCCGGCCCGGCGCTGTTCCGGCCCGCCCCGGTCCGGCGCTCAGGGGGCAGGGCGCCCGCAGTGGAGTACGACGGCCGTCGGTCAGCGGTAGCCCGTGACGTCGGCGGGCAGCCCCCGGTCCTGGACCTCCGTCAGATACCGCCAGGCATCGGGCCTGCTTCCGTCCACATCGGTGAAGCCGTACACCCGGGCGAGCTGCCCGCTGGAGAGCGACTGCCCGTTCCAGCGCGCCACCTCCGGGTCACGGGCGAGAGCGGCGACCGCCCGGCCCACATAGGCGGGGGACTCCGAGATCGCGAAGTGGGGCGCGTGCGCGATCGCGTCACGCCAGGTTGCCTCGGTGACACCGTGGGCCTGGAGCATCGCCTCGGAGCGCAGCCAGCCGGGGGTGAGCGCCACGGCGGTCGCGTCGTGCGGCGCGAGCTCATGGGCGAGCGCGAAAGCCATCCGGTTCACGGCGGCCTTCGCCAGGTCGTAAAAGAAGGACACGCGGTAGTTGGCCGCGTTGTACTCGTCGGTCCCGTCGGTCATCTCGACGACCAGCCCGCCGGGGGTCTCGATCAGCAGCGGCAGCGCGAAGTGGCTGGTGATGGCATGGGTGTCGACGGCCAGCCGCAGCGTGCGCAGCCCGGTGTCGAGCGAGGACTCCCACACCGTCCTGTTCCACTCGATCTCGGCGCCCCAGATGTCGTTCACCAGGATGTGCAGGGCTCCCTGCTCACCCGAGATACGGGCCACGAGCGCGCTGACCTGGTCGGGGACCAGATGGTCGACCCGCACGGCGATCCCCCGGCCGCCCGCCGCGTCGACCAGGGCCGCCGTCTCCCCGATCGTCTCGGGCCGGTCCATCTCGGAGCGCTCGGAGCCGCTCGTACGGCCCGTGACGTACACGGTCGCCCCGGCGGCGCCGAGCTGGACGGCGATCCCGCGCCCTGCCCCACGGGTGCCTCCCGCGACGAGCGCCACCCGCCCGGCGAGGTCGGAGCCCGCACCGGGCTCACTGCCGGGCGCTTCCGGTGTCATAGAGGGTCCCATATCGCCAAATGTAGGACGGTACTTCCGCGTGCGCAGACCGTCGCTCCGCTGTGACCGCGAAGCTGTCGTCTTCTTGTAGCCGTCTTCTTCTTGTGACAGGGCACAGGAGCACGCGTTCCGTCAGAGTCCGTGCTGCGAGCCGATCTCGGTACGGGACGACACCCCCAGCTTCCGCAGCGCCCGCGCCACATGGTGCTCGACCGTCCGGTGCGAGAGGACCAGCTCGCGGGCTATCTCACGGTTCGACAGGCCGAGCGCGGCCAGCCGGGCCACCGCCCGCTCCCGGGGCGAGAGATGGTCGCCGTACCCCAGCGCCCCGGGCCTGCGGGCGGTGACCAGGCCGTGTTCCCGCAGCCCGCGCTGACACCGCAGCACATCCCATACGGCGTCGATGTCCTGGTAGGCCGCGATCGCCTCGTGCAGTACGGCGCGGCCGTCCGCCGCTCCGGCGGCCAGCAGCCGGAAACCCCGCGCTTCTTTTACGTACGCGGCTTCATAGGGCCGCTCCAGGGCCGACCAGGCGTCCGTCGCGGCCGCGTACAGCGGATCGGTGCCCTCGGCCCCGGACTCCGGCGCGGCCACGGGGGTGAGCAGCGCCCGGCAGGTCAGCAGGGCGGCCCGGGCGGCCGGTGCGTCCCGGGCGGTGGTGCCCTCGTCCAGCTCCGTGACGAGGCGGTGGGCCTCCTCGGGGCGGCCGTACCGGAGCAGCGCCTCCACGGCCGGTGGCGCGAGGGCCGTCGCCCACACCCACGCCCCGGTACGGCGGAGGTGGCGCAGGGCCCCCTCCATCGCCTGGACGGCCTGTGCGGGCCGGTCGGCGGCCAGGTGGACCCGTACGGCGGCGGCCGCCGCGGAGGTCAGCACGATGCCAGTGTCCAGGGCGGTCGTACGGACGGCCTGCTCCAGGAGGCGGCGCGCCACATCCGTCTGCCCCTTGGCGTGCAGGCGCAGCAGCCCGCAGATCAGGAGGGCCTCCGCGTGGAAGTCGGGGACGTCCCGGTACTGCTCCTCGGCGCGCTCGGCCCGCTCCAGCAGCCCCGCCCACCGGCCGGCCGTGAAGGCCGCGAGCATGTCTGTGGTCTCGACGAACGCCTCCAGGTACGGGGCGTGGTTCGTCCGGACCGCCCGCCACGCACGGTCCTGGAAGGCGCGGGCCCGCTCCGGGTGGCCCAGGGCGGTCGCGGCACCCGCCAGATTGGCGTGCACCCGTGCCGCCGCCTCGACGGTGAGGGCGTCGGGCAGATCGTCCACCGCTTCCCGGGCCGAGGGGTCGCCCATCAGGGCCAGGGCGGTGGCGCGGTTGGCCAGCACGGCCGAACGCAGGTCCGCCTCGTCCACCCGGGGCAGCAGCCGCTCCGCCTCGGCCAGCAGACGCCGGTGCTCGCCGACCGGCCAGCCCTTGAGGGAGGGGATCGCGATGATCGCCAGCGCCCGGGCGGCCTGCCCCGTCGACACGGCGAGGAGATCGGGCACGGCACGCGCTATCTCCTCCAGCGCCTCCAGCCCGGAACCCGACTGGTTGCGCAGCAGCAGGCCCAGGAGCAGGCGGATCTCGCCGCTCGGCCCGGGGCCCAGGGAGCGCTGGTCGAGCACCTGCCGCAGGGCCGCGGGCACCTGCGGTCCGGGCCGGGCGTTCAGCGCGACACGGGCCAGCTTCAGCGCGATCCGGTCGCGGACGACGGCCGGGGGGCCGCCGCGCAGGGCGTCCAGGTAGTGGGCGGTGGCCGTACCGGCGTCCCCGCCCCCGGCCGCCCGGTCCGCGGCCGCCTCCAGATACCGCACCGCCTGCGTACGGCGCCCGGCGCGCCGGTAGTGCTCGGCGATCCGCACCAGGGGCAGGGGGCTGGTCCGCCGGGCCATGACCCGCGCCGCACGCAGGTGCAGTACGGGCCGTTCCGGTTCGGCGACCGCCTCGTACGCCGCCCGGAGCGCCAAGCCGTAAGGGAAGACGTAGGTGCCGTCCGCCGCCCGGACGACGCCTTCTTTCAGCGCCGCGGTGAGCGCACGACGGGCCTCCCGCTCGTCCAGCCCCGCGACGGCCCCCAGCAGGGGTACGGAGGCGGGGCCGTCGAGAACCGCTGCGGCGGCCACCACGCGCCGCGCGTCCGAAGGAAGGCGACGCAGCCGCTCCATGACCCCCCGGCGCACGGCCGCGGGCAGAGGCGGCTCCGGCATTCCCGCCGCCCCCGCCCCGGAGCCGGGCCACTCGCGCAGCACCTCCTCGACCACGTACGGCAGGCCGCCCGTCCACCGGTGCAGCCGGTCGGCGAACTCCTCCGGTACCGCCTCCGTGCCCAGCAGGTGGGCCGCCAGCGTGCCGGTCTCCGTCACCGACAGCGGTACGAGGTGCCGCTCGGCCCACGACACATGGGTTGGTGGGCACAGCGCGAAGGGGAGACCGCCGCCGCCCTCCACGTCGGTATGGGGCGCTGTGGGGCTGCGCGCGGTGAGCACGAGCCCGAGGTGCGGCGGCGGGTCGGCGATGACGGTACGGAGGAAGGCGCAGGTGGACGCGTCGGCCCACTGAAGGTCCTCCACGGCCAGAACGACCCTCCCCAGGGCGGCCGTCAACGCGCACAGGGCCCGCAGGACACGGTGGTGTTCGGCGCGCGGATCGTCCAAAGAAGGCGGTGCGGGCGGGAGAAGGTCCGCGAGTTCCGGCAGCAGCCCGCGCAGGGCCCCGGTGACCGGCGTCAGGTCCGCCGGGAGGGGGCGGCAGCGGCTCAGTGCCTCGACGATCGGTGCGAACGGGGCCGGGTCGTCCGACTCCCGGCAGCGGGCGAGCAGGGTGACGGTGCGTGTGGAATCCACGGCGGCCCCGGAATCCACGGCCGCTGCGGAAGCCGGTGGGCCGGTGGAGGCAAAGGGCCCCGGAGCGGCCAGTGGTCCCGGTGGAGCGAGGGGCCCCGGAGCAGCCGGTGGTCCTGGTGGAGCGGGAGGTCCCGAGGCGGCCAGTGGCCCTGGGGAAGCCAGTGTCCCTGGGGCGTCCGGTGACGGTGTCCGGCGGAGGAGTTCACGTACCAGACGGCTCTTCCCCACCCCCGCCTCCCCGGTGATCACCACGACGGCGGGCCGGTGGTCGAGCTTCGGGCGCAGGTCGTCCAGGAGCGCGGAGCGTCCGATCAGGACGCCCGGGGTCGAGGTCGGCGGGTCGGCGATCACGGCTTCCTTCCGCACCCGTGGGCAGCGTCGGCAGCACGGGCGGGCCGCTCGGCCGGACCGCCCGGCGGCCTCATGATGGCTCCTCGCGACGGCCGTGGAAAGAGGAGTGACGCCTGCGGCGCGTGTGCGGGCGCCGCAGACGCCCCCCGTCCGGCCGGTGAGGTTCGCGGAGAGGTCCCACCGGCCGGTTGTGCCGGTGATCCACCAGGGTTCGTCCGGGACGTGGATCACCGGCAGTTCGGTGGGGTGTTCCGGGAGTCCGGAGGGGCGCTCCCAGGGGTTCCCAGGAGCAAGCCGGTACTTCCCGGCACTTCGGGAGCGCTCCCGGCCCGGCCCCCGTCAGAACTTCAGCGACCAGGAGTTCAGCGTGCCGGTGTCGTTGACCCAGTTGTCGCTCACCCGCAGCTTCCAGGTGCCGTTGGCGGGTTTGGCGGAGGCGTTCACGGTGAAGGTCCCGCGCACGTCGTCGGCGCTGTCGTTGGCGTTGTAGTCCTTGAGCCGGAAGACACCGCCGTCGGGGGCGACGAGGTCGACCCGCAGGTCACCGCGGAAGGTGTGCCGGATGTCGACCGTGACGGAGAGCGTCGCGGGCGCGTTGCCCGTGATGCCGCTCACGGCGATGGGCGACTCGACGGTCGCGTTGTCGCGGATCGGGTAGCCGGTGGTGTTCTCGAAGGTCCTGCCCGAGGGCGGCGGCGTGGTGTCGCCGTCGTTCGGGACGTACAGCAGGCGGTTGGGCGAACCGGTCCTCGCGTCCGTCACCTTGTTCGGGGTGGCGTCGGCGATCAGCCGGTCGTGGACCTGCTTGGGCGTCCAGGACGGGTTGGCGGAGAGCAGCAGGGCCGCGGCGCCCGCCACGTGCGGGGCGGCCATCGAGGTGCCGCCGTCGGAGCGGGAGCCGGTGTCGTTGAGGTGGGAGGCGGAGACGACGTCGGAGCCGGGGCCGAACAGGTCCAGGCAGGTGCCGTGGTTGGAGGACTTGCCGCTCGGCCAGATCGACCGGGCGTCACGGCTGTCGGTGGCGCCGACCGTCACCGCGCTCGGCACGGCCGCCGGAGAGGTGTTGCAGGCGTTGGCCCCGTCGTTCCCGGCGGCGACGACGTAAGTGACGCCGGAGGCGATCGACTTGGCCAGCGCGTCGTCCACCGAGGACGTCCGTCCGCCGCCGATGCTCATGTTCGCGACCGCGGGCTTCACCGCGTTCTTCGTCACCCAGTCGATACCGGCCAGCACCGGGGCCCAGGTGGAGCCGGAGGTGCCCTGGCAGTTCAGGACCCGTACGCCCACCAGCTTCACGGCCTTGGCCACGCCGTAGGTCGCGCCGCCGACCGTGCCCGCCACATGTGTGCCGTGCCCGTTGCAGTCCTGGGCGACGGAATCGTTGTCTATGAAGTCGTAGCCGCTGACCGCCCGGCCGCCGAAGTCCCGGTGCGAGGTGCGTATCCCGGTGTCGAGCACATAGGCCGTCACATCGGAGGCCGTGTTGGGGTACGTGAACTTCCGGTCGCCCGGCAGGTCGCGCTGGTCGATGCGGTCCAGGCCCCAGGTCGGGTCGTTCTGGGTGCCCAGGGCGTACGCGACCCCGTCGGCCTCCACGCGGGCTATGGATGGGTCGGCGGCCAGCCGCCTGGCCTGCTCCTCGTCCAGCTTCACGGAGAACCCGCGCAGCGCGGCGGTGTAGGTGTGGCCGATCTTCCCGCCGTGCCGTCCGGCCAGGGACTTCGCCACCTTGCCGACATCCGCCCGCGCCACCGAGTCCTTGAAGGTGACGATGTACGAGCCCGCCACCGCGCCCGCGCGGTCGGCGCCCAGGATGCGGCCTTCGGCGGGCGGGGGCGTGGGCGCCGCCCCGGCCGTACCGGCACCGGCGATCAGTGCGCCGACGGCACACGCGGCAGCGGCGACACGCCACACCGCAGCTTGAGACACCATGCGATTCCTCCTGAGGGGTTGGCCGGACCGGCTCGGGTCCGGCGGGGCCCGCGCACGGCGGACACCAGGCGCGGGCGAAGGAAGGAGCACGGCGGAGGCTCCGGACGATGGGGTGTCGACCTCGTACGGCGGATGCCGATCGTTGGGGGGCCGGCAGATGCACGAGGGCGGAGCCACCGCCGCCTCAGGAAGAATCGAGGCAGGGGGTCGGGTCGAACAATGCGTAGGTGTACCCAACCGTTCCGGCCCGGCCGGACCCAGGGTCGTCCGACCGCTCCGCCCCGCGTGGTGCGCTTGACACCAAAATCGAACATCCATTCTCATGGATTTCGGCCGGGTTTTTCCGGGCCCGACCGTGGAGTTGTCCACAGGCCGGGAGGACGTCGAGGCCCATTGTCAGTGGCAGGGGTTAGCGTCTTTGACGTGAAGCGATCGACTCAAGCAAATCGGGTGGAACCCATGGCAGGAACCGACCGCGAGAAGGCGTTGGACGCCGCACTCGCACAGATTGAACGACAGTTCGGCAAGGGCGCGGTGATGCGCCTCGGCGAGCGGCCCAACGAGCCCGTCGAGGTCATCCCCACGGGATCGACCGCCCTCGATGTCGCCCTCGGCGTCGGCGGCCTGCCGCGCGGCCGTGTGGTGGAGGTGTACGGGCCGGAGTCCTCCGGCAAGACGACGCTGACGCTGCACGCCGTGGCGAACGCGCAGAAGGCCGGCGGCTCGGTGGCGTTCATCGACGCCGAGCACGCCCTCGACCCCGAGTACGCCAAGAAGCTCGGCGTCGACATCGAGAACCTCATCCTGTCCCAGCCGGACAACGGTGAGCAGGCGCTCGAGATCACCGACATGCTGGTCCGCTCCGGCGCCCTGGACCTGATCGTCATCGACTCCGTCGCGGCCTTGGTGCCCCGTGCGGAGATCGAGGGCGAGATGGGCGACTCGCACGTGGGTCTCCAGGCCCGTCTGATGAGCCAGGCCCTCCGCAAGATCACCAGCGCGCTCAACCAGTCCAAGACCACGGCCATCTTCATCAACCAGCTCCGCGAGAAGATCGGCGTGATGTTCGGCTCCCCGGAGACCACGACCGGTGGCCGGGCGCTGAAGTTCTACGCCTCGGTGCGCCTGGACATCCGCCGGATCGAGACGCTCAAGGACGGCACCGACGCCGTCGGCAACCGCACCCGCGTCAAGGTCGTCAAGAACAAGGTCGCCCCGCCCTTCAAGCAGGCCGAGTTCGACATCCTCTACGGCCAGGGCATCAGCCGCGAGGGCGGGCTGATCGACATGGGCGTGGAGCACGGCTTCGTCCGCAAGGCCGGCGCCTGGTACACGTACGAGGGCGACCAGCTCGGCCAGGGCAAGGAGAACGCCCGCAACTTCCTCAAGGACAACCCCGATCTCGCCAACGAGATCGAGAAGAAGATCCTGGAGAAGCTGGGTGTCGGCGTCCGGCCGGACGCCGAGTCCGCCGAGCCGGGCGCGGAAGGAGCGGCGGCCGCCGGAGCGACGGCGGACGGTGCGGCGAAGCCGGTGACCGCCACGGCCACCAAGGCGAAGTCGGCCAAGACCGCGGCGGCCAAGAGCTAGGCCGTGACGCGTCGTACGGAGTGGCCGGACGGCCCCATGGAGCCCGGCGCCGGCCCCGAATCCGACGGCGGGCCCCCCGAAGGGTCCGCCTCCGGGCCGGGGGCCGGTCGCGGGGCACGGCCCGGACGCCGCTCGTACGGGGGCACGGGCGCCGGGTTCGGCGAAGGGGCGGGCCGCCGTGCCCGCTCCGGCACCAGGAGCAGCGGTTCCCCCTCCTCGTCGAGGGCCGAGCGGGGGGAGCCGCGTGACCAGCGGGACCAGGGGGAGTCCCGCGACCCGGTCGAGCAGGCGCGCAACATCTGTCTGCGCCTGCTCACCGGGACACCGAGAACGCGCAAGCAGCTCGCGGACGCCCTGCGCAAGCGGGAGATCCCGGACGAGGCCGCCGAGGAAGTCCTCGCGCGCTTCGAGGATGTCGGACTGATCGATGACGCGGCCTTCGCCGGGGCATGGGTGGAGTCCCGGCACCACGGCCGGGGGCTCGCCCGCCGCGCCCTCGCCCGTGAGCTGCGTACGAAGGGCGTCGACCCGTCCGTGATCGACGACGCGGTCGGCCGGCTCGACGCCGACCGGGAGGAGGAGACGGCCCGGGAGCTGGTGGCCCGCAAGCTCCGCTCCACCCGGGGCCTGGACCGCGACAAGCGGCTGCGCCGTCTGGCCGGGATGCTCGCCCGCAAGGGGTACGGGGAGGGCATGGCCCTGCGGGTGGTGCGCCAGGCGCTGGAGGAGGAGGGCGAGGACACGGAGGGTCTGGACGAGCCGTTCTGAGGGGGCGTTCCAGGGGGCTTCTCCTGGGGGGAGCCTTTCCGAGGAGGAAGGCGGTGCGGTGCGGCGGGGGAGCGGCCGGGGCTCCGCCGGTCAGTGTCCGGCCAGGGCGGCGCGGCGGGCGGCGCGGTCGACGAGGGCCAGCGCGTCCGCGGCGGTGCGGCCCGGGAGGCGGTTCCAGGGGCCGATCAATCCTGGCCACCCCTGGGCGCGGAGCTCGGTGATCAGCCAGGCACCGGCCCGGTCCACGGTGGCGGGGGAGCCGTAGCCGAGCCGGTGCGCCGTGAGCAGGGCGCCACAGACGCAGCGGGCGCCACGGGCGTTGCGCAGCCGGTACGGGGTGTTCTGCCAGCCCCACTCCACCAGAATCCGCCGTGCGTAGCCTAGGTGGACGGAGGGCCTCACATCGGCCTGTCCGACCCGCCGCCAGGCATGGACACGGTCGGGCAGTACGGCCCCCAGCCGGCCGGGGAGCGGGCGCTCGGCCGGAGGAGCCGCAGGCAGCGCCCGCAGCGAGTCGTCGATGAGCCGGTCGACCGGGACGGACAGCAGGCTCCGCCAGTCGGCAGGGCCGTCCGGTGCCGACGCCGGGAGCTGCGCGGGAGCCGCCTCCGTGCGTACCGCCGCGGAGGGTTCGGGGGCGCTGCTTTCCCACCCCGAGACGATCTGCTGCCACGCCTGTGTGTCGTGCAGCCGGGACGCCTGGGCGTCGAGCTGGTCGGGGGTGAGGGCAGTGATCGCCATAAGTGCGTCATCTCCGTACATTTCGACCTCGGTATGAGGCGAATGTCGGTCGCGCACGGCGATGGCTCTACTGGAATGCGGCGTTCGGGTGTGTCTCGCTCAGAAATGGACCTGAGGAAGGAACTTCAGAGGTGAGCGGGGAGTGAGGGAGGGGGCGGCCACGTCACGCCCGTGGCCGCCCCCTCCCTCGCCAGCCGGGCATCAGCTGTCGGCCTCGGCGGCCGGGAGTACCGGGAGTCCCGCCGAGCGCCAAGCCTGGAAGCCGCCGATCAGATCGGTGGACCGGTGCAGTCCGAGTTGGCGCAGCGATGCCACCGCGAGGCTGGAGGCGTACCCCTCGTTGCAGATGACGACCACCGGCAGATCGTGGCTCACCGCCTCGGCGGCACGGTGGCTGCCCTGCGGATCGAGCCGCCACTCCAGTTCGTTGCGCTCCACGACGAGCGCGCCGGGGATGAGCCCGTCCCGGTCCCGGAGGGCCGCGTAGCGGATGTCCACCAGCAGCGCCCCCTCCGTCGCGGCCTCGGCGGCCTCGTGCGGGCCGATCCGGTCGTAACCGGCCCGGACCCGCTCCAGCAGCTCGTCGATCCCCACGCGTTCGCCCCCGCCCTCGCCCCTGTGACCGCTCACTGCCAGTCCTCCGGGCGTTCGGTCTGCTCCAGGCGGAGCACCGCACCGGTACGGCTGAACCTGCGGATCAGCGGCAGCGGCGGGTAGTACGCGTGGACGGAGACGGCGTGCACGCTGTCGGACTCGTTCAGGACCTCGTGCACGTGGTTCTGCCCGAAGGCCCGCCCCTGACCGGCCGCCAGCTCCCGTGACCGGTCCACCCCGTCGTTCAGCTCCAGGGTCTTCCAGCCGTCGGTGGGCAGCCGCACCGCCAGTGAGTGCTCCTTGAGGGTGCCCGCCGCAGTGGTGAAGGCGCCGACCGAGTCGGCGTGGTCGTGCCAGCCCGTCCCGGACCCCGGAGGCCAGCCGATCAGCCATGCCTCGCTGCCGCCGGGCCCCTCGAGCCGGACCCAGGTGCGGCCCTCCGGATCGAGGGGGAGGGAGGCGATGAGGTCGAGGTCCTCCGCGGTGCGGCGTACGAAGTCGAGCAGCTCCGCGACCGTCGGACCGGAGGCGGCGGCACGGGCGGAGCCGACCCGCGCGGAAACAACGGGACCGGACACAGCCGAAGCACCGGACGCGGCTGAAGTAGCTGAAGTACCGGACGCAGCCGGAACGCCACCGGGCGCAACCGGGGCGCCCGCCCCGGCCGGAGCAGTGGGCGAGGGTACGGGGGCAGCCGTGGGTACGGCGGGGGAGGGGGAAGACACAGGGACCGTCCTGAGGGTTCGCGCGAGATCCCGGCCGTGCGGAGAACAGCACGGACCGGCAGAAGAGGGCGATTCAGCAGGACGGACGACACACGCAGCCCGCGTAACGGACGAGGTCCATATGGACCCTCCGCCACAGGCGCACATCGGTGTCGGTCATGATCTGGAGTACACCATGTGCGCCCGTGACGGTCAATTGATCCCGGCGGTCCGGTCGGCGTGAACCCGGTCGCGCGGCTCCTGTGCGCGCGCCGCCCCCCGCCCGCCTCCGCGCCCCTTCCCGTCGCCGCGCTTCTTCCCGGACCCGCTCCCCGCCCCGCTCCCCGCGCCGTCCGGAGCCGTACCCTTCGGATCGGCGGCCCCCGGAGCCGTACCGTCCGGAGCCGTGTCCTCCGCCGTCGCCCCCCGGTGGCCCCCGCCCAGGGCCGCCCGCGCCGCCGTGAGCAGCTCCGCGGGCCGTACGCCCGCGAAGGCGGCCACCAGGTGCCCGTCGGGCCGTACCAGCAGGACGGTGTGGGCCGACGCGCCCGGGTAGCTCTCCGTGACCAGCAGTTCCGCCGTGACCGGCAGCGCCTCCACGGCGTCCACCAGGCGCGGCATGATGCCGGCGGTCAGCCAGTGCCGCCGGTCCCACACCCCGGTCCCGGGCGCCACCAGGATCACCAGCGGATGCCCCTGCCCGAGCCGCTCCCGGAGCCGTACCGCCGTGCCGTCCGGTGCCGTCACCCGTACATCGGCGACCGGCGCACCGGGGGGCGTACCCACCGTCGTGTGCGCCTCGGTGTGCGGTGGTGCGAGGGGGGAGTGCGAGTACGAAGGGGGCGCACCCAGGGCGCCGCGGCCCAGGTGGCCGTCGGCGAGCAGGGTGTCATGGCCCCGGACGGCGCCCGGGACCAGCGTCCGCAGCCCTCCGCCGCCCCGCAGTATCGGCAGGGACTGGTCGGCGGCGCGCAGCCGGGCGGCCACCGCTGCCCGGCGTTCGGCCTGGTAGCTGTCGAGCAGCAGGTCGGCGCCGCCGTGGTGCCAGGCGTGGGCGAGCTTCCAGGCCAGGTTCTCGGCGTCCCGGATGCCCTCGTCCAGGCCCTGGGTGCCGAGCGCCCCCAGCAGATGCGCCGCGTCGCCCGCCAGGAAGGCCCGCCGCACCCGCCAGCGCCGGGCGAGGCGGTGGTGCAGCGTGTGGACGCCGGTGTCGAGGAGCTCGTACGGCGGGGTCTCGCCGCACCAGCCGGCCAGGGTGTCCCGGACCCGGGTGATCAGGGCGTCCGGGGTGACCAGCTCACCGCGCGGCGGGAGCAGCCAGTCCAGCCGCCAGACCCCGTCCGGCAGCGGCCGGGCCCCGACCTCGGCGCCCCCGGTGCGCCACGGCGGCTGCCGGTGCAGCACGGCCTCGCCCGGCCAGGGCAGTTCGGCCCGCAGCGCGGCGACGGCGTGCCGCTCCACCGCCGTACGGCCGGGGAACCTGATGTCCAGCAGCTTGCGCACGGTCGACCGGGCACCGTCGCAGCCGACCAGGTAGCTGCCCCGCCACCAGGTCGAACGGGGCTCCTTGGTGTGGACCGTGACGCCGTCGGGGTCCTGCTCCAGGGTGTCGACGCGGCTGAGCGGGACCAGCTTCACCAGCGGCGCCGCCGCGACCGCCGCGCGCAGGGCCTCCGCCAGCGAGTGCTGCGGGATGTGGAGGGGCGCCGGGAGGAGCGGGGCGTCGTCGTCACCGAAACCGCCGGAGTCACTGAACCCACGGGAGCCACCGAAGCCACCGGCGTCCCCGGAACCGTCACCGAAGCCCCCGGACCCCGTCCCCAGCGGCACGTCACGGACCAGCTGCTTCCGGCGCATCGAGCGCCAGCCGCTCCACCGCAGCCCGTCCTTCTCCAGGGGGGCGGCGCCGAGGCGCGCCACGAGGTCGGCGGTGTCCTCACGCAGCACGACCGTGCGGGCGAGACGTGCTTCCTCCGTCCCGGGCCCCTCGTCGAGGAGCACGCTCGGGACGCCCTGGGCGGCCAGGGCCAGCGACAGCGTCAGACCGACGGGTCCGGCGCCGACGACGATCACCGGGTCCACGGCGCGTCTCCTCCGGCCCGTACGGTCAAGCGGAACGTGGCAGTCGAAGCCGGGTGCGTGATCACAGAACGTATGCAACCCATTGGGGGTGCTTGCGTCAAGTGACCGAGGCAGCGACGCGTGCGCCGCTGCCTCGAATGCTTCCGCCGGGAGAGACCGGTGAGGGTCAGTCCTTCGCCACTCCGGCCCCACCGGCACCGTCGGTCGCGGCGCCTGCGCCCCCTGCGCCCCCCGCACCGTCGGCGTTCGTGCCGAACGTGCCGGCCGTCGCGTCGATGGTCCCGGGGGCCTGGACGGCCGGCGCTACCGCGATGCCGGTCTTGGCGCGGCGGCCGCGCTTCTCGATCCAGGTGGCCAGCGACGAGAGCAGCAGACAGAGCACGATGTAGATCGTGCCGATGACGGCGATCGTCGAGACGTACGGGTACTGGCCGTTCACCTGCGTGTTGGAGGCGATCAGCCGCGCGGTCTGGAGCAGCTCCGGGTACAGGATGATGAAGCCGAGCGAGGTGTCCTTGAGGGTCACCACGAGCTGGCTGATGATCGTCGGCAGCATCGACCGGATGGCCTGCGGCATCAGGACGGTGACCATGACCTGCGTCTTGCTCATGCCGAGCGCGTACGCGGCCTCGCTCTGGCCCCGGGGAACGGCGTTGACGCCGGCGCGCAGCACCTCGGCCTGGACACAGCCGTTGTAGACGGAGAGACCCGCGGCCAGCGCCCACATCGAGTGGTCGGTGAGGAAGCCGACCCAGATCGCGTAGATCGTGATGAGCAGCGGGAGCGAGCGGAACAGCTCGATGAAGGTGGTCGCCGCCCAGCGGACCGGCTTGTGGTCGGAGAGGCGGCCCACCGCGAGCACCACACCGAGGACGAGCGAGCCGATCGCGGCCAGACCGAACGCCTTGAGGGTGGCGACGAGGGCGTCGGCGATGTTCTGCCGGATGCCCGCGTAGTTGAAGATGTCCCACATCTCGGGGGCCAGATGGCCCTTGTCGGCCAGCCGCAGCACGCTGACGCCGATCAGGGCCGCGATGACGAGGGTGCCGACGACGGCGTAGATCCGGTTGCGGACGACGGCCTTGGGACCCGGGGCGTCGTAGAGAACGCTGGCGCTCATCGGGCGACCTCCATGCGACGCTCCAGCAGCCGGAAGAGGCCGCTGATGGTAAACGTGACGACCAGGTAGCCGAGGGCCACCCAGATGAAGACGGGGATGATCGCGTACCCCTGGTCGCTCATCAGCTTCTGCCAGCCGAAGAGTTCGGTGTTGCTGAAGGCGCCGGCGATCGCGGAGTTCTTGGTGAGCGCGATGAAGATGCTGCTCATCGGCGGGATGACGGTCCGGGTCGCCTGGGGGAACACCACGATGCGCAGGGTCTGGGCGAACGTCATACCGATCGAGCGGGCGGCCTCGGCCTGCCCCAGCGGCACGGTGTTGATGCCGGAGCGGACCGCCTCGCAGACGAACGAGGAGGTGTAGAAGCCGAGGGCCAGCGAGCCGAGGACGAACGGGCTCATCCCCGGGAAGAGGATCTCCGGCACGACGAAGAAGAAGATGAGGAAGAGCAGCGTCAGGGGGGTGTTGCGCATCAGCGTCACCCAGGCCGTGCCGAAGTACCGCAGCGGCGGCACCGGCGAGACCCGGAAACCGGCGATGACGACACCGAGTACCAGGGCGATAACCGAGCTGACGGCGGTGATCGACACGGTTCCTATGAAGCCGTCGCGGAACTCTGGGAAATTGTCGAGCAGTACGTTCATGAGGTCTCCGCGTCGGCGGTCAGCGGCATCAGGGCAGGGGAAGGGGCGCCCCGTACGTCCGCCGTGCCCATGGGGCGGGCGGCGGCGTACGGGACGCCTGAGTCACACGGGGTGCGTCGGTGACGGATATCGGCCGTGGCGGGCCGACGGTGTCAGTAGCGCTCGAGGGCCGGCGGGTCGATGTAGTCCGCGCCGGACAGGCCCAGAGTGGCCTCGTAGATCTTCTTGTACGTGCCGTCCTTGACGCGGTTCTCCAGCGAGGTGTTGATGGCCTCGCGCAGCACCTTGTCGTCCTTGTCCAGGCCGACACCGTAGGGCTCCTCGGTGAACGGCTTGCCGACGACCTTGAGCTTGCCGGAGTTGGCGGCGGCGTAACCCTTGAGGATCGAGTCGTCCGTGGTGACGGCGTCGATCTGCTTGGTCAGCAGCTGCTGCACGCAGTCGGAGTACTTGGCCAGCTCGACGACGCTCGCGCCGTACTCGGGCTTCTTGATCTCCTGGAGCGGCGTGGAACCGACGATCGAGCAGACCTTCTTGCCCTTCACCGAGTCCTTGCCGGTGATCGAGTCGTCGTCCTTGCGCACCAGGAGGTCCGCGCCGGCCTTGTAGTACGGACCGGCGAAGCCGACCTGCTTCTTGCGCTCGTCGTTGATCGTGTACGTGCCGACGTAGTAGTCGACCTGGGCCTTGGAGATGGCCGTCTCACGGACGCCGGAGTCGACGGTCTTCCACTCGATCTGCTTGTCCGTGAAACCGAGGTCCGCCGCGATCATCTTGGCGATCTCGATGTCGAAGCCGGAGCGCTCCCTGGTCGACTGGTCCTCGAAGCCGAGGTAGGGCTGGTCGGCCTTGGCGCCGATGATCAGCTTGCCGCGCTGCTTCGCATTCTTGAAGACCGGCGAGTCCAGGGTGACGTCCTTGGCGGCGGTGTACGTGGGCAGCGCGGGGGCCTCGGCGCCGTCCTTGCCGCCGCCCGGTTTGTCACCGGCGGACCCCTCCTTGCCACCACACGCGGTCGCGGTCAGGGCGAGGACGGCGATGGCCGCGACGGCGGCCGACTTGCGGAGCTTCATGTGAGTTTCCTTATGCCGTGGGTCGTTGTCGTCAGTCGTCGGACGTCGGTGGTGCCGCCGGATGCCGGTGGTGAAGGCATCGACGCCAGGGGTGAAAGGCCGACGTCAGTGGTGAAGGATCTTCGACAGGAAGTCCTTGGCCCGGTCGCTGCGCGGATTGCTGAAGAACTGCTCGGGCGTGGCCTCTTCGACGATCTTTCCGTCCGCCATGAACACCACGCGGTTGGCGGCCGAACGGGCGAAGCCCATCTCGTGGGTGACGACGATCATCGTCATCCCGTCCCGGGCCAGCTGCTGCATGACCTCGAGAACCTCGTTGATCATCTCCGGGTCGAGAGCCGACGTGGGCTCGTCGAAGAGCATGACCTTCGGGTCCATCGCCAACGCCCGCGCGATCGCGACGCGTTGCTGCTGGCCCCCGGAGAGCTGTGCCGGGTACTTCTCGGCCTGCGCCCCGACGCCCACACGGTCGAGCAGGGCCCGGGCCTTCTCCTCCGCGGCCTTCTTGTCCGTCTTGCGGACCTTGACCTGGCCCAGCATGACGTTCTCCAGCACCGTCTTGTGTGCGAAGAGATTGAACGACTGGAAGACCATGCCCACGTCGGCGCGCAGCCGGGCCAGCTCCTTGCCCTCCTGGGGCAGGGGCTTGCCGTCGATCGAGATCGCGCCCGAATCGATCGTCTCCAAGCGGTTGATCGTGCGGCACAGCGTGGACTTCCCGGACCCGGAGGGCCCGATGACAACCACGACCTCGCCACGGGCGATGGTCAGGTCGATGTCCTGGAGCACATGCAGCGCGCCGAAGTGCTTGTTGACGTTGCTCAGTACGACAAGGTCGTCTCCCGCGGGCGCGGCGTCCTCGGCGGCCTTGGTCACTGAAACTCCGCTCATCGGCTTCTTGCTCCGTCCTCCTCGGGTTCCAAGGACACTAATGACGCGGTGCGACCAGCGTCATTACATCTGAGCGGAAATTGAGCATAACGATCCGGCGGCAACCGGACACTCCGCGTGAAGGGGACGCCACGAACGGCGCCGGGGCGTACCGGGTGCATAACGGAAACCCCGCTGTAACCGGCAGCCCCTTGACTGGCATACCGGTCATCGGCGTGGATGCCCTGTGCGGGAAATGAACATGAAGCACCGCTGAACGGAAAGTCTCCCCGGGGACCTTCCACAAGAAGCGGCGCGGAACATCGGATACCGCTCCGTGACGCCGTGCGACGGCGTCATGAACGAGACCGGTTACGTCAATGGGTCCGGGCGGTACCCCACGGCCCGGGGAGACGGAGAGGAGGGCCATGAGACTGCTGCTCGTCGAGGACGACGACCATGTCGCGGCGGCCCTGTCCGCCGTGCTCGCCCGGCACGGGTTCAAGGTCGTGCACGCCCGCAACGGCGAGGAGGCCCTGCGCGCCCTCCTGCCCGCCGAGAAGGAGCCCTTCGGGGTGATCCTCCTCGACCTCGGCCTGCCCGACCAGGACGGCTACGAGGTCTGCGGCAAGATCCGCAAGCGCACCGCGACCCCGGTCATCATGGTGACCGCCCGCGCCGACGTGCGCTCGCGCATCCACGGCCTCAACCTCGGCGCCGACGACTACGTCGTGAAGCCCTACGACACCGGCGAACTGCTCGCCCGCATCCACGCCGTCGCCCGGCGCACCACCAGCGGCGAGGACACCGCCCCGACCCCCGTCGCCGCCCTGCGCCTGGGGCCCGTACGGATCGAGCTGCCCACCCGGCGCGTCAGCGTCGACGACACCGAAGTCCAGCTCACCCGCAAGGAGTTCGACCTCCTGGCGCTCCTCGCGCAACGCCCCGGCGTGGTCTTCCGCCGGGAACAGATCATCAGCGAGGTCTGGCGCACCAGCTGGGAGGGGACCGGGCGCACGCTGGAGGTGCACGTCGCCTCCCTGCGCTCCAAGCTGCGGCTGCCCGCCCTCATCGAGACCGTGCGGGGCGTCGGCTACCGGCTCGTCCCGCCGTCCGCGTAACGGGCGGGTACGTCCCCGGTGCGCGCCCGTCTCCTTCCGCTGCTCATCACGCTGATGGCGGCCGTCCTGCTCACCCTCGGCCTCCCGCTCGCCGTGAGCGTGGCCGCCGCCGAGCAGCAGCGCCTGGTCATCGACCGGATCGACGACACCGCCCGCTTCGCTGCCCTCGCCCAGTCCATCACCGACACCGTCCCGGCCAACGACGAGCGCCGTCAGACGCTCGCCACCGACCTGGAGGTCTACGCCGCGGTCTACGGCATCCGGGCCGGTATCTTCCACCGCAACGACCAGGCCCTGGCGAAGGCGCCGCAGACCTGGACGCTGCCCGAGACGGGGGCGGGGCGCACCGCCTTCAACGAGGCGCTGCTCGGCCGCCGTTCGCACGACCCCCCGCAGGTCTGGCCCTGGCAGCGGGGCCGCGTCGTCGTCGCCTCGCCCGTCGTGCGGGACGGCGACGTCGTCGCCGTGGTCGTCATCGACTCGCCCACCGACGAGATGCGCTCCCGCATCCTCCGGACCTGGCTGCTGATCGCCCTCGGCGAGGCCCTCGCCATGCTGGTCGCGGTCGGTGCCGCCGTCCGGCTCACCGGCTGGGTGCTGCTGCCGGTACGGGTCCTGGACGCGGCCACCCACGACATCGCCGTCGGCCGGATGCGCTCCCGGGTCGCCGCCGCCGGGGGGCCGCCCGAGCTGAGACGTCTGGCCCGGTCCTTCAACGAGATGGCCGACAACGTCGAGGACGTGCTGGAGCAGCAGCGCGCCTTCGTCGCCGACGCCTCCCACCAGCTGCGCAACCCGCTCGCCGCGCTGCTGCTGCGTATCGAGCTCCTCGCCCTGGAGCTGCCCGAGGGCAACGAGGAGATCGCCGCCGTACGCACCGAGGGCAAGCGGCTGGCCCGGGTCCTGGACGACCTCCTCGACCTGGCGCTGGCCGAGCACGCCGAGGCGGACCTCCAGCTGATCGACATCGTCCCGCTGACCGCCGAGCGCGTCGCCTCCTGGCGCCCGATGGCGGACGGCAAGGGCGTGCGCCTGGTCCAGGACGGGGCCCCGGCCGCCACCGCCTGGGCCGACCCCGTCGCCCTCTCCAGCGCGCTGGACGCGGTCATCGACAACGCCCTGAAGTTCACGCCGGCCGGAGAGGACGTACGGGTCACGGTCACCCCGGGAGCCGCCGCGACGACCGTGGTGGTCGCCGACCGGGGGCCCGGCCTCACCGAACAGGAGCTGGAACGCGTCGGGGACCGCTTCTGGCGCTCCACCCGCCACCAGAACGTGAGCGGGTCGGGGCTGGGGCTCTCCATCTCCCGCGTGCTGCTCGCGGCGGGCGGCGGCTCGATCACGTACGAACAGCACGAGCCGCACGGCCTGCGGGTCACCGTCTCGGTGCCGCGCGACCTGCCACCCGTCCCGTGAGGCCCGGGGCGGCGGCCCCGGGGGAGAACAACCGGCTCAGGGCGTGACCGGGCGGCGGTGGTGCCCGGTCAGGGCTTGACCGAGCGGTAGTAGTTCCTCGCGCCCTCGTGCACGTCCAGCGGGTCCGTGTAGATCGCCGTGCGCAGGTCCACCAGCTGCGCCGCGTGCACCTCGCGCCCGATCCGGTCCCGGCTGTTGATCACGGTCCGGGTGAAAGCCTCGGTCATGGCCGGATCGGTACGGTCCGTGGTGATGAGCAGATTGGCGACGGCCACCGTGGGCACCGCCTGGCCCTGCTGGGCGTGGCGGTAGGCGTCGGCGGGCATCAGGGCCGACCGGTAGTAGCGGGCGGAGCCGCCCTGGGACTGGAGCTTCCTGATCAGACCGGCCTCCAGCGGGATCAGCCGCACCGGATAGCGCTCCGACAGCATCTGCACCGCCCCGGTCGGCAGCCCGCCGGACCAGAAGAAGGCGTCGAGCTCCCTGTCGACCAGCCGGTCCGGCATGGTGTCGATCCCCGCCGACACCGCGGTCACATCCCGCGCCGGGTCGATGCCCGCGGCCTTCATGAGCCGGTCCGCGACCAGCCGGACCCCGGAGCCCTCCTGGCCGACGCCGACCCGCTTGCCCCGCAGATCGGCGACCCTGTCGATGTCGGAGCCGCGCGGGACGACCAGCTGGACGTAGTCGTCGTACAGCCGCACCATGCCCCGCAGCCGGTGGGCTCCGGGCTTGCCGTCCCGCAGATAGGTGGCCACGGCGTCGGCGGTGGCGATGGTGAAGTCCGCCTCCCCCGCCGCCACCCGCGCGAGGTTCTGCTGGGACCCCTCGCTGTTGCGGAGCCTTATCGAGACCTCCGGCATGTCCTTGGCAAGGGCGCCTTCCAGCCGTTCCCCGTACCGCTGGTAGACCCCGCTCGGCACCCCCGTGGAGAAGGTCAGCGTCCCGCTCGGGGTCTGTTCGCCCAGAGGAAGGAGCCACCACGCGAGCAGCCCGAGCACGACCGTGAGCGCGGCGCCCGTCTGGAGGGCGAGGCGTCGGCCGGATCGGGAGGGGGCGCGGAGCATGCGCGCGATCCTGCCAGCTCACCGCCGCCCTGACCAGGCCCGGCCGCGAGGGCGGACCGGGCCGGGGGAGGGTGTGCCCGGCAACCGCCTACCCTGGTCACATGAGCAGCGGCAACCGGAGCGAAGCAGTGGACGTCCAGAAGAGCTACGAGGTGCGCACCTACGGGTGCCAGATGAACGTCCACGACTCCGAACGGCTGTCGGGCCTCCTGGAGGACGCCGGTTACGTACGGGCCCCCGAAGGGGCCGACGGCGACGCCGACGTCGTCGTCTTCAACACCTGCGCGGTGCGGGAGAACGCCGACAACAAGCTCTACGGCAACCTCGGCCGCCTCGCCCCGATGAAGACCAGGCGCCCCGGGATGCAGATCGCCGTCGGCGGCTGCCTCGCCCAGAAGGACCGCGACACCATCGTCAAACGCGCCCCCTGGGTGGACGTCGTCTTCGGTACGCACAACATCGGCAAGCTGCCCGTGCTGCTGGAGCGCGCCCGTATCCAGGAGGAGGCGCAGATCGAGATCGCCGAATCCCTGGAGGCGTTCCCCTCCACGCTGCCGACCCGCCGCGAGTCCGCCTACGCCGCGTGGGTCTCCATCTCCGTCGGCTGCAACAACACCTGCACCTTCTGCATCGTCCCGGCGCTGCGCGGCAAGGAGAAGGACCGCCGCACCGGCGACATCCTGGCCGAGATCGAGGCCCTGGTCGCCGAGGGCGTGTCCGAGATCACCCTGCTCGGCCAGAACGTCAACGCGTACGGCTCCGACATCGGCGACCGTGAGGCGTTCTCCAAGCTGCTGCGCGCCTGCGGGAAGATCGAGGGCCTGGAGCGCGTCCGCTTTACCTCGCCGCACCCCCGCGACTTCACCGACGACGTCATCGCCGCCATGGCCGAGACGCCCAATGTGATGCCGCAGCTCCACATGCCGATGCAGTCCGGTTCCGACCGCGTACTGAAGGCGATGCGTCGCTCCTACCGCCAGGAGCGCTTCCTCGGCATCATCGAGAAGGTGCGCGCCGCGATGCCCGACGCCGCCATCTCCACCGACATCATCGTGGGCTTCCCCGGCGAGACCGAGGAGGACTTCGAGCAGACGATGCACGCGGTCCGCGAGGCCCGTTTCGCCAACGCGTTCACCTTCCAGTACTCCAAGCGCCCCGGGACCCCGGCCGCCGACATGGACGGGCAGATCCCCAAGGAGGTCGTGCAGGAGCGGTACATGCGGCTGTCCGCCCTCCAGGAGCAGATCTCCTGGGACGAGAACAAGAAGCAGGTCGGCCGCACCCTGGAGGTCATGGTCGCCGAGGGCGAGGGCCGCAAGGACGGCGCCACCCAGCGCCTCTCCGGCCGGGCCCCCGACAACCGCCTGGTCCACTTCACCCAGCCCGAGCAGCCCGTGCGCCCCGGTGACGTGGTGACCGTCGAGATCACCTACGCCGCCCCGCACCACCTGCTCGCCGAGGGCACCCCGCTCGCGGTACGGGCCACCCGCGCGGGCGACGCCTGGGAGAAGCGCACCACGGCAGCCGCCGCCAAGCCGTCCGGAGTGATGCTCGGCCTCCCCACGATCGGCGCCCCGGCCCCGCTCCCGGCCGCCGCGGCACCGGCCTGCGGGATCGGCTGACCGTACGGGGGCGGCGGGCCGCCGGGCGGGCGGGGGTGGCCGGGTGCGAGGAACGCCGGGCCGGGTGACCGTGAGCGATGGATCGCCAGCCGGGCAGGGTGCCCGAGGGTGACGGACCGCCGGGCCGGGTGACCGGGGGCGATGGATCGCCAGCCGGGTCGGAGTGATCGTGGGCGGCGGGCCGTCGGCCGGGCCGGGGTGGCGCGAGCTGCCCTCGCCGTACGGGGGCGCGGTGGGCTGTCCCCCTGCCCAGTACGCTGACCGGCATGCTTGTCGCCGCCGCCGTGTGCCCCTGTCCGCCGCTCCTGGTGCCCGAGGTCGCCGCCGGGGCCGCGCCCGAACTCGACCCGGCACGCGCCGCGTGCCTGGACGCGGTGGGGGTGCTCGCTGCCTCCCGCCCCGATCTGCTCGTGGTCGTCGGGCCGGGGGACGGCCGGACCGCGGGGAGCTACCCGGCGGGCGCGCACGGCTCGTTCCGGGGCTTCGGCGTCGGCCTCGACGTCACCCTGGGCCCGGAGGCGGCCCAGGCCGCCACGGAACCACCCCTGCCCGGTTCCCTCGCCGTCGGCGCGTGGCTGCTGGACCGGGCCCGCTGGGCGGGCACCCCGGGCGCGGCGGTCGAGGGGCTCGCCGTCGACGAACGCAGCCCCGCCGCCGCGTGCGCGCGGGCCGGACAGGAGCTGGCCGCCCGCGCCGACCGCGTCGCGCTCCTGGTCATGGGCGACGGCAGCGCCTGCCGCACCCTCAAGGCGCCCGGCTACCTGGACGAGCGGGCCGAGACCTTCGACGCCCGGGCCACCGAGGCGCTGGGTACGGCGGACCTCGCCGCACTCGACGCCCTGGACGAGACCCTCGCGTACGAACTGAAGGCGGCCGGCCGGGCCCCCTGGCAGCTGCTCAGCGGCGCCGCACGGGGCGCGGGCCTCGGCGGACGGCTCCTGTACGAGGACGCGCCCTACGGGGTCGGCTACACCGTCGCCGCCTGGTCCTGAACCGAACAGGCCGACGGCGGCCCCGGAGAGTTCCGGGGCCGCCGTCGGCCAAGCCCTGCCGCCGCCGGGTCAGGAAGCGGGCGGCGGAGGGGGAGGCGTGGTGCCGGGAGTGCCAGGAGTGCCGTCGTCCTTCTGGCCCAGCTTGTCGACGGCTTCCTTTGCCTTGCGCGTACCGGAATCGATCTTGTCGCTGTACTTGCCCTTGGTCTTCTCGTCGACCGTGCGCGCGGCCTTGTCGAGCCCCTGCCCGATCTTGTCCCCGTGCTGCTGCGCGAGGTCGCCGACCTTTTCCTTGGCCGGTCCCAGCTTGGCCTTCAGGTTGTCCAGGAACCCCATTGGGTCACCTTCCGTGCAGTGAGGACGGTCTGCGGGAGCGTTCTCCCGCCTCCCATTGTCCGTCACCTGTCGCGTCCTGCCGACTTCACTCGCCGTACGGCGTACGGTCGCCGTCCTGAGGTTTGGGAGACTGTCCCGGTGACACCTCCCGCTTCCGCCCCCCGCGTCATCACCGTCGTCGGCCCCACCGCGGCCGGCAAATCCGATCTGGGGGTCTTCCTCGCCCGGAAACTCGGCGGTGAGGTGGTCAACGCCGACTCCATGCAGCTCTACCGGGGCATGGACATCGGTACGGCGAAGATGACACCCGCCGAGCGCGCGGGCGTCCCGCACCACCTGCTGGACATCTGGGACGTCACCCAGGCCGCCAGCGTCGCCGAGTACCAGCGCCTCGCCCGGCTGGAGATCGACCGGCTGCTCGCCGAGGGCCGTACGCCGATCCTCGTCGGCGGCTCCGGGCTGTACGTGAAGGGCGCCATCGACGCCCTGGAGTTCCCCGGTACGGACCCGGGGGTGCGCGCCCGGCTCGAACAGGAGCTGGCCGAGGAGGGCTCCGGCTTCCTGCACCGGCGCCTGGCCACCGAGGACCCCGAGGCCGCCCGGTCCATCCTCGCGAGCAACGGCCGCCGCATCGTCCGCGCCCTCGAAGTCATCGAGATCACCGGCAAGCCCTTCACCGCCAACCTCCCCGGCGACGAGCCGGTCTACGAGGCCGTGCAGATCGGCGTCGACGTGGACCGCCCCGAGCTCGACGAGCGCATCGCCCTGCGCGTCGACCGGATGTGGGAGGCCGGCCTCGTGGACGAGGTGCGCGACCTGGAGGCCGCCGGGCTGCGCGACGGCCTGACCGCCTCACGGGCCCTCGGCTACCAGCAGGTCCTCGCGGCGCTCGCGGGGGAGTGCACGGAGGAGGAGGCGCGGGCCGAGACCGTACGCGCCACCAAGCGCTTCGCCCGTCGGCAGGACTCCTGGTTCCGCCGCGACCCGCGCGTCCGGTGGCTGGGTGGCGGACACCGTGACCGGGAGGAACTCCCGCACCGGGCGCTGACGTTGATCGAACGAGCGGTCACAGCCTGATCACGTGATGGCATCGGGACGCTCCGCCCGTCAATTCGGCGCCCGTGACCGTGCCATCATCGAGCATCGATCCACCAGTGCAGTCCGAGTTGGGAGGGCGCGTGGCGATGGAGGCCGGCCCTCGCGACACGGAGCAGCACGACGTACCGCCGCCGCGGCAGAGCGCGGGGCGGCTGAGCCCCGACGGGCCCGACGAGCAGGACGTGGCCCCCGAGGTCGAGGTCGAGCTCAGGCCCGCCCGCAGACTGCGGATCTGGCAGCTCGCGCCCATCGTCATGCTGGCCGCCGTCGGCTCCCTGATGTTCGCCTTCCCGCTCGCCTTCGAGTTCGGTGACGGCGGTGCCGTCGTCGCCATGCTCGGGCTCCTGATCAGCGGCTGCGCGGCAGGCTGGGGCATGATGGCCGCCCGCCGCGTCGGCCACACCTGGCCCGGCCTGCCTGCCCGGGGCTCGGGCGACCGCCCCGACTGGCGTGTGATCGCCCTCTACGTGACCATGGGCGCCGGGCTCGTCGCCCTCGCCGTCTGGCGCGTCGCCCGGCTGCGCTGACCCCCCACCCTCCTCGCGGTCCGGGTCCGGTTTCGCGGGCTGTCGGTGGCGGCTCGTACAGTTGCCCTGTGAGCACTTCGCAGATCGCCTTCCTCAAGGGTCACGGCACCGAGAACGACTTCGTGATCGTCCCCGACCCGGACAACGCCCTCACGCTGCCCGCCTCCGTCGTCGCGCAGATCTGCGACCGCCGGGCCGGTATCGGCGGGGACGGCCTGCTGCACGTCGTCCGCTCCGCCGCCCACCCCGAGGCCCGGGACATGGCCGCCGAGGCCGAGTGGTTCATGGACTACCGCAACGCGGACGGCTCCATCGCCGAGATGTGCGGCAACGGGGTGCGCGTCTTCGCCCACCACCTCCAGCGTGCGGGCCTGGTCGAGCAGGGCGGGCTCGCCGTCGCCACCCGGGGCGGCGTCAAGCAGGTCCACATCGCCAAGGACGGCGACATCACCGTCTCCATGGGGCGCGCCCTGCTGCCCGAGGAGAGCGGCACGGTCGCCGTCGGGGAGCGCAGCTGGCCCTCCCGCAACGTCAACATGGGCAACCCGCACGCCGTCGCCTTCGTCGAGGACCTCGCCCACGCCGGAGACCTCCTCTCGGCCCCTCCGGTCAGCCCCGCGACGGTCTACCCCGAGGGTGTCAACGTCGAGTTCGTGGTCGACCGGGGCCCGCGCCACGTCGCCATGCGCGTCCACGAGCGCGGCTCCGGCGAGACCCGCTCCTGCGGTACCGGCGCCTGCGCGGTGGCCGTCGCCGCCGCCCGCCGGGACGGCACGGACCCGGCGGTGACCGGCCTCCCCGTGACGTACCGGGTGGACCTCCCCGGCGGCACCCTGACCATCACCGAGCACCCGGACGGGGCGGTCGACATGACCGGCGCCGCCGTGATCGTCGCCGAGGGCACCATCGACCCGGCGTGGCTCGAAGCGGCGAGGGGCTGACCGCCGGGCGACGGACCGGCCGACCACCGAGCGGTCCGTGGCCCTGCGCTTGACCGGACCGTGACCGGCCGACCGCCGAGCGGCTCCCCGTTCGAAACCGTGGTCGGTCGGAGCTTCGCTCGAATGGGTGATCCGTTTCACGCTGGGCGAGAGCCGGACTGCGCCACGTGGTGGGGTCGATAGCATCAAGCACCGGCCCGGAGAAGCGTCCGCCTCTCCCCACCGCCGGTCGACGTCGCCGGAGGTGCCCCATGAGTGCAGAGGCCGCCGATCCCGCCGCCCCGCCCCGCAGGCGGAGCCGGCCCAGGATCGATCTGCGCAGACTGGGCCGGGTGGCGCTGCTCGGCCCCGTCCCCCGCGACCGGCTGCCCGATGCCATCGGCCATGTCGCCGATGCGCACCGCGCCCACCACCCCGACGCCGACCTGGGCATCCTCCACCGCGCCTACGTCCTCGCGGAGTCCTCGCACCGGGGCCAGATGCGCAAGAGCGGCGAGCCGTACATCACCCACCCGCTGGCCGTCACCCTGATCCTCGCCGAGCTCGGCGCCGAGACCACCACCCTGACCGCCTCCCTCCTCCACGACACCGTCGAGGACACCGAGGTGACGCTCGATCAGGTGCGGGAGCAGTTCGGCGAGGAGGTCTGCTATCTCGTCGACGGCGTCACCAAGCTGGAGAAGGTCGACTACGGCGCCGCCGCCGAGCCGGAGACCTTCCGCAAGATGCTCGTCGCCACCGGCAACGACGTCCGGGTCATGTCGATCAAACTGGCCGACCGGCTGCACAACATGCGCACCCTCACCGTGATGCGCCCCGAGAAACAGGCCCGGATCGCCAAGGTCACCCGGGACGTCCTCATCCCGCTGGCCGAACGGCTCGGCGTACAGGCGCTCAAGACCGAGCTGGAGGACCTGGTCTTCGCCATCCTGGACCCCGAGGGGTACGAGGAGACCCGCGCCCTCATCGCCGGTGCCACGGGCGGCGAGGACCCCCTGTCCGCCATCGCCGACAACGTACGTACCACCCTGCGGGAAGCGGGCATCGGCGCCGAAGTCCTCATCCGGCCGCGCCACTTCGTCTCCGTGCACCGGGTCCGCAGGAAACGCGGCGAGCTGCGCCCCACCGACTTCGGCCGGCTGCTCGTCCTGGTCGGCGAGGACGCCGACTGCTACGCCGTCCTCGGTGAGCTGCACACCTGCTTCACCCCGGTGGTCTCCGAGTTCAAGGACTTCATCGCCGCCCCCAAGTTCAACCTGTACCAGTCGCTGCACACCGCCGTCGTCGGCCCCGGGGGCGCCGTCGCCGAAGTCCTCATCCGTACGCACCGGATGCACAAGGTCGCCGAGGCGGGCGTCGTCGCCCTCGGCAACCCGTACGCCCACGACGCCACCGCCCCCCAGCAGGCCGAGCCCTCCGACGGCGAGCGCGCCGACCCGACCCGGCCCGGCTGGCTCTCCCGGCTGCTGGACTGGCAGGAGTCCGCCACCGACCCCGACACCTTCTGGACCACCCTGCGCGCCGACCTCGCCCAGGACCGCGAGATCACCGTGTTCCGCACCGACGGCAGGACGCTCGGCCTGCCCGCCGGGGCCAGCTGCGTCGACGCCGCCTACGCCCAGCACGGGGAGCGGGCGCACGCCTGCATCGGGGCCCGGGTCAACGGCCGCCTGGCCACCCTGAGCACCGTCCTCAGCGACGGGGACACCGTGCAGCTCCTGCTCGCCCAGGACACCGCGTCCGGCCCGTCCCCCGAGTGGCTGGACCACGCCCGCACCCCCGCCGCCCGGATCGCGATCACCGGCTGGCTCTCCGCCCACCCCGACGACCCCGGCCCGGAGGCCGGGGGAGCGAACGGCGGCGACGGCCGTACGGAACCGGCGGCCGACGGCCCGCAGTCCACCGCACCCGCCCGCACCAGGTCCGGGGGCCGCGCGGCCAACGTCGTCGTCGACGGCCCGGAGAGCCCGGCCCGGCTGGCGGGCTGCTGTACGCCGGTGCCCCCGGACGAGGTGGTCGGCTTCGTCGTCCGGGGCGGCGCCGTCACCGTGCACCGCCTGGAGTGCCCCGCCGTCGCCCGGATGCGGGAGATCGGCCGCGCCCCCGTCGCGGCCCGCTGGCGCGACGAGGACGGCGGGAGCGACGCCGCGGGCTGCCGGGTCACCCTCGTCGCGGAGTCCTTCGGACGGCCCCGGCTGCTGGCCGACCTCACCGAGGCCATCGCCACGGCCGACGCGGCCATCGTCTCCGCCACCGTCGAACCGCCCAGCGAACAGCGCGTCCGGCACACCTACACCCTCCAGCTCCCCGACGCCGCCGGGCTGCCCGCCCTGATGCGGGCCATGCGCGAGGTCGCCGGGGTCTACGACGTCAGCCGCGCCCAGCACCCGGCCGCCACCGGCTGACCGTCACCGGAGCGGCCCGGGGGCCCGCCCCGTTCGGGTGGTGCGGCGCGCGGCACCACCGGGAGGGCGCCCGGCGCTGATAGCGGTAGTCCATGCCGCTCCTCTCCCGCCGCCTGCGGGCCGCCCTCCTGGCCACCGCGTCGCTCTCCCTCGTCGCCGCCGCCGCCCTGCCCGACCCCGAGCCCCTCGGCATCGGTGACCGGCTCTTCCCCGAGCTGGGCAACCCCGGGTACGACGTCCTCACGTACGACATCGCCTTCACGTACCACGGCAGCAACACCAAGCCCCTGGACGCCGTCACCAAGATCACGGCCCGCACCACCGCCCCGCTGGACCGGATCAACCTCGACTTCGCCCGGGGCACCGTCCAGGGCGTCGAGGTCGACGGGGTGGCCGCCGACTTCGGCAGCAAGAACGAGGACCTGGTCATCCAGGCCCCCCGCCGCCTCCCCGCGGGCGTACCCCTGAACATCACCGTCCGGCACACCAGCGACCCGGCCGGAACCGCGGGCAACGGCGGCTGGATCCGCACCGCCGACGGGCTCGCCATGGCCAACCAGGCCGACGCCGCCCACCGGGTCTTCCCGGGCAACGACCACCCCTCGGACAAGGCGCACTTCACCTTCCGCATCACCGCCCCCAAGGACCTCACGGCCGTCGCCAACGGGCTGCCCGCCGGACACACCCGTAACGGCGCGACCACCACCTGGACGTACCGCACCGAGCACCCCATGGCCACCGAACTGGCCCAGGTCTCCATCGGCCGCTCCCACGTCCACCACCACACCGGCCCGCACGGACTGCCGCTGCGCGATGTCGTCCCGGCCGCCGACCGGGCCACGATGGAGCCCTGGCTGAAGAAGACCCCCGCCCAGCTGGAGTGGATGGAGCGGCGGGTCGGCCGCTACCCCTTCGAGACGTACGGAGTCCTCGTCGCCGACAGCCGCATCGGCTTCGCGCTGGAGACCCAGACGATCTCGCTGTTCGGCAAGTCCTTCTTCACCGAGCCCGCCTACCCCGAGTGGTACGTCGACTCCGTGATGATCCACGAGCTGGCCCACCAGTGGTTCGGCAACAGCGTCTCGCCCGCCACCTGGTCCGACCTCTGGCTCAACGAGGGGCACGCCACCTGGTACGAGGCCCTGCACGCCGAGGAGAACGGGGGCGTGACCCTGGAACGGCGGATGCGTGAGGCGTACAGGCTCTCCGACGGCTGGCGGGCGGACGGCGGCCCGCCGGCCCGCCCGGACAGCCCGGCCGAGGGCGAGAAACTGAGTCTCTTCCGCCCGGTCGTCTACGACGGCAGCGCCCTGATCCTCTACGCCCTGCGCCAGGAGATCGGCGAGGCCGCCTTCGACCGGCTCCAGCGCACCTGGGTCCGTGTCCACCGGAACGGTACGGCGACCACCGAGGACTTCACCCGGCTCGCCTCCGGCATCGCCGGACGGGACCTGACGGCCTTCTTCGAGGGGTGGCTGTACGGGGAGAAGACCCCGCCGATGCCCGGGCACCCCGACTGGCGCGCGGCCGAACCGGCTGCCACCCCGTGAGCGCGGGGGAAAACCCCAGTGACGGGGCCGGTGGGGCCGTGCCACTATCGAACGCGTCGGCACGGCGGACCGCACGGGACCGCCCGGCGGTGGTGACGGTGATCGGGAATCATCCGGAAAGATCACACGTTGTGACTGACGTAAAGACTTCTATCGACGTAAGGACCCAATGACCTCCTCTTCTTCCCTTCCCCAGGACGCGCAGGACGCGCGGAGCGCCACGGAGAACACCCCCGGGAGCCTCACCGAGAGCCTTCGGGCCGACGCCCTGATGGAAGAGGACGTCGCCTGGAGCCAGGAGATCGACGGAGCGCGCGACGGCGACCAGCTGGACCGCTCCGAGCGTGCCGCTCTGCGGCGCGTCGCCGGTCTCTCCACGGAGCTCGAGGACGTCACCGAGGTCGAGTACCGACAGCTGCGCCTGGAGCGCGTCGTGCTGGTCGGTGTCTGGACCTCGGGGACGGTACGCGACGCGGAGATCTCCCTCGCGGAGCTCGCCGCACTCGCCGAGACGGCGGGCGCACAGGTGCTGGACGCGGTGTACCAGCGGCGCGACAAGCCCGACCCGGCGACCTACATCGGTTCCGGCAAGGCGCTGGAGCTGCGCGACATCGTCCTCGAATCCGGTGCCGACACCGTCGTCTGCGACGGTGAGCTCAGCCCCGGCCAGCTGATCCACCTGGAAGACGTCGTCAAGGTGAAGGTGGTCGACCGGACCGCCCTCATCCTCGACATCTTCGCCCAGCACGCCAAGTCCCGTGAGGGCAAGGCGCAGGTCTCCCTCGCGCAGATGCAGTACATGCTGCCCCGGCTGCGCGGCTGGGGTCAGTCGCTCTCCCGCCAGATGGGCGGCGGCGGCTCCAGTGGCGGTGGCGGCATGGCCACGCGTGGTCCCGGTGAGACCAAGATCGAGACGGACCGGCGGCGGATTCGCGAGAAGATGGCGAAGATGCGCCGGGAGATCGCGGAGATGAAGACCGGCCGCGAGATCAAGCGGCAGGAGCGCAAGCGCAACAAGGTGCCCTCCGTCGCCATCGCCGGATACACCAACGCGGGCAAGTCCTCGCTGCTCAACCGTCTCACCGGAGCCGGTGTCCTGGTGGAGAACGCCCTGTTCGCCACCCTGGACCCGACCGTGCGCCGGGCCGAGACACCGAGCGGCCGTATCTACACCCTCGCCGACACCGTCGGGTTCGTACGGCATCTGCCGCACCACCTCGTCGAGGCGTTCCGCTCCACCATGGAGGAGGTCGGCGAGTCCGATCTCATCCTGCACGTGGTGGACGGCTCCCACCCGGTGCCGGAGGAGCAGCTCGCCGCGGTGCGCGAGGTGATCCGTGAGGTCGGCGCGGTGAACGTGCGCGAGATCGTCGTGATCAACAAGGCGGACGCGGCGGACCCGCTGGTCCTCCAGCGGCTGCTGCGCAACGAGAAGTACGCGATCGCGGTCTCGGCCCGGACCGGCGAGGGCATCGACGAGCTGCTCGCGCTCATCGACGCCGAGCTGCCGCGCCCGTCCGTCGAGATCGAGGTGCTCGTGCCGTACATCCAGGGGGCCCTGGTCTCCCGGGTGCACGCCGAGGGTGAGGTCCTCTCCGAGGAGCACACCGCCGAGGGCACCCTGCTCAAGGCCCAGGTCCACGAGGAGCTGGCGGCGGAGCTGGGGACGTTCGTCCCCGCCGCGCACTGATTCACCGTACGGCGCAGGCCGTGACGGAGACGCCCGACCAGGGAGATCCTGGGCCGGGCGTCTCCGCGTTCACGGACCCTCCGGCGTACCGGGACCGCCGCCCGGTGTACGGGGGGAACCTTCCGCGCCCTTGTCCCCGGGGAGTCCCTTGTCCCCCGGGAGCCCTTCGTCTCCCGGGAGTTCCTTGTCCTCCGGGAGTTCCTCGTACCCCGGAGGCACGAAGCAGGCGGTCACGGTCTTGCCGTCCCGCTGCGGATGGTGGTGCCAGCTGTCGGCCAGCGCGTCCACGATGGCCATGCCCCGGCCGCCGAGCGCGCCGGGTCCGGCGTCGCGCGGTACGGGCGGTTGCGGACTGGAGTCGTGGACGCTGACGTGCAGGCATGTGCTGTCCCAGGTCAGGACGAGCTGGGCGTCACTGCGGGCGTGCCGGTGCGCGTTGGTGATGAGCTCGGAGACGGCGATGAGCACCGAGTCCACGGTGTCGGGCGAGCGCTCGGCCCACTCCAGGGACGCGAGGTGCCCGCGCGCCCAGTGGCGTCCCGCTCGCACACCTTGGGAGACGGGGAAGGACTGTGCCCAGCCCACCGCCCTCATCGTGGAATCGGTCATCGCCCTGCCTCTCGGTCGGTCCGCGCGGGAATCCGGCGCTCGCTCGCCTTCCGTGTACCCGCCGGAACGCCGAACACCGTCCCGCCGGGGCGGGACGGTGTTCGCAACCGCGGGGCACGGGCGTGCGGGCGGGCGGTGTCCGAGTCCGTCGGGCACCATGGCCGGATGGACGCCGATCAGCCGGAGCGGACCCCCGACGGCCGGTACATCGTGGTGAACGGGCGGCGATGGCGGGCGACCGACCCGGAGATCCCCGAGGAGGTCGCCGCCGATCTGCGCCGCCACCTGATGGCGGCCCGGCGAGGAGTGGCGGCCGCGCGCCGGAACCAGGACCCGGCGGCCGAGAAAATGGCCCGGAGCCGGGTGCACACGGCCAAGGTGGCCCTCGGCGAACGCGGCACCCCGTGGTGGGAACAGCCCGTCGTCGAACGGCGCCGCCGCTGGG
This sequence comes from Kitasatospora albolonga, assembly GCA_002082585.1. NCBI lineage: Bacteria > Bacillati > Actinomycetota > Actinomycetes > Kitasatosporales > Streptomycetaceae > Kitasatospora > Kitasatospora albolonga. The sequence continues at coordinate 6,400,131 of CP020563.1, forward strand.
AGGACGGCGCCGCGGAACTCCGGGCCGCCGCCCCGCCGCCGGGCGGGTCCGGTGGCCGCCCGGCCGACGGGTGAGCCGACCGGGCGGATGAACCGGCGGCCGATGAGCCGGCCGACGGCTGGGCGGCCGGGACCGAAGAGCCGATGGGCCGGATGAGCCGGCCGAAGGACGAGCCGACCCGAGGACGAGTCGGCCGGCCGCCCGGCGGGTCCGCCCACCAGCCCACCCGCCCGGCCGGATGAGTCCGGGGCCTACTACTGGCCCGCGTACTTCTCGCTGACCGCGCGGTAGACGCCCTCGGCCTCCTTGCCGAGCCGGGGGCCGGCCAGCCAGCCCGCCGAGATCGGGCCGATCGAGGTGTTCGAGACCAGGGCGGGCTTGCCGTCCTGGCCCGCCGCGACCCAGCCGCCGCCGGAGGAGCCACCGGTCATGGTGCAGCCGATGCGGTACATCGTCGGCTCGTTCTGGCGGACCGACAGGCGGCCCGGCCTGTCCTTGCACTGGAGCAGCTTCTGGCCGTCGAACGGCGGCGCGGCCGGGTAGCCGGTGGCCGTCATGTCCGGGATCTGCGGTACGGCCGGAGCGTTGAAGTCGACCGGCAGCGCCGAACCGACCGTCTCCTCCAGCGACTTGCCCGTCGAACCCTTCTCCGGCGTCACATGCAGCACCGCGAAGTCGTACGGGGCACCCTGCCCGCCGGTCGCCGCGCCCTGGGCGATCCACTGCTCGGAGGTCTGGGCCCACCGGCCCCACCACACTCCGTACGGAGCGACCTTCTCCTTGGGCGCGGTCTCCAGCTCCGCCAGGGACAGGCCGTCGTTGTTGTAGGACGGGACGAAGGCGATGTTGCGGTACCAGCCGCCGTTCTTGCCCGCGTGCACACAGTGCCCGGCGGTCCACACCAGGTTGGACTTGCCGGGGTTGGCCGGGTCCTTCACCACGGTCGCGGAGCAGACCATCGGGCCCTTGGGGCCGTCGAAGAGCAGCTTCCCGGACTCCGGCGCGCTGCTGTGGTACGGCGTCGCGACACCGGCGGCCTGGACCGGCGCCGGGGTCGGGTCCGTCACACCGTCGTCACCGGAGATGTCGTTGTCGACCGGGTTCTCCGGGGGCTTGTCGGCCTCCCGCATCCGGTCCGGGTCCCAGAGCCCGTCGATGACCGGGTTGACGAAGTCCTTGGCCTCCCGCAGCCACTTGTCCTTGTCCCAGTTCTTCCACTCACCGTCCCGCCACTTGTCCAGGTCGATCCCGCGCTCCTTGAGCCGGTTCTTGAGATCGTCCGGAATCGTGATCGTGCCGTCGGCCGACGGGTCGGCCGAGGCGGTGGGCGTCGTACCGCCCGCGTTGTCCTCCTCCGGACCGCAGGCGGTGGCGGTGAGCGTCAGGACGGCGACGGCCGCCGTCGCGGCGAGCACGCCGGAGGGCATGCGCCGTACGCGCCTGCCGCGGCGTGCGGTGTCGGTCGGGCGAATGGGTCGCATCTGGTGATCCCCCTGGGACTTCGTCACTCGGTACTCCGTGCTGCTTCTCGGACGCTCCGGGGCCGCGGAGCAGGATCTGCGGCCCCCGGTGCGGCCCCCCACTATGCCGGTGCCGATGGGGACGGCACGCGGCAGGTCCACGGTTCCGCCGCCGCAAGGATGTTCCGATTTACCCGTGATCCCTTGCGACCGGCGTCGTTGGTACGTACGGGGGACACCAGGACAGCGTTCACCCCCGCACTCCGTCCGCGCGAAAACGTACCGACGTGCAACGCAACTGTTACCGCAGGAGGATCAAGAGCCGTGTCCGTGACCGAACCCGCTCCGGTGGCACCGCCTCCCGCGGCCCCCGCGCACGAGGGCATCCTCCGCCGCCAGTCGCTGCGCGAGTCGGCCGCCCGCACCTATGCGCGGTCCCTGCCGATCGTCCCGGTCAGGGCGCGCGGGCTCACCATCGAGGGCGCGGACGGACGGCGCTATCTGGACTGTCTGTCGGGCGCGGGCACCCTGGCGCTCGGCCACAACCACCCGGTCGTGCTCGAGGCCATCAGGAGGGTCATCGACTCCGGTGCGCCCCTGCACGTGCTCGACCTCGCCACCCCGGTCAAGGACGCCTTCACCACCGAGCTGTTCGCCACCCTGCCGCGCGAGTTCGCGGAGAACGCCCGTATCCAGTTCTGCGGCCCCGCCGGTACGGACGCCGTCGAGGCCGCGTTCAAGCTGGTCCGCGCCGCGACCGGGCGCGACGGCCTGCTGACCTTCACCGGCGCCTACCACGGCATGACCGCCGGAGCCCTGGAGGCATCCGGCGGCGCCCGGGACGTCCGGGTGACCCGGCTGCCCTTCCCGCAGGACTACCGCTGCCCGTTCGGGATCGGCGGCGAGCGCGGCGCGGCCCTCGCCGCGCGCTGGACGGAACACCTGCTGGACGACGAGAAGGGCGGGGTCCCGGCCCCGGCGGGGATGATCCTGGAGCCGGTCCAGGGCGAGGGCGGCGTCAACCCCGCCCCGGACGCCTGGCTGCGCAGGATGCGCGAGATCACCCGCGCCAGGGGCATCCCGCTGATCGCCGACGAGGTGCAGACCGGCGTCGGCAGGACCGGCGCCTTCTGGGCCGTCGAGCACAGCGGCATCGTGCCGGACGTCATGGTCCTCTCCAAGGCGATCGGGGGTTCCCTCCCGCTCGCGGTGATCGTCTACCGCTCTGAGCTGGACCTCTGGCAGCCGGGCGCCCACGCGGGTACGTTTCGTGGCAACCAGCTCGCCATGGCGGCGGGCGCGGCCACCCTCGCGTACGTCCGGGAGAACGGGCTGGCGGAGCGGGCGGCGGCCTTGGGCGCCCGAATGCTCGACAGCCTGCGGACGTTGCGGGCGGACCATCCGGGGATCGGCGACGTACGGGGGCGCGGACTGATGATCGGCCTGGAGCTGGTTGACCCCGAGGCCGCGCCCCTGCCCGCCGAGGCCGACGACCGGGCCCCCGCCCCGCCGCCCGACCCGGTCCTCGCCCGCGCCGTCCAGCAGGAGTGCCTGGACCGCGGTCTCATCGTCGAACTGGGCGGCCGGCACAGCGCCGTGGTCCGCCTCCTGCCCCCTCTCACCCTCACCGACGAGCAGGCGAGCGCCGTCATCGACCGGCTGGCCGACGCGCTGGCGGCCGCGGAGCGTTCGCCGCTCCGTCGCAGCGCCGCCGGGCTGACCACCTGATCCCCTGAACCACGCAAGGAAGACCGCCGTGAACCCCACCCCCGCGTCCGAGGCCGACGGCCCCGGCACCCCCCAGCACCGAGGGCAGGACGGACCGGCCGCCCCCGGCACGGTCGAGGCGACGACGACCGTGCCCCGTCAGAAAGCCGTGCACGAGGGCGACGTGGACGCCCCGGCGTACGCCCCCACGGACGAAACGACTCCGTGCGCCCCCGCCTCCACGAACACCTCCACGTCCACGTCCGCAACCACAGCGGACCGTGCGGACGAGCCCCGTGCCGCGGAAGTCCTCGACGGCCAGGACCCGTTGGACCACCCGGACCCGCTGAGGGCCGCCGACGCCGCCGGTACCGAGAGCCTCCTGCGGTGCTGGACCCGGGAGAACGACCTGCCCCGCCCCGACGGCGACACCCTGCGCATCGCCTTCCCCGCCACCGGCACCGCCCTGCTCGTCCCCGTGCACTACTGGTCCGCCACCGGAGCCCACCGCTTCGGCGCCCCCGTCCTGGAGGGCGCCCCCGAGAAGGCCCCGCCCGCCGACGCCGTCACCGTCGCCGTCCTCATCGGCCGCGAAGCCGACCGCAGCGGCTCCGCCGATCTGGTCGCCCGGGTCGCCGACTCCGTACGCCACACCGCGGGCTTCGTCGAACAGCGCCGCCGCCACCCCGCCGACCCCGCCGACACCGACCTCTTCCTCACCGCCGAGCAGTCCCTCCTGCTCGGCCACCCCCTCCACCCCACCCCCAAGAGCCGCGAAGGGCTCTCCGAAGCGGAGTCCCGGCGCTACTCCCCGGAGCTCCACGGCTCCTTCCCGCTCCACTGGTTCGCCGTCGACCGTACGCTGACCGCCACCGACTCCGCCTGGGCCGAGGGCGGCGCCGCGACGGCGGAGGAGCTCCTCGCCCCGCACCGCGAAGGGCTGCGCCTGCCGCCCGGCACCGCCGCCGTCCCGCTGCACCCCTGGCAGGCCGCCGACCTCCTGAGCCGCCCCCAGATCGCGGCCCTCCAGGCGACCGGCCTGCTGCACGACCTCGGCCCGCACGGCGAGCACTGGCACCCCACCTCGTCCATCCGCACCGTGCACCGCCCCGGCGCCCGCGTGATGCTCAAGCTCTCCCTCGGCGTACGCATCACCAACTCCCGCCGCGAGAACCTCCGCAAGGAGCTGCACCGGGGCGTCGAGGTCCACCGCCTCCTCTCCACCGGCCTTGCCGAGCACTGGCAGCGGGCCCACCCCGGCTTCGACATCGTCCGCGACCCCGCCTGGCTGGCCGTCGACGACCCCGAGGGCGCCCCCGTCACCGGCCTCGACGTGATGCTCCGGCAGAACCCTTTCGACCCGGGCGACGACGCCGTGTGCATCGCCGGGCTCACCGCACAGCGCCCCCGGCCGGGGCAGCCCCTGATGCGCTCCCGGCTCGCCGAGGCCGTCGCCGCCCTGGCCGCACGGACCGGCCGGCCGACGGCGGACATCTCCACCGAGTGGTTCCGGCGCTATCTGGACCGCGTCGTACGCCCCGTCCTCTGGCTCGACGCCCACGCCGGTGTCGCGCTCGAAGCCCACCAGCAGAACACCCTGGTGCTGCTCGACCCGGACGGCTGGCCGGTCGGCGGGCGCTACCGGGACAACCAGGGCTACTACTTCCGCGACTCCCGCCGCGACGAACTGGAACGCCGCCTTCCGGGCATCGGCACGGTCAGCGACACCTTCGTCTCGGACCCGGTCACCGACGAGCGGTTCGCCTACTACCTGGGCATCAACAACGTCCTCGGCCTCATCGGCGCGTTCGGCGCCCAGCGCCTCGCCGACGAGCACGACCTCCTCGCCGTCCTCCGCCAATTCCTCACGGAGAACGCGGAACTGGGCTCGCCCCTGCCCGCGTATCTCCTGGAGAACCGTCAACTGCGCTGCAAGGCCAACCTGCTGACCCGGCTGCACGGGCTCGACGAGCTGGTCGGGCCGGTCGACACCCAGTCCGTCTACGTCTCCATCGCCAACCCGCTGCACGCCTGAGCGGCCCGGCCGCGACCCGCCCGGCAACCCGCTCCAGAGAGGAGAGTGCCACCGTGCCACCCGCCGACGCGCCCGCGGAGTCCGACGCGGCGCCTCCGGAACCGGCCGATGTGCCCCCGGACCCGCCCCCCGGACCGCCCTCGGGCAGCGGCACGGAGGGCGCCACCGCCGTACCGTCCGGCGACTCCACCGCCGTACCGCACGGCAGCTCCACCGAGGACACCCTCGACCTCAAGCTCACCGAGGAGCTCCTCGCGCTGATCGCCGAGGACCGGGACAGGGCGGTGCCCCGCCGCGATGCCGCCCGCGAACTCCTCGGCGACCCGGCCACCTGGCCCGGTGCCACCACCGAGGCCGGGGTGTTCCACCTGGTCCCGGTGGTCCTGGAGCGCGATCTCGCCGTTCTCACCCGCTGGATGAACGACCCCGCTGTCGCCGCCTTCTGGGAGCTCGCCGGTCCCGAATCCGTCACCGCCGACCATCTGAGGCCGCAGCTCGAAGGGGACGGCCGCTCCCTCCCCTGCCTCGGCGTGCTCGACGGGACCCCCATGAGCTACTGGGAGATCTACCGCGCCGACCTGGACCCGCTGGCCCGCCACTACCCGGCCCGCCTCCACGACACCGGGGTCCACCTCCTCATCGGGGGCGTGAACAACCGGGGGAGGGGCGTGGGCACCACCCTGCTCCGCGCCGTCGCCGACCTCGTCCTGGACAACCTTCCGCAGTGCGGCCGGGTCGTCGCCGAGCCGGATCTGCGCAACACCCCGTCCGTATCGGCATTCCTGAGCGCAGGCTTCCGCTTCTCCGCCGAAGTGGACCTCCCCGACAAACGTGCCGCCCTCATGATCCGCGACCGAACGTACCGTGATCACCTGTGAACATCGCTCCGCACCGTCCACACCGCTCGAACCCCATCGGTTCCACCCGGAGGAGTCCCCGTGCCGACATATCCCGCGAGCCATGATTCAGCCGAGCCCCACCCCCTGATCAGCCCCCCGGAGCTGAACCGGCGGGTCTGGGACCGGGCCGCAGCGCGGCTGCTCGCCAAAATGCTCGGCGAGTTCGCGTACGAGGAGATCATCGAGCCCGAACGCCGACCCGGGAACGGCCACCTCCACTTCCTGTCGCTCGACGACGGGACGGAGCTCCGCTTCGCGGCCCGGCGGGGCGTCTACGGCAGCTGGCGCGTCGACCCCGACTCCATCGAGACGGCCCACCCGCCCGCGACGGCCCTCTCCAACGGCGCCACGCCACCGAGCGGCTCCGAGCCCTCCAGCGGCCTTTCCCCGTCCGGAGACTCTTCCGCACCGAACAGCCCCGCCTCACCCGACGGCCCGATCTCGCCCACCGGCCCGTCCTCCCTCAACGGCCCGTCGTCGCTGAACGGTTCGCCGCTCTCCAACGGCTCGTCCCCTTCCGGTAACGCGTCTTCTTTCAGCAACGAGTCCTCCTCCTCCGGCACCGCCTCCACCTCCGCCTCCGCCTCCGGAGGGACCCGGCCCTTCCGCGACCCGCTGCGGTTCCTCGTCCGCGCCCGAGGGCTCCTCGGCCTCGACGGCGCCACCCTCGGCCACCTCATCCGCGAGCTGACCCTCACGCTCTCCGCCGACGCCCGGCTCGACCACACCGCCCTCTCCGCGAGCGAGCTGGCCGCACTCGACTACGCCGAGCTCGAAGGGCACCAGACCGGCCACCCCTGGCTGGTGGCGAGCAAGGGACGGCTCGGCTTCTCCGCCGCCGACGCGGCCCGCTTCACCCCCGAGACCCGCAGCCCCCTCCAGCTGCCGTGGATCGCCGTGAGCACCCGCATCGCGCAGTACCGGGGCGTGGGCCGCCTCACCACCCCCGAGCACCTCTACGCCGAGGAGCTCGACCCCTCCGTACGCGCCTCGTTCGCCGCCGAACTGCACGCCCGGGGGCTCGACCCCGAGAGCTATCTCTACCTCCCCGTACACCCCTGGCAGTGGGACGAATGGATCGTCCCCCTCTTCGCCCCCGCCATCGCCGACGGGGACATCGTGGCGCTGCACACCGACGGCGACACGCGCCTGGCGCAGCAGTCCGTCCGCACCTTCGCCAATGTGCGGCGCCCCGACCGGCACACGGTGAAGCTGCCGCTCTCCATCCTCAACACCCTGGTCTGGCGCGGCCTGCCCACCGAACGCACCCTCGCCGCCCCGGCCGTCACCGCCTGGGTCCAGGGGCTGTGCGAGAACGACCCGTTCCTGCGTGACACCTGCCGGGTCGTCCTCCTCGGCGAGGTCGCCTCCGTCGCCGTGGAACACCCGCTCTACGACCACCTCCCCGAAGCCCCGTACCAGTACAAGGAAATCCTCGGCGCGATCTGGCGGGAGCCCCTGCCGCCCCGCCTCGCCCCGGGCGAACGCGCCCGTACGCTCGCCTCCCTCCTCCATACGGACCCGGAGGGCCGTGCGTTCACCGCCGAACTCGTCGAGCGCTCCGGGCTCGCCCCGGCCGCCTGGCTCACCCGCCTCTTCGCCGCGCTGCTGCCGCCCCTGCTGCACTTCCTCTACCGCTACGGGACGGTCTTCTCCCCGCACGGCGAGAACGCGATCGTCGTCTTCGACGAGAACGACGTGCCCGTACGGCTCGCGATCAAGGACTTCGTCGACGACGTCAACATCAGCGCCCACCCGCTGCCGGAGCACGACAGCATGCCCGAGGAGGTGCGCGAGGTCCTGCTCACCGAGGAGCCGTCCTTCCTCACCCAGTTCATCCACTCCGGCCTCTTCGTCGGCGTCTTCCGCTATCTCTCGCCGCTCTGCGAGGAGCAGTTGGGCGTGAGCGAGGACGAGTTCTGGTCACTCGTCCGGGCGGAGATCGTCCGCCACCACGCCCGGTTCCCGGAGCTGAAGGAGCGGTTCGAGCTGTTCGACATGGTCACCCCCGAGATCGAACGGCTCTGTCTCAACCGCAACCGGCTGCATGTGGACGGTTACCGCGACCGCTCCAGCCGCCCGCACGCGGCGGTCCACGGCACGGTTCCCAACCCGCTGCATCCCGCCGCCCGGATCAGGGAGTGACCGCCGTTGTCAGTGGTGCGCCGTAGGGTGGTCGGGCTATGACGAAGCCATCCCTCCCCGAGCTCCTGCACGCCGCCGTCACCGCTGTCGGCGGTACGGAACGGCCCGGCCAGGCCGCCATGGCCGAGGCCGTCGCCGAGGCGGTCGACGACCAATCCCACCTCCTCGTCCAGGCCGGTACCGGCACGGGCAAGTCCCTCGGCTACCTGGTGCCGGCGCTGGCGCACGGGGAGCGGGTCGTCGTGGCCACGGCCACCCTCGCCCTCCAGCGCCAGCTGGTGGAGCGGGACCTGCCGCGCACGGTGGAGGCCCTGCACCCCCTGCTGCGGCGGCGCCCGCAGTACGCGATGCTCAAGGGCCGGTCGAACTACCTCTGCCTCCACCGGCTCCACGAAGGGGTTCCGCAGGACGAGGAGGAGGGGCTGTTCGACCAGTTCGAGGCGGCGGCACCCTCCAGCAAGCTGGGCCAGGACCTGCTGCGGCTGCGGGACTGGTCGGACGATACGGAGACGGGGGACCGGGACGACCTGACGCCAGGCGTCTCGGACCGGGCCTGGGCGCAGGTCTCGGTCTCCTCGCGCGAGTGCCTCGGTGCCACGAAGTGCGCGTACGGCCCCGAGTGCTTCGCCGAGGCGGCCCGGGAGCGCGCCAAGCTGGCGGACGTCGTGGTCACCAACCACGCCCTGCTCGCGATCGACGCCATCGAGGGCGCCCCGGTGCTGCCCTCGCACGAGGTGCTGATCGTGGACGAGGCCCATGAGCTGGTCTCCCGGGTCACCGGGGTCGCCACCGGCGAGCTGACCCCGGCCCAGGTCAACCGGGCGGTCCGGCGGGCGGCGAAGCTCGTCAACGAGAAGGCCGCCGACGCGCTCCAGAGCGCCGCCGAGGGGTTCGAGCGCGTGATGGAGCTGGCGCTCCCGGGACGCCTGGAGGAGCTGCCCGAGGATCTCGCGTACGCCCTGATGGCGCTGCGCGACGCGGCCCGTACGGTGATCTCCGCGATCGGGGCCACCCGGGACAAGTCGGTCGAGGACGAGAACGCGGTCCGCAAGCAGGCCCTGGCCTCGGTCGAGTCGATCCACGGGGTGGCCGAGCGCATCGCCCAGGGCTCGGAGTACGACGTCGTCTGGTACGAGCAGCACGACCGGTTCGGCGCCTCCGTGCGGGTGGCCCCGCTCTCCGTCTCCGGGCTGCTGCGCGAGAAGCTCTTCGCCGAGCGCTCCGTGGTCCTGACCTCGGCCACACTGAAGCTCGGCGGGGACTTCAACGGGGTGGGGGCGTCCCTGGGCCTCGCCCCCGAGGGCACCGCGGGCGACGACCTCCCGCAGTGGAAGGGGCTGGACGTCGGCTCCCCGTTCGACTACCCGAAGCAGGGCATCCTCTATGTCGCCCGGCATCTGAACACCCCGGGGCGCGAAGGCGCGCGTACGGACATGCTGGACGAGCTGGCGGAGCTGGTGGAGGCGGCGGGCGGCCGCACCCTGGGGCTGTTCTCCTCCATGCGGGGGGCCAAGGCGGCGGCCGAGGAGCTGCGGGGGCGGCTGGACAAGCCGATCCTGCTCCAGGGCGAGGAGACCCTCGGCGAGCTGATCAAGAACTTCGCGGCCGATCCGGAGACCTGCCTCTTCGGCACGCTCTCGCTCTGGCAGGGCGTCGATGTGCCGGGGCCGAGCTGTCAGCTGGTGGTGATGGACCGGATTCCGTTCCCCCGGCCCGACGACCCGCTGATGAGCGCACGCCAGAAGGCGGTCGAGGAGGCGGGCGGCAACGGCTTCATGGCGGTGGCCGCGACACACTCCGCGCTGCTGATGGCGCAGGGCGCGGGCCGCCTCGTCCGGGCCACGGGCGACAAGGGCGTCGTCGCCGTACTGGACCCGCGGCTCGCCAAGGCGAGGTACGGCAGCTATCTGCGCGCCTCCCTGCCCGACTTCTGGTACACGACGGACCCCAACCAGGCGCGCCGCTCACTCGCCGCGATCGACGCCCTGGCGAAGGCGGACGGCAAGTAGCCCACCACGACGGAGCCCCGGGGTAGCCGTAAGGCGTCCCGGGGCTCCGTCGCGTACGTGACGTGGGGCTGACCGTGTCCGTGCGGCCGACGCTCCTCACACCCGTCGCAGCACCGCCACCACCTTGCCGAGGATCGTCGCCTCGTCGCCCGGGATCGGCTGGTACGCGGCGTTGTGCGGCAGCAGCCACACATGACCGTCCTCGCGGCGGAAGCGCTTGACCGTCGCCTCGCCGTCCAGCATCGCGGCCACGATGTCCCCGTTCTCCGCGACGGGCTGGCGGCGCACGGTGACCCAGTCGCCGTCGCAGATCGCCGCTTCGATCATCGAGTCACCGACGACCTTCAGGACGAACAGCTCACCGTCACCGACGAGCTGGCGCGGCAGCGGGAAGACGTCCTCGACGGACTCCTCGGCCAGGATCGGCCCACCGGCGGCGATCCGGCCCACCAGGGGAACGTAGGACGCGGCGGGCTTCCCCGTCGTGTCGGTCGGCTGGGTGCTGGGCTGGTCGGAGCCGCGCACCTCGTAGGCGCGGGGCCGGTGCGGGTCGCGCCGCAGGAAGCCCTTGCGCTCCAGGGCCATCAGCTGGTGGGCGACGGACGAGGTGCTGGACAGGCCCACCGCCTGACCGATCTCCCGCATGGAGGGCGGGTACCCCCGGCGCTGCACGGAGTCGCGGATGACCTCGATGACCCGCCGCTGCCGGTCCGTGAGCCCCGAGCTGTCCGCCCTGATCCCGGGGGGCCTGCCGGGCAAGGAGCGCCCGGGTCGGGTGGGCTCGGGCCCATCGGTGTTCGTGACTGAGTCATTCATGGCATGCACCGGCTCAAGTCGGCTCTGGGAGCGGTGGTCCCGGGCGGTGATGGTGGCACTGTCTGCGGTGGTGGTCACGTCGGCCCCTCTCGAATGTTCTCCCTAGCTGGACAACGGTAGTAGCTTTCGAAAGGTTGCGCCAAACACACGTTCGAGTGAAAAACGAATAAAGGGCTGCCGCGATGTATCCCGCAGGTGTATGGGCATGGGGTGGCGGGCTGTACGGGCGCGGGGCGGCGGGCGCGTACGGGGTGTGGCGGGTGTGCAAGGGGGTGTGCGGAGCCCTTCGCTGCGGCCGTACCCCCAGTCTTCCACCCGGTCCCGCCCCCGGGAGCCCCGGCGACTCGCGGGCCGCGCGTTTCCCGTACCCTCTTTCCTGCGCCCGCGCTCCCCTCCGGTAGTACCGGAGACGCGACACGCGGTAGGGCCGAAATCGTGAACCAACCCTAGATCTAGTGGTTGGATCGTCCCGGCCACCCAGAAGTTGTGGTCCCGGGTTCGTTCGGCCCAGGCCATCGCCTATGCTGGGGACTGCCTCCCAGGGGCCCGCGAGGGCTGGCCGGAGAGGCTATTCAGTCGTGCTGTGAAGGAGGGTTGGGAGCCATGCACTGCCCCTTCTGCAGGCACCCCGACAGCAGGGTCGTCGACAGTCGCACCACCGACGACGGGACGTCGATCCGCCGCCGCCGTCAGTGCCCCGACTGCTCCCGCCGCTTCACCACGGTGGAGACCTGCTCGCTGATGGTCGTCAAACGCAGTGGCGTGACCGAACCCTTCAGCCGTACCAAGGTCATCTCCGGCGTCCGCAAGGCATGCCAGGGACGGCCCGTCACCGAGGACGCCCTCGCCAAACTCGGCCAGCGGGTCGAGGAGGCGGTGCGCGCCACCGGGAGCGCCGAGCTGACCACCCATGACGTGGGTCTGGCCATACTCGGCCCGTTGCAGGAGCTCGACCTCGTCGCGTACCTGCGCTTCGCGTCCGTCTACCGGGCGTTCAATTCTTTGGAAGACTTCGAGGCCGCCATCGTGGAGCTGCGCGAGCAGCGGCCCTCCGCGGAGGACTGCGGGAGCGGAGAGACCCTGGAGGTCCCCGCCCCTGCCATTGCCGCCGACTGAGCGGTACCGGCCCGTCACCGTCCGGAGCACGTCCGCCGGCCGGTGACCGGGCGAACCATGACCTGTTCCCGTGGCCGAGCGCGGCCGACGGGACAACGGACACACACTGTGCCTGGGAAGAACTGGGCACTTCAGGGCGTTTTTGCCCACATATGGGAGGCGGCATGACAGAGACGGCGAGCGGCCCGCGAGGTTCCCGCACCAAGGGCGCCAAGGCGAGCAAGGGTCTGCGTATCGAGCGCATCCACACCACCCCCGGCGTGCATCCGTACGACGAGGTGGCGTGGGAGCTTCGTGACGTCGTCATGACCAACTGGCGCGACGGCTCGGTCAACTTCGAGCAGCGTGGCGTCGAGTTCCCCGACTTCTGGTCGGTGAACGCGGTCAACATCGTCACCAGCAAGTACTTCCGCGGGGCCGTCGGCACCCCGCAGCGCGAGACCGGCCTCAAGCAGCTGATCGACCGGATCGTGAAGACGTACCGGAAGGCCGGCGAGGACCACGGCTACTTCGCCTCTCCCGCGGACGCCGAGATCTTCGAGCACGAGCTGGCGTACGCCCTCCTGCACCAGGTCTTCAGCTTCAACTCGCCGGTCTGGTTCAACGTCGGCACGCCCCAGCCGCAGCAGGTCTCCGCCTGCTTCATCCTGGCCGTCGACGACTCCATGGAGTCAATCCTCGACTGGTACAAGGAAGAGGGCATGATCTTCAAGGGCGGCTCCGGCGCCGGCCTGAACCTCTCCCGTATCCGCTCCTCCAAGGAGCTCCTCTCCTCCGGCGGCAACGCCTCCGGCCCGGTCTCCTTCATGCGCGGCGCCGACGCGTCCGCCGGGACCATCAAGTCCGGCGGTGCCACCCGCCGTGCGGCCAAGATGGTCATCCTCGACGTCGACCACCCCGACATCGAAGCCTTCATCGAGACCAAGGTGAAGGAGGAGGAGAAGATCCGCGCCCTGCGTGACGCGGGCTTCGACATGGACCTGGGCGGCGACGACATCACGTCCGTCCAGTACCAGAACGCCAACAACTCGGTCCGCGTCAACGACGAGTTCATGAAGGCCGTCGAGACGGGCTCCAGGTTCGGGCTGCGCTCCCGGATGACCGGCGACGTCATCGAAGAGGTCGAGGCCAAGTCCCTCTTCCGCAAGATGGCCGAGGCCGCCTGGGCCTGCGCCGACCCCGGCATCCAGTACGACGACACCATCAACGCCTGGCACACCTGCCCGGAGTCCGGCCGGATCAACGGCTCGAACCCGTGCAGCGAGTACATGCACCTGGACAACACCTCGTGCAACCTCGCCTCGCTCAACCTGATGAAGTTCCTCAAGGACGACGGCCTGGGCAACCAGTCCTTCGAGTCCGAGCGCTTCTCCAAGGTCGTCGAGCTGGTCATCACCGCGATGGACATCTCGATCTGCTTCGCGGACTTCCCGACGCAGAAGATCGGCGAGAACACCCGCGCCTTCCGCCAGCTGGGCATCGGTTACGCCAACCTCGGCGCCCTCCTGATGGCGACCGGTCACGCGTACGACAGCGACGGCGGCCGGGCCCTGGCCGGTGCCATCACCTCGCTGATGACCGGCACCTCGTACAAGCGCTCCGCCGAACTGGCCGCGGTCGTCGGCCCGTACGACGGCTACGCCCGCAACGCCGAGCCGCACCAGCGCGTCATGAAGCAGCACGCCGACGCCAACGCCAAGGCGATCCACGTCGACGACCTGGACTCGCCGGTCTGGGCCGCCGCGACGGAGGCTTGGCAGGACGTGATCCGGCTCGGCGCGAAGAACGGTTTCCGCAACGCGCAGGCATCGGTCATCGCCCCCACCGGCACCATCGGTCTCGCGATGTCCTGCGACACCACCGGCCTGGAGCCCGACCTCGCCCTGGTCAAGTTCAAGAAGCTGGTCGGCGGCGGCTCGATGCAGATCGTCAACGGCACGGTCCCGCAGGCCCTGCGCCGCCTGGGCTACCAGCCGGAGCAGATCGAGGCGATCGTCGCCCACATCGCCGAGAACGGCAATGTGATCGACGCCCCGGGCCTGAAGACCGAGCACTACGAGGTCTTCGACTGCGCGATGGGCGAGCGCTCCATTTCCGCGATGGGCCACGTCCGGATGATGGCGGCCATCCAGCCGTGGATCTCCGGCGCGCTCTCCAAGACGGTCAACCTCCCCGAGAGCGCCACCGTCGAGGACGTCGAAGAGGTCTACTTCGAGGCGTGGAAGATGGGCGTCAAGGCGCTCGCGATCTACCGCGACAACTGCAAGGTCGGCCAGCCTCTCTCCGCCAAGACCAAGGACAAGGAGAAGGAGGAGGTCGCGGCCAAGGCCGAGGAGACCATCCGTACGGCCGTCGAGAAGGTCGTCGAGTACCGCCCGGTCCGCAAGCGCCTCCCCAAGGGCCGCCCCGGCATCACCACCTCCTTCACGGTGGGCGGCGCCGAGGGGTACATGACCGCCAACTCCTACCCGGACGACGGTCTCGGCGAGGTCTTCCTGAAGATGTCCAAGCAGGGTTCCACCCTCGCGGGCATGATGGACGCCTTCTCCATCGCCGTCTCGGTCGGCCTCCAGTACGGCGTCCCGCTGGAGACGTACGTCTCGAAGTTCACGAACATGCGCTTCGAGCCGGCCGGTATGACGGACGACCCGGACGTGCGGATGGCGCAGTCGATCGTCGACTACATCTTCCGCCGCCTGGCGCTCGACTTCCTGCCCTTCGAGACCCGCTCCGCCCTCGGCATCCACTCCGCCGAGGAGCGCCAGCGCCACCTCGACACCGGCTCGTACGAGCAGTCCTTCGAGGCGGACGGCGTGGACACCGAGAGCCTCGCCCAGTCGGCCCCGGTGCAGCCCGGGCCCCTGAAGGCGGTGACGGCTCCCCGCGCGGCCGAGAAGCCGGCCCCGACGACGGCCCACACCTCGGCCGAACTGGTCGAGATGCAGCTCGGCATCAGCGCGGACGCCCCGCTCTGCTTCTCCTGCGGCACGAAGATGCAGCGCGCCGGTTCCTGCTACATCTGCGAGGGCTGCGGCTCGACCAGCGGTTGCAGCTGACACCGCCGACACCCGGCTGAGCGGCACGATCCGCTGAGCACGGACGGAGCGCACGGACGAACGAGGGGCGTCGGCCACGAGGCCGGCGCCCCTCCGCCGATGGTCCTGCCGGTGGCAGCGTGTGCTTAGCTACGGGGCTATGAGGATATGGCGGCGCAGGCGCAAGACGGACGGTACCGGGCAGCTTCCGCAGGACGGCCCTTCGTGCGCCTGCTGCAATGGTTCCCTGGACGCCTCCGACCCCCGGTTCAACCTTTCGCTGCCGCAGCCGGTCTTGGCTCTGGGCGAGGCCGAACTCCAGCGGTACGTCAGGGTGATCAGCGACGCGTTCGTCATGACCAGAGACTTCGGCGAGTTCGCCCGGGCCTTGCTGCCCATCGGCCTCGACGACGGCCGCACGGCAACCATCGGGGTCTGGGTCTCCGTCGAGAAAGAAGTCTTCGGCCACCTCAAGAAGGTCGCCACCGGCGAGCTCGACTTCGACCAGATGCAGTTCACCGGGCGGCTGGCCAACGAGCTCGACCCGTGGGGCGAGGAGATTCTCGGCAGGCCCGTCTCGGCCGGCGTCGACGTCCCGACGCACGGACGCCGCCGCATGCCCCACATCAGGTCGAGCCCCGATGAGCTCCTGACGCGCGTACTGACGGAGCGCTGGCCGACGGCGGATGTCCTGACCGGCGCGAAGTCCTGGGCGCTGAACTACGACCGCGCCGGGCACTGAGACCACGGCCCCCGGGCTCTTGGCTCCTCGGCCCCCGGCAGGGGACCGGCACGAAGCCGGCCCCTTACGCAGGGTTGGCCGGAACTGATCGCTGCCGTTCAGGCCCCGCAGCTCCCGTTCGTGGCCCCGGGACTCAGGCCCCGTCGACGCGGTTCCCCATCACCGCGGCGAACGCGTCGGGGGCCGCGTCGAAGCCCCGTACGTCCGGGCGGAACACCCACTGTCCCGAGCCGGTACGGGAGAACTCCGCGACGACCGCCGCCGTCGACCCGGCGACGCTCGCGAAATCGTCCTCGATCAGGTTCGTGTAGCCCTCCCTGATCTGCACCCCGGTGCTCTCGACGTCGCCGAAGGTCCTGCGCGCCTCGCGCTGCTGGATGGCGACGCCGACCACCACCCGGCCGTACCGGTCGGCCAGCCGGTTCAGCTCGATCGTCATGACCTCGTCGTAGCCGAACCCCTGGCCGGTCCTGCTGTCCCGGTTCAGCGTGATGGTGCCGTCCGGTGAGCGGCTGTCGAAATGCACCAGGTACGCGGGGCTGCCGTACGGCTCGTCCGCCGGGTAGGTCGCCGCGATGATGTCCAGGTCGATGTCCGGTTCACCGTGCGGGCTGGGGTCCCATTTGATCCGTACTTCGACCTTCTCGATGTCCTTGTTCGGAGTGCTCACGGACTTCCCCTCCTGGCCTGCGGCCCGTGGACCGCTGTCATCACCCGATCATGTACGGAACGGGCCGCGCAGCCAACTGCCCCCGGGGCGTACGCCCGTGGCGGGCGTCGGAATCGGGCCATGTGCCGAGAGGGGTGTCCGGAGCGTGCGCGGTGTCCGGGCGATCGTGCGGCGCGGGGCCGCCGCGCGAGGGCGCGTTCGCGGAACGTCCCGGGGCCGGGTGGTCCACGTACGCGGACGACCGTGACCGGCGCCACGCTCCGCCCCGTACGATGGCGCGGTGCTGGTGAAGTGGATTCGCTGCTCCGTGGTGGACCGTCATGGTTTCGAGCGGGGACAGCGGGAGTGGGCGGGGCTGCTCGGCGAGCCGGGGTTCAGGGGGCAGAGCGGCGGGTGGAGCCGAACGCGCCCCGATGTCGCCCATGTCTTCGCGTTCTGGGACAACCGGGTCTTCTACGACTCCTTCATGGCGCGCGGAAACGACCGGCTCGCGGCCGGACAGGCGGGCACGTTCCGCGACATGCAGGTCATGCTCTTCGAGCGCCGGTTCGACGTGAAGACGGGTTTCGAGCCCGACTTCACGGAGGCGGACGTGGTCAGGGTGGCGCACAGCACCGTGCACGAGGACCGGGCCGAGCACTTCGTCCTGATGCAGAAGCAGGTGTGGAACCCGGCGATGGCCGGTTCCCCCGGCATGCTGCGCGGGGTCTTCGGAGAGGCGCCCGGCAACGAGTTCCTGGTGCTCTCCCTGTGGAAGTCGAGCGCCGAGCGGGGCAAGTACCGCGCCGGCGGGGCGGAGCGCCTGGCGGCCCGCGCGCAGACCGAGACGGATGTGGCCGCGCTGACGGGCGACGTCGTCGAACTGGAACCCTCCTGGACGGTCTGACACCGCTCCCCCCGGAGGAGCACGCGGAATCCCCGGGCACCGCCTAGGGTCGGTACATGGCACGACCGCAGCGCATTGTCCTCGTCCGGCACGGCGAGTCCGAGGGCAACGCCGACGACACGGTGTACGAGCGCGAGCCCGACCACGCGCTCCGGCTCACCGGGACCGGGCTGCGGCAGGCCAGGGAGACCGGGGCGCTCCTGCGCGAGCGGTTCGGCGAGGAGCGGGTGAGCGTCTACATCTCCCCCTACCGCCGCACCCACGAGACGTTCCGGGCCTTCGATCTCGACCCCGCCCGGGTCCGGGTCCGCGAAGAGCCCCGGCTGCGCGAGCAGGACTGGGGCAACTGGCAGGACCGGGACGACGTACGCCTCCAGAAGGCGTACCGGGACGCCTACGGGCACTTCTTCTACCGCTTCGCCCAGGGCGAGTCCGGCGCCGACGTCTACGACCGGGTGGGCGCCTTCCTGGAGAGCCTGCACCGCAGCTTCGAGGAGCCGGACCACCCCGAGAACGTCCTGCTCATCACCCACGGGCTGACGATGCGCCTCTTCTGCATGCGCTGGTTCCACTGGTCGGTGGCCGAGTTCGAATCGCTCTCCAACCCCGGCAACGGCGAGACGCGGACCCTGCTCCTCGGCGCGAACGGCCGCTACACCCTCGACCGCCCCTTCCAGCGCTGGCGCACCCCTGAGCCGTACGGCCGTACGGGATAGAGTGGCAGGGCGATGACCGTTGATTCTGCTTCCGAGCGGCGCTTCGAACGCGCCCTGGCCAGCCTGCGTGGCCTGTCCGTGGGAGACGCCCTGGGCTCCCAGTTCTTCGTCCCGGTCAACTACCCGCTGCTCAAGCAGCGCGTCCTGCCGCCCGGCCCCTGGCAGTGGACCGACGACACCGAGATGGCCTCCTCGGTCCTGGCCGTACTCGCCGCCCACGGCCGTATCGACCAGGACGCGCTCGCGACCTCCTTCGCCGAGCACCACGACTTCGACCGGGGCTACGGACCCGCCGTGAACCGGCTCCTCCGGCTGGTACGGGAGGGCGGCGACTGGCGCGAGCTGGCCTCGGCGCTCTTCAACGGGCAGGGGTCCTGGGGCAACGGCTCGGCCATGCGGATCGCCCCGCTCGGCGCCTGGTACGCGGACGACCCGGAGCAGGCCACCCACCAGGCCGAGATCTCCTCGTACCCCACGCATCAGCACCGTGAGGCCGTCGTCGGCGCGATGGCCGTCGCGGCGGCCGCCTCGCTCGCCGCGGCCCCGGACGGGCCGCCGACGCCCGAGGAACTGCTCGACGGCGTCATCGCGCTCGTGCCGCGCAGCGCGGTCGGCGCGGGGCTGCGCAGGGCCCGCGACATGCTGGACTACCAGGACGCCGGGACCGTCGCCGCGGTCCTCGGCAACGGCCGCCGGACCAGCGCCCACGACACCGTGCCGTTCGCCCTCTGGTCGGCGGCCAGGAGCCTCGGGGACTTCGAGGAGGCTTTCTGGCTGACGGCCCAGGCGGGCGGTGACGTCGACACGACCTGCGCCATCGTCGGTGGCGTCGTCGCCGCCGGTACGGCCGGGGCGCCGCCCGCCGACTGGCTGGCGCAGACGGAGGAACCTCCGGGCTGGCTGGTCCCGGCGCACCACTGAACGCCGGGCCGGGATCTTCGGCTCACGGCCGCGGCGGCCGGGACGACCCTCTGTCACGGTCCTGCCACAACCTCACTCTCAGTGTTCGCGAACACCGGTTCGGGATTACTGTTTCGGCCACGCCGCCCCTGTTGTTCGATCCTCTGCCGATCGGCCTCCGCGGGCGTGCGCCGAACGCTATGCCGGGACACCGCGCCGCCCGAGGCCGTGCGCGGATACCGGTGGGGGAGGGGGCCCAATGTCCGAACGACCGCCAGAGGTGTCCGAGCCGTCCGAGCCGTCCGACGCGTCGGAGCCGTCCAGCGTGTCCGGGCCCTCCGGGGCGTCGGGTGCGCCGGGCGGCGGCTCGTCGGCTGCTGAACCGCCGGTGACGGAGGCATCGGCTCCGGAACCGCTCGCTCCGAAAGCATCCGCTCCGGAACGACTTGCTCCGAAGGCTCCGGCTCCGGCGCCGACGGCACCGGAGGCAACGGATGCACCTGAGGTACCCGAGGCACCCGAGGCACCCGAGGCACCCGAGGCAACGGAAACACCGGCCAAGGCCCCGACCTCATCCACCTCACCAGCCCCATCGGCCACAGACACAGCGCCCAAGGCCGCCCCCCTGCCACCGGCCCCGCAGCCCGGCCCCCACGCGGCCCAGGGCGTCCAGCCACCGGCCGTACCCGCCTACCTCCACGCCCAGCGGCAGCCGCCCCGGGCAGGAGGGCAGTCGCCCTGGCAGCCCTGGCAGCCCCCGGCCAAACGCCCCGGTACGACGGCCCGGCTCCGTCCGGCCGCACCGTCCCTGATCCGGCCCGCCGTCCTCTGGGCGGTCCTGGCCACCGCCGTGCTCAGCGCGCTCCTGCTGGGCGACGGCCTCGGTGTGAACCTCCTGATCGTCGCGGTGCCTGCCGCGCTGGCCGCCGCCTTCGCGGCGCGGGCCGCAGGCCGCAGGCTGCGCCCCTGGACCGCCGCCTGGGCCGTCGGCGGCCTCGCCCTGCTCGCGGTACCGGCTCTCCTGGACGCGGGCTGGCCGACCTTCCTGGCCGTCGTGTCGGCCTTCGCGCTCGGTTCGCTCGCGCTGCACGGCAGCCGCAGCTGGCCGGGGGTGCTGGCCGGTTCCGTGGGCATCTTCGCCTCGGCCGTACCGGGCATCCGGTGGGGCTGGCGCGGAGTACGTGAACGGGCCGACGGCTCCCGGGGGCGCTGGGGCACCGCCCTGCGCACCACGGCGGTGGCCGTCGGGCTCCTCGTGGTGTTCGGGGCGCTCTTCGCCAGCGCCGACGCGGCCTTCGCCGACCTGCTGGGCCGGCTGACCCCCGATGTGTCGTTCGCCGAGGGGCCGTGGCGCCTCTTCCTCTTCCTCCTCGGGCTCACGGGCGCGCTGGCCGCCGCCCACACCGCCGCCGCCCCCGTCCGCTGGGACGGCCTCACCGTCAAGGCGGGCAAGCCCCGGGGACGTATGGAATGGGCGCTTCCGCTCATCGTCCTCAACCTGCTCTTCGCCGCGTTCATCGCCCTCCAGCTCGTTGTCCTCCTCGGCGGCTACGAGAGGGTGCGGGAGGCGACGGGGCTCGACCACGCCCAGTACGCCCGCCAGGGCTTCTGGCAGCTCCTCTGGGCCACCCTGCTCACCCTCCTCGTGATCGCCCTGGCCCTGCGCTGGGCGCCGCGCGGCGGCAGCAGGGACCGGACGCTGGTGCGCGCCGTGCTGGGCACCCTCTGCGTGCTCACCCTGGTGGTCGTCGCCTCGGCGCTGCGCCGCATGGACCTGTACGTCGAGGAGTACGGGCTGACCCGGCTCCGGATCTCCGTGGCCGCGATGGAACTCTGGCTCGGCGTCGTGTTCGTCCTGATCCTGGCCGCCGGGGTCTTCGGCGCCAGGTTCCTGCCCCGCGCCATCGCGGTCAGCGCCGGGGCCGCCGTACTGGCCTTCGGACTGATCTCGCCCGACGCGGTGGTCGCCGAGCAGAACGTCCAGCGCTTCGAGGCCCGCGGCACGATCGACATCGACTACGTCAAGGGCCTCTCCGCCGACGCCGTACCTGCTCTGGACAGACTGCCGGAACCGCAGCGCTCCTGTGCTCTCCGGGTCCTCCAGTACGAGCTGCGGTCCGCCGACTCGCCCTGGTACGCGACGAGCTGGGGCGAGGCACGGGCCGGGGAGATCCTCCGGAAGCGTCCCGTGACCGCCGACCGCAGCACCTGCTACGGGCTGGGCACGGACGGCGTACGGGAGGGCGGGCGCGGCGGCTCCGAGCAGGACCACGACGACTACGACCCGTACTGATCCCGTACGACCCGTACTGATCCCGTACGACCCGTACTGATCCCGCACCCGCCACGCGTACTGATTCCGGCCCGCCACCCGCCCGCGTTTCGCGCCCGCCGACCCGTACACGCCACTTCCGTTCCGCGTCCGTCGGCCGAATCTCGGTGTGCACGGTGCCCCGGGGTGTTGCTGCCGTTGCTCTCGGCGTACGCTGGCTGGCGCCATGCCGTACGAACCACCCACGCACACCGTCGAGCGCTCGCTCCGGGCCACCACAGGTGCCAGGACCGTTGCCGGTGTCGACGAAGTCGGACGCGGGGCGTGGGCCGGACCCGTCACCGTGTGTGCCGCGGTCACCGGTCTGCGCCGACCGCCCGAAGGACTCACCGATTCCAAGCTGTTGACGCCCCGGCGGCGTGCCGAGCTCGCCCCTGTGCTGGAGAGCTGGGTCACCGCCCACGCCCTGGGTCACGCCTCCCCGGAGGAGATCGACGACCTCGGCATGACCGCGGCACTCCGGCTCGCCGCCGTACGGGCCCTGGAGGGGCTGCCGGTCCGGCCCGACGCGGTGATACTCGACGGCAAGCACGACTATCTGGGCGCCCCCTGGAAGGTCCGTACGGTGATCAAGGGCGACCAGTCCTGCATCGCCGTGGCGGCCGCCTCGGTCATCGCCAAGGTGCACCGGGACCGGATGATGGCCGAACTGGGCGGGGCGTCCGGGGAGTACACGGACTTCGCCTTCGGCGCCAACGCCGGGTATCCCTCGCCCGTGCACCGGGCCGCGCTGGAGGAGCGGGGGCCCACGCCCCATCACCGCCTCTCCTGGTCGTACCTGGACGCGCTGCCCAGGTGGCAGCACCTGAAGAAGGTCCGGTTCTCCGCCGAGGCGGCCGCACTCGAAAGCGGGGGCCAGCTCGGCTTCGAATTCTGATCGCGCGCAGGCGCGCCTCCAGCGACGCCGACCGACCACGTCGGCCCACGACAGACCACCTTTCCTGCCTCTCATCCCGAGGAGCCTCAGATTCACGAGAGTGCCCAGGGTCCCCGCGTCACTCCGGCCGCCGGCCGTACCGCGCCGACCCCCCGTCCCGTACCAGGTCCGCGTTCCGCGGCCACGCCGCGCCCGGGCCGTCCGGTGCCCGGCCCCGCGCGCCCCACGCCTCCGGCGCAGCGCGCACACCCCGCTCCGGCACCCGCGCCCGTAACTCCCAAGGGTGTTCCGGGCCGTCCGGAGAATCGTTCCGAGCCGCAGCTCCAGCTGATCCCGGCCCCGGCCGGGGGAGCCCTCGACGCGGCCGAGGAGGCGGTCGACCTGCTGCTGGAGTCCGGCCGGGCACCGGGCGACATCCTGGTGCTCACCACCGGCGAGCAGCACCCGTGGGCCGCGCACGAGCTGTCGTTCGGCGAGGCCGCGTACTGGGCCCAGCAGGACGCGGGGGACGACGTCTTCTTCGCGGACGCCGCCGCGGTCGACCGGGCGAAGCCCCGGCCCGTGGTGGTCGTGGCGGTCAACGGCGACGCCGACTCCACCGTCGCCCGTGCGCTGCCCGTCGCGCGCGACCGGGCCGCCGGGCTGCTGATCGTCTGCGGTGATCCGGAGACGATCAACTCCGCACTCGGCGCGGGCGTCTGAACCGCCGCACCCGCCGAACCGAGGAGCCCCGGCCCGGACCGCTGAGCCCCGGCCGCCCGTGACGGCGGCCGGGGCTCAGCGCTCGCAGCGCTCTCCGGCCGCCGGACGACCCGGCTCTCCGGCCACCGAGGGGCCGAGCGGCCGAGGGGCTCACGGGGCGACTGAGCAACGGGCCGGCTCACCGGGGCGGCCCCAGCGGCTCACCGTGCGGCCGCGCGGCTCACTGAACGGCCGAGGGGCTCACCGTGCGGCCGAGCGGCGCAGTGCCTCCGCTGCCCCGCCGCCGGTCCGGGTCAGCACGGGCTGGTGTTCGGCGACGGTGTCGGCCAGCGCGGCCGGCTCCGACAGCGAACTGGGCCGCCGCCCGCCCCGTCCCTCGCCGAGCACCTGCCAGCCCCCACTGGTCAGCGTGATGTACGCACCGCACCGGAGCCCGTGCAGGGTGCAGGCGTCCCGCAGGCCCCACATCCACGCGCCGTCCTCCTCGGTCCACCGCTCGTCGCCGTCGCGGCAGTAGAGAAGTACGGCTGTACGCACCGGAGTACGGCGGCGCAGATCGTGCGGGATCACACGCCGCAGCTGGGCCAGCAGCGCGTTGCGGAAGTCCCAGCCGTCCGCCGCCACCGTGTCCCGGCGCGTGAACGAGGCGCTTGCCGTGAGGCGCTCCTCGGGATCGAGGACCGCGACCACGGCGGTGGCGGGCGTCGGCCGGTGCCGTGAGTGCAGCCCGCTGACGACCTCCCGGGGGCTGCGCAGCAGGGGTATGCCCGCCGAGGCCCACTCGGCGGGTTCGAGTATCCGGGCAAGGCGGTTGACGGAGTCCGCGGAACCCGGTGGGGTCGAGAACGCCGATATCGAAGTGGCGGGGGACGGGGCGAATCCGAAGGTCATGGTCCTCCCTTCGCTACGCGCCCACGGTGCGGGCTGGGGCGGGTGAGGGCGCGCCGCGGCACAGCCCTTCCGGGCCCGGCGGGAACTGTGCGGGGAGCAGTCCCAATTCTTCCTGGCGTATCGGCAGGCGGCAACGAGCAATTGGCGCCGCTGACGGGTATCGGCCGGAATGCTACTGATATCCCTGCCCAGGTACGGTCCGGACGACGCCTCCCGTCACCCCTGAACCGCGAGGACCAGCGGACACACCCCCTGAGCTCCGGCCCGCCGCAGCAGCCGCGCGGCGACGGCCAGCGTCCAGCCGGTGTCGGACAGGTCGTCCACGAGCAGGACCGGCCCGTCGGCCGACCTCAGCGCCTCCGCCAGCTCCGGCCCGACGGCCAGGGCCTCGTGCAGGGCCCGCACCCGCTGTGCGCTGTTGGTCTGCGACATCGTCAGATTCTCGGTCCCCGGCGCGTAGTTCACCGTCCCGAGCAGGGGCATCCGGCCGATCTCGGCGATGCGGTGGCCGAGCGACTGGACCAGCTGCGGCCTGCGGCGCGAGGCGACCGTGACCACACCCACCGGCCGGGCAGCGGCGTCCGGCGCGCCGGACGCCCAGCCGCCGGGGCCCCTGGCCCAGTCCGTGAGCACGGTGACCACGGCGTCCGTGACATCGTCCGGAACCGGTGCGTCCGGTGCCTGCGCCGCCAGCATGGGGCGCAGCCGGTTCCCCCAGCCGATGTCGGAGAGGCGGCCCAGCGCCCGGCCGGTGGAGGAGAGTTCACCGGCCGGGATGCGCCCCTTGAGGTCGACGCCCACCGCGGACAGGCCGGTGGGCCACATCTTGCGGGGTGCCACCTCCACTCCCGGGCGGCCCAGCTCGCTGCGGGCGCCGTCCAGGGCCGCGGTGGAGACCTTGTCGTCGAAGCGGGCGCCCGCGCAGTTGTCGCAGCGTCCGCAGGCGGTGGCCTCCTCGTCGTCGAGCCGCAGCCGGAGGAACTCCATCCGGCACCCCGTCGTGGTGGCGTAGTCCCGCATGGCCTGCTGCTCGGCGGACCGCTGCCGGGCGACCCAGGCGTAACGCTCGGAGTCGTAGACCCAGGGCTCCCCGGTGGAGATCCAGCCGCCCTTGACCCGCTTCACCGCGCCGTCGACGTCCAGCACCTTGAGCATGGTCTCCAGCCGGGTCCGCCGCAGATCGACCAGGGGCTCCAGCGCGGGCAGGGAGAGCGGCCGCTCCGCGCGGGCCAGGACATCCAGGGTGCGGCGCACCTGCTCCTCGGGCGGGAAGGCGACCGAGGCGAAGTACTGCCAGATCGCCTCGTCCTCCTTGCCGGGGAGCAGCAGCACCTCGGCGTGCTCGACCCCGCGCCCCGCACGCCCGACCTGCTGGTAGTACGCGATGGGGGAGGAGGGCGAGCCCAGGTGCACGACGAAGCCGAGGTCGGGCTTGTCGAAGCCCATGCCCAGCGCGGAGGTGGCGACCAGGGCCTTGACCCGGTTGGCCAGCAGGTCGTCCTCCGCCTGCTGGCGCTCCGCGTTCTCGGTCCGCCCGGTGTAGGACGCGACGGGATGGCCGTTCTGGCGGAGGTAGGCCGTGACCTCCTCGGCTGCCGCGACCGTCAGCGTGTAGATGATCCCGGAGCCGGGAAGCTCCCCCAGGTGGTCGCCCAGCCAGGCCAGCCGGTGCGCCGCGTTGGGGAGTTGCAGCACGCCGAGGCTCAGGCTCTCCCGGTCCAGCGGACCGCGCAGGACCAGGGCGTCCGTGCCCGCGCCCGTGCCGAGCTGTTCCGCGACGTCCGCCGTCACGCGGGCGTTCGCCGTGGCGGTGGTGGCCAGCACCGGCACTCCGGCGGGGAGATCGGCGAGCATGGTCCGCAGCCGCCGGTAGTCCGGCCGGAAGTCGTGCCCCCAGTCGGAGATGCAGTGCGCCTCGTCGACCACCAGAAGCCCGGTCGCGGCGGCGAGCCTGGGCAGCACCTGGTCCCGGAAGTCGGGATTGTTCAGCCGCTCGGGGGATACCAGCAGGACGTCGACCTCACCGGCCGCCACCTCGTTCTGGACGCTCTCCCACTCCTCCGTGTTGGACGAGTTGATCGTGCGGGCGCTGATCCCCGCCCGCGCCGCCGCCGCGACCTGGTTGCGCATGAGCGCCAGCAGCGGCGAGACGATCACGGTCGGGCCGCTGCCCCGCGCGCGCAGCAGCGAGGTCGCCACGAAGTAGACGGCGGACTTGCCCCAGCCGGTGCGCTGCACGACCAGCGCCCGGCGTCTGTCGGCGACGAGCGCCTCGATCGCCACCCACTGGTCCTCGCGCAGCCGGGCCTCACCCGTGGCGTCCCCGACGAGGCGGGCGAGGACGGAGTCGGCCGAAGCCCTGAGTGCTGCACGATCTGCGTTGGTCATCCCCCCATGCAACCCGATGACGGCCACAAACCGCGAACGGCGGGGCGAGCCTGTGGATAACGTTATCCACAGGGGTCGCGGGATCGGGCGGATCGCGGGACCGTCGAGCCATGAACAAGCACCACGAATCCACCGGCCCGGCCGAAGGTCAGCAGATCACCCTGCGCGGTCCCGCCGAACTCGCCGATGCCCTCCCGTATCTGATGGGTTTCCACCCCGACGACAGCGTCGTCATGGTGGCCCTGCACGGCGGTCGCGGCCGGTTCGGCGGTCGGCTCCGCCTCGGCATTCCGCAGGCGCCCGGCGAATGGGGCCCGGTCGCCGAGCAGTTGGCGGCGAGCCTGATCTCGGGGAGCGAGCGGCGCGAGGGACGGCCCGACGCGATCGTGATCTTCCTCTGCCAGGACTCGCCGGACGGCGCGAGCGCCCGTCTGACCATGGAGCGGCTGCGGCCGTTCGCCCAGAGCCTGCGTACGGCGTGCGGAGCGCTCGATGTGCCCGTGCTCGAAGCGCTCTGCATCTCGGACGGCCGCTACTGGTCCTACTGCTGCCCCGACAGCCGGTGCTGCCCGGCCCAGGGAAATCCCCTGGCCCTGCCCGGTACGACGGTGATGGCGGCGGCCGCCGCCTACGCGGGAATCCAGGTACGGGGGACGCTGCGCGACATGGAGGCGCGGCTCGCTCCCTGGCAGGCGCCGGACGCGGCCTTCGCACAGCTGCAGGCGCTGGGCCGGGCGGAGCCGTCGTTGGTGCCCCGCATTCTCGACGAGCGGACGAAGACCGAAGTGGCCGGGGAGACTCTTGAGCTCGCCCGCACCCTCATGGGCCGCCTCGGGCGCGCCCGGTCCGCTCCGGAGGCCGTCTCCGACTTCGAGGACGACCAGTCGATCGGCGACGACGAGGCCGCCGCCCTGATTCTGGGCCTCCAGGACCGGGAGACCCGTGACAAGGCAGCGGCCTGGATGGAAGGCCCCGGCGCACAGTCCGCGCTGAGGCTGTGGCGCGCGCTCGCCCGCCGCTGTGTCGGACCGTACGGGGAGCACGCCGCCGCCCCGCTGACCCTGGCGGGCTGGGTCTCCTGGTCCACCGGCGACGAGCCCGGCGCCCGGGTCGCCCTGACGATGGCGCTCCGCGCCGACCCGGAGTACACGTTCGCGCAGTTGCTGCACCGGGCGTGCAACGAAGGGCTGGACCCGGAGACGCTGCGCCGTTGCCTGCGCGGTGAAGGGGAGACGGCGGACGCTCGGGTGGAAGCGGACGCCGACGCGGCGGGCACGGGCGCCGGGACCGCCGGTGCGGCCGGGACCGCCGCGGAGGCCACGGCCGCCAGGGGGCCCGCCCTTCACGTCCGCAGGGTCCGGCCGCTGCCCCATCGGGAACGGCGGGGGACCGGCCGCCGGGCGACGGACACCGGACGGAGGCCACCGACACCCGGCACCACCCGGCCGGGGACGGGAGCCACAGCCAGGCGAACGCGCTACGGCCGACGGGACACTGGCTCCCACAGCTGAAGACCGAGCCCCCCAGGCCACAGCTGACACCGGGACCGCCTGCCCACAGCTGACACCGAGACCGCCCGCCCACAGCTGAGACCGAGACCGCTCGGCCACAGTTGAGACCGGGACCGCTCGCCCCAGCAGCGACTGGGCCTTTCCGTGGCGGGCCCGCGCCCCTGCGGGCCGACGGCACCCGCGCGGTGCCGGGCCCACCGCCACTCACGTACGCGCCCACGCCGGGGTGGCCTGTGCAGGGTGGGCCGCCGCCTTCTGCTGCGGGAGGGCGCCGGCACCCGGCGCCCTCCCGCACCCCGCACCCCGCACCCGGCCCCATGGCGCGTGCGGGTCCGTCGGGTGGTGCCCCGGCGTGGGTCGGCTGTCCGGTCGCTGTGGTCTGTTTCGTGTGGTCTGTTCCGGCCGTGGCGGGGATTTCTCTGATCACGGGAGCACCGAAGGGAGTGTTTATCGTCAGGAAGACGACTATGATCACGGCATGCCGCCCTACGACCCGTCGAACTTCCCGCCGTTCGCCGTCACCGTGGACCTGGTCGTGCTCACGGTGCGCCGTCACGCGCTCTGCGCGCTGGTCGTCCGCCGTGGAGAGACCCCGTTCCAGGGCCGGTGGGCGCTGCCCGGCGGTTTCGTCCGGGCCGACGAGGACCTCGGGTCCGCGGCAGCGCGTGAGCTTGTCGAGGAGACGGGGCTGTGCGCCCACGATCCGGCCAGACCGGCGGCGAACGGGGCGCACCTCGAACAGCTGGCCACGTACGGGGACCCCGCCCGCGATCCCCGGATGCGGGTCGTCAGCGTCGCCCACCTCGCCCTCGCGCCGGATCTTCCGGCACCCCGTGCGGGCGGGGACGCCAACAGCGCGCGCTGGGCGCCCGTCGACGACCTGCTGCGCCCCGGCACCGGGCGGGAGGACGAGCAGGCGACGCCGCTCGCCTTCGACCATGCGCGGATTCTCGCCGACGGAGTGGAGCGCGCCCGCTCGAAGATCGAGTACTCCTCGCTGGCCACGGCGTTCTGCCCGCCCGAGTTCACGGTCGGGGAGCTGCGCCGGGTGTACGAGGCGGTGTGGGGCGTGGTCCTGGACCCCCGCAACTTCCACCGCAAGGTCACCGGCACGCCCGGATTCCTGGTGCCGTCCGGCGGGACGACCACACGGCAGGGCGGCCGCCCCGCGCAACTGTTCCGGGCCGGGGCCGCCACCGTGCTCAATCCGCCGATGCTGCGGCCCGAGGTCTGAGCCTTCGTACCCCGGGCGACCCGCTGGGAGGGACCGGCGGAACGCCCGTCGGCCCACTGCTGCACCAAAAGTCGGAAATGTCGCGTTATGTTGCTGCGGTACCCCTCTGCCGCCGAGCGGTCTCACCTTCCGCGAGAGACGCGAGACAAGCGATGCTCCAGGCCATCGGACTCACCAGCACCCCCCGTCGGGACGCCCCGCCCGCCGTGAACGACCTGACCTTCGAGGCCCCGGCCGGCCGGGTCACGGCCCTGCTGGGCGCCCCCGGTTCGGGCAAGACCGCAGCCCTGCGTCTGATGCTCGAACTCGACTCCGGCCGGGGCGTCGCCTACTTCCGGGGCAGACCCCTGCACCGCATCCCCCATCCGGCGCGCGAGGTGGGCGTGCTGCTCGGCGACGTACCCGGGCACCCCTCCCGTACGGCCCGTGGCCAGCTCCGTATGCTCTGCGCCGCCGCCGGAACGCCTGCCGCCCGGGCCGACGAGATGCTCGAAGTCGTGGGCCTCGCCGGGCTCGGGGACCAGCGCCTCGGCACCCTGTCGGTGGGGATGGACCGCCGGCTCGGCCTCGCCTCCGCGCTGCTCGGGGACCCGCACACCCTCGTCCTGGACGAACCCGCCGAGGGCCTCTCACCGCGTGAGAACAGCTGGTTGTACGGGCTGCTGCGCGCCCACGCGGCGCAGGGCGGAACGGTCCTGTACGCCACCGCCGACCCCAAGGAGGCCGCCCGCACCGCCGATCGCGTCGTCACCGTCGACGGCGGACGCCTCGTCGCCGACCAGGACGTCGCCGACTTCGCCCGTACCCGGCTCCGCCCCCGGGTCGCCGTCCGCACCCCGCACGCCGCCCGGCTCGCAGCCGTGGTCAGCGGCGAGGCGCGGGCCGCGCGGCGGTCCGTCGAGGTGGTCCCCGAAGCGGGCGGCCTGCTGACGGTGTACGGCAGCACCTGCGCCGAGGTCGGCGACACCGCGTTCCGGCACGGGGTCCCGGTGCATCAACTCGCCGACGAGATCGGCGACACCGGGCCCGCCGCCCCGCCGGAGGGCGGCAGAGGGGCGCGGCAGCCCTCCGCCGTCGCCCTCTCCGAACTGCCCCCGCCGATCCGGGCCCGCCCCGCACGCGGACCGCTGCGCCCGCTCCGCTACGAGCTGCGGCGCTCCCTCGGCGTCCGGACCACGACCATGATCATGGCCGCCGTGCTGCTGGTCTCCGCCACGCTCTCCGTCCTGCTGGCCCGCACGGGCGGTACGCCCCTGCCGCGTACGCTCGCCGCCTGGCCCGAGCTGCTGCCGCTGCCTCCGGCCGCCCTGGGCGCGGGCATCCTGGGCGCCCTCTCCTTCGGGGACGAGTTCCGCTACCCGGCGCTCGCCGCCGGGCGCGGGACCGTGCCCCGGCGGATCGGTCTGCTGGCGGCCAAGCTGACGGTGACCGCGGGGTTCGCCCTTCTGCTGGCCCTCCTCGCCGTCGTCGGCGGCGCGCAGGGCCTCCGGCTCTTCTACGGGCCGGAGTTGATCACGGTTCCGGCCAATGCCGTCGCCCTGGGGGTGAGTTGGGCGGCGCTCACGGTGGGCTGCGCCTGGGCCGGGCTGCTGGCGGCGGGGGTCTTCCGGGTGACCGGGGCCGGGATTGCCGCCGTACTGGCCGTTCCGGTGGTGGTGGTTCCGCTGGTGCAGAAGGTGTTCGCCGCACCGTCCGCGCGTTCGGTCACCGGGCTCCCCGGCCGGCTGCGCGAACTGGCCTGGTGGCAGCTGCCGCAGGAGGCGGACCGCTGGGTCCTCGCCGTCGCGCGGGTGGTGGCACAGCCCGTGGGCGCCGCGCTGACCCTGTCGTTGTCGGCACTGATCTGTGCGTATCTGTTCACCAGCCTTCGGGGAAGGGTGCGTTGGTGATCACCGTGGCCCGCCGCCGAGGAGAGGAGCCCGTAACTCCCTTGAAAATGCCTGGTTTATACGTATATGGCGTCAATTGCGGAGCGGGCGCCGATCACCCTTTCGTGTGCTTTTCAGCAAAGACCTCAAGGGGCGGGCGAGCCGCGCCGACAAAGGATGCGTGAGTACCCTTGCGCACACCATGATGACCGCCGCCCGCTCCGCCGATTCCGGCCTGGCCGGCCCGGGCGAACTCGATCGCTATCCCTACACCGAGGCGCCGGCCGGAGAGCGCGCCGCGGCCCGGTCCTGGGGCGGCTCCGACGCGGAGCTGGGGCGGGCGAGCCGACGGGGCGCGGCCAGCCGCGGGCGCGGCCTGCACGGCCAACTCGTCCAACAGCTGGGGCAGATGATCGTCTCCGGCGATCTCGGCGCGGACCGCCCCCTCGTGCCCGAGGAGATCGGCCAGCGGTTCGAGGTCTCCCGCACCGTCGTCCGCGAGTCCCTGCGCGTCCTCGAAGCCAAGGGGCTGGTCAGCGCGCGCCCCAACGTGGGCACCCGGGTCCGCCCGGTCAGCGACTGGAACCTGCTGGACCCCGACATCATCGAATGGCGCGCCTTCGGCCCGCAGCGCGACGACCAGCGCCGCGAGCTGGCCGAGCTCCGCTGGACCATCGAGCCGCTCGCCGCCCGCCTCGCCGCCGGGCACGGCCGGGAGGACCTTCAGCAGCGCCTCGGCGACATGGTGGAGATCATGGGGCACGCGATGGGCCAGGGCGACGCGATCACCTTCTCCCGCGCCGACGCGGAGTTCCACGCCCTGCTCATCCAGGCCGCGGGCAACCGGATGCTCGAACACCTCTCCGGCATCGTCTCGGCCGCCCTGCATGTCTCCGGCGGCCCGGTCACCGGCTGCGACCGCCCCGGCGAGACCTCGCTCGCCCACCACGCGCGCATCGTCGACGCCCTCGCCTCGGGCGACTCCACGGGGGCCGAGGCGGCCATGCGCCAACTGCTCGTCGTCCACCCCGACGTGGAGCGTGTGGTTCCCGCGCCGCGTGAGCACTGACCGGACCGCCGCGCGCGGGCACTGACCGGTCCACCGCCGGGGAGCCCAGGCCCTGTGCCGCCGGAGCGATCGGGTCCGGCGGCACAATTGTGGGGAGATGCCCGCCCCGGCACGGTTCGTCGCGAATGAGGTGTGACTCGGGCCACGTGGATTGGGCGTAACACTCCTCGAAGCAGCGCGATGACTTAAGAGGTGACCGCCGCGGAAGGAATACAGCAGCCCCTGGGCGCGCTGTTTCAGTTCTGAGGCCAAACCCGCGCCGTCGGCGACATCCCCAGTCGACGGTCGTCGGTTCCAGCCCTCTCCAGGGCGGGGCCGGAAGCCGTTTCCATCGTTCCGAGAGGTTGTTCGTGTCGGCCAGCACATCCCGTACGCTCCCGCCGGAGATCGCCGAGTCCGAGTCTGTGATGGCGCTCATCGAGCGGGGAAAGGCTGATGGGCAGATCGCCGGCGATGACGTGCGTCGGGCCTTCGAGGCTGACCAGATTCCGCCAACCCAGTGGAAGAACGTTCTGCGCAGCCTCAACCAGATCCTCGAGGAAGAGGGTGTGACGCTGATGGTCAGTGCCGCGGAGTCGCCGAAGCGCGCCCGCAAGAGCGTCGCAGCGAAGAGCCCGGTCAAGCGCACCGCCACCAAGACTGTCGCGGCGAAGACCACCGTGACGAGGACCGTCGCGGCCCCCGCCGCCCCGGCGGCCGAGAGCGCGGGCGCGGCGGCCGACGACGCCGTCGCGGCCGCCCCCGCGAAGAAGGCGGCAGCCAAGAAGACGGCTGCCAAGAAGACCGCCGTGAAGAAGACGGCGGCCAAGAAGACAGCGGCGAAGAAGTCCGGCAAGCAGGACGACGAGCTGCTCGACGGTGACGAGGCCGTCGAGGAGGTCAAGGCCGGCAAGGGCGGCGAGGAAGAGGAGGGCGAGGGCGAGAACAAGGGCTTCGTCCTCTCCGACGACGACGAGGACGACGCACCCGCGCAGCAGGTCGCCGTCGCCGGTGCCACCGCCGACCCGGTCAAGGACTACCTCAAGCAGATCGGCAAGGTCCCCCTCCTCAACGCCGAGCAGGAGGTCGAGCTCGCCAAGCGCATCGAGGCGGGTCTCTTCGCCGAGGACAAGCTGGCCAACGCCGACAAGCTCGCGCCGAAGCTCAAGCGCGAGCTGGAGATCATCGCCGAGGACGGCCGCCGGGCCAAGAACCACCTTCTGGAGGCCAACCTCCGTCTGGTGGTCTCCCTGGCCAAGCGCTACACCGGTCGCGGCATGCTCTTCCTGGACCTGATCCAGGAGGGCAACCTCGGTCTGATCCGCGCGGTCGAGAAGTTCGACTACACCAAGGGCTACAAGTTCTCCACGTACGCCACCTGGTGGATCCGTCAGGCGATCACCCGCGCCATGGCCGACCAGGCCCGCACCATCCGTATCCCGGTGCACATGGTCGAGGTCATCAACAAGCTCGCGCGCGTGCAGCGCCAGATGCTCCAGGACCTGGGCCGTGAGCCCACCCCGGAGGAGCTGGCCAAGGAGCTCGACATGACCCCCGAGAAGGTCATCGAGGTCCAGAAGTACGGTCGCGAGCCGATCTCCCTCCACACCCCGCTCGGTGAGGACGGCGACAGCGAGTTCGGTGACCTGATCGAGGACTCCGAGGCCGTCGTTCCGGCGGACGCGGTCAGCTTCACGCTCCTCCAGGAGCAGCTGCACTCGGTGCTGGACACGCTCTCCGAGCGTGAGGCGGGCGTGGTCTCGATGCGCTTCGGCCTCACCGACGGCCAGCCGAAGACGCTGGACGAGATCGGCAAGGTCTACGGCGTGACGCGTGAGCGCATCCGGCAGATCGAGTCGAAGACCATGTCGAAGCTCCGTCACCCGTCGCGTTCGCAGGTCCTGCGCGACTACCTCGACTAGGAGCACGGGGTCCGGCCAGGAGCGAGAGGCTCGGCCGGGCGTGCGAGGCGTCACCGGTAGAACGGGAGTTCACCGGCCGAGGGCCCGGTTCCCCCAAGGGGAACCGGGCCCTCCGGCGTGTCCGCGGGTGCGCAGGCGGACGGGCTGGATCACGCTGGGTGGATCGTTGCCACCTCAGCGTCAGGAGCCTTCATGCCCCGTTCCGTCGTCCGTGCCCTGACCGGGGTCCTCGCCCTGGCCGCCGCGGCGGCCGTACCGCCGCTCGCCTCACCGTCTCCGGCGGCCGCCGACAGCATCGTCGTCGGCGGCCGTCCCGCCCCCGTGGCGGACAGCCCCTGGGTGGTGGCCCTGTCGAGCCGCGACCGGTTCGGAGGGGCGCGCTCGGGCCAGTTCTGCGGCGGGGTCGTCGTGGCGCCCACGAAGGTCCTGACGGTCGCCCACTGTCTGGGTGAAGAGGCGCTCGGCGGCCCCGTGAGCCGGGTGCGGGATCTGCGCGTCATCGCCGGGAGGGACCGGCTGAGCGACCGGACCGGTCAGGAGATCCCCGTCCGGGGCGTCTGGGTCAATCCGGCGTACGACTCCGCCACCAACGCCGGCGACCTCGCGGTGCTCACCCTGGCCCGGGCCCTCCCGCAGGGCAGCGTCATCCCGATGGCCCGGGCCGGGGACGAGGCGTACCGGGCCGGGACGGCGGCCGCCGTCTACGGGTGGGGGGATACGACCGGAGCCGGTACGTACGCCTCCGTGCTGCGCTCCGCCCGGGTCCAGGTCCTGCCGGACGGCGAGTGCGCCCGCGCCTACCCGGGCGGCCGGGAGGGCACGTACGACGCCTCGGGGATGCTCTGCGCGGGCGATCCGAGGGGCGGGCGGGACGCGTGCCAGGGCGACAGCGGCGGGCCGCTGGTGGCCCGTGGGCGGCTCATCGGCCTGGTGTCCTGGGGGAGCGGCTGCGGGCGTGCGGGCAGCCCCGGGGTGTACACCCGGGTCTCGGCGGCCGTGAAATGGGCCGAGGGCCGCATCTGAGCGGCTGAGGGCTGAGCGAGCGGGGCCCGCGGCGAGCCCCCCAAGCCCCCCGGAAGCGCCTGTCGGCCCCCGGAAGGGTCTGAGCCCGTGACGGCCCGGCTCGGCCGCACCAGGGCCTTGCCGGGCCACACGCAAAGGCCCCCGCGCAGTCCTGGGCCGTCCTCACGACGGTCACGACGGCCCCCGGCGTCCCACAAGGCCCACGGGCCCCTGGCGTCCCACAAGGCCCACGGGCCTCTGGCGCCTCACGAGGCCCACGGCATCCTCACGACGACGAGAACGGGCGGCGCCCCTTCTGGGGGCGCCGCCCGTCGGCCGGTCCTGGACCGGCCCCTGGCTCGTCGTGGATGCGAGGTGTCAGTGTTGGTCCTCGTCGGCGGTCGCCTGCACGGCGGTGAGCCGATCCGTCTCATCCTGTATTTCCGCGGCGATCTTCTTGAGTTCCGGCTCGAACTTGCGCCCGTGGTGGGCGCAGAAGAGCAGTTCACCGCCGCTGATCAGGACGACGCGCAGATATGCCTGGGCGCCGCAACGGTCACAGCGGTCTGCTGCGGTCAGCGGGCTCGCGGGGGTCAGAACAGTAGTCACGTCGCCTCTTCTCTAGCTCGACGAGCTGTCGTACCAGGGTCAACATCCAACCAGGCCGAAAACGTTCCCGCTCGTGGCTTTTCTTCGAAACTTCTTCTCGGGATGGCTGTCAGTTGCCGGTTGGCGGCGAATGTGCCGTATGCGGAGCGCTACGGTTTCGCATTGCTTGTCTCGGGGGTCGGTCCCGCCGGCCGGCTTGCCGGTTTGTTCATGAGGACGTGCCCGGAGCCTAAATGGTTCATGCCTCGAAGGGAACGTGATGTGCACGTCACCCTGACGATTGATCGAACATCCATGCGAGCCCGGATGAAGCTCGACTAGCATGAGGATTCCCCAAGGGTGGCGTTACAACCGCTCTACCAGGGCTCTGTAGGCTCTCAGCGGCAACCGACGCCGACCGTGATACCCACCAAGGGCCCAGATGAAATTCAGCGAGGAGCGAACCGCGTGACCGCCGAAACGTCCGTGCCGTCCACCGCGATGCTGACCGCAGCAGCCGGCGACCGGGACAGCTCCAACTACACCGCGCGGCACCTTCTCGTCCTCGAAGGGCTTGAGGCGGTCCGCAAGCGCCCCGGGATGTACATCGGGTCCACCGACAGCCGCGGGCTCATGCACTGCCTCTGGGAGATCATCGACAACTCCGTCGACGAGGCCCTGGGCGGTCACTGCGACCAGATCGAGGTCATCCTCCACGACGACTCCTCCGTGGAGGTCCGGGACAACGGCCGCGGCATCCCCGTGGACGTGGAGCCCAAGACCGGCCTCTCCGGCATCGAGGTCGTCATGACCAAGCTGCACGCCGGCGGCAAGTTCGGCGGCGGCTCCTACGCGGCCTCCGGCGGCCTCCACGGCGTCGGCGCCTCCGTGGTCAACGCCCTCTCCGCCCGGCTGGACGTCGAGGTCGACCGCAACAGCGCGACCCACTCCATCAGCTTCCGGCGCGGCGTCCCCGGCATGTTCACCGAGCAGGGCCCCGACAGCCCCTTCGACCCCGCCAACGGCCTCCGCAAGGGCAAGCGCGTCCCCAAGACCCGTACCGGCACCCGGGTCAGGTACTGGGCGGACCGGCAGATCTTCCTCAAGGACGCCAAGCTCAACCTGGAGACGCTCCACCAGCGGGCCCGCCAGACCGCCTTCCTCGTCCCCGGCCTCACGATCATCGTCCGCGACGAGCGGGGGATCGACGGCGAGGGCAAGACCGAGGAGACGTTCCGCTTCGACGGCGGCATCAGCGAGTTCTGCGAGTACCTGGCGCAGGACAAGGCCGTCTGCGACGTCCAGCGGCTGACCGGCACCGGTACGTTCAAGGAGACCGTCCCGGTTCTCGACGACCGGGGCCACATGACCGCGACCGAGGTCACCCGGGAGCTCGGCGTCGACATCGCGCTGCGCTGGGGCACCGGCTACGACACCACCGTCCGGTCCTTCGTGAACATCATCGCCACCCCCAAGGGCGGCACCCACGTCACCGGGTTCGAGCGCTCGCTGACCAAGACGGTGAACGAGGCGCTCCGCTCCCAGAAGCTGCTCCGGGTCGCCGAGGACGACGTCGTCAAGGACGACGCCCTCGAAGGGCTCACCGCCGTCGTCACCGTACGGCTGGCGGAGCCGCAGTTCGAGGGGCAGACCAAGGAGGTGCTCGGCACCTCGGCGGCCAACCGGATCGTCGCGGCCGTGGTCGCCAAGGAGCTCAAGGCGTTCCTGACCTCCACCAAGCGGGACGCCAAGGCCCAGGCCCGCGCGGTCCTGGAGAAGGCCGTCGCCGCCGCCCGTACGCGGATCGCGGCCCGCCAGCACAAGGACGCCCAGCGCCGCAAGACCGCGCTGGAGTCCTCATCGCTGCCCGCCAAGCTCGCCGACTGCCGCAGCGACGACGTCGGGCGCAGCGAGCTCTTCATCGTCGAGGGGGACTCGGCGCTCGGCACCGCCAAGCTGGCCCGGAACAGCGAGTTCCAGGCGCTCCTGCCGATCCGGGGCAAGATCCTCAACGTCCAGAAGTCGTCCGTCTCCGACATGCTGAAGAACGCCGAGTGCGGCGCCATCATCCAGGTCATAGGAGCCGGGTCCGGACGGACCTTCGACATCGACGCCGCCCGCTACGGCAAGGTCATCATGATGACCGACGCCGATGTGGACGGCTCCCACATCCGCACCCTGCTGCTGACCCTCTTCCAGCGCTACATGCGCCCGATGGTCGAGGCCGGACGGGTCTTCGCGGCGGTGCCCCCGCTCCACCGGATCGAGCTGGTCCAGCCCAGGAAGGGCCAGGACAAGTACGTGTACACGTACTCGGACAACGAGCTGCGCCAGACCCTGCTGGAGTTCCAGCGCAAGAACGTGCGCATCAAGGAGTCCATCCAGCGCTACAAGGGCCTCGGCGAGATGGACGCCGACCAGCTGGCCGAGACCACGATGGACCCGCGCCACCGCACGCTGCGCCGGATCAACATCGGCGACCTGGAGTCCTCCGAGCAGATCTTCGACCTCCTCATGGGCAACGAGGTCGCGCCCCGCAAGGAGTTCATCACCCGCTCGGCCGC
Organism: Kitasatospora albolonga; assembly: GCA_002082585.1. Lineage (NCBI taxonomy): Bacteria > Bacillati > Actinomycetota > Actinomycetes > Kitasatosporales > Streptomycetaceae > Kitasatospora > Kitasatospora albolonga. The sequence goes on from CP020563.1 coordinate 6,438,194, forward strand.
GACCCTGGACCGCTCGCGCATCGACGCGTAAGGCGTAAAGGCTCACGCGTCGGCTTCTGAGGCCCCCGCTCCCCGGACCACCGGGAGGCGGGGGCCGCGTACGTTCCGGGGCCCGCGCCGCAGCCGTCCGGGACTTCTGTCACCTGAAGAGGTGAATTCGGGCGAATGACGCGCCCGGCATCTTCCGGAACCGCTCATGGTTGGCTACGCGGCCGAAAAGGTCCGTGGACAAGGGAGTTGCTCGGTGGAGAAGGAAGCAGGACCGGCGACCGCGGGAGTGCGGCTCGACGATCCGTGGTACGAGGCGTCGGCCGCGGGCTGGGACGGGGCGGAGGACGCCGCGGGCGCCGCGCCCGACGGCACATCCGGCCCCGGGGGCCCCCGGCCGGGGCCCGACGCGGCCGAGGTCTACCTGGCGGTGCACCGCAGCGCCGCCTTCCGCGAGGTGCGCCGCCGCTACCGCCGCTTCGTGGTGCCCGCCGCCCTCGCCTTCCTCCTCTGGTACCTCGCCTACGTCGTCGCCGCGACCATGGTGCCCGGGCTGATGGCCCGCCCGGTCGCCGGCGCGGTCAACGTGGCGATGGTGGCGTGTCTCGGCCAGTTCCTCACCACCTTCCTCCTCACCTGGGCGTACGCACGCCACGCGCGGCTGCGCCGGGACCGGGCGGCGCTCGACCTGCGGTGGGACACCCAGGAGATGACGCGAGAGGTGACCGGGCGGACGGCGGGAGGGCCCGTACGGTGAGAGGCGACCACCAGACACTCGCCCTGCTGCTGTTCTGCGCGTTCATCGCGGTGACGCTCTTCATCACCACCTGGGTCAGCCGCAACCGGCAGGGCTCCGCCGAGGAGTTCTACGCAGGCGGACGCCTGTTCTCGCCCATGGAGAACGGATTCGCCATCGCCGGTGACTACATGTCGGCCGCCTCCTTCCTCGGCATCTCCGGGCTGATCGCCCTCTTCGGCTACGACGGCATGCTCTACTCCGTGGGCTTCCTGGTCGCCTGGCTGGTGGTCCTGCTCCTGGTCGCCGAACTCGTCCGCAACTGCGGCCGCTTCACCCTCGCCGACGTGGTCGCCGCCCGGCTGGCCGCGCGCCCGGTGCGTACCGCGCTCGGCACCTCGTCCGTCACCGTCTCCGTGCTCTACCTGGTCGCCCAGATGGTCGGCGCGGGCTCCCTGGTGGCCCTGCTGCTCGGCGGTACGAGCGACGCGGCCCGCTCCTGGACGGTGGTCGGCGTCGGGGCGCTGATGGTCATCTACGTCTCCTTCGGCGGGATGCGCGCCACCACCTGGATCCAGATCGTCAAGGCCGTGCTGCTGATGGGCGGGGCCGTCACCCTCACCGTGCTCGTCCTGGTCCAGTTCCGCTTCGACGTCAACAGCCTGCTCACGACCGCCGCCGAACGCAGCGGCCACGGCAAGGACTTCCTCGCCCCCGGTCTGCGGTACGGCGGCGACTGGATCGCGCGGTTCGACTTCATCAGCCTGGGCGTGGCGCTCGTCCTCGGCACGGCGGGGCTGCCGCACATCCTGGCGCGCTTCTACACCGTGCCCACCGCCCGCGCCGCCCGCCGGTCCGTCGTCTGGTCCATCGGCCTCATCGGCAGCTTCTATCTGATGACGATCGTGCTCGGCTTCGGCGCCGCCGCCCTGGTCGGCTCCGCGGAGGTCCGCTCCTCGAACGCCGCGGGCAACACCGCTGTGCCGCTGCTGGCCCTCGACCTCGGCGGCGGTGAAGGGTCCACCGGCGGAACGGTTCTCTTCGCGGTCGTCGCCGCCATCGCCTTCGCCACCATCCTGGCCGTCGTCGCGGGCATCACCCTCGCCTCCTCGGCCTCCGTCGCCCACGACCTCTACGCCTCGCTCCGCCGCCCCGGCCGCAAGCAGTACGGCGAAGTGGCCGTCGCCCGGTTCGCCGCCGCCGGGATCGGGGCGGTGGCCATCGCGCTCGGCCTCCTCGCCCAGAACCTCAACGTGGCCTTCCTGGTCGGCCTCGCCTTCGCCGTGGCCGCGTCGGCGAACCTCCCGGCCCTGCTCTACGCGCTGTTCTGGCGGAACTTCACCACCCGGGGCGCGGTCTGGGCGGTGTACGGGGGCCTTGTCCCGGCCGTCGTCCTGGTCCTGGTCTCACCCGTCGTCTCGGGCAGCCCCGCGTCCCTCTTCCCGGGCGTCGACTTCCAGCTCTTCCCGCTGGAGAACCCGGGGCTCGTCTCGATCCCGCTCGGCTTCCTGGCGGGCTGGCTCGGCACGGTCACCTCGCGCGAGAAGCCGGACGAGGCCAAGCACGCCGAGACGGAGGTCCGGGCGCTGACGGGGGCGGGGGCCGCCTAGGAAGCCTCCTGGGGACCGTCGGACGCTCCCCGGGACCACGCGTACCGGTGCTCCGGGCGGCCCGTCTCGCCGTACCGCAGCGTCAGCCGGACCTTGCCCGTCCGCTCCAGCAGCTTCAGATAGCGCTGCGCGGTCTGCCGGCTCATCCCCGCGCTCTCCGCGACCTCCTGCGCGGAGAGCGGCCCGTCCGCCTCGCGCAGCGCCCGCCGGACCAGCTCGGCGGTGGTGGGGGAGTGGCCCTTGGGCAGCTCAGGACCGCCCGCCGCCCACAGGGCGCCGAACAGCCGGTCCACCTCCGCCTGCTCGGCCTCACCGCCGCCGTCGAGCGTACGGCGCAGGGCGGCGTACGCCTCCAGCTTCGAACGCAGACCGGCGTACGTGAACGGCTTCACCAGGTACTGGAGCGCGCCGTGCCGCATCGCGTCCTGCACGGTCGCCACATCGCGGGCGGCGGTCACCATGATCACGTCCGCCCGGTGGCCCAGCCGACGCAGCTCCCGTACGACGGCGAGGCCGTTGCGGTCCGGAAGGTAGTGGTCCAGCAGGATCAGGTCCACCTGCACCTCGTCGGCCACGGCCAGCGCCTGCGCCGCCGAGTGGGCCTGCGCGGCCACCCGGAATCCGGCGACCTTGGCCACGTACGCCGCGTTGACCCGCGCCACCCGCACGTCGTCGTCCACGATCAGGACCTGGATCACCGGCTCTCTCCCGTCGTGACCGTCGCGATCGTCGTGGCCGTGTCCGATACGGGTTCTGGGTCCGGTACGGGCTCCGGGGCGGCCAGCGCCTCCGGGAGGACGACCGTGAACACCGCCCCGCCCCCGTCGGCCCCGGCGACGGTCACACCGCCTCCTTGCCGCTCCGCGAGCCTGCGCACCAGGGGGAGCCCGAGGCCGCGCTTGCCGTGCGCCGGGAGGCCCTTGGTGGACCAGCCCTCGGTGAAGATCGACGCGTACCGCTCCGGGGCGACCCCGGGGCCGCTGTCCCGCACCCGCAGCACCACCGTACGGCCCTCGGCCCGCAGCCCGACCTCGATCCGGGCGTCCGCCGACCCGGCCGCCGCGTCCGTGGCGTTGTCGACGAGGTTGCCGACCACCGTGACCAGCCCGCGCGGGTCCACCACCCGGTCCGGCAGCAGCGTGCCGGGCGCCAGCCGCAGCGCGACACCGCGCTCGGCGGCCACCGTCGCCTTGCCGACGAGCAGCGCGGCCAGCAGCGGGTCCCGTACCTTCTCGGTGACCTGCTCCGCCGTCGCCCGGTGGACGCCCACCACCTCCGTGACGAACTCCGTCGCCTCCTCGTGCATCCCCAGCTCCAGCAGGCCCAGCAGGGTGTGCAGCCGGTTGGCGTGCTCGTGGTCCTGGGCGCGCAGCGCGTCGATCAGCCCGGTGGTGGAGTCGAGCTCGCGGCCGAGGTGCTCCAGCTCGGTCCGGTCGCGCAGGGTCACCACCGCCCCGCCGTCGTCCGTCTCCATCCGGTTGGCCAGCAGCACCCGGCCGCCCTGGACGGCCAGCAGGTCCTCGCCCACCACCCGCCCCGCCAGCACGTCCGCCGTCCGGCCGCCGTCCAGCACCGCCTCCAGCGGCCTGCCCGCCGCTTCCGGGCCGAGCCCGAGCAGCCGCTGCGCCTCGTCGTTGAGCAGCCGGATACGGCCCGTGCCGTCGAGCGCGACGACCCCTTCGCGTATGGAGTGCAGCATCGCCTCGCGCTCGGTCAGCAGCGCGGAGATATCGGAGAACGCCAGGTCATGGGTCTGCCGCTGGAGCCGCCGGGAGATCAGGTACGCGGCGAGGGCGCCGACGGCCAGGGCGCCGCCCGCGTACGCGAGGAGCCCCGGGATCGCGCCGAGGAGGCGGGCGCGGACGCTGTCGTACGCGATCCCGACCGAGACCGCCCCGACCACCTCGCCCGAGGCGTCACGCAGCGGCGCCTTGCCCCGGGCCGAACGGCCGAGGGTGCCGCTGTCGATCTCCATCACGTCCTCGCCGCGCAGCACGTCCCCGGGGTCGGTGGAGACCACGTCGCCGATCCGGTCCGCCTCCGGGTGCGACCAGCGCACGCCCCGGCGGTCCATGACGACGACGTACTCCGCGCCGGTGGCCCGCCGGACGCGTTCGGCGGCGGACTGTACGGGGCCCGGGGCGGACGGTTCCGTGGTGCGCAGGTCCTCCGCGATCCCCGGCTGGGCGGCCGTGCTCCGGGCGATGGCCAGCGCGCGGAGCATGGCCTCCTCGTCGAGCCGGTCGCCGAGTGGGGCCAGGAAGAGGCCGGTGACCAGCACGGTGACGCCCGTGACGACGGCCAGCTGCATCAGCAGGACCTGGGAGAAGACCCGCTGAGGCCAGCCGAACCGGCGGGGTCCCCGGCCGGAGGGCGGTGGGGCGTTCATCGTACGAACGGTAGAGGGCGCGGGGCCGCCCGGAAACCCGCGGGGTTCCCCGGCCGTCCCCCTTGCCTGGCGGCGCGCCTTCTGTGAGCGTTCTCGTACGGGGAGTTCGTACGCGGAGTTCGTACGGGGTGTCCGTCGGGTGTTCCGGGGGCGTCGCGCGGAGAGTTCGCCGGTGACGCAATTCGCTTGCACTTCTTGCGCTAATCTTGCGTTCATGACGCGACGACTTGCTCAAGTGGCCCAGAAGGTGGGAGTCAGCGAGGCGACGGTCAGCCGGGTGCTGAACGGTAAGCCGGGCGTCTCCGACGCCACCCGGCAGGCCGTGCTCTCCGCGCTGGACGTCCTCGGCTACGAGCGGCCCACCCAGCTGCGGGGCGAACGCGCCCGGCTGGTCGGGCTCGTCCTGCCCGAGCTCCAGAACCCGATCTTCCCGGCCTTCGCCGAAGTGGTCGGCGGCGCCCTCGCCCAGCAGGGGCTCACCCCGGTGCTCTGCACCCAGACCAAGGGCGGGGTCTCGGAGGCCGACTACGTCGAGCTCCTCCTCCAGCAGCAGGTCTCCGGCGTGGTCTTCGCGGGCGGCCTCTACCACCAGGAGGACGCCCCGCACGACCACTACAAGGTGCTCGCCGACCGCAAGATCCCCGTCGTCCTGATCAACGCGGCCATCGACCGCCTCGGCTTTCCGGGCGTCTCCTGCGACGACTCCGTCGCCGTCGAGCAGGCATGGCGCCACCTCGTCTCGCTCGGCCACGAGCGCATCGGCCTCGTCCTCGGCCCCTCCGACCACGTGCCCTCGCAGCGCAAGCTCGCCGCCGCCCGGGTGCTCGCGGCGGAGACCGGCACCTCCGTCCCCGACGAATGGGTGGCGCGGGCCATGTTCTCGCTGGAGGGCGGCCAGGCGGCGGCCATGCGGCTGCTGGAGCGGGGCGTCACCGGCATCATCTGCGCCAGCGACCCGCTCGCCCTGGGCGCGGTCCGGGCCGCCCGCCGCCGGGGGCTCTCGGTGCCCGCCGACGTCTCGGTCGTGGGCTACGACGACTCGGCGTTCATGAACTGCACCGAGCCGCCGCTGACCACCGTCCGCCAGCCCATCGAGGCCATGGGGCGCGCGGCCGTGGAGCTGCTCTCGGTCCAGATCGGCGGGCGGGCCGTACCCTCGGACGAGCTGCTCTTCGAACCCGAACTGGTGGTGCGCGGCTCCACCGCCCAGCCGCCGCGCGAGAATTCCCTCTGATCCGTAGCTAATTTGCGCTGCTCGGCCCCTTGGTCCGGACCTACAGGGCAGGCAGCGGCCCCTTCAAGGCGCCGAGACCGGTCCCCGCGCCCCGACCGCTCACCCGAGGAAGGCCCCCGTTGACCCCGCCCCGCACCCCGCAGATCCCGGTCGTCGTCCTGGCGGGCTTCCTCGGCTCCGGCAAGACCACCCTCCTGAACCACCTCCTCCGCAACCGCGAGGGCACCCGGATCGGCGTGATCGTCAACGACTTCGGGTCCATCGAGATCGACGCCATGACCGTCGCGGGGCAGGTCGGCTCGACGGTCTCCCTCGGCAACGGCTGCCTGTGCTGCGCGGTCGACGCGAGCGAACTCGACATCTTCCTGGAGACGCTCACCCGCCCCTCTGCCCGGCTGGACGTGATTGTCATCGAGGCGAGCGGCCTCGCCGAACCCCAGGAGCTCGTCCGGATGCTGCTGGCCAGTGAGAACCCGCACATCCTGTACGGCGGTCTGGTCGAGGTCGTCGACGCCGCCGAGTTCGACGCCACCCGGGAGCGCCACCCCGAGCTCGACCGGCATCTGGCCGTCGCCGACCTCGTCGTCCTGAACAAGACCGACCGGGTGGGAGAGGCCGAGCGGGAACGGCTGCTGAGGGCGGTCGGAGCGCTGAGCGGGCCCGCCGCCGTCATCACCGCCGTGCACGGCCGGATCGACCCCGAGCTGCTCTTCGACCCCGCGATGCGGCCGGACGGCGACGAGAGGACCCGTCAGCTCACCTTCGAGGACCTGCTGCGGGAGGAGGAGGGCGACGGCGGTCACGGGGACCATCTGCACGCGGCCTACGAGAGCGTCGAGTTCACCTCGGACGTCCCCATGGACCCGCGCCGCTTCATCGCGTTCCTGGACTCCCGGCCCGAGGGCCTCTACCGGATCAAGGGGTTCGCGGACTTCGGCGCGGGGGACCGGGACAACCGGTACGCGCTGCACGCGGTCGGCCGGTTCCTGCGCTTCGTGCCGCAGCCGTGGGCGCGGGGCGAACAGCGGCTCACCCAGCTCGTCATGATCGGCTCCGGGATCGACGCCGAGGCGCTGCGCGCCGGGCTCGCCGCCTGCCGCACGGAGCCCGGCACCGACACCCCGGACGCCGAACGCGCCATGTGGGGCGTGCTCCGGTACGTACAACAGGAACCGGACCCCGTGGACGTACGAGAAGGAGACGTACGCGAAGGGGCGGACGTGGAGGAAGCGGCCGCGGAGGCGTAACAGGCAGCGGCCCGGAGGCATGAACACCTCCGGGCCGCTCCCGACCGTACGGAACGGGCCCTGCCCTCGACCGTACGGAACAGAGCCTGCCCCCGACCGTACGGAACAGGGGCCTACAGCGGCGGTCCGGCGATCACGGCCACCGGCTGGAGCAGCGGAGTGCCCGAGCCGTCGCGGCGCGGGTCCGGCTCCGGCAGCTGCGACGGGGTGCCGTTCCGCTGCGCGGCGCGGGCCGGGGTGGCGCCCGCCCAGGCGAAGACCAGGACGTCCTCGCCCTTCAGGAACCGCTGGCAGCGCACCCCGCCGGTCGCCCGGCCCTTGCGCGGATACTGGTCGAACGGCGTCAGCTTCGACGTCAGCACCGAGTCGTCCAGCGTGCCGTGCGAACCGGCCACCGTGAACACGGCCGCGTCCGCCGCCGGGTCCACCGCCGTGAACGACAGCACCTCGGCCCCGGCCCCCAGCTTGACGCCCGCCATGCCCCCGGCGGCCCGCCCCTGCGGACGCACCGAGGCCGCCGGGTAGCGCAGGAGCTGGGCGTCGGAGGTGATGAAGACCAGGTCCTCCTCGCCCGTACGCAGCTCGGTCGCGCCCACGATGCGGTCACCGTCCTTGAGGGCGATGACCTCCAACTCGTCCTTGTTGGCCGGATAGTCCGGCACGACGCGCTTCACCACGCCCTGGAGCGTCCCGATCGCCAGCCCGGGGGAGGCGTCGTCGAGCGTGGTGAGGCAGATCAGCTCCTCGTCCGGGTCCAGGTTGAGGAACTCCGAAATCATCGCCCCGCCCGAGAGGTTGGGCTCCGCGTGGGTGTCCGGAAGCTGCGGCAGGTCGATCACCGAGAGCCGCAGCAGCCGCCCGGTGGAGGTCACCGCCCCCACATCGCCGCGCGCCGTCGCGGCGACCGCCGAGACGATCACGTCGTGCTTGGTCCGCCGGGCGTCCTCGGCGATCTCCACCGGCTCCGCGTTGGCCGTACGGGCCAGCAGGCCCGTCGAGGAGAGCAGCACCCGGCACGGGTCGTCGGCGACCTCCAGCGGTACGGAGGCGATCTGCGAACCCGCCGACTCCAGCAGCACCGTGCGCCGGTCCGTGCCGAACTTCTTCGCCACCGCCGCCAGCTCCGAGGAGACCAGCTTGCGCAGCTCCGCGTCCGACTCCAGGATCGCCGTCAGCGCCTCGATCTCGCTGTTGAGCTTGTCGCGCTCGCTCTCCAGCTCGATCCGGTCGAAGCGGGTGAGGCGGCGCAGCGGGGTGTCCAGGATGTACTGCGTCTGGGTCTCGCTCAGCGAGAAGCGCTCCATCAGGCGCTCCTTCGCCTGCGCCGAGTTGTCGCTGTCCCGGATGATCCGGATGACCTCGTCGATGTCGAGGAGCGCGACGAGCAGCCCCTCGACCAGGTGCAGCCGGTCGCGGCGCTTGGTGCGGCGGAACTCGCTGCGCCGGCGCACCACCTCGAAGCGGTGGTCGAGATAGACCTCCAGCAGCTCCTTGAGGCCCAGGGTGAGCGGCTGGCCGTCGACCAGCGCCACGTTGTTGATACCGAAGGACTCCTCCATCGGCGTCAGCTTGTAGAGCTGCTCCAGCACCGCTTCCGGCACGAAGCCGTTCTTCACCTCGATGACCAGACGCAGGCCGTGCGCCCGGTCGGTGAGGTCCTTGACGTCGGCGATGCCCTGGAGCTTCTTCGCCGAGACCAGGTCCTTGATCTTGGCGATCACCTTCTCCGGGCCGACGGTGAAGGGCAGTTCGGTGACGACGAGGCCCTTGCGGCGGGGCGTCACGTTCTCCACGGCCACGGTCGCGCGGATCTTGAACGTGCCGCGGCCGGATGTGTACGCGTCCTTGATGCCGGTGAGCCCGACGATCCGGCCGCCGGTCGGCAGGTCGGGGCCGGGGACGAAACGCATCAGCGTCTCGATGTCGGCGCCCGGGTGCTTGATCAGGTGGCGGGCGGCGGCGATGACCTCGCCCAGGTTGTGCGGGGGCATGTTGGTCGCCATACCGACCGCGATGCCCGAGACGCCGTTGACCAGGAGGTTGGGGTAGGCGGCCGGGAGGACGACCGGCTCGCGCTCCTGGCCGTCGTAGTTCGACTGGAAGTCGACCGTGTCCTCGTCGATCGCCTCCGTCATCAGAGAGGTGGCGTCGGCCATCCGGCACTCGGTGTACCGCATGGCGGCCGGCGGGTCGTCGTTGCCCAGCGAGCCGAAGTTGCCGTGGCCGTCGACCAGGGGCAGCCGCATCGAGAAGGGCTGCGCCATCCGCACCAGGGCGTCGTAGATCGACGCGTCACCGTGGGGGTGCAGCTTGCCCATGACCTCGCCGACGACGCGCGCGCACTTCACATAGCCGCGGTCGGGGCGCAGTCCCATCTCGTTCATCTGGGACACGATGCGCCGGTGCACCGGCTTCATGCCGTCGCGGGCGTCGGGCAGGGCCCTGGAGTAGATCACCGAGTACGCGTACTCGAGGAAGGAGCCCTGCATTTCGTCGACGACGTCGATGTCGAGGATCTTCTCCTCGAAGTCGTCCGGCGGCGGGGTCTTCGTGCTACGGCGGGCCATCGCGGCTGCGACTCCTTCTCGGATTCACGGATTCTGATCGGACAACCTGGGGTACTGATGCGGACCATTGTGGACCTCCGCACTGACAACGCGGACCTCGACCCGTCCGAAGCGGTCCGAGGGGCCCCGTGGCGGCTCCGCTCGCGGCGGCCGCGACACCATCGACGGAAACTTCCGCGGAACGGGAACTTCGCGAGGTGCCGGTGCGCTTGCTTAGAGTGGCAGGTCTGGCGGGGAGTACCGGTCAGGAAGTCCAGCATCGCGATCGAAGGGACGTACATGCCCATGGGTCACACGGCCACCGCACAGGCCGGTTCCGGCGGCTTGACAGCGACCGAGCACCGCCTGGCCAACGGCCTGCGCGTGGTGCTCTCCGAGGACCATCTGACCCCGGTCGCCGCGGTCTGCCTCTGGTACGACGTCGGTTCGCGCCACGAGGTCAAGGGACGCACCGGCCTGGCTCACCTCTTCGAGCACCTGATGTTCCAGGGCTCGGGACAGGTCAAGGGGAACGGCCACTTCGAGCTCGTCCAGGGGGCCGGCGGCTCGCTCAACGGGACGACGAGCTTCGAGCGGACCAACTACTTCGAGACCATGCCCACCCATCAGGTGGAGCTGGCCCTCTGGCTGGAGGCCGACCGCATGGGCTCCCTCCTCGCCGCGCTCGACGAGGAGTCCATGGAGAACCAGCGCGACGTCGTCAAGAACGAACGGCGCCAGCGCTACGACAACGTGCCCTACGGCACCGCGTTCGAGAAGCTCACCGCCCTCGCCTACCCCGAGGGCCACCCGTACCACCACACCCCGATCGGCTCCATGGCCGACCTGGACGCGGCGACCCTGGAGGACGCCCGCGCGTTCTTCCGTACGTACTACGCGCCCAACAACGCGGTGCTCTCGATCGTCGGGGACATCGACCCCGAGCAGACCCTCGCCTGGGTCGAGAAGTACTTCGGCTCCATCCCGTCCCACGACGGCAAGCAGCCGCCGCGCGACGGCACCCTGCCCGAGATCATCGGCGAGCAGCTGCGCGAAGTGGTCCACGAGGAGGTTCCGGCGCGCGCCCTGATGGCCGCCTACCGCCTCCCGCACGACGGCACCCGCGCCTGCGACGCGGCCGACCTGGCGCTCACCGTGCTCGGCGGCGGCGAGTCCTCCCGGCTGCACAACCGCCTGGTCCGCCGCGACCGTACGGCGGTGGCGGCGGGCTTCGGGCTGCTGCGGCTCGCCGGGGCGCCTTCGCTGGGCTGGCTGGACGTGAAGACCTCCGGCGGGGTCGAGGTGGAGACGATCGAGGCCGCCGTCGACGAGGAGCTCGCCCGGTTCGCCGCCGAGGGCCCTACCCCGGAGGAAATGGAGCGCGCCCAGGCCCAGTTGGAGCGCGAGTGGCTGGACCGCCTCGGTACGGTCGCGGGCCGCGCCGACGAACTGTGCCGGTACGCGGTCCTGTTCGGCGACCCGCAGCTCGCCCTGACCGCCGTGGGACGCGTCCTGGACATCACCGCCGACGAGGTGCGCGAGGCGGCCGCCGCGGCCCTGCGCCCCGACAACCGGGCGGTGCTGGTCTACGAGCCCGTCGAGCCGGCCGAGGCCGACGGGACCGACGGCTCTGACGGGGCCGCGGGCACCGACGCGCTCGAGGGAGCGGACAAGTGAGCGACGCCGCCGTGACGGGAGTAGCCATGGAGTACCACCCGCAGCCGACCCCGGGCACCGCCCGGCCGTGGGCCTTCCCCGCCCCCGAGCGCGGCGCCCTGCCCAACGGGCTGACCGTGCTGCGCTGCCACCGCCCCGGCCAGCAGGTCGTGGCCGTGGAGATCTTCCTGGACGCGCCGCTGGACGCCGAGCCCGAGGGCCTGGACGGCGTGGCCACGATCATGTCGCGCGCGCTCTCCGAGGGCACCGACAAGCACAGCGCCGAGGAGTTCGCCGCCGAGCTGGAGCGGTGCGGCGCCACCCTGGACGCGCACGCCGACCACCCCGGCGTCCGGGTCTCCCTGGAGGTCCCGGCCTCCCGGCTGGCCAAGGCGCTCGGCCTGGTCGCCGAGGCCCTGCGCGCCCCGGCCTTCGCCGAGAGCGAGATCGAGCGGCTCGTCGGCAACAGGCTGGACGAGATCCCGCACGAGCAGGCCAACCCGTCCCGGCGCGCCGCCAAGCAGCTCTCCAAGGAGCTGTTCCCGGCCACCGCCCGGATGTCCCGCCCCCGGCTGGGCACCGAGGAGACGGTGCGGCGGATCGACGTCGCCGCCGTGCGCGCCTTCTTCGACGCCCATGTCCGCCCGGCCACCGCGACGGCCGTGATCGTCGGCGACCTCACGGGCATCGACCTGGACGCCCTCCTCGCCGACACCCTCGGCGACTGGTCGGGCGACCCGGGCCAGGCCCGCCCGGTCCCGCCGATCACCGCCGACGACACCGGCCGCGTGGTCATCGTGGACCGCCCCGGCGCGGTCCAGACCCAGCTGCTGATCGGCCGCATCGGCGCCGACCGGCACGAGCGCGTCTGGCCCGCCCAGGTGCTCGGCACGTACTGCCTGGGCGGCACCCTCACCTCCCGGCTGGACCGGGTGCTGCGCGAGGAGAAGGGCTACACCTACGGCGTACGGGCCTTCGCCCAGGTCCTGCGCTCCTCCGGCCCCGACGCGGGCGGCGCGGCGATGCTCGCCATCAGCGGTTCTGTGGACACCGAGTCCACCGGCCCGGCGCTGGAGGACCTCTGGAAGGTCCTGCGGACACTGGCGGCCGAGGGGCTGACCGACGCCGAGCGCGAGACGGCCGTGCAGAACCTGGTGGGCGTCGCCCCGCTGAAGTTCGAGACGGCCGCCTCGGTCGCGAGCACCCTGGCCGACCAGGTCGAGCAGCACCTGCCCGACGACTACCAGGCCCAGCTGTACGCCCGCCTCGCCGAGACGGGCACCGTGGAGGCGACCGCGGCCGTGGTCAGCGCCTTCCCGGTGGACCGGCTGGTCACGGTCCTGGTGGGGGACGCGTCCCGGATCGAGGAGCCGGTGAAGGCGCTCGGCATCGGAGAGGTGACCGTCGTCAGCGGCTGACACACCGTCGGCGCACCGGCACCGGCACCGGCACCGGCACCGGACAACCGGCACGTCGGAATGCCGACACATGGATATCGCCGCACAAGGGAGTGCCCCGGCGGGCAGCGGCTCGCCGGGGCACTCCCTTATGTCCGCTTATCGGCCATTTAGGGAACTTAGGTAGTCAACTTCCCTTCTGCCCTGTGGGATGCGCGACAAATCCCCCTCTCCGTTTGGCGCGGGCGAGGCGGCCCGCCTAGCGTCGGCCCGGCTGTCCGTCACCCGTATGCCGCATCCGCGGCGCCGGGCAGCCATCGCCGAGTCCCCGTCAGGCGCGAGCCTGGGGAGCCGGGGACCCACACGCAGTCCCTGGGGTGAATCGGAGGTCCGTGCCGCGAACCGGCCCGGACGTCCGTAGGAGACCTTCCTGCTCCGAACCCGTCAGCTAACCCGGTAGGCGAGAAGGAAGGAAAGGATCAGCCCCTCCATGGCGTTCACCCGTGCCACCGGGAAGCACCGTGCCCCGAGCCGCCTGACCCGCCGCAGCGCGCGGGCCGCCGGCGTCGCGGCCCTGGCCACCACCGGAGTCATCGGTTCCCTGGCCTCCCCGGCCGCGGCGGCGGACTCCGGGTCCCCCAAGGCCACCGAGACCGGACTCACCCGGACCATCGCCCTCAACGCCACGCTCGCCGAGCAGATCGAGGCCCAGGCCCGTGCGCAGGAGCAGCGGGCCGAGGCCGTCGCGAAGGCCGAGGCCGAGGCGGCCGCCGCGGCGAAGGCCAAGGCCGAGAAGGCGAAGGCCAAGGCCAGGGCGAAGGCGGAGGCCGAGCGCAAGGCCGAGGCCCGCGCGAAGGAGATCCGTGAGGAGAAGGCCCGGGCCGCCCGCGCCGCCGAGCGCACCCGCCTCAACTCCTTCCACCTCCCGGTCGCGGGCTCGTACGTCACCACCGGCTACAAGTCGGGCGGCGCGCTCTGGTCCTCCGGCAGCCACTCCGGCGTGGACTTCCGCGCGGCCTCCGGCAGCTCCGTCGTCGCGGTCGGCGCCGGTACGGTCGTCGAGGCGGGCTGGGGCGGCGCGTACGGCAACAACATCGTGCTCCGGATGGCGGACGGCACGTACACCCAGTACGGCCACCTCTCCTCGATCGGCGTCTCCGTCGGCCAGAGCGTCACCTCCGGCCAGCAGATCGGCCTCTCCGGCTCCACCGGCAACTCCACCGGCCCGCACCTCCACTTCGAGGCCCGGACCACCCCGGAGTACGGCTCGGACATGGACCCCGTCGGCTACCTCCGCTCGCACGGCGTGAACGTCTGACCCCACCCCGCGCGACCCCTTCACTCCCGAAGGCCCCGGTTTCCCGCCGGGGCCTTCGGCGTGCGCCGCGAAAGCCCTGTACCGCGTCACTCCACCCCGACCCTTGGCCAGAAGATATCCATCAATTCCGGCCTGCCATCGGAAATTGCGGCGGATTGCCATAGAGTCACGGAACAGGCGTCGGCCGGCCGCGTTTCGCGGGGATGAAGGCGGAGGTTCGGACATGCGCATTCCCGCGCATTCGGTATGCACGGCAATCCGTGACGACATCGTCTCCGGTGTCTACGAGCGCGGCAGCCGCCTCACCGAGGAGCTGCTGGCACGGCGGTACGGGGTCTCCCGCGTCCCGGTCCGCGAGGCGCTGCGCACCCTGGAGTCCGAGGGCTTCGTCACCACCCGCAGGCACGCCGGGGCCTGTGTCGCCGAACCCACCGAACGGGAGGCGGCCGATCTGCTGGAGCTGCGGATGCTCCTGGAGCCGCTCGGCGCGGCACGGGCCGCCCAGCGCCGTACGGAGGCCCACCTCAAGGTCCTGCGCGGGCTGGTCAGACTGGGCCAGGAGCGGGCCCGCAGAGGGGAGGGGGAGGATCTGCGGTCGCTGGGCGGCTGGTTCCACGAGACCCTCGCCCAGGCGTCCGGCAGCCCCGGCCTGATCGCCCTGCTCACCCAGCTCAGACACAAGATCGCCTGGATGTACGCGGTCGAGCAGCCTGCCCGCCCGGCCGAGTCCTGGGCCGAGCACGGCGCCATTGTGGACGCGGTGGCGCGCGGTGACGCGGAGCGGGCCAGGGCGCTGACCGCCCAGCACGCGGAACGGGCCGTCGGCGCCCACCGGCTGCGCCGCCCGGACCGCTCCGGCCGCCGCGCCGCGCCCCCGCCCCGGGTGAGTTCTTCGCAACACGGCGTAAACATCGCGGGTGTCCGCCATTAACAAGGACGCCGTATACAAAGAGAGAAGTAATTCCGGAGGGCGGCGACGGCTTTATTCGCGCTGTCCGAATAAAGCTTGCGATAGCTCGCTGTCGGAAATAGCGAAAGAGCCGTGGTCCCCCTCAGGGGAACCACGGCTCAGATCCGTCACCGTCGTACGGCCCGGGGCGGGTCGTCAGACGGTTTCGGGAAGCTCCTCGAGACCCTCGGCGACCAGCTTCGCCAGGCGGTCCAGGGCGGCCTCGGCGTTGTCCGCGTCGGACGCGAGCACGATCTCCTCGCCGCCCTGCGCACCCAGACCCAGCACCGCGAGCATGGAGGCGGCGTTGACCGGGTTGCCGTCGGCCTTGGCGATCGTCACGGGGACGCCGGAAGCCGTGGCGGCACGGACGAAGATGGAAGCGGGGCGGGCGTGCAGGCCCTCGGCCCAACCGACGTTTACGCGGCGCTCAGCCATGGTTCTGCCCTTCACATATCAACGGTTGTCTAGACCAGTCTCTCATGCGGTGCGCGATGCTGTGCCCGGCCTCCCTCCCCTCCGACGGGCCCCGGCCGGGGCCGTCCTCACACTGCCCCGGTACCGATCCCTCCGCGACCGGGACGTCGGCCGTAGGCTTTGCCCATGGAGCCCACCCCGGAGCAGAGTCCGCATCACGCGTACCCCGACCACTGGGAAGCGGACGTGGTCCTCCGCGACGGTGGCACCGCACGCATCAGGCCGATCACCACGGACGACGCCGAGCGGCTGGTCAGCTTCTACGAGCAGGTGTCCGACGAGTCGAAGTACTACCGGTTCTTCGCCCCGTACCCCCGCCTTTCCGACCGGGACGTGCACCGCTTCACCCATCACGACTACGTCGACCGGGTGGGACTGGCCGTCACGATCGGCGGCGAGTTCATCGGAACCGTCCGCTACGACCGCATCAACGAGCAGGGCAGGCCCGCCTCCGCCCCCGCCGACGGGGCCGAGGTCGCCTTCCTCGTCCAGGACGCCCACCAGGGCCGCGGAGTCGCCTCGGCGCTGCTCGAACACATCGCCGCCGTCGCCCGGGAGCGGGGCATCCGGCGCTTCGCCGCCGAGGTGCTCCCCGCCAACAACAAGATGATCAAGGTGTTCCGGCACGCCGGGTACACCCAGCAGCGCAGCTTCGAGGACGGCTCCGTCCATCTCACCCTCGACCTCGAGCCCACCGAGAAGTCCCTCGCCGTGCAGCGCGGCCGGGAGCAGCGCGCCGAGGCCCGGTCGGTGCAGCGCCTCCTCGCCCCCGGCTCCGTCGCGGTGATCGGCGCGGGCCGCACACCCGGGGGAGTGGGCCGTACGGTCCTGCGCAACCTCCTCGCCGCCGGGTTCACCGGCCGCGCCTACGCCGTGAACCGCGCCTTCGACGAGGACCTCACCACCCTCGACGGGGTCCCCGCCCACCGCTCCGTCGGCGAGATCGACGAACAGGTCGACCTCGCCGTCATCGCGGTCCCCGCCCACCGCGTCCCCGAAGCCGTCGCCGACTGCGGGGAGCACGGCGTCCAGGGCCTCGTCGTCCTCTCCGCCGGTTACGCCGAGCGGGGCTCCGCCGGCCGCGAGCTCCAGCGCGAACTGGTCCGCCAGGCCCGCTCGTACGGCATGCGGATCATCGGCCCCAACGCCTTCGGCATCATCAACACCGCCGACTCCGTCCGGCTGAACGCCTCCCTCGCCCCCGAGTCGCCCGCCCGCGGCCGGATCGGCCTCTTCACCCAGTCCGGCGCGATCGGCATCGCCCTCCTCTCCGGCCTCCACCGGCGCGGCGCGGGCCTCTCCTCGTTCATCTCGGCGGGCAACCGGGCCGATGTCTCCGGCAACGACTTCCTTCAGTACTCGTTCGAGGACCAGGACACCGACGTCGCCCTCCTCTACCTCGAATCGCTCGGCAACCCCCGCAAGTTCACCCGCCTCGCCCGCCGCACCGCCGCCGTGAAGCCGGTCGTCGTGGTGAAGGGCGCCCGGCACAGCGGCTCCAACCCGCCCGGCCACGCCGTCCCGGTCAGCCGCATCCCCGACACCACCGTCTCCGCCCTGATGCGGCAGGCGGGCGTCATCCGGGTCGACACGGTGACCGAGATGGTCGACGCCGGACTGCTCCTGGCCGACCAGCCGCTCCCGGCCGGCCCCCGGGTCGCGATCCTCGGCAACTCCGAGTCCCTCGGCCTCCTCACGTACGACGCCTGCCTCGCCGAGGGGCTCCGCCCGCGCCCGCCGCGCGACCTCACGACGGCCGCCTCCCCGCAGGACTTCCGGGACGCGCTGACCGAGGCGCTCGCCGACGGGACCTGCGACGCCGTGATCGTCACCGCCATCCCGTGGGTGGGGGAGAACGGCGAGGCCGAGACCGGTGACGGCGAGGTGCTGGCCGCCGCGCTGCGCGGCGCCGCCGCCGGGGGCCCGGCCAAGCCCGTCGCGGTCGTCCATGTGGAGATCGGCGGCCTCGCGGAGGCCCTGGCCGCCGCGAGCAGCACGGCCGCGCCCCGCACCCGGCCCACGACGCTCGCCGCCCAGCCCTCCGCCGCCTCAGGAGCGCCCACCGGGCCGGGCGCGGCAGCCGCACAGACCCCGGACACCCCGGCACCCCCCACCCCCTCGGGCACCCCGGCGGACCCCGCACCGGAAGCCGCCCCCGAGCCTCCCCAGCCTCCCGCCCGCCCCGGCCGCATCCCCGCCTACCCGGCCGCCGAACGCGCCGTACGGGCCCTCGCCGAAGCCGTGAAGTACGCCCAGTGGCGGCGTCAGGCGGCCACCCCCGGCAAGGTGCCCGAGTTCCTCGACGAGACCATCGACGAGCCCGGCGCCGCCGCCCTGATCGACACCCTGCTGGGCACCGCCGCCGACCCGCGCGGCCGGGCCCTCACCCACGACGAGGCCCGCGAGCTGCTCGGCCGCTACGGCATCCCCGTACGCCCCACCTTCCCCGCCCCGGACGCCGAGGCCGCCGTGGCCGCCGCCGCCCGGCTCGGCTACCCGGTGGCGCTGAAGACCACCGCACCCCATCTGCGCCACCGCGCCGACCTCGGCGGCGTACGGCTCGACCTCGCGGACGAGGACGCGCTGCGCCGCGCGTACGGAGACCTCACCGACCTCCTCGGCAAGCCCGCCGAACTCCTCCCGGTCGTCCAGTCCATGGCCCCGCGCGGTGTGGACACCGTCGTACGGGCCTCCATCGACGCCGCCGCCGGGGCCATCCTCTCCTTCGGCCTCGCGGGCGCCCCCTCCGAGCTCCTCGGCGACACCGCGCACCGGCTGGTTCCGGCCACCGACCGCGATGCCGCCGAGCTGATCCGGTCGATCAAGGCGGCCCCGGTGCTGTTCGGCTGGCGAGGCTCGGCGCCCGTCGACACCCCGGCCCTGGAGGAGCTGCTGCTGCGGCTGTCCCGGCTGGTCGACGACCACCCCGAAGTGGTCTCCGTGGCGCTGGAGCCGGTGGTCGTCGCCCCCCACGGCCTGACCGTGCTCGGCGCGAGCGTCCGCCTCGCCCCGCCGCCCCCGCGCGGCGACCTCGGCCCCCGCCGCCTCCCGAACTACTGACCGCCCCAGGGCGTCCCCGGCAGTCACCGGCCCCCCGTAGGATGGTGCACATGGCAAAGACCGGTACGACGACCCAGGGGCTGCGCGCGGCGATCGAGCGCAGCGGCTACTACCCGGCCCTCGTGGCCGAGGCGGTCGAGGCCGCCGTCGGCGGGGAGCCGGTCGCCTCGTACCTGGTCCATCAGGAGACCACCTTCGACTCCAACGAGGTCCGCCGCCACGCCACGGTCCTCGTCCTGACCGAGAACCGGTTCATCGTCAGCCACACCGACGAGCAGGCCGCCGACACCAGCTCCCCGACGCCGTACGCCACCACCTCCACCGAGTCGGTGAAGCTGGAGCGGATCTCCTCCGTCGTGGTCAGCCGGGTGGTCGCCGACCCGGAGAAGTACGTCCCGGGCACCCTGCCCCGCGAGGTCGTCCTCACCATCGGCTGGGGCGCGGTCTCCCGGATCGACCTGGAGCCCGCCGCCTGCGGCGACAGCAACTGCGAGGCCGACCACGGCTACACGGGCAGCTCCACCGCCGACGACCTGAGCCTGCGCGTCAGCGAGGCCGGTGACGGCCCGGACGCCGTGCGCCAGACCCTCGCCTTCGCCCAGTCCCTCTCCGAGGCCACGGCCGCCACCGCCGCGACCGGCCGGTGATGGCCCAGCCCGCCTGGCAGGACCCGGTCCCGCTCGCGCTCGGCACCGCGCCCGTCCCCGCGTACGGCAGCGGCTCGCTGGCCGACCTGCTGCCGACGCTCGCCGCCGGGCAGGGGGTGGAAGGGCTCACCGCCGCCATCCCCGAGCTGACGCCCGCCGACCGCAACTGCGTCTTCCTGATCGACGGCCTCGGCTGGGAGCAGATCAAGGCCCACCCCGACGAGGCCCCCTTCCTGCACTCGCTGCTCCCCACCTCGCGCGGCGGCACCGGCCGCCCCATCACCGCCGGCTTCCCCTCCACCACCGCGACCTCGCTCGCCTCGGTCGGTACGGGACTCCCGCCCGGCGCCCACGGCCTGCCCGGCTACACCGTGCGCGACCCGGAGACCGGCGCGCTGATGAACCAGCTCCGCTGGCGGCCGTGGACCGAGCCGAAGGTCTGGCAGCCCTACCCCACGGTCTTCCAGCTGGCCGACGCGGCGGGCGTGCGCACCGCCCAGGTCTCCTCCCCGGACTTCGAGCACACCCCGCTCACGAAGATCGCGCTCAGCGGCGGCTCCTTCCTCGGCCGGCTCTCCGGCGAAGAGCGGATGGACGTCTCGGCCCAGCGCCTCGCCGCGGGCGACCGCTCGCTCGTCTACACGTACTACAGCGAGGTCGACGGCAAGGGCCACCGCTTCGGCGTCGACTCCGACGCCTGGCGCGGCCAGTTGATGTACGTCGACGGGCTCGCCCAGCGCCTCGCCGAGCAGCTCCCGCCGCGCTCCGCGCTCTACATCACCGCCGACCACGGCATGATCGACATCCCGTTCGACGAGCAGTCCCGGATCGACTTCGACGAGGACTGGGAGCTGCGCGCGGGCGTCGCCCTGCTCGGCGGCGAGGGCCGCGCCCGCCATGTCTACGCGGTGCCCGGCGCCCAGGGGGACGTCCTGGCCGTCTGGCGCGAGGTGCTCGGCGAGCAGTTCTGGGTGGCGAGCCGGGACGAGGCCGTCGCGGCGGGCTGGTTCGGGCCCGTCATTGACGAGCGCGTGTACGGCCGGATCGGCGATGTGGTCGCCGCCGCCCACGACGACGTCGTCATCACCGCCTCGGTCAACGAGCCGAACGAGTCGGCCATGGTCGGCATGCACGGCTCCCTGACCCCCGTCGAACAGCTCGTCCCGCTGCTCGAAGTACGCTCGTAACCGCGTTTCTCCCCCCACTGTTCCGATCCGCTGTTCTGAAAGGTGCTCGACCCCTCATGCCCGAGCTGGTGTTCTTCTCCGGAACCATGGACTGCGGAAAGAGCACGCTGGCCCTGCAGATCGGTCACAACCGCTCCGCGCGCGGCCTCCAGGGTGTGATCTTCACCCGCGACGACCGGGCGGGGCAGGGCAAGCTCTCCTCCCGGCTCGGCCTGGTGACGGACGCCGTCGAGGCCGACGAGGGCATGGACGTGTACGCGCACATCGTCGACCGGGTCAGCCGCGGCGGCCGGGTCGACTATGTGATCGTGGACGAGGCGCAGTTCCTCGCCCCGGTCCAGATCGACCAGTTGGCCCGGGTCGTCGACGATCTGGGCCTGGATGTCTTCGCGTTCGGCATCACCACGGACTTCCGCACCAAGCTCTTCCCCGGCTCCCAGCGGCTGATCGAGCTGGCCGACCGGATAGAGGCCCTCCAGGTCGAGGCGCTCTGCTGGTGCGGCGCCCGCGCCACGCACAACGCCCGTACGGTGGACGGCGAAATGGTCGTCGAGGGCGCCCAGGTGGTCGTCGGAGACGTCAACCGGCAGGCGGGCGAGGTCGGGTACGAGGTGCTGTGCCGACGCCACCACCGCCGCAGGCTCACCGCCGAGACCGCCCGCGCCGGAGCCCTCTCCCCGGACGTGCTCCCGGTGGCCGCCGAGGGCTGAGGCCCTCAGCCCTCGGACGTCCGTACGATCGTGAAGGCTGCGCCCTCCGGATCGGCCACCGCCGCCAGCCTGCCGCTCGCCCCCTCGCGCGGCGGCTGGAGGATGTGCCCGCCCAGCTCCACCACCCGGGCGGCGGACTCGTCGACGTCGGCGACCTCGAAGTACGTCATCCAGTGCGGGCCCCGGTCGCGCGGCAGCGCCTGGCCCACCCCGTGCAGTGCGGCCACCGGGCTGCCGCCCAGGTGCAGGGTCTGGTAGTCGAAGTCGGCGGAGACCACCGCCTCGGTCTCGTAGCCGAAGACCGTCTGGTAGAACTTCGCGACCATCGAGGTCTCCCGGGTCACCAGCTCGTTCCAGACGGGGGTGCCGGGGATGCCCGCCGTCATGGTCCCGATGTGCTCCGAACCCTGCCAGGCGCCGAAGACCGCCCCGCCCGGGTCCGAGGCGATGACGAGCCGCCCCGCCTCGCCCGCGTCCAGCGGGCCGACCGCGACCGTGCCGCCGCAGGAGCGGATCACCTCGGCCGTCAGGTCCGCGTCGTCCGTCGCCAGATAGGTGGTCCAGGCGATCGGGAGGTGCCGGTCGGGCGGCAGCTGGCCGATGCCCGCGACCTCCTTCCCGTCGAGCAGCCCGCGGACATAGGGGCCCAGCTGGTCGGGCCCCGGCCGGAACTCCCAGCCGAACAGGGCTCCGTAGAACTCCTGGGTCGCGGTCAGGCCGTGCACGATCAGACTCACCCAGCAAGGGGTTCCGGGCGTGCGCCGGGCAGCAGCCTCGGTCATCGTCTTGTCTCTCCTCGGACCGTTGTGTGGCCGTACGGGGGAACGGGGGCGGATACGCCGTCCCGGGTCGGGACGGGGTCCGTACACCCCGTGCAGATGCTCGCACCACCCGGCGCCGGAGCGGCTCCGGCCGCGCCGCGTCCTCCGGTATCCCGCCGGGGCGAGACCGCTTCGGCGGGGTGTACCCGTCCGGTCGCCGGTACGGGTGCCCTGCCCGCTGCGCGAGGATGGCACCCATGAAGCCCATCATTACCGCATCCGAATACGCGAGCGAGTCGGCGGGACCGCGGCCCCCGGTGCTCCTGGACGTCCGCTGGCAGTTGGGCGGTCCGCACGGCCGCCCCGCCTACGAGGCCGGCCATCTGCCCGGTGCCGTCTTCGTCGACCTCGACACGGAACTGGCCGGACCGGCGGGCAGCGGCGGCCGTCATCCCCTCCCGGACCCGGAGGACTTCGGTGCCGTGATGCGCCGCGCCGGGGTCGGGCAGTCCACCCCGGTCGTGGTCTACGACGGCGGCCAGGGCTGGGCCGCCGCCCGCGCCTGGTGGCTGCTGCGCTGGACGGGGCACCCGGACGTACGGGTCCTGGACGGCGGCCTGGCCGCGTGGACCGGCGGCCTCACCACCGAGATCCCGGACCCGGACGAGGGCGATTTCCGGCCGGAACCCGGAGCCCTGCCCACCCTGGACGCGGACGGGGCCGCCGCCCTCGCCCGTTCGGGTCTGCTCCTGGACGCACGGGCGGCCGAGCGCTACCGGGGCGATGTCGAGCCGATCGACCGCGTCGGCGGCCACATCCCCGGTGCCGTCTCCGCGCCGACCACGTCGAACGTCGCCGAGGACGGGCGCTACCTTCCGGCCGAACGCCTCGCCGAGCAGTTCGCCGCACTGGGCGCGGGGAAGACCGGCGAGTCCGTCGGCGTCTACTGCGGCTCGGGGGTCTCCGGCGCCCATGAGGTGCTGGCCCTGGAGATCGCCGGAATCCGCGCCGCGCTCTACCCGGGCTCCTGGTCCGAGTGGTCCGCCGACCCGGCCCGCCCGGTCGCCACGGGCCCGGACCCGCGGTAAGGGGCGAGGGGAGGACGGAGAGGGGCCCGTACGCGATCGCGTACGGGCCCCTCTCCTGCCGACCGTCACCTCAGGTCAGTCCTGCTTCTTGCGGCGGGTGCCGAAGACGATCTCGTCCCAGCTCGGCACGGCGGCCCGGCGCCCTGGCCGGACCCCGTCCGCCTCGGCCTGACGGTCCGTCGTCCCGGTCAGCCGGTCGCGGTGACCGGCCACCGCCCTCGGCATCAGCACATCCGCGTACGCCGAACCGGCACCGGCGGAGGCCGCGGCGGCGGGTTCCTCGTCCGCCTCGCTCTCCTCGGCGGCCGGTTCGAGCGCGGGCGGCTCGGGCTGGACGGGCCGCTCCGGCACGACCATGTCGCCGCGGAAGCTCGGCACCGCCTCCAGCAGGCTGGTCAGCGAGTCCCGCTCACCGGCCGAGGCGCTGCTCACGTACTCCTCCGGCTCGGGAGCCGGTACGGGCCGCTCCGCATGGCGCTCGATCTGCCGGTCGAGCGCACGGTCCAGCGGCCGGTCGCGCGGCAGCCGGGCGATCCGGGGCACGAACGGGAAGCTCGGCTCGGGCGCCGCGTCGTCGGTCTCCCCGATCAGCGAACGCGCCTCGTCGTCGACGGCCTGGACCAGCCTGCGCGGCGGATCGTAGGTCCAGCTCGCCGAGTGCGGTTCGCCCGCGACCCGGTAGACCAGCAGGACTTCCCAGGTGCCGTCGTCACGGCGCCAGGAGTCCCACTGGACGGTCTCCTTGTCGGCGCCGCGCAGCAGGAGCCTCTCCTTCACCGCCTCGCCGAGCTGGGGGCCGGTGTTCTCGCCGGGACGGCGCACGGGGGTCTTCCGGGCCCGCTCGGCCATGAAGGCGCGCTCCGCGAGCACGGGGCCCTCGAAGCGGCGCACACGGTCGACCGGGATACCGGCGAACTGAGCGACCTCCTCCGCGGAGGCACCGGCCCTTATACGGGCCTGGATGTCGCGGGGGCGGAGGTGGCTCTCCACCTCGATCTCGATCTGGCCGAGCCGGGCGCGGTCGTTGCGCACGGCGGCGCGCAGCCGCTCATCGATCGGAAGCGTGTATTCCGTGCTGTCCGCAGCCTTGAGCACCAGTCGTGTGCCGTCGTTGGAGACGGCCACGACACGCAGTTCGGGCATGGGGACCTCCCGGGTGGTGCCTGCCGACGTCACGTGCGTCGCTGCTTCCGCTAGTCGAGTGTGACCTGCCCGGGTGCAGCCTGCCACAACCTTGCCAAGTTGCCCGGCGTGTCGGGCGCTCGCCCTGGAACGCCGCCATGGCACGGTTGTCTCTTGCGTCCCAAAGTGACCGATTTGGTCGCTCTGTGCAGCAAACACCCGTGCCCTGCCTCGGCGCCGCCGGTTCGAGTGCCGCTGCCGGCCCCCTCCCGTAGCTGCGGATCTCCCTAGTGGGAGTCCGCCCCAGGGCTCGTACGGTACTCCATTCGGGCCACTTGGGTGGACCGGCACGCCGCCGAACTTCTCGGGAGGCATGGGAGTTGGCTTACCCGGTTCTCCGCGAAATGCCCCTGATGCGTGTTGTGCTTCACACAATCGCCGGAAACGGAACTATCCACTTCGCTCATTTGTCCCTTCCTGTTGCATGGTGGGAGAGATGTCAAGCAGGGGCTGGTAATGGTTCAGAAGCCGGAAAGTGACACAGAACCCAAGGAAAGGCGCATAGATCTGAGTCTGCCGCAGGTCGCCGGGAGTGCCGTGGCGGCCGTCGCGGCAGCCGTGGCGGCCTCGCAGCTGGGCGTGTACGGCACCATCGCCGGGGCCGGCGTGATGAGCGTCGTCGCCACCTGCGGGGGCTCCGTCTTCCAGCACTTCTTCCGCCGTACCGGTGAGCAGATCCGTGAGGTGACGGTCCAGGTGACCCACCCGGAGGGCCGCCAGGTGACGGTGCACACCAAGGAGACGACGCCCTCGGGGCGCAGAGCCGCCGAGCGGCGGACGGACCCGGAGCCCGTACCGGCCCCGGCGGACGACGCCACCACGGTGCTGCCCACGGTCGGCCCGGGCACGGTCCCGGAGGTGGTCCCGGAGACGGGTCCGGACGCGGAGGGCACGCGGCTGCCGAAGCCCGCCGCCGATACGGACCGGACCCAGCTGCTGGACCTCGGCGACGCCCGGACCCGGATGCTGCGGGCGCAGCCGGAGGCGGCGGGTGCCGGACCGGACCCGGACCGTACGCGGCTGCTGCGGCAGATCGGGGACCGTACGCAGGCGCTGCCGCCGGTCGGGGACCGTACGCAGGTCCTGCCGCAGGCCGTACCGGGCCCGGCCGGAACCGGTGCCGTCCCCACTGGCGACGCGTTCACCGACGGCACCACCCACGGCACCCGGCTGCGCGGCTGGAAGCGGCCCGCGCTCGCGGCGGCGGCCGTCTTCGCCGTGTCCATGGCCGGGATCACCGCCTTCGAGGCGCTCTCCGACACCAAGCTCGGCGGCGGTGAGGGCACCACCCTCAGCTCCGTCGTCCGCGGTGGCGGCGACCGCGACTCCGGACCGGCGGGTCCCACGCCCTCCGGCGAGACCGGCCAGGACGGGGGAGAGGACCGGCGGCCGACCCTCGGCGACGGCGACGGCGACGGCACCGGCACCGGTTCCGCCCCGGCCACCGACCCCGGCAACGGCACCGGCCCGAGCCCGGACCCCGGTACGGGCACGGGCGGCGAGGTCCCGGACACCGGCTCCACGCCCACGCCGACCCCCTCCGGCTCCGGTGGCGGCCCGACCACGCCCGCCCCGACGCCGACCCCCTCCGCCTCCGGCGACGCCGGAACCGGCGCACCCGACCCGACGACCGGCACGGGCACCGGCGGTGCCCCCGGCCAGGGCGAGCAGGCCCCGCCCGCCAACGGCACCGGAGCCGAGTGACCGGCGTACCGGACAGCACATCGGCCCCCTCGCGACCGGATCGATTCGGTCGCGAGGGGGCCGACGGCGTAACGGGCCCGGCCGCCCCGGCCGCGTACCGTGGCTCAGCCGCCCCGGCGGCGTACCGGGGGCTCAGTCGCCGAGGACGCGGCGCAGGTAGTCGTTGCCGAACATCCGGTCCGGGTCGAGCCGGTCGCGTACGGCGGTGAACTCGCCGAAGCGCGGGTAGACCTCCGCCAGATACGCGGCGTCCCGGGTGTGGATCTTGCCCCAGTGCGGGCGGCCCGCGTACGCGGTCATGATCCGCTCGACCGCCGTGAAGTACGAGCGGTGGGGCGTGCCCTTGTAGAGGTGGACGGCGATGTACGCGCTGTCGCGGCCCGACGCCGTCGAGAGGGCCATGTCGTCGGCGGGCGCGGTCCGCACCTCGACCGGGAAGCTGATCTTCAGCGGTGAGCGCTCGACCATCGCCTTCAGCTCCCGCAGCGCCGCCACGGCCCGCTCGCGCGGAACGGCGTACTCCATCTCCACGAACCTCACCCGGCGCGGGCTGGTGAACACCTTGTACGGGATGTCGGTGTAGGTCCGGGCCGACAGCGCGCGGCTGGAGAGCCTGGCGATCGAGGGGATGACCGGCGGGATCGCCCTGCCGACGGAACAGGCCACCTGGAAGATGCCGTTGGAGAGCAGCTCGTCGTCGATCCAGCCGCTCACCCTGCCGGGCGGGGCGGCGGGGCCCGCGCTGCGGTTGTTGCGCTTGGTGTTGCAGTTGCCGGTGTGCGGGAACCAGTAGAACTCGAAGTGCTCGTTCTCGGCCACCAGCTGGTCGAAGTCGGCCGTGACCCGGTCGAAGGTCATCGGCTCCTCGCGGGCGGTCAGCAGGAAGACCGGCTCCACGGCGAGGGTGACGGCGGTGATCACCCCGAGGGCGCCCAGCCCGACCCGTGCGGCGGCGAACACCTCCGGGTTCTCCCGCTCCGAGCAGACCAGCACCGTGCCGTCGGCGGTGACCAGCTCCAGGGCGCGGATCTGGGCGGATATCGACGCCGAGTCACGGCCGGTGCCGTGTGTTCCGGTGGAGGTCGCCCCGGCGATCGTCTGCTCCATGATGTCGCCCATGTTCGTGAGCGAGAGCCCCTCACGGGCGAGCGCGGTGTTGAGGCGCTTGAGCGGAGTGCCCGCCTCCACGGTGACGGTCATCGCCTTTCGGTCGATGTCCCGGATGCCGGTGAGCAGATCCGGGCGTATCAGCACCCCGTCGGTGGCGGCGGTGGCCGTGAAGGAGTGGCCGGTGCCGACCGGCTTCACCGTGAGGCCGTCCGCGTGCGCCCGGCGCACCACGTCCACCAGCTCGTCCACGGATGCGGGGGACTCGGTCCTGGCGGGCCGGGCGGTGACGGTCCCCGCCCAGTTACGCCACGCGCTCGTCGTCGTCCGTGCGTAGGTGTCGGTCATCTTCCCCGCGCCCTCCGGTAGGAGCCGGCTTCGCCAGCCGGCGGTACCCCAGGAACGCCACCGCCGCCGCGAGCGCCCCCGCCGCGACGGGCACCGCGTACCCCGCCTTCGCCCCGGCGGCGTCGACCACCCAGCCTGCGGCCGAGGAGCCGAGCGCCACTCCGACCGCGAGCCCGGTACTGGTCCAGGTCATGCCCTCGGTCAGCTTGGTGCGCGGTACGTGCGCTTCGACGAGGGCCATGGTGGTCACCATCGTCGGTGCGATGGCGAGGCCCGCGACAAAGAGCGCCACGGCCAGCAACGCGAGGTTCCCGGCCAGTTGGAGGGGGATCATACTCACGGCCATCGCGCAGACACCCACCAGCCACCTGGTCGCGGGCTTCCCCTTCAGGTGGAGCAGCCCGAAGACGGCCCCTGCCAGACAGGAACCGAGCGCGTAGACGGCGAGCACGAGCGAGGCCGCCGCCTTGTGGCCGCTCTCGTCGGCGAACGCCACGGTCACCACGTCCACGCCCCCGAAGATCGCGCCCGTCGCCACGAAGGTCGCCACCAGGACCTGGAGCCCCGGCGAGCGCAGCGCCGAGCCGCCGGTGTGCTGCGACTTGGGGTGCGGGACGGGCTCGGTGGCGCGCTGGGCGGTCAGCCAGAAGACCCCGATCAGCAGGAAGACGGCGGCGATCAGCGGACCGGCCTCCGGGAACCAGGCGGTGGAGAGCCCGATCGAGATGATCGGGCCGAAGATGAAGCACACCTCGTCGACGATCGACTCCCAGGAGTACGCCGTGTGCAGCTCGCGGTCGGCCCCCCGGTAGATCGCCGCCCAGCGGGCCCGGACCATCGACCCCACGCTCGGCACACAGCCCGCGCCCGCCGCGAAGACGAACAGCGTCCAGTCCGGCGCCCCCTGCTGGGCGCAGATCAGCAGCCCCGCCACGGCCGCCACCGCGACCAGCGTGGTGGGGCGCAGCACCCGCCGCTGCCCGTACCGGTCGACCAGGCGCGAGACCTGCGGACCGAAGACCGCGGCCGCCATGGCCAGCGTCGCGGTGAGCGCCCCGGCCAGCCCGTAGCGGCCGGTGAGCTGGGAGATCATGGTCACGACGCCGATGCCCATCATGGACAGCGGCATCCGTCCGAAGAACCCGGCGGCGGAGAACCCCTTGGAACCGGGGGCGGCGAAGATCGTGCGGTAGGGGCTGGGCAAGAGGTGCTCCGGTCGTGCCTGTCATGCGTGTAGCTGGCTGATACAGCTTACGGCCGTGCGGATGTGCCGGACACCGATTTCGGGGCGCGCGGGAGGCGTGCGCAACGGCGCGTGAACGCGGGGCCCCGGTTGCTTCCGACTTCCTGCCTACGGCGGGTGAACTCCTGGTTCCGGCACTTGCCGACGGGGCGTCGGATGTCGGTTGCCGCCCTGTCAGTGGCGGGTGGCAGGATCGGTGTCATGTCCGATCTGCGCGATCCCGCTCCCTACGACGCCCTGCTGCTGCTCTCCTTCGGCGGTCCCGAGGGCCCGGACGACGTGGTTCCGTTCCTCGCGAACGTGACCCGTGGCCGGGGCATCCCGGAGGAACGGCTCAAGGAGGTCGGGCAGCACTACTTCCTCTTCGGCGGGGTCAGCCCGATCAACGCCCAGAACCGCGCGCTGCTGGAGGCCCTGCGCAAGGACTTCGCCGGCCACGGCCTGGACCTGCCGGTCTACTGGGGCAACCGCAACTGGGCGCCGTACCTCACCGACACCCTGCGCGAGATGACCGCCGACGGGCACCGCCGCATCGCCGTCCTCGCCACCAGCGCGTACGCCTCGTACTCGGGCTGCCGCCAGTACCGCGAGAACCTCGCGGAGGCCCTGGCCGCCCTGGAGGCGGAGGGACTGGACGTGCCGCGCGTGGACAAGCTCCGCCACTACTTCAACCACCCCGGTTTCGTACGGCCCATGACCGACGGCGTGCTCGCCTCGCTGGCCGACCTCCCCGAGGACGTCCGCGCGGGCGCCCACTTCGCCTTCACCACGCACTCCATCCCGACCTCCGCCGCCGACGCCTCCGGCCCCATGGAGGACCACGGCGACGGCGGCGCGTACGTCGCGGAGCACCTGGACGTGGCCCGGCTGATCGTGGAGGCGGTGCGGGAGGAGACCGGCATCGAGCACCCCTGGCAGCTCGTCTACCAGTCCCGCAGCGGCGCCCCGCACATCCCGTGGCTGGAGCCCGACATCTGCGACCACCTGGAGACGCTGCACGGCGAGGGCGTCCCCGCCGTCGTGATGGCGCCCATCGGCTTCGTCTCGGACCACATGGAGGTCCTGTACGACCTCGACACCGAGGCCACCGCGAAGGCCGCCGAACTGGGCCTGCCGGTCCGCCGGTCCGCGACCGTGGGCGACGACCCGCGCTTCGCCGCCGCCGTACGGGACCTGCTCCTGGAGCGCGCCGAGCGTGAGCGGGGGCGTGATGTGAAGCCCTGTGCGCTGGGCTCCCTCGGCCCCTCCCACGACCTCTGCCCGGTCGGCTGCTGCCCGGCCAGGGCCCCCAAACCGGCCGCGGCGGGTGCCGACAGCCCGTATGCGTAAAGCCTCTGTCCGTCCCCGATCCGAAGCCCCTGTCCGTCCCGTCGAGCCCCTGGGAGCACCGTGACCGACCCCGCCCTGACCGAACTGCTCGACCTCGCCCTGGAGGCCGCGCGCCGTGCCGGAGCCCTGCTGCGCGACGGCCGCCCCGCCGACCTGGGGGTGGCCGCGACCAAGTCCAGCCCCATCGACGTGGTCACCGAGATGGACATCGCCGCCGAGAAGCTGATCACCGGCTACCTCACTGACTTCCGCCCCGACGACGGCTTCCTCGGCGAGGAGGGCGCCAGCTCCCCGGGGACCACCGGCATCCGCTGGGTCATCGACCCGCTCGACGGCACCGTGAACTATCTCTACGGGCTGCCGACCTGGGCCGTCTCCATCGCCGCCGAGCGCGACGGCGAGCGGGTCGTGGGCGTCGTCGAGGCCCCGATGCGCGGCGAGACGTACCGGGCGGTCCTGGGCGGCGGTGCGTACGCGAACGGCAACGCCCTGCGCTGCCGCCCCGCCCCGCCGCTCGACCAGGCCCTCGTCTCGACCGGCTTCAACTACGTCGGCCACGTCCGCGCCCACCAGGCGGAGGTCGCCCAGCAGCTGATCCCGCGCCTGCGCGACATCCGGCGCAGCGGGTCGGCGGCCGTCGACCTCTGCGATGTGGCGGCCGGGCGGCTGGACGGCTTCTACGAGCGCGGGCTGCACCCCTGGGACCTGGCGGCGGGCGACCTCATCGCCCGGGAGGCGGGCGCGCTGACCGGCGGCCGTCCCGGGCTGCCCGCCGACGGCGACCTCACGGTGGCGGCCACCCCCGGGGTCTTCGAGCCGCTCCAGGCGGCCCTGGAGGAGCTGGGCGCCTGGCACGACTGAGCGGCCGAAGCCCTGGTGGGAGCTGTGCGGGCCGCACGGCACAGCAGAGGGCCCCGGGAGCCGTGGCGGCTCCCGGGGCCCTCTGTCGTACGGCTCAGACGCTCGTGGCGCCGATTTCCACGCCGTGCTCGGCCGCGAGGCGGTGCAGGTCGTCCAGCTCGCCCTGCTCGACGTCCGCCAGGAAGTCGTCGCCGTCCTCGCGAGCCCGCGTGAGGTCGGACTCGGTCGTCTTGATGCGTTGCAGCAGACCTGCGGTGAAAGCGTCCATGATGCGCCCCCTCATCGTGGGTCGGTGGCACGGGGGTGTGCCCGGGATTCCTCCGGCAGGGGAGCCGGAGGGGCGGGTGATCTCGCCGCTTCTCCGGGGAAAACGGAGAGGGGCCGTGGCGTGCCACGGGCCGGACGTGATCGCGGGTGTGAACCCCTCATCCCCAGGCGCAACCTCACGGAAACCTCAACTGGCCGGTAAATCCGCCGGATTCCCCGGGTCCGGGGCGTCCCAGCGCCGTCTTACCGCCGGTTTATACGCGTTGCGGGCAGGATGGAAGCACACAGTCGGCCTCCCCTGGGGGCCGTTCGCTGTGTGAACCCGTAGAAGGACCTGAGGGAAGGACTGCGCTGTGCGCGTACTCGTCGTCGAGGACGAGCAGCTGCTCGCCGATGCGGTGGCCACCGGACTGCGCCGGGAGGCCATGGCCGTCGACGTTGTCTACGACGGTGCCGCGGCCCTGGAGCGCGTCGGGGTCAACGACTACGACGTCGTCGTGCTGGACCGGGACCTTCCTCTGGTGCACGGTGACGACGTCTGCCGCCGGATCGTCGAGCTCGGCATGCCCACCCGGGTGCTCATGCTCACCGCCTCCGGTGACGTCAGCGACCGGGTCGAGGGGCTGGAGCTGGGCGCCGACGACTATCTGCCCAAGCCCTTCGCCTTCAGCGAGCTGACCGCCCGGGTCCGCGCCCTGGGCCGCCGTACGACGGTCGCCCTGCCGCCCGTCCTGGAGCGCGCCGGGATCAAGCTCGACCCCAACCGCCGCGAGGTCTTCCGGGACGACGCGGAGATCCAGCTCGCCCCGAAGGAGTTCGCGGTGCTGGAGGTCCTCATGCGCAGCGAGGGCGCCGTCGTCTCGGCGGAACAGCTCCTGGAGAAGGCATGGGACGAGAACACCGACCCCTTCACCAACGTGGTGCGGGTCACGGTCATGACGCTCCGCCGCAAGCTCGGCGAACCGCCCGTCATCGTCACCGTCCCGGGCTCCGGATACCGGATCTGAGCACCATGGCCACCACCCCGCCCCCTCCGACGGCCCCCCCGAAGCCCACCTGGGAGCCCAAGCCCCAGGAGCCTCCGTACCCCTGGCTGCGCCCGACCATCCGGATACGGCTCACGCTGCTGTACGGCGGGATGTTCCTGATCGCGGGCATCCTGCTGCTCTCGATCATCTACATGCTGGCGGCGCAGGCGCTGCACGTCGGCAGCGAGCTGCCGTTCGAGATCGTCAGCGGCAAGGTCACCAGCGAGATCTGCGACCTGCCGACGAACGCCAGCCCGAACGACTTCAACGCGGCGATGAACGCCTGTGTCAACAACCAGCGCAAGGCCGCGCTGGACACCCTGCTCAACCGCTCGCTCCTGGCCCTCGTCGGCCTCAGCGTCATCGCGTTCGCCTTCGGCTACGCCATGGCCGGGCGCGTCCTGTCCCCGCTGGGCCGGATCACCCGGACCGCGCGCAGGGTGGCCGGTACGGACCTCAGCCGGCGGATCGAGCTGGACGGCCCGGACGACGAGCTCAAGGAGCTCGCGGACACCTTCGACGACATGCTGGACCGGCTGGAGCGGGCCTTCACCGCGCAGCAGCGGTTCGTCGGCAACGCCTCGCACGAGCTGCGCACCCCGCTGGCGATCAACCGCACGCTGCTGGAGGTCCATCTCTCCGACCCGCAGGCCCCGCCCGAGCTCCAGCAGCTCGGGAAGACGCTCCTGGCCACCAACGAACGCAGTGAGCAGCTCGTCGAGGGCCTGCTGCTGCTGGCCCGCAGCGACAACCAGATCATCGAGCGCAAACCGGTCGACCTCGCCGAGGTCGCGGACCGCGCCATCGACCAGGCCCGGGCCGAGGCGGTGGAGCGGAACGTCGAGATCCGCGGCGAGCGGGCCGGTGCCGTCGTCCAGGGCAACGGGGTCCTGCTGGAGCGGATCGCGCTCAACCTCGTACAGAACGCCGTGCGCTACAACGTGGCCGAGGACGGCTGGGTGGAGGTCACCACCTCCCTCCAGCCCGGCCAGGCCCTGCTGGTCGTCTCGAACACCGGGCCCGTGGTACCCGCGTACGAGATCGACAACCTCTTCGAGCCCTTCCGGCGGCTGCGTACGGAGCGCACGGGCAGCGACAAGGGGGTCGGACTCGGCCTGTCGATCGCCCGGTCCGTCGCGCGGGCCCACGGAGGCCGTATCATCGCGGAGCCCCGCGAGGGCGGTGGTCTCGTGATGCGCGTCACCCTGCCGGTCTGAGAGGCTGCGCGGTGTGACTCCGCACCGAATCTTCATGTTCGCTTTGAGCGGAATTTTCAGGACCCGTTCCCCGGCGGGTCCTGTGTGATCGATCACAGAAGCCGTTTGGGGGCCATCTACGCTCCGTGATGACGCCTCGGTCGGAAAGCCGGTAATCGTCCGGGTTTTCGGAGGGGGTTATCACGGGAAGTACACGGGGTGGCGCCTGTGAACTGCGCAGTCGGGACCGTGTACGGTCCCCATCGCCACCCAAGCCGAGCCTCGCCGAGGCGGCCGGTTGGGTGTCGATTGAGTAACAGACCTTGATGTGAGGCAAAATCTCCGCCTCAGGTCGGGCACAAGTCCGGCCTCTCACGCGTTACGAGCGCTGAGACACCTAGACACCCAAGAGGGGGAGAGCGACATGGCGACGGATTACGACACCCCACGCAAGACCGACGACGACGTGGACCAGGACAGCCTCGAGGAGCTCAAGGCGCGTCGGAGCGACAAGACGGCCTCCGCCGTCGACGTCGACGAGTTCGACGCGGCCGAAGGACTCGAGCTGCCCGGCGCGGACCTCTCCAACGAGGAGCTGGCCGTCCGGGTCCTGCCCAAGCAGGCCGACGAGTTCACCTGCATGAGCTGCTTCCTGGTGCACCACCGCAGCCAGCTGGCCCGCGAGAAGAACGGTCAGCCCATCTGCCGCGACTGCGACTGAGATCGGGTCGGCCGTGGCAGGCGACACACCGTTCCGGAAGCGGCGCCCCTGGCGCCGGCACGGACCGGAGGCGAATCAGGGCGGCACAGGCCCGGCAGCAGGCGTCAGCCCGTCTGCCGAGCGGTCCGCCGCCCTGCCCGACCCCTCCGGTGTTTCCGGTACGTCCGACGACGGGCGGGGCCGTTCGGCCTCGCTCGAAGTGGCGGGGGCGGCAGATCTGCCGGACCGGAGCGGAGAGCAGGACCAGGCGGCGCCCACGACCGGGGCAGGCCGCCTGCACGCAGTGAAACGGGGGGTGCGCAAGGGCGGGGAGAGCGCCCGTGCCCTGGTCGGCCAGCTGGCCGACCGGATCATCGAAACGGCTCCCCGCGTCCCGGTGCGCGATCTCGCCACCCTGCGCGAGCAGTTCCCCGGGCTGGGGCCCGAGGAGCTCGCCGACAAGCTCGTACTGGGCGCGAGCCGCGCCAGTGCCACCGTCGGCGCGGGCATCGGCGCCGCCGCCATGCTGCCCGTACCGCCCGCCATGCTCGCCGAGCTGGCGGCCGAGGTCACCGGCGTCGCCGCGATCGAGATGAAGCTCGTCGCCGAGCTCCACGAGGTCTACGGCCGCCGCCCGCCGGGCAATCTCGCCCAGCGCTCCACCGCGTATCTGACGTCGTGGACGGAGGAGCGCGGCATCGACGTCACCCGGCCCACCACGCTCAACGCGGCCCTGGGCGGCCAGATGAAGCGTGAGCTGCGCCAGCAGATCACCAAGCGCATGGCCCGCAATCTGCCCAACCTGATCCCGTTCATGATCGGCGCCGCCGTCGGCGCCACGATGAACCGCCGCGACACCCGCAAGCTCGCCGACCAGGTCAGGGCCGACCTGCGCAAGCAGCAGATCCCCTGGGACCGGCTCACCGGACTGCCCCCGCTGGAGCGCCCCGCCGTGCCGGTCGTGCTCCCCAAGGAGATCGAGGGCGCCTGACCCGCGCCCCGGTCCGCTCCGGGCGCCCGGGCCGCTCAGGCCGCCGGTACGGAGCTCAGCGCCGCCGCCAGGCCCTTCGGGTCCCGGGTGGAGAGGAAGACGTACGGAGTCGGGTCCTGCGGGTCCGTGACCTCCACCCGCACCGCCGTCCCCACATAGCTGCGCAGCAGCATGAACGCGCGCGCGTTCGCCTTGTGCGTGCGCCAGGCCCGCGCCTCCTCGGCGTCCAGCACCTCGGGCTCCCCGAGCGCGGAGAGCGGAATGCGGGCGTCCCCGGCCACCAGCGCCCCGGCGACCACCCGGATACGGGCGGAGCCGTAACTGCTCACCGCCGCCGCGGCCGCCGCCGTACCGCCGACCAGCCCGGCCAGCATCGGCAGGGTGCCGAGCGGCAGGAGCATCAGCGCACAGGCGACACCGATCCCGAAGGCGATGAACCACCAGGAGCGGGGTGCGGTGAGACGTTCGTCGAAGGGCGGTGCGGAAGGCTGCATGACAGCAAGCTTGGCACGGCGCGACCGGCGGACTGCCGCGCGGGTAAGGTCTGCGCCTGTGAGTGGAACATCAGCGGCTCTGAGACCCCCGGCCGACGCCGTCGCGCCGGTCCGGCACCCCGACGCCCCCGCCCCCGGGGAGCTCCTCGGCGCGCACTACGAGTACTGCTTCGGCTGCGGCGAGGGACAGCCGCACGGCCTGCACCTCCAGGCGCGGGCCGGTGAGGGCGTGAGCGTGACCGCCGAGTTCACCGTCAAGCCCGCCCACCAGGGCGCCCCCGGCCTCGCCCACGGCGGCGTCCTCGCCACCGCGCTGGACGAGACCCTCGGCTCGCTGAACTGGCTGCTGCGCACCATCGCGGTGACCGGACGGCTGGAGACCGACTTCGTGCGCCCCGTCCCGGTGGACACCGTGCTGCACCTGGACGCCCGCATCACCGCCGTGCACGGCCGGAAGATCTACTCCACGGCCACCGGCCGCATCGGCGGCCCCGAGGGTCCCGTCGCCGTCCGCGCCGACGCCCTGTTCATCGAGGTCAAGGTGGACCACTTCATCGAGAACGGGCGGCCCGCCGAGATCCAGGCGGCGATGGCCGACCCGGACCAGGTCAAGCGTGCCCGAGCCTTCGAGGTGAACCCCTGATGCGCAGCCCCGTCGACGTACTGATCCGCCTGCTCGACCCGGACGTGCCGATTCCGGCGTACGGACACCCGGGGGACGCCGGGGCCGACCTGGTCACCACCGAGGCCGCCGAACTCGCCCCCGGCGAGCGCGTGGTGCTGCCCACCGGGGTCTCGATCGCCCTGCCCGACGGGTACGCGGCCTTCGTGCACCCGCGCTCCGGCCTCGCGGCCCGCTGCGGAGTGGCCCTCGTGAATGCCCCAGGGACGGTGGATGCCGGGTACCGTGGGGAGATCAAGGTGATCGTGGTCAACCTCGATCCGCGCGAGAGCGTGCGGTTCGAGCGGTTCGACCGGATTGCCCAACTGGTTGTCCAGCAGGTCGAGAAGGT
This sequence comes from Kitasatospora albolonga, assembly GCA_002082585.1. Taxonomy (NCBI): domain Bacteria; kingdom Bacillati; phylum Actinomycetota; class Actinomycetes; order Kitasatosporales; family Streptomycetaceae; genus Kitasatospora; species Kitasatospora albolonga. The sequence continues at coordinate 6,474,657 of CP020563.1, forward strand.
GCGCTTCCACGAGGTGGCGGAACTTCCCGGCTCGGCGCGGGCCGGAGGGGGCTTCGGGTCCACCGGTGGCCATGCGTCGGTGGACGTCGCCGAGGGCGGGATCACCCACGGTGGGAACAGCTACGCTTCGGTCGTATCCGACCGGGAAGGACAGTGACGTGTTCGGACGTCGCAAGAAGAGTGGTTCCGCCGAGGACGCGGCGGACGAGGTGCGCGAGACCGAGCAGGTCGCCGACGAGAGCGCCGACGGGGCCGTGACCGGCGCCCGGCGGACGAATCTTCCGCCTGCCCCCCGGCCCGACGGACCCTGGGACAGCACCGAGGTCTCCCAGCCCGGCGAGGGCCGGGTCGACCTGGGCGGCATCTTCGTCCCCGGTGTCGAGGGCATGGAGCTGCGGGTGGAGGTGGCCGGGGACGCGATCGTCGCCGCCACCGTCGTGCTGCGCGACAGCGCCATCCAGCTCCAGGCGTTCGCCGCCCCCAAGCGCGAGGGCATCTGGGGCGAGGTCCGCGAGGAGATCGCCTCCGGCATCACCCAGCAGGGCGGCATCATCGACGAGGTCGAGGGCCCGCTGGGCTGGGAGCTGCGCGCGCAGGTCCCCGTACAGCTCCCGGACGGCACCAACGGGGTCCAGCTGGTGCGCTTCGTCGGTGTCGACGGCCCCCGCTGGTTCCTGCGCGGTGTCATCTCCGGCCAGGGCGCCGTCCAGCCGGAGGCCGCGGGCCTGCTGGAGACGGTCTTCCGGGACACCGTGGTGGTCCGCGGGGACGGCCCGATGGCTCCCCGCGACCCGATCGTCCTGAAGCTCCCGAACGACGCCCAGATGGTGCCCGAGGGCGTCCAGCAGGAGGAGCAGGAGGGCTCGAAGTTCTCCGGCGGCATGGGCCAGCTCCAGCGCGGACCGGAGATCACCGAGGTCCGCTAGCGGCGGCCGGTGCGTCGGCGGTCCGCCGCTCGCACCGGCAGGCATCAGTACCGGCCGGTGGGCCGCACCCCTCTCCGGGGTGCGGCCCACCGGCCTTTTCCGTGCTTCGGCCCTCCGGAGGGCCTTCGGCCATTGCCCGACCGTGTGCCGCATGCACATACTGGCGGGCGACGACGCAGGCAAACACATGTACGGGGGTACAGCATGACCGAGAGCACCAGCGGGCAGTCCGGCACGGCCCTCGCCGAGGACCCGGCCCGCACGGCCATGGTCCGGGTCGAGGACCTGCACCGCTCGTACGGGAGCGGAGCCGCCGCCGTGCACGCCCTGCGCGGCGTCTCCTTCGAGATACCCCGGGGCGAGCTGGTCGCCCTCAAGGGCCGCTCCGGCTCCGGCAAGACCACCCTGCTCAACCTGGTCGGCGGGCTGGACACCCCGGACGGCGGGCGGATCACCGTCGACGGCACCGAGCTGGCGGGGCTCGGCGAGAAGGGTCTCCTGGAGCTCCGCCGGGACCGGGTCGGCTTCATCTTCCAGTCCTTCGGCCTCATCCCGATCCTGACCGCCGCCGAGAACATCGGCGTACCGCTGCGGCTGCGCAAGGCCGACCCGGCCGAGCGCGAGGAGCGGGTCGCGCTGCTGCTCTCCCTCGTCGGCCTCGCCGACCACGCCGAGCAGCGCCCCGGCGAGCTCTCCGGCGGCCAGCAGCAGCGCGTCGCCATCGCCCGCGCCCTCGCCAACCGCCCCGCCCTCCTGATCGCCGACGAGCCCACCGGACAGCTGGACGCCGAGACCGGGCTCGCCGTGATGGAGCTGCTCCGCGCGGTCGTGCGCAGCGAGAACGTCACCGCCCTCGTCGCCACCCACGACCCCCAGCTGCTCGGTCTGGCCGACCGGGTCCTGGAGCTGAGCGACGGCCACATCGTGGAACACGCCTGAGGCCCTCGCCGCGGGCCCCGCCCTGCGTCAGGAAACCGTCAAAGCGGCCCGCTCACGCTCCGTCCGTGCCCTGACCACGGGCGGAGCGGAGTAGCGTCGGCGGTGGCAGCCGCACCGGGCGCCACCGGCCGTCGGTCAGGACGGCCGGACGGTAGAAGACAATGGGGCCATGGGACGCGGCACACTCCGGATCTACCTGGGCGCGGCACCGGGCGTCGGCAAGACGTACGCGATGCTCTCCGAGGCCCACCGCAGGGTCGAGCGGGGCACCGACTGCGTGGTGGCCTTCGTGAACCACCACGGGCGGCCGCGCACCGAGGCGCTGCTGCACGGCCTGGAGCAGGTCCGGCGCAGCGAGATCACGGACGGCCCGGACCGCTCCACCGGGACCGGTTCGCCCCACTCCACCGGCACCGGTTCGGCCGACTCCGCCGGGTCCGGGGCGGCCCCCTCCACCGGGGCCGGCCCGGCGCACTCCGCCCGGTCCGAGATGGACGTCGACGCCGTCCTGGAGCGCGCCCCCGCCGTCGCCCTGGTGGACGAGCTGGCCCACACCAACCTCCCCGGCGCCCGCAACGCCAAGCGCTGGCAGGACGTCGAAGAGCTCCTGCGGGCCGGGATCGACGTCATATCGACGGTCAACATCCAGCACCTGGAGTCGCTGGGCGACGTCGTCGAGTCGATCACCGGCGTACGCCAGCAGGAGACCGTCCCCGACGAGGTGGTGCGCCGGGCCGACCAGATCGAGCTGGTCGACATGTCGCCCCAGGCGCTGCGCCGCCGGCTGGCGCACGGCAACATCTGCCGCCCCGACGAGCTGGACGCCGCCCTGTCGAACTACTTCCGCCCCGGCAACCTCACCGCCCTGCGCGAGCTGGCCCTCCTGTGGACCGCCGACCGGGCCGACGAGTACCTCCAGAAGTACCGGGGCGAACACGGCATCCGCACCACCTGGCAGGCCCGCGAGCGCATCGTCGTCGGCCTGACCGGCGGACCCGAGGGCCGTACGCTCATCCGCCGCGCCTCCCGGATGGCCGCCAAGGGCTCCGGCAGCGAGATCCTCGCCGTCTACATCGCGCGCAGCGACGGGCTGACCGCCGCGTCGCCCAAGGAGCTCGCCGTCCAGCGCACCCTGGTCGAGGACGTCGGCGGAACGTTCCACCACGTCATCGGCGACGACGTGCCCGCCGCCCTCCTGGAGTTCGCGCGCGGGGTCAACGCCACCCAGATCGTGCTGGGCTCCAGCCGCCGCAAGACCTGGCAGTACATCTACGGCCCCGGGGTCGGCGCCACCGTCGCCCGGGAGTCCGGGCCCGACCTGGACGTCCACATCGTCACCCACGGCGAGGTCGCCAAGGGCCGGGGGCTGCCCATCGCCCGCGGCGCCCGGCTCGGACGGGCCCGGATCATCTCGGGCTGGCTCGTCGGTGTCGTCGGCCCGGTCCTGCTCTCCCTGCTGCTGCGGAGCCTGGAGAGCGGCCCCGGCCTCGCCAACGACGTCCTGCTCTTCCTCTTCCTGACGGTCGCCGCGGCCCTGCTCGGCGGACTCCGGCCCGCCCTCGCCTCGGCCGCCGTCGGCTCGATGCTCCTGAACTACTGGTTCACCCCGCCGACCCACACCCTGACCGTCCAGGACCCGGAGAACTTCGTCGCCATCGTGATCTTCTTCGCGGTGGCCGTGGCGGTCTCCTCGGTGGTGGACCTGGCGGCCCGGCGCACCCACCAGGCCGCCCGGCTGCGCGCCGAGTCGGAGATCCTCTCCTTCCTGGCGGGCAGCGTGCTGCGCGGCGAGACCGCCCTGGACGCCCTGCTGGAGCGGGTCCGCGAGACCTTCGCGATGGAGTCCGTCGCCCTGCTGGAGCGCACCAGCGACGTCGACCCGTGGACCTGCGCCGGGTCCGTGGGGCCCGCCCCGGTCGCCCGGCCCGACGACGCGGACGTGGACATGCCGGTCGGCGACAACATGGCCCTCGCGCTCTCCGGCCGGGTGCTGCCCGCCGAGGACCGCCGGGTGCTCGGCGCGTTCGCCGCCCAGGCCGCCGTCGTCCTGGACCGCCAGCGGCTGGTCTGGGAGGCCGAGCAGGCCCGCAGGCTCGCCGAGGGCAACCGGATCAGGACCGCGCTGCTCGCCGCCGTCAGCCATGACCTGCGCACCCCGCTCGCCGGGATCAAGGCCGCCGTCAGCTCGCTCCGCTCCGACGATGTGGCCTGGTCCGAGGAGGACGAGGCGGAGCTCCTCGCGGGCATCGAGGACGGCGCCGACCGGCTCGACCACCTGGTCGGCAACCTGCTGGACATGTCCCGCCTCCAGACCGGCACGGTGACCCCGCTGATCCGGGAGATCGACCTCGACGAGGTGGTGCCGATGGCGCTCGGCGGGGTCCCCGAGGGCAGCGTGGAGCTGGACATCCCCGAGACGCTGCCCATGGTCGCGGTCGACCCGGGGCTGCTGGAGCGGGTCGTCGCCAACGTGGTCGAGAACGCCGTCAAGTACGGCCCCGCCGGGGAGCGCATCGCGGTGGCCGCCAGCGCCCTCGGCGAACGCGTCGAGCTCCGGGTCACCGACCGGGGGCGCGGCGTCCCCGACGAGGCCAAGGAGCGGATCTTCGAGCCCTTCCAGCGGTACGGTGACGCCCCGCGCGGCGCCGGAGTGGGCCTCGGCCTCGCCGTCTCCCGGGGCTTCGCCGAGGCGATGGGCGGCACCCTGGACGCCGAGGACACCCCCGGCGGCGGGCTGACCATGGTCCTGACGCTCACCGCCGCACCCGGGCGCCCCCGGGGCGAGGCGGCCCTCCCCGCCGAGGCCACCTCATGACGGGCCCGCCCCGCGCCCGCGTACGCCCCGCGCCTCTCCCGTACCGCGGGACCTCCCGTACGCCCTCCCCGTACGCTCCCGTCGGCGCCCTGCACGGCCCGTACGCCGCGCACACCTCGAACACCGTCCAGCACATCCCGCAGCACATCCCGCACACCCCGTACAGCAGAAAGGCAGGTCCGCGATGACCCGGGTGCTTGTGGTCGACGACGAGCCGCAGATCGTACGCGCCCTCGTGATCAACCTGAAGGCACGCCAGTACGAGGTCGACGCCGCCCCCGACGGGGCGACCGCCCTCCAGCTCGCCGCCGCCCTCCACCCCGACGTCGTCGTCCTCGACCTCGGGCTGCCCGACATGGACGGGGTCGAGGTGATCAAGGGCCTGCGCGGCTGGACCCGGGTCCCGATCCTCGTCCTCTCCGCGCGCCACACCTCCGACGAGAAGGTGGAGGCCCTGGACGCGGGCGCCGACGACTACGTCACCAAGCCGTTCGGCATGGACGAGCTGCTGGCCCGGCTGCGCGCCTCCGTACGCCGCTCGGAGCCGATCGGGCAGGACGTCACCGAGGACGTGGCGATCGTCGAGACGGCCGGCTTCACCGTCGACCTGGCGGCGAAGAAGGTGCACCGCGCGGGCCGCGACGTACGCCTCACCCCCACGGAGTGGCACCTCCTGGAGGTGCTCGTCCGCAACGGCGGCCGCCTGGTCAGCCAGAAACAGCTCCTCCAGGAGGTCTGGGGCCCCTCCTACGGCACCGAGACCAACTATCTGCGGGTCTACATGGCCCAGCTGCGCCGCAAGCTGGAGGCCGACCCCTCGCACCCCCGCCACTTCGTCACCGAGCCGGGCATGGGGTACCGCTTCGAGCGCGGCTGAGACCGCCGTCTCATCCTTTCGAGTGGTTCGCCCGGCCCTGCGTCCGGGTGACGCGGGACCGGTACCCTTCGGGTATGAGTGCTGTTCCCCGACGTGAGAAGGCCGGCAGGGCGGAGAGGCCGTCCGGCCGCTTCCGCCGTATGCTCGACCGGCTCTCCAGCTCCCAGGAGGACCTGGAGTCCCAGGAGCTGCGGGAGGACACCCAGGCCACCGGCTGCACCCGGATATCCGAGTGCTCCGACCGGCAGATCGTGAAGGTGGCTGGTACGTTGCGGACCGTCACCCTCCGCCCCCGGGCCGGAGTGCCCGCCCTGGAGGCGGAGCTCTTCGACGGCACCGAGCCGCTGGACGTGGTCTGGCTGGGCCGCCGCTCGATCGTCGGCATAGAGCCCGGCCGCCGGATCATCGCCTCGGGCCGGGTCGCCATGAGCCACGGGCGCCGGGTGCTGTTCAACCCCACATACGAACTCCGACCGCTCGGCAAGGAGTAGCCGGTGACGTCTCTCGACAAGCCGACGTCCGAAACGGACCAGCCCCACCCCACCGACCGGCAGGACGCCGGCGGGAAGCATGCCGCCCGGCAGGACGCGGAGACGAAGGCGGTCACCGAAGCCGCGCTCTTCGAAGCCTTCGGCGGTGTGCGCGGCATGGTGGAGACAGTCCTGCCCGGGCTGCTCTTCGTCACGATCTTCACCATCAACAAGGACCTGCACAGCTCGGCCATCGCGGCCCTGGCCGTCTCCCTGGTCCTGGTGGTCGTCCGGCTGATCCGCCGGGACACCATGAAGCACGCCTTCAGCGGCGTCTTCGGGGTGGCCTTCGGTGTCGTCTTCGCGATGATGACGGGTGACGCCAAGGACTTCTATCTCCCCGGCATGCTCTACACGCTGGGGCTCTCCGTCGCCTACCTCGGCACCGCCGCCGCCGGGGTGCCGCTGATCGGCCTGATCCTGGGCCCGGTCTTCAAGGAGAACCTCTCCTGGCGGACGCGCAACCCCGGCCGGAAGAAGGCGTACACCAAGGCCAGTTACGCCTGGGGCCTCATCCTGCTCACCAAGTGCGCGATCCTCTTCCCGCTCTACTGGTGGGCCGACACCACCCAGTTCGGCTGGGTGCTGATCGCGCTGAAGATCCCGCCGTTCCTGCTCGCCGTCTATCTGACCTGGGTCTTCCTCGCGAAGGCACCGCCGCCCATCGACGTCTTCGCCGAGATGGAGGCCGAGGAGCAGGCCGAGAAGGACCGCAAGGCCGCGCAGGCCGCGGCGGCTCTCCGCAACCCGGAGGCGTAAGCAACGTAAAGGAAGGGCCCGTAACCGCTGCTGTGCGGTTACGGGCCCTTCTTATGCCCACGCGTCGGCTTTACGGACGCTTACGGACGCTGGGCACCGGCCGTACGTTGACGAGTCAGCTGCCCGACGACGGGTCGCGGCGGACCGACAGCAGGTCCTCCAACTGCTCCTCGCGCGCCTGGGCGGCCACGAACAGCAGCTCGTCACCGGCCTCCAGGGACTCCTCGGCGCTCGGCGTCAGCACCCGCGTCCCCCGGATGATGGTGACCAGCGAGGTGTCCTGGGGCCATGCCACCTGCCCGACCCGGGTGCCCGCCAGCGCCGACTCCGGCGGCAGCGTCAGCTCCACCAGGTTGGCGTCGCCGTGGCTGAAGCGCAGCAGCCGGACCAGATCGCCGACGCTCACCGCCTCCTCCACCAGGGCCGACATCAGCCGCGGGGTCGAGACCGCGACATCGACGCCCCAGGACTCGTTGAACAGCCACTCGTTCTTCGGGTGGTTGACCCGGGCCACCACCCGGGGCACGCCGTACTCGGTCTTCGCGAGCAGCGAGACGACCAGGTTCACCTTGTCGTCGCCCGTCGCGGCGATGACCACGTTGCACCGCTGCAACGCCGCCTCGTCCAGCGACGTGATCTCGCAGGCGTCCGCGAGCAGCCACTCCGCCGACGGGACCCGCTCCACCGAGATGGCGCTCGGCGCCTTGTCGATGAGCAGCACCTCGTGCCCGTTCTCCAGCAGCTCGGTGGCGATGGAACGGCCCACCGCACCCGCCCCGGCAATCGACACACGCATCAGTGACCGCCCTCCTCGGGACCCTCGGCGAATGCCTCTTCGACCTTGGCGATCTCGTCCGTACGCATCATCACGTGCACCAGGTCACCCTCCTGAAGGACGGTCTGCGACGTGGGCAGTATGGCCTCGCCCAACCGGGTGAGGAAGGCGACACGGACACCGGTCTCCTCTTGGAGCGTGCTGATCCGGTGGCCGATCCAGGACGGCGTCGTGTGCACCTCGGCGAGCTGCACGCCCCCGCTCGGGTCGCGCCACAGCGGCTCCGCGCCCGAGGGCAGCAGCCGCCGCAGCATCTGGTCCGCCGTCCAGCGGACCGTCGCCACGGTGGGGATGCCGAGCCGCTGGTAGACCTCGGCCCGCTTCGGGTCGTAGATGCGGGCCGCGACGTTCTCGATGGAGAACATCTCGCGGGCCACCCGGGCCGCGATGATGTTGGAGTTGTCGCCGCTGCTGACCGCGGCGAACGCCCCGGCCTCCTCGATGCCCGCCTCGCGGAGCGTGTCCTGGTCGAAGCCGACCCCGGTGACCCGGCGGCCGCCGAACCCGGACCCGAGACGGCGGAACGCCGTGGGGTCCTGGTCGATCACCGCGACGGTGTGCCCCTGCTGCTCCAGGGTCTGCGCGAGAGCGGCTCCGACGCGCCCGCAGCCCATGATGACGATGTGCACGGTGCGCCTACCTCGCCGTCCTGGTAGTCCGGCTGACCTGCGAAAACACGCTGCTCACACTCTCTCTCGGCTTGCCGGGCAAACAACGGGGCAACCACCTTCGGCGTTGCCCGGAGATGAGCTTATGCCGCTACGGGGCCGTCCCTTCATCCGAGTGTGCGTTCGTCCGGACACATGGGCAAAGGGGGAGTAAAGGAACAGCGCCGCTCGCAAGGATTCCGTTAAGGATTACGGCCGGTTTCCGCTCCTTCCGCAGGCAGCGGGGGGCCACGGCCGATCAGACGTCCTCGACCGGCGCGGGCTGCCCTTACGATCCTCTGCGTGTCCAAACTGACCGACCTGCCCAAAAGGATTCTGATCGGGCGGGCGCTGCGCAGCGACAGGCTGGGGGAGACCCTCCTCCCCAAGCGCGTCGCGCTCCCCGTCTTCGCGTCCGACCCGCTCTCCTCGGTGGCGTACGCCCCCGGCGAGGTCCTCATCGTCCTGTCCCTCGCGGGCCTGTCGGCGTACCACTTCAGCCCCTGGATCGCGCTGGCCGTCGTGGTCCTCATGTTCACGGTCGTCGCCTCCTACCGGCAGAACGTCCGCGCCTATCCGAGCGGCGGCGGCGACTACGAGGTCGCCACCACCAACCTCGGCCCCCGGGCCGGACTGACCGTCGCCAGCGCGCTGCTGGTCGACTACGTCCTCACCGTGGCCGTGTCGGTCTCCGCCGGGGTGGAGAACCTGGGCTCCGCGGTCCCCTTCGTCATCGAGAACAAGACCCTCTGCGCCGTCGGCGCGATCGTCCTGCTCGCCCTGATGAACCTGCGCGGGGTCAGGGAGTCGGGGAAGCTGTTCGCCGTCCCCACCTACCTCTTCGTGGCGGGCGTCTTCGCCATGATCCTGTGGGGCGGGTTCCGCTCCCTGGTCCTCGGCGACACGATGCACGCCCCGACCGCCGAGTTCGAGATCAAGCCCGAGCACCAGGGCCTGGCCGGTTTCGCCCTGGTCTTCCTCCTCCTGCGCGCCTTCTCCTCCGGCTGCGCCGCCCTCACCGGGGTCGAGGCGATCAGCAACGGGGTGCCCGCCTTCCGCAAGCCGAAGAGCCGGAACGCCGCGACCACGCTCGCCCTGATGGGCCTGCTCGCCGTCACCATGTTCTGCGGGATCATCGCCCTGGCCATGGCCACCGACGTCAAGATGGCCGAGAACCCGGCGAAGGACCTGATCCGCGACGGCGTCCCCGTCGGCGAGGGATTCACCCAGGACCCGGTGATCGCCCAGGTGGCGGAGGCGGTCTTCGGCCACGGATCGTTCCTCTTCATGGTCCTCGCCGCGGCCACCGCGCTGGTCCTCTTCCTGGCCGCGAACACCGCGTACAACGGCTTCCCGCTGCTCGGCTCGATCCTCGCCCAGGACCGCTACCTGCCGCGCCAGCTCCACACCCGCGGCGACCGGCTCGCCTTCTCCAACGGCATCGTGCTGCTGGCCGGGGCCGCCGTCCTGCTGGTCTGGATCTACGGCGCCGACACCACGCACCTGATCCAGCTGTACATCGTCGGCGTCTTCGTCTCCTTCACCCTCAGCCAGACCGGCATGGTCCGGCACTGGAACCGCCTTCTGGCCGCCGAACGCGACCCCGCCCGGCGCCGCCACATGGTCCGCTCCCGCGCCATCAACGCCTTCGGGGCCTTCTTCACCGGCCTGGTCCTCGTGGTCGTCCTCGCCACCAAGTTCACCCACGGCGCCTGGGTCGCCCTGCTCGGCATGGTGATCTTCTACGGCACGATGACCGCGATCCGGAAGCACTACGACCGGGTCGCCGCCGAGATCGCCGCGGACGACGCCTCCCCGGACGAGAGCGCCCGCCCCTCCCGCGTCCACGCGATCGTCCTGGTCTCCAAGCTCCACCGCCCGACCCTGCGCGCCCTCGCCTACGCCCAGCTGATCCGCGCCGACCACTTGGAGGCGCTCTCCATCAGCGTCGACCCGGCCGAGACGAAGGCGCTCCGCGAGGACTGGGAGCGGCACGGCGTCAACGTACCGCTCAAGATCCTCGACTCGCCCTACCGCGAGGTGACCCGCCCGGTCATCGAGTACGTCAAGGGCCTGCGCCGCCGCAGCCCGCGCGATGTGGTCAGCGTCTACATCCCGGAGTACGTGGTCGGCCACTGGTACGAGCACCTGCTCCACAACCAGAGCGCCCTGCGCCTCAAGGGCCGCCTCCTCTTCACCCCCGGCGTGATGGTCACCTCCGTCCCGTACCAGCTCCAGTCCTCCGAGGCCGCGAAGAAACGGGCCCGCAAGCGCGCGGACTGGAGCGCGCCGGGTTCGGTACGCCGGGGCCCGGTGGAACGTCGGCACAAGGAGCCGAACCGCAAGGGGTGAGGGCGCCGCGGCTCCCTGGCCGTCACCCCGGCCGGACCCACGTAGACTGGTGGGCTGTTGTCCGGCCGCGTTCCCGCCCCACCCCCCTTCCTCCCTGGAGCCTCCCCTCATGCAGAACGAACCCACGTCGTCGCTGGTCGGGGAGGAGTACGAGGTCGAGGTCGGGCCCGTCGCACACGGCGGCCACTGCATCGCCCGTACGGCGGAGAACCAGGTCCTCTTCGTCCGCCACACGCTCCCCGGCGAGAAGATCATCGCGAAGGTCACCGACGGCGACACGGACTCCCGCTTCCTGCGGGCCGACGCGGTACGCATCCTGGAGCCGTCCAAGGACCGGATTCAGGCCCCCTGCCCGTACGCGGGCCCCGGCATGTGCGGCGGCTGCGACTGGCAGCACGCCAAGCCCGGCGCCCAGCGCCGCCTCAAGGGCGAGGTGATCGCCGAGCAGCTCCAGCGCCTGGCGGGCCTGACGCCCGAGGAGGCCGGCTGGGACGGCACGGTCATGCCCGCCGACGGCGACAAGCTCCCGGCGGGCGAGGTCCCGGCCTGGCGCACCCGGGTCCAGTACGCGATCGACGCGGACGGCCGGGCGGGCCTGCGCAAGCACCGCTCGCACGACGTCCAGCCGATCGACCACTGCCTGATCGCCGCCCCCGGCGTATCCGAACTCGGCGTCGAGAAGCGGGAATGGCCGCAGATCGCCGCCGTCGAGGCGATCACCGCCACCGGCTCGAACGACCGCCAGGTCATCCTGACCCCCCGCCCCGGCGGCCGGCTCCCCCTGGTCGAGCTGGACAAGCCGGTCTCCGTACTCCGCGTCGACGAGAAGGACGGCGGCGTCCACCGCGTCCACGGCCGCGCCTTCGTCCGCGAACGCGCCGACGACCGCACGTACCGCGTCGGCTCCGGCGGCTTCTGGCAGATCCACCCGCAGGCGGCCAACACCCTGGTCCGCGCGGTCATGCAGGGCCTCCTGCCCCGCAAGAACGACACGGCCCTCGACCTCTACTGCGGCGTCGGCCTCTTCGCCGGAGCCATCGGCCAGCGCATCGGCGAGAAGGGCGCGGTGCTCGGCATCGAGTCCGGCAAACGCGCGGTCGAGGACGCCCGCCACAACCTCAAGGACCTGGACCGCGTCCGCATCGAACACGGCAAGGTCGACCAGGTCCTGCCCCGCACGGGCATCACCGAGTGCGACCTGATCGTCCTGGACCCGCCCCGCGCGGGCGCGGGCAAGCAGGTGGTCAAGCACCTGGTGTCGCTGGGGGCGCGTCGTATCGCGTACGTGGCCTGCGACCCGGCGGCGCTGGCCCGGGACCTGGCGTACTTCGCGGAGGGCGGGTACCGGGTGCGGACGCTGCGGGCGTTCGACCTGTTTCCGATGACGCATCATGTGGAGTGCGTGGCGATTCTGGAGCCGGTGAAGAAGGACGCCTGACCTGGGGGTTTGAGCGGGCCGGTCCCTGAACCCGTGGTCGCCACGGGTGCAACGCGTTCTCGTGTCCGCTTGCCGCGCCGTGCTCACCTTCACAGGAACTGCTGCTCCATCAAACGCGTCTCGACGTACGAAGCCGAGTTCGCGATGAGAGCGGGGGAGGGGCCGTGGAGCAGGCAGGAACAGCGCTCGCCGAGCGCATCGCCGAGCGGAGAAGGGGAGTCGGTGACCCTCGTGCGCTGGTCGGTGAGATGCGGCGATCGGGCCTTCTGGTGCCGACTACCGGCAGCGGCCTCTGGTCGGCGCGGTCGGGCGGGGTGCGGTGGATCTGCGGGTTCACCGACGAGGCCGCCCTGGCCCGCTTCGCCCTGCTGCACGCACCCGGTGACCGGCCCATGGAGTATGCGGCGCTGCTGGGCGCGCGCATCGTCGACGAGATCCTGCCGTCCCTGGACGAGCCCGCCGGCCTCGCCGTCGACATCGCCACCGAGGGCGGGTCGATGTTCTTCCCGCCGGTCGTCGGCATCGTTCCGGACGGCGTCGCCGTCGACTCCGCTGAAGAGATGGAGAGGCGTGGCCATGGGGGGTGACGGGGCTGACCTGCGATTCGACAAGGTGTCCGTCGCGAAGTTCACGCAGGGTGTGGGGTCGACGATCGACCAGCTCGGTGACCTCGGCGGGGCGACCGGCTCGAAGATGGGCAAGGGCTTCTCGGCGCTGTCGATGACGGGGATGGAGGCCGGGTCCCACGGGCTGTCGGCCGACTTCGAGGACTTCTGCGAGCGCTGGGAGTGGGGCGTGCGCGCCCTGGTGAACGACGCCAGTGCGATCGCCAACCGTCTCGGCCTGGCCGCGGGCACCCAGTGGGAGCACGATCAGTACGTGCAGGGCACGCTGAAGGTGGGCGTCAACTCCGTGATGGGCGGCAGCCCGCACGCCACGGAGGAGGAGATCATCCAGCAGGGCTGGGGGGAGGTGTTCACGCCCGACTACCTCACCCCGGACTGGAGCGCGGAGTCCTTCGAGCAGGCCGGTCAGGAGATGGGCCAGACGTGGAAGGACACCGCCCGCACCGTCCTCACCGAGGGGCAGGGCGGCCAGCGGTCCGAGATACTCAAAGACAAGCTCGGCATCTCCGACGACCAGTGGGACCGGGCGCTGGACGACACCTTCGGCCCGTCGCCGGAGGAACGCGCCCGGCAGGCGCGGGAGCAGGGTGAGTCCGGGGGGAACTGACCATGGGAATCGGCGACTTCATCAAGGACATCACGCCCGACGCGGTAGAGGACGCGGTCGAGGACGGCGTCGAGTGGGTCGGGGACCGGGTCGAGGACGCGGGGAACTGGACCGCCGACCGGCTGGACGACGCCGGGTGGGAGTCCGGTGCGGACTGGGTGCGTGAGCAGTCCCGTTCGGTCGCCAACCGGATGGGCGCCGAGGTCGACGAGATGGACCTCGGGCAGACCGAGGACAGGACCAAGCTGGTCTACGGGAGTCCGGAGAAGATCCGCTCCACGGCCAAGCAGCTCCGCGCCTTCCAGCAGTCCTTCGACAACGCCGGTGAAGGTCTCAAGGGCCTGGACTCGTCCCGGCTCAAGGGTGAGGCAGCCGAGGCGTTGCGGGCCGCCGTGCGCACCCAGCCGCCCAAGTGGTTCACCGGCGCCGACGCCTGCGAGAAGGCGGCCGCCGCGCTGGAGGGTTTCGCCTCCACCGTCACCTGGGCGCAGGGGCAGGCACAGACGGCGATCGACAAGTGGAAGGAGGGCGTCAAGGCATCCGAGGACGCCGCCGATGCCCACCGCAAGAAGGTCGACGCTTACAACAGCGCGGTGGATCGCTACAACGCTCAGCCCGCCGACGAGCGCAACCCTTCCACCCTCCCGCCCCGTCCCGCCTCGACGTTCGCCGACCCCGGCATGAAGCTGATGCGGGAGGCGCAGGAGATCCTTGCCGAGGCCCGTAAGCAGCGGAACACGGCCGCGGAGACCGCGCGCACCGCAGTCCGCGCCGCCCGCGACGAGGCCCCGGAGAAACCCTCGTACGCCCAGCAGTTGGGTGACGGGGTCCAGGAACTGCGGTACATGGGCGACCACATCGGCGGCGGCGCCGTCAAGGGCACCGCGGGGCTGCTGAACTTCGTGCGCCAGGTCAACCCCCTGGATGCGTACAACATCACGCACCCGGCCGAGTACGTCACCTCCCTCAACAGCCTGGCCGCAGGGCTGGTGGTCGCCGCCAACGACCCGGTGGGCACCGGCAAGCAGATGATCAGCGACTTCATGAAGGACCCGTACGAGGGCTTCGGCCGCCTGCTGCCCGACGCCGCGCTGACTGTGGCCACCGGCGGGGGCGGCGCGGCGGTGAAGGGCGTACGCGTCGTCAAGGAGGCCGCCGACGCCGCGAAGGCCCGCAGGCTGGTCGACGACTCCCCGGACGGCACCCACAACACCCCGGACGGCGACCGCGACGCCGGGGGCGACCCGGTGGACTTTGCCACGGGCCGGATGTACCTCCCCCAGACCGATGTCGAGCTGCCCGGCATCCTGCCGCTGGTCTTCACCCGCCGCACCGAGTCCGGTTGCGCGGTCGGCCGGTTCCTTGGGCCCGCCTGGACGTCCACCGTCGATGAGCGGCTGGAGATCGACGCCATCGGCGTCGTCCACGTCACCGCCGAAGGGCTCCTCGTCCCCTACCCGCACCCGGTGCCCGGCGCCCCCACCCGGCCGGAGACGGGCCGGGCCCGTACCCTGCTGGCCCGCGACGCCCACGGCGACTACACGGTCACCGACCCCGACAGCGGCCTGGTCTTCCACTTCACCGCCCCGTACGGCAGCGGGCCGGGCGGTGACGGCGACGCCTGGCTGTCCGGGATCAGCGAACGCAACGGCCACTCCCTCACCGTCGACCGTGCCGAGGACGGCCTGCCGCTGGCGCTGGTCCACTCGTCGGGCCGACAGGTGCGGCTTTCGTCCGCCGACGGCCTGGTCACCGCGCTGTCCCTGACCGGTGCAGGGGAGGGCGGCGCGGACCTGCCCCTGATGAACTACGGCTATCAGGACGGCAACCTCACCACCGTCACCAGGCCCTCCGGCGCCACCACCACCTTCGTCTACGACGACCGCCGCCGTGTCATCGCCTGGATCGACTCGAACAACAGCCGCTACGACTACGTCTACGACGACCGCGACCGTGTCGTGGCGGAGGGCGGCGAGGCAGGCCACGTACAGATCACTCTCGCCTACACCGACCCGGACCCCGAGACCGGCCACCACGTCACCACCGTCACCACCGCCGACGGGCACACGGCCCGCCACCTGTTCGGCCCCGGCTGCCGTCTCCTGGCCATCACCGACCCGCTCGGCCACACCACCCGGTTCGCCCACGACCCGCGCGGCAACCTCCTGAGCCGTACCGACCCGCTGGGCCTCACCACCGTCTTCTCCTACGACGAGCACGACCGTCTCATATCCGCCACCCGCCCCGACGGAAGCGAACTGCGCACCGTACGCGGCCCGTTCGGCCTTCCGGTGGAAGTCCTCGGGCCCGACGGCGCCCGTACGGTCCACGAGTTCGACGAGCACGGCAACCGTACGGCGGTCACCGATCCGGCGGGCGCGACCACCCGTTACACCTACGACCGCTCCGGTCGGCTCACCTCCGTCACCGACGCCCTCGGGGCCACGGCACACGTGGTGTGCGACGCGGCGGGGCTGCCCGTCGAGGTGACCGGTCCGGCCGGGGCCACCACCCGCACGGAGCGCGACGCCCTGGGCCGCCCGGTCCGCGTCACCGACCCGGTGGGAGGGGTCACGCACCTGGAGTGGAACGCCGACGGCCTCCTCGCCCGCCGTACGGGCCCCGACGGCGCCACGGAGTCATGGACCTACGACGGCGAGGGCAACCGGCTCACCCACACCGACGCGTCTGGTGGCGTCTCCCGCTTCGAGTACACCCACTTCGACCTGCCCCTCGCCCGTGTCCAGCCCGACGGCGTGCGCTACGAGTTCGAGCACGACGCCGAGCTGCGCCTCACCCGCGTCATCAACCCGCAGGGGCTGACCTGGACCTACACGTACGACGCCGCGGGCAACACCGTCTCCGAGACCGACTTCGACGGCCGCACCCTCACCTACCGGGTGGACCCCGCAGGCCGGCTCGCCGCCCGCACCGACGCGCTCGGCGGAACGATCTCGTTCGAGCGTGACCGGCTCGGCCAGGTGATCCGCAAGGATGTCGACGGCCAGGTGACGGCGTACGCCTACGACAAGGCCGGACGCCTGCTGGAGGCGGCCGGACCGGACGGCGAACTCCGGTACCAGTACGACCGCCGCGGCCTCACCAAGACGGAACTGGTCGACGGCCGCCCCATCGTGTACGCGTACGACGTCCTGGGCCGCCGTACGCGCCGCACCACACCCACCGGCCATGTCACCTCTTACGCCTACGATGACAGCGGACAGGCTCACCGCCTCACCACCGGTGACCGGCGCATCGACTTCACGTACGACGCCGCCGGACGCGAACTGGCCCGCGCCCTCGGTGACACGATCACCATGACCTCCGCCCGCGACGAGGCCGGAAGGCTCTCCGAGCAGCACATCACCGCCGCAGGACGCACCGTCAACAGCCGCGCCTACTCCTACCGCGCCGACGGCCAGCTGACCTCCGTCGCTGACCGGCTGACGGGCACTCGCACCTTCGACCTTGACGGGGCGGGCCGCGTCACCGCCGTCCACGCCAAAGGCTGGACGGAGCGGTACGCCTACGACGACGCCGGCAACCAGACCTCGGCGTCCTGGCCGTCCGGCCACCCCGGCCATGAAGCCACCGGGCCACGCACCTACACCGGCACCACCGTCACCCGGGCCGGCGATGTGCGCTTCGAGCACGACGCCCTCGGCCGGGTGATCCTGCGTCGGAAGGCCCGCCTCTCCCGCAAGCCCGACATCTGGCGCTACACATGGGACACGGAGAACCGCCTCACCTCCGTGACCACCCCCGACGGGACCCGGTGGAGGTACCGCTACGACCCGCTGGGCCGACGCACCGCGAAGCAGCGCATGGCGGACGACGGTGAGAGCGTGGTCGAGGAGGTCCGGTTCACCTGGGACGGCCTAACCCTGTGCGAACAGACCAGCCACGGACCCGACCAGTTGAGCACGGTCGCCCTGACCTGGGACCACCGCGGCCACACCCCCCTGGCCCAGACCGAGCGCCTCCTCACCGCCGACGATCGGCAGAACGAGATCGACCGCCGCTTCTTCGCCATCGCCAGCGACCTCATCGGCACTCCCACCGAACTGGTCGACGAATCCGGCGACATCGCCTGGCGCTCCCGAGCCACGTTGTGGGGCACCACGGCATGGGCCCGCGACGGCAGCACCTATACCCCTCTCCGCTTCCCGGGCCAGTACTACGACCCTGAGACCGGCCTCCACTACAACTACCTCCGGCACTACGACCCGGAGACCGGCCGCTACACCTCCCCCGACCCCCTCGGCCTCGCTCCCGCCCCGAACCCCGTCAGCTACGTGGACAACCCGAACACCGAGTCGGACCCGCTGGGGCTCATGCCCAAATACCCGAAGGAGGAGAAAGCACAGAGGCGGATCGACAAGGTTCTGGACGGGATCGCAGAGAGGGCAGAGAACGGTGAGATCAACAAGCATCCCAAGTACCACGGGGACACCCGACATGCCTTCACCGACGAACGGGTCCTGGACATCCTGAAGAACCCCGATGCTGTGTACCACTCGTCGGGCACGGCAGGTAACTTCATCTTCCGGAAGGACAACGACATCGTCGTGGCCTACGGGCCCGGCTCCAAGCAGGGCCAGGCCATCACGGCGTACGGAGAGTCGGGTATCAAGGGTGACTCCGGCGCGCAGGCGCTCGGTGGCAAACCGACGGATCCCGGTAGGCCGGTTACCCATGAGGACATCGTGGAGGGCAGGATTCCGACCGATGGCGGCTACTTGGCCCCAGCACAGCAAATCAGATGAGGCAGGAATGGCCATGAAGCTGTCGTTTGACGGAGGCTGGTGTGCGACGGTGACGGACGATCCGCTGCATATCACCCCCCGCTTCACGGGCGACTCCCTGGACGTGGCTCAGTACGTGGGCGTGAAGGAGCGTGAGCGGTTTCTCTCGCACACCTTCGGTAGCCAGGACTGGCTGTGGGACGCCCCCGACGTCCTCCGGTTCGATCCGGACAGCCGGGAACTGGCCGGGACCGAATTCCGGATGCCGTACGTGTCCGCGAACGCCGAGACCGTGCCTCACGTTCCCGTCCTGCCCGAGGTTCGTCCGGGCGGACTCCGTGCGGACGAGGTCCGGGACTTCCGCCACGAGATGTGTACGGTGCTGTGTCGGGCTCCCGGCGATGCCGTTCTGGCCTGCTTTCGTGACCTCGATGTCCTCGATAGACCCCTGGATGCCTGTGTCGGCATCGCACCCGATGTGGCGCTTCTCGTCCAGGACGGTACCGTCGTCGGCTGGAGCATCACCGACCCCGCGCGGTACCTCACCGCCGCGCACACCGTTCCCGACTCGGGCTCGCCTTCCGCGGCCACCCGTCGGCTGCTCACGGAGTGCCTGGACCTCGTCACCTCGCCGCTGGTGGACGACCTGGTGGAAGGCGAACCGGCCGCCCTGACGCGCCTCCGGGTCGCCGACGAGGCCCTGCGCGTCCAGCGCGAGGACCGGCACCGGGCCGACGCCCTGCTCAGCCTGATCGCCACGTACGTGGAGGACTACGCAACCTGATGGTGAACCGGCCGGGGATGGATGTGTGCGCGTCGCGGAGTACGCGGACGTGAAGGAAAGGCAACAGTCCCTCGGGGGACACCTTCAACGGCCAGGAGCGACTGTGGGGCGGCCTCGACGGGCTCCGGTCGGACCCGGACAGCCGGGAACCGGTCGCTGCCGGGTTTCCGCCTGTCCACGAGGCCGTCGGCACCGAGGGCTGTGACCGTGTTCCCGCCCCTGCCGTGACGCTCGTCCGACGCTCCGAGCCCTGGAAGCCCGCTTGCAGAGCCGAACAGACGCATCCGGCCTGCAGTTTCTTTCGCGTCGACTGTCGGCGACGTCTTTCCGATGACGCATCATGTGGAGTGCGTGGCGATTCTGGAGCCGGTGAAGTAGGGAGCACCTCGGTATCAACCGGTGGGCGGTCGGCGGTACATGTCGGCCAGGCGGAAGGCCAGGTCGATCGACTGCTCCTGGTTGAGTCTCGGATCGCATGCCGACTCGTAACGCCTTCCGAGGTCCTGCGCGCCTACCGGGCGGCCGCCCCCGAGGCACTCCGTGACCTCGCTCCCGGTCAGCTCGACATGGATGCCTCCCGGGTGGGTGCCCAGGGCCCGGTGGACCGCCATGAATCCGCTCAGCTCGTCCAGGATCGTCTCCACGTGGCGGGTCTTGTAGCCGTCCGGCGTGGTGAAGGTGTTCCCGTGCATGGGATCGGACAGCCAGCACACCTGGGCGCCCTCGGCGGAGACCTTCTCGACGAGGAGCGGCAGTACGTCACGCACCCGGTCCGCGCCTGCCCGCATCACGAAGGTCAGACGGCCGGGCTCCCTGTCGGGGTCGAGTCGGTCCAGATAGCGGAGCACGGTCTCGGGGCCCACCGTCGGGCCGAGTTTGACCGCGATGGGGTTCCGGACCCGGGAAAGGAATGCGATGTGGGCGCCGTCCGCCTCCCGGGTGCGTTCGCCCGCCCACAGCAGATGCCCGCTGGTGGCGTACAGCCGTCCCGTCCGCTCGTCCACCCGGGTCAGCGGAGTCTCGTAGTCGAGCAGCAGGGCCTCATGGCTGACGAAGAACTCGGTGGTCGCGAGCGGGGCCGTATCGCCGCCGCAGGCTCGCAGAAAGGCCAGCGCACTCTCGATCTCGTCGGTCAGCCGTCGGTAGCGTTCGCCCGCGGGCGACGAGGCGACGAACTCCCGGTTCCACGTGCGGACCTCGGCCAGGTCCGCGAAACCGCCGGTGGTGAGCGCGCGGACAAGATTCAGGGTGGCCGCCGACGCCTCGTACGCGCGGTTCAGCCGGGAGGCGTCCGGTGTCCGGGAACCGCTGGAGAACTCCAGCCCGTTGACGGCGTCCCCCCGATAGGACGGGAGCCGGACACCGCCCCGTTCCTCGAAGGCGGTGGACCGCGGCTTGGCGAACTGGCCCGCCATGCGGCCGATCTTGACCACGGGCAGCGAAGAGGCATGGGTCAGGACGACCGCCATGTGGAGCAGAGTCCGCAGGGTGGCGCGCACCGTGTCCGCGCCGACCCCGGAGAAGGTCTCCGCGCAGTCCCCGCCCTGCAGGACCAGTGCCTCGCCCCGCGCGACCGCCGCCAGACGGCGGGTCAGCAGATCGCACTCGGCCGGCAGGACCAGCGGAGGTGAACCCGCCAACTTCCGGCCCGCTGCCCGGAGCGCGTCCGGGTCCGGCCAGTCCGGCTGCTGCGCGGCCGGCAGCCCGAGCCAGGGGGCCGTGGAAAGGCCGCCGTCAGCGGCTTCTGCGGTCATCTCGGAATTCCACCCGTTCTCGCTCGTACCGAACACCAATGCCCGAGCGTGAACCTCTCGTGTGCTCCGGGCTTTTCCCCTGCCAACTTCAATTCGCGGCGCGGGGCCGCGTCAAGCGATTCGGGATTGGTCCGCTTCAGCCGTTCCCGATTGGTCTGGTGCCGGCCCGGGCCCGCCTGGTTCGCTGGGGGAGGCGACGTGGAGTGAAGCGTGGCCGTGAGACCCATCGCAGATAAACGACAGGGGAATTCTTCATGGTGGGTAATGTTCCGCTTCCGGTCACGGTGACCCGTACCGAATTGGCACCGCACGACCCGCTCGACCTCTACTCGGCGCTGCGCCGCACCCTGCCTGCCGACGGGGTGTTCCTCTTCGAGAGCGTCGAGGGAGCCGACGAGGACCGGCGTTTCGCGGTTGTCGGATTCGGCCGCCTCGCGGAACTCCGGGTCTTCGGGGGTGACGGCCGGGCCGGGCGCATCGAGGCGGAAGGGCCGCCCGTGCTCGTGAGGGCGATCGAGGCGGAGGCGCGACGGGCGGGCCTGACCGTGGCCGGACCCGAGGGGGCACCGCCGGGCCCCGGAACGGCAGCCATGGAATTCGTCGGCAACGACGCCCTGTGGACCGTACTGGACTCGGTGCGGGGGCTGTTCACCGTCGAGACCGATGTGCCACGGACCACGTACGCCTTCGGGTTCCTCTCCTCCTTCGCCTACGAGTCGATGTGGAACATGGACACGCCGGGGCGGCGGACGAAGCCGTCCCAGGCGCCCGACATCACGCTCACCCTCTTCCGGGACACCCTCTGGTACGACCTGGGAACGGGCGCCGTCCGCCTGCACCACGCGGCGAGCCCGGCCTTCACCGACCCGGCCGGGCCACCCGCCGACGCGCTCCCCGACGTCCGGGCCCTGGCCGAGGAGGCCGCCCGCGCCGACGGCCCTCGCCCGGAGATGCCGAGCGCGCCGCGGCCGCACTGGGTGCGCGACAGTGTGGACCGGGACACGTTCCTGCAGTGGGCCGACCGCTGCCTGGAGCACATCAGGGCCGGGGACATCTACCAGATCCAGATCGGACACCGGCTGGACGTGCGGACCGACTTGGCGCCCGAGGACGTCTACCGGCGGTTGCGCCGACGCAATCCCTCGCCCTACATGTACGTGATGCCGAGTGCCGGGCAGTTGCTCATCGGCGCGAGTCCCGAGCTGTTCCTCCGGATCGAGGACGACACGATCGTCATGCGGCCCATCGCCGGAACGGCCCGCCGGGGCCCGGACGACGAGGAGAACCAGCGGCGGATCAAGGAGATGCGCGAGAGCACCAAGGAACAGGCCGAACACATCATGCTGGTGGACCTCTGCCGGAATGACATCGGCAGGGTCAGCCGCCCCTCCACCCGGCCGGTCGACGAGCTGATGGCGGTGGAGACGTTCTCCCATGTCTTCCACCTGGTGTCGACGGTCAGCGGCCGCCTCAGGAGCGGGACCAGCCCGCTGGACGCCGTACGGGCCACCTTCCCGGCCGGGACGATGACGGGAGCCCCGAAGCTGCGTGCCATGGAGATCATCGACAGTCTGGAGCAGGAGCCGAGGGGCAGCTACGCCGGTGCCGTCGGGCTGATGGACGTCCGTGGCTGGACCGAACTCGCCCTGTGCATCCGGACGATCGTCCACGACGGGACGGTCTACTCCACCCAGAGCTCGGCGGGCATGGTCGCCCAGTCCCGGCCCGCGGACGAGTGGCAGGAGACGCTGGCGAAGATGGGAGCGGCCCACTGGGCCCTGACCGGTGAGGAGTTGCTGTCATGAAGGTGCTGTTGATCGACGCGTACGACAGCTTCGTGCACATCATCGACCAGTACGTGCAGACCCTGGGCGCCGAGACGACCGTCGTACGCTCCCGTACGCGGACCCCCGCCGAACTCGCCGCGCTGGAACCGGACGCCGTCGTCCTCGGTCCCGGCCCCGGTCATCCCGCGGACTCCGGACACGTCGAGCTGGTGCACCACTTCTCCGGCGTGGTGCCCGTGCTCGGTGTCTGCCTCGGCCATCAGGCCATCGCCCTCGCCCACGGCGGCACGGTCGAGCGGGCCGAGCAGGTCATGCACGGCAGGGTCAGCGCCGTCCGGCACGACGGTGCCGGAGTGTTCCAGGGGCTCGGCAACACCCTGGAGGCGACCCGCTATCACTCCTTGATCGTCGGGGACCCGCTGCCCGAGGAACTGGTGACGACCGCGGTCTCCGTCGACCACGGATACGTGATGGGCCTGCGTCACCGCACGCTGCCCGTCGAGGGCGTGCAGTTCCACCCGGAGAGCATTCTGACGACGGGCGGGCTCCAGCTCTTCCGTAACTTCCTGGGATTCGCACAGGGCGCCGACGTACGATCCCGTCCGGACGTGAACATCGCGGAACCCCGGCCGGACGTCACCGCGGTCACCTCCCGCTGAGTGCGGCCCCCACCTCCCGGACGGCCTCCGTCACACCGGACTTGGGGAGATGCGCGAAGCCGACCACCAGGCCGGCGTCGCCGGGGCGGGGGAGAGCGCGATAGCCGCCCCCGCCCCGGACCAGCACCGAGCGACGCAGCGCGCCGCCGACCACGGCCGTCTCGTCGGTGTGGGGCGGCAGCCGTACATAGGCGTGGACCCCGGCGGCGGAGCCCAGCACCGCGGCGCCGGGCAGATGACGGCGCACCGCCTCGTCCAGGGCGCTCCGTCGGGCCGCACAGGTCTCCGTGAGCCTGCGCAGATGCCGGTCGAAGAGGCCGCTGCCCAGGAACTCCGCGAAGGCCGCCTGGGTGAACGCGTCCGTGCCCAGGTCCTGGCGGCCACGCAGACGCAGCAGCCGGTGGAGCAGCTGTTCCGGTCCGGCCAGCCACCCCAGCCGCAGCCCCGCCCCCAGCACCTTGCTCGCCGTCCCCGCGTAGACCACATGGTCGGGAGCGAGCCGCTGGAGGGCGAGGGGGCGCGCCGCCCGGTCGTACCAGAGGGCCCCGTCGTAATCGTCCTCGATCACCAGCCCGTCCACGTCCCGCGCCCAACGGGCCAATGCTTCCCGACGGGACGCGGAGAGCGTGTACCCGACGGGGAACTGGTGCGCCGGAGTCACCAGCACGGCCCGCGCGGAGGTGGCCGCGAGCGCTTCCACATCGATCCCCTCGGCGTCCACCGGCACCGGGACCGGCCGCAGTCCGTTCTCCGCGACGAAGTGGCGCTGCCCGGGGTGCCCGGGCTCCTCCACGGCCAGCTCCCGCTGTCCCGACGCGACCAGGTCGGCGCAGAGCAGGCTCAGCCCCTGGGCGAAACCGGCCGTCACCATCACCTGGGACGGAGTGGCGCGCACACCCCGTAACCGTCCCAGATGACGGGAGAGTTCGGACCGCAGCTCGGGCACGCCGGCGAGCGGCGGATAGCCGTCCGGCACCGCCCCGGGCGACCGCAGCACCCGCTGGTACGCGGTGAGCCACTCCTTGTGCGGAAAGGCCGGAGCTCCCTGCCCCGAGACCCGCAGGTCCCAGCGGGCGACCGGAACGTCCGAGGAGTCCAGCAGGCACGGCACGACGGGCTCGCGGGGCAGGTGGCGGACCACGCGCGTGCCCGCGCCCCGCGCGGCTTCCAGGAACCCCTCGGCCACCAACTGCCCGTACGCCTCCACCACCACGCTGCGGGAGACCCCGAGGTCCGCGGCCAGTTGGCGGCTGGAGGGCAGACGGGTACCGGGCTGAAGAATTCCCCCTTCGATCTCTTCGCATATCGACGTTCTTATCTGCGCATTCAGGGACTGTTCCGCTGAGCGGGAAATCGCGACCGACAGATGCAGGGGCATCCGCTCCTC
This sequence comes from Kitasatospora albolonga, assembly GCA_002082585.1. Taxonomy (NCBI): domain Bacteria; kingdom Bacillati; phylum Actinomycetota; class Actinomycetes; order Kitasatosporales; family Streptomycetaceae; genus Kitasatospora; species Kitasatospora albolonga. The sequence goes on from CP020563.1 coordinate 6,499,124, forward strand.
CTCACGACGATGTGGACTGCAATAAAGGGCACGAAGTGGTCTGTCGGCGAGATCCGTTGCCGCGAACAATGAGGCACGACAGCCGCACGTGCCCTTCCGGCACACACATTCGGGCACCCGGACTCGGGAAAGGAAAAACACATGTCCGCGAAACCGCCAGAACTCCGTTGGCCCGCTCTGATCAACACCCTGGTGGCAGGCCGGGACCTGACCTCCGACGAGGCGGCTCTGGCGATGGAGGACATCATGACGGGGGCCGTCGGCGGCCCCCGTCTCGCGGGATTCCTGATGGCGCTGCGGTGCAAGGGCGAGACGGTCCAGGAGATGGAAGGGCTGACCCGCACCATGCGGGCGCACGCGGTGCCGCTGCGGATACCGGGCCCCACCCTGGACATCGTCGGCACCGGTGGCGACGGCTCGGACAGCGTGAACATCTCCACCATGTCGGCGATCGTGGCCGCCGGGGCCGGGGCACGGGTCGTCAAGCACGGGAACCGTTCAGCCTCCTCGCAGTGCGGTTCGGCGGACGTGCTCGAGGAGCTGGGGGTCACGCTCGATCTGCCGCCCTCGTCGGTCGAGGCCGTCGCCCTGGACACCGGGATCACCTTCTGTTTCGCTCCCGCCTTCCACCCCGCGATGCGCCACGCCGCCCCGACCCGAAGGGAACTGGGCGTGCGCACGGCGTTCAACCTGCTGGGCCCGCTCTCGAACCCGGCGTCCCCCACGGCACTGGCAGTCGGGGTGGCCGATGCCGATGCCGCGCCCCTGATCGCCGGTGTGCTGGCCCGCCAGGGCGTGTCGGCACTCGTCTTCCGGGGCGACGACGGGATGGACGAGCTGACGGTCACCACATCCTCCACGGTCTGGTCGGTCGGCGACGACGCCGTGCACCAGGAGGTCTTCGACCCCCGCGAGCTGGGAATCCCCCTCGCCGCACCGGACGCGCTGCGCGGCGGCGACCGGAGACACAACGCCCGGATCGCACGGGAACTGCTGGCCGGAGCACGCGGGCCGGTACGGGACGCGGTCCTGCTCTCCGCCGCCGCCGCGCTGGCAGCCGCGACACCGGTCGCGGGGCGGAGCCGGGTGGCCGAACGTATCGCCGCCGAACTGCCCCGAGCGGCCGAGGCCATCGACACCGGTGCGGCGGCCGACGTACTGGAGCGCTGGGCCGCGGTGAGCACCAAACACGCCGCAGGCGGCTGACCCGCGTGTGCCCCGCCCCGTGCCCGACGCACACAGGCCAGGGCCACGCCCGGTGACCCGGAAGCGATCCGGGTCACCGGGCCCGCACCACCGGCCTCAGCGAGATCCGGGGCACCCGGCACGGCTGCCCGCCGCGATCAGCCCGGCCACGGCAGCACGCGGGTCACCGCTGGTCACCAGGGACTCACCGACCAGCACCGCGTCCGCCGACGCCTCCCGGAGCCGGGCCGCGTCGGCCGGCGACGCGATACCCGACTCGGCGACCCGCACCACATCGGCCGGTATCCGCGGGGCGAGCCGGCCGAACACCGTGGGGTCCACCTCCAGCGTCCGCAGATCCCGTGCGTTCACCCCGATGACCCGGGCCCCGGCGGCCAGCGCCCGGTCCACCTCCGCTTCGTCGTGCACCTCCACCAGCGGGGTGAGCCCCGCATCCGAGGCCACGGCCAGCAGATCCGTCAGCCGCGCCCCGTCCAGCGCCGCCACGATCAGCAGGACGAGGTCGGCCCCGTGGGCCCGCGCCTCCCACAGCTGGTACGGCTCCACGACGAAGTCCTTGCACAGCACCGGCACCGACACCCGCGCCCGTACGGCGGCCAGGTCCTCGACCGAACCGCCGAAACGGCGTCGTTCGGTCAGCACGCTCACCGCGGTGGCACCGCCCGCCTCGAACTCCACCGCCAGAGCGCCCGGGTCGGTGATCGGGGCGAGGGCGCCCCTGGAAGGGCTGGCCCGTTTCACCTCCGCGATGACATGCAGGCGCCCCTTCACCCCGAGCAGCTCAGCCGCCGGGAGCGGCGGGGACGCGGCCGCGGCCAGCTCCCGCATCTCCCGCTCGGGGAGAGCCGCACGCCGTCCGGTGAGTTCGGCCCGCACCCCTTCGATGATCCCGTCGAGTACGGTCATCGCCTGCCTCCTCGGAGGCCGGGCAGCTCCACCGAGAGCGCGTGCCGGAACACGTCCCGTGGGTCCCAGCGCTTCTTGACCTGCTGGAGCCGGGGGTAGTTGCCGCCGTAGTAGAGCTCCTGCCATCCGGTGCGGGACCGGTTGCGGGAGGTGTCGCGCAGGTCAATGTCCGGGTAGTTGATGTAGGCGCCCCCGGTGGAGGCGCCGGGAACCGGCACCCCGCCGGTCGGCGCGTACACGTCCTCGTACAGGTCCCGGAGAAAGGCGATGTGCCGCTCGTCCTCGGCCGGGTCGGTCCACTCGCTGATGTACATCAGCATCAGGGCGCTGTCCCGGTGGACCAGCGCCGTCGCGTCCGCCGCCACGGTGTTGACCTGCCCCCCGTAAGGCGCGATCAGCACACCGCTGCCCGGGTGCGCGTAGTCGGTGCGGGTCAGGTGCCGGTACAGCGCGGCGGTCTGAGGCGCGTCGAACGTCCGCCGGTGGTAGGCGGACTTGCCCTTGATCCGCTTGCCGGTGGGCCGGTCGGCGAAGCCCGCCCACTGCGTGGACAGGAGCCACGGGAACCGGCCGCGTTCCACCGTCTTCGGCGCGACGCCCACCCCCCGGCCCACCTCCGCGAGGAACCGCTCCAGCCGCCGTTCAGGATTCCCGCGTTGCGTGGACAGCTGCACGTTCAGCGCCACCGCGCCCCCGGAGCGGTGGAAGACGGCGAGATGGCTGTAGAGATCGCTTTCGGGATCGCCCGCTCCGTTGTGGGCGACGTGCCAGGCACCGTAGTTGCGCAGCAGGCGGCTGAACGAGGACTCGTCCAGGGCGTCCCACGGCCAGACCACGCTGCTGACGAGCAACTCCTTCGGAGGGACGGGCAGGAGCCGGCCGGCATCGGCACCCGCCGCACCGGGAGAACGGAACCAGTAACGGGTCACCACACCGAAGTTGCCTCCGCCACCGCCGGTGTGCGCCCACCACAGATCCCGTCGCGGATCGTTCTTGTCACGGGTGGCGATCACCGCCCGTGCCCTGCCCGAGCTGTCGACCACGACGACCTCCACGGCGAGCAGATGATCGACCGTCAGGCCGTGGAGCCGGTTCAGGGGGCCGTAGCCGCCCCCGCTGATATGACCACCGATGCCCACCGTCGGGCAGGCACCCGCCGGGAGCGCGACGCCCCAGCGTTTGAAGAGCTGCTCGTTGACCTGGCCCAGCCGCGCGCCCGCACCCACGGCCAGGGCACGCCGCCGTGGGTCGTGTTCGACGGAGTCCAGGGCGGACAGGTCGATCACGGCGCGCACGCCCGGGCCCGACACGAAGTCCTCGAAGCAGTGCCCGCCGCTGCGCACCGCGATCCGGCGGCCCGAGTCGACCGCCTTCTGCACGGCCGCCACGACCTGCTCGGTGGTGCGTGGCACCCTGATCCAGTCGGGGGTTCCGGCCCAGCGCCGGTTCACCCCCCGGGAGAGATCCTCGTACTGCACGCTGCCGGGGACGACCGGAGGCCCGGCATCGGTGGCCGCAGGGCCCCGGCCCTGTGCCGAGGAGGCGGTGGCACCGGCGACACCGGTGGCCGAGGCCGCCCCCACCAGCGCGGTCGTGCCGAGGAACCGTCGCCGCGTCGTGGAGTTCATTCCTGGTCCTTCCTGGTGGTGCCGGCCGTATCGGATGTGCGCGCGAGTGCGCTGCGGTACACCTCGGGGTCCTCCTGCGCCCCCTCGACGCGTCGCGCGCCGCCGAAGACGATCAGGGGGACCTGGGTGACGCCCGCGGACCGGGCCGCCCGGATCTCCTGGCGGACCTCGGCCAGCCCCTCGTCCGAAGCGAGCAGATCCGCGGCCCGTGCCCGGCCGAAGCCGGAGCGCACCGCGCGGTCCAGGAGCAGAGCCGGGTCCGAGACATCGCCGTTCTGCGTGAAGTAGGCCGCGAAGAGCAGCTCCTCGAGCCGGCTCTGCACGCTGCGGCCGTACTCACGGCCCGCGTACCACAGCATCCGGTGCGCCTGAAGCGTGTTCGCCGCCAAGCCCGTGCGATTGCGGAAGGCGATGCCGTGCCGGTTGCCGGCCTCGGTCACCTCCTTGCTCATCGTCTCGGCCGTCTCCCGCCCGTACTTGCCCGCCAGCCAGTCGAGCATCGGCATCGGCTCGGCCGGCCGCTCCCCGTCGATCTGGTACGGGTGCAGCACGATGTCGAGATCGTGACGGCCTGCCGCCGCCAGGCCCAGTTCGAAGGTGCGCTTGGTGATGTAGCACCACGGGCAGGAGATGTCCGACCAGATGTCGACTCTCATCGGTGAGCCCTCACTCCTGTCGCCGCGCCCGGCGGCATCGTCGTGTTCACGGCGTTCGGATCGAAGCCGCCCAGCCGCGCGAAGCCGGCCGAGATGTCCTCCAGTTCGGTGCCGGGGAAGACCTCCCGTACGTCGGAGAATCCGCCCGGCGCCCGCTCGTGCGCCAGATCGATCACGACCTCGGGCCCCCGCCTGCGCGTGCTGTGCTGGAGGCGGGTGAGCACCGGCAGCCGTTCGGCCTCGTACGCGGCGAACGCCTCGGTCACCCCGGCCCGGGCCAGATGCCCCGCCAGCACCCGGGCGTCCACGATGGCCTGGGTCGCTCCGTTGGACCCCATCGGGTACATGGCGTGAGCGGCGTCGCCGATCAGGGTGACCGCCCCGTGGCTCCACCGGGGGAGAGGGTCGCGGTCGACCATGGGATAGACGTACGCCTCGGTCGCCGAACGGATCAGCGCGGGCACATCGAGCCAGTCGAAGGCCAGATCCTCGAAATGCCCGACGAAGGACTCCGGCGGCACGGACCGGTTCCAGTCCGCGGCCTCGAACTCGGCATCCGGCTCGGCAGCCTTGGCGACCGCCCAGTTCATCAGGGTCAGGCCGCGCTCGTCCGCCGCCGACATCGGGTAGACGACGGCACGGCGCCGGTCGTCACCGGCGATCACCATCGACCGGCCGTCCAGGAAGGGCGGCGCCCAGGCCGTGCCCCGCCAGACCACCAGACCGTTCCACGGCGGTGGCCCCTCGCCGGGGCCGAGCACCGCGCGGACCGCGGAGTGGATGCCGTCGGCACCGATCAGTCCGGCCGCGTCGACCGTCGACACCGTGCCCGCCACCGGGTGACGAGCCATCACCCGCACGCCGCCGTCGGTGGGGACGACATCCACGACCCTGGTGTCGGTGACGACGGCGTCCGGCCCCAGTCGCTCGCGGACGGCCTCGGCCAGCACCGCCTGGAGCCGGCCGCGGTGGATGGAGAGCTGCGGCCATCGGTGGCCGGCGGCCCGGCCCCGCGGTTCACGCCAGATGAGCTGGCCGTGGCGGTTGTAGTAGCTCAGGTCGCCGGTGGCGACCGAGACTTCGGCGAGTCGCGACAGCAGGCCCAGCCCGTCGAGTTCCTTCACGGCGTTGGGAAGGATGTTCAGGCCGACGCCGAGCGGACGGATCTCGGGTACGGCCTCCAGGACGCGCACATCCCTGATGCCCTCGGCATGCAGGCTGAGGGCCGCGGTGAGACCGCCGATGCCACCACCGGCGACGAGGAGCGTCACGCGGTCCTCCCATGGGCGTACGCGGCCTCGCCCTTCGGCGCCTGGCCGTCGGGCGGCCGGTGGCCCTGGCGTGTGCCGGTGAGCCGGGCGGTGGCACGAGTCAGGTCGATGATCTGCTTCAGCAGGTCGACACTGGCCCCGCCGCTGCCGACCGGGAAGAGGCGCAGGTCGGCGTCGTACGCCTTGCGCGCGATGCCCAGATGGCGGCCGCGGAACACGACGATCACCCGCAGCAGCCGGGCGAGCGCCTCGGCTCCGTCCCGGAGGTCGGGCATCCGGCGTTCGGCCTCGGCCGGGTCGTCCCCGTACGCCTCGACCAGCCGGGACACCACCGACGGCACCCGGGTCCAGTCCTCGTACAGTTCACGCCAGCGCGGCAGGCTGTACGGCACCGAGTCGCGGACGAACTCCTCGTACGAGGGCTCGCTGAGGTCCGATGCCCAGATGGCCTGGTCGATCAGCCACAGCGGGACCTGGGCCGCGGCCGGTCCCAGCAGGACCTCTCCCCCCACGGTGATCTCGTCGAAGTAGGCGCGCAGTTCCCGGGCGAAGAACTCGGGTGTCACGTTGGCGACCACCATGCTGATGGAGGTCACCATGGTTTCCACATGGTCGGTCAGCGCCTGCGTCAGCAGGGCGAACTTGGGGTCGTGGACCTCGGTCCGGCTGAGGATGGCGCACAGTTCGAGGCCCTCGCGCAGATGCGGGAAGACCATGCGGACCGATTCCTGGAGGTACGCCTCCTGCACATCACCGAGATACATGCGCTGACGGCCGCCCGTCGGGTTCCAGGTGCAGTAGTGGTGCACGACGTCGCGCGGCACCATGTCGGTGCGGTGCCCCAGGATGCGCAGGACGGGCAGGACCTCGGGGACCAGCTCCAGCGGCTCCGGTCCGTGGCGCTTGATCGAGCCGAGGAACATCCCCAGGTCGCGCATGGCCGCGACGGACTGCTGCGGGTCGAATCCCTCGGCGGTGTCCAGACGCGGCACCAGCCTGCGCAGTTCGGCGGCCATGGCCGGGACGTCCGCGCGCGCGTTCTGCTCGCGCAGCACGAAGCAGGCTCGGTCGGCGGCCAGCGGGTCGAGTTCCCGGATGGCCGCCACGCGTATGGAACTTCCCAGATCCAGGTCGGTGATCATTGTCATTGCTCTCTCCAGCTGTACGGGCCAGGGGTATGGCACATGGACACGGCGAGGTCCGGCAGGTCTCGGGGACATGCCGCCGCCGTGCGCGTGGGAGTGGTCTGTCAGTGGTCCGTGGAGTTGATCAACGGGTGGCGAACGGGCTGCCAGGGATGAGCGGGCAGGCTCACGACCGCTCCGGCCGCCGGGAAGGCGGCCGCGATGTCCTCGGCGCTCGCTTCCGCGGACGCCGAGACCCTGTCGTCCGGTGTTCCGAGCAGGCTCAGCAGGGCGCCGCGCAGCTCCGCGTGATCGCTGCCGTGCACGGTCAGCCGGTGGGCGTGGCGCGTGCGGCGGGTGGTGGCGGTCCAGCAGATGTCCCGCGTCCGGTCGTGCCGGCCTGCCCCGTCGGGTGCGAGATGGGCGATGTACGACCGGACGAGGCCGTCGAGCGCGGCACGGCTGGGCGCGGAAAGGGTCAGCGGCCATGGACCGTCGTCCCGCGCCGCGCCGTCCGGTGTGTTCGGCGTGTCCAGGCGGGTGAGCACGACATGGGCGTTGACCCCGGAGATGCTCTGGCCGTTCACCGCGGCCGTCGGCCGGCGGCCCGGCGTGCCGAGCGGCTCCACGGAGGTGGGAACGGCCAGCGGGACCCGGGCCCAGTCCACGCCCGGCGACGGCTTCTGGAAGTGCAGGCTGGGCGGGACCTGCCCGTGCTCCAGACACAGGACGGTCTTGATGACCCCGACGATTCCGGCCGCGGCCTCGGTGTGGCCGATGTTGCTCTTCGCCGAGCCGACGAGGCAGCGGTGTCCGGGGCGGCGCCCCTCGGCGAGGACGTCGCCGAGCGCACCGAGTTCGACGGCGTCGATGCGGGTTCCCGTGCCGTGGGCCTCGACGTAGTCGACCTCCCCGGGGGCTACGCCCGCGTCCTCGTACGCCCAGCGCATCGCCCTCGCCTGGCCGACGCGGGACGGGTCGAGCAGGTGGCCCTTGTCCGCGCCGTCGTGGCTCAGCGCGCTGCCGAGAATCACCGCGCGCACCCGGTCGCCGTCGGCCAGCGCCCGGTCCAGCCGCTTCAGCACGGCGACGGCGACGCCGTCGGAGCGTACGAAGCCGTCCGCACCGGCGTCCCCGAAGGCGCAGCGACCGGCCTCGGAAAGCACTCCGGCGCTGTCGAACATACCGGTCGCGTCAGGCCCCAGGATCAGGTTCGCGCCGCCCGCGAGGGCAAGCGCCGACTCGCCTGCCCGCAGACTCAGGCAGGCCAGGTGCAGGGCTGCCAGCGAGGATGCCTGGGCCGCGTCGACCGTCACGCTCGGTCCGTGCAGACCGAGGTGGTACGAGAGCCGTCCCGCGAGCATGGACCTCTGATGGGTGCCGACCAGGCAGCCCAGGTCGAGGGAGCCGCCCCGGCCGTCCCGTGTCCGGTCCCAGTTGTCGCCGTGTGCCTGGCCGACGTAGACGGCTGTCCGGGCCCCACCCCACTCGGCGGGCAGGATGCCCGCGTCCTCCAGCGCCTCCCAGGCCACCGGCAGCAGAATGCGCTGTTGCGGGTCCATCACCTCGGCGTCCTGCGGCGCGATGCCGAAGAAACCGGCGTCGAACGATTCGACGTCGTCGAGGAAGCCGCCGCGCCATGTGTCGTACGCGGGCCCCTCCGCACCGGAGAAACGATCCTCCGGGACGCGGCGGATCGCGTCGGTGCCGCCGAGCAACTGCTCCCACAGAGCCTCCGCCGAGTCGGCCCCGGGCAGTCTGCATCCGATGCCGACCACGGCGATCGGGGTGTTCCGTTGCTGTGAGTCCTCTGTCCAGGGCAGCGCGGAGCCACCGAAGTACGTCATGATTCATTTCCCCCGTGGTGCACATCATCTTCGTTGACAGCCAGCGGGAGGGCACGCGCTCGTGTCCTCCCGCCGGGCGTGTGTCAGGCGGCGCCGCCCGACCAGATGTCCCAGTTCCGCGTCTTGACCCACTCGACCGTGGACGTCAGCCGTACGCCGAAGACGCGCTCCGTCGTCGCGGGTTCGGCTGCCAGCAGCTCCTGGTCACCGGCTGCCACATGGTGGTAGATGCCTGCCACCCCGGCCGCCGATTCCGCGCCGAGCAACTGGCCGAGACCGGCCTCGAAGTCCTCGACGGCGAGCGGGAGATAGCGGACCTCGCGTCCCAGCGCGTCGGCGAACACAGCCGCCAGCTCGGGGCCGGTGAGGACATCGGCGCCGCCGACGTCCACCGCCCGCCCCACGAGCTCCTCCGTCTCCGCCGCCGCGGCGAGCACCTGCGCCAGGTCCGTGTGCGACATCCAGGCCACCCGCTGTCCGGCGGGCAGCGGGTAGGCCAGCACGCCGTCGTTGACGAGCGCCGGGCCGTTCCACGGGCTGAAGAGGTTGTCGAGGTAGACGGGCGGCCGGACCGACACCGTGGGCACCGCGCTGTCGAGGAACACCTGCTCGGCCAGGCGCCGGGTCTCGAACCCCGCACGCTCGGTCCGTTCCACCGGCAGAGGCGTGTTGACGTTGTAGACCAGGCGGCTCACCCCGGCCTCGTGGGCGGCCTCGACGATGTTGCGCGCATAGGCGAGCACGGTGTCCGCCTCGTAGACGAGCGGCAGGGTGACCACCGTGTGCGTGACGCCCTCGAAGGCGTGCCGCAGGTCCTCGGCGCTGCCGAGGTCGCCCCGGACCGGGGTCCAGGCGCGTCCTTCGTCGCCCGCCGGCCGGTCGGCGTCGCGTACCAGACCACGCACCTCATGCCCGCGCGCGGCGAGCAGCCGGGCCACGGCCCCGCCCTGGAAACCGTTGGCACCGGTGACCAGGTACCGCTTCGGCTGGTCCTCACTCATATGGCGTCTGCCTCTCTGCGTTCATTGCTTCGTCCGTGCCACATCGCTCGGCACGGTGGGGGCGGCCGCGGCGGGTCGTCCGCCGGGCCGGTTCAGGGGAGGGCCGGGTCGCGGTCAGTGCTGCGGTCGTCGGCGCCCGTGCCGCCCGGCCCCTTCTCGGGGGCGGGCGCGGCCGGTACGACCAGCCGCAGTGCGAGCAGGGCCGCCACCCCAGCGAGGGCGGCACCGGCCAGGAACGCGGCGCTGAACCCTTCGGTCAGCGCGACATCACGTGGCCCGGAGACCGCTGAGGTCCGGGCGGCCGCCACACCCGACAGCAGGGCCAGTCCGATCACGGAGCCGAACTGCTGACTGGTGTTGACGAGCCCGGAGGCGAGCCCGGTCTCGTCGCGTTCCGTGCCGAGGGTCGCCGCGACGGCCGTGGTGACGGAGACCAGCGGCAGGGCGATACCCAGCAGCAGACTCGGCGGCAGTACGTCGGCGACGAACGAACCCGACGGCGAGAGCAGCGACTGCCACACCAGCCCGATCGCGACCAGCACGAACCCGGCGCACATCACCGTCCGCAGACCGAACCGGCCGATCAGCCGGTCGGTCGTGGACGCGACCAGGACGACCACGACCGACAGCGGGAGCAGCCCGAGACCGCCCATCACGGGTTCGTACCCCAGTACTGCCTGGAGGTAGAGACTCACCAGGAAGAACATGGGGAACAGGGACATCTGCCACATCCCCGCCAGCACATTGGCCAGCCGCAGGGTACGTCGGCGGAAGATGGCGGGCGGGACGAGCGGATGCCGCACCCGGCGCTCGACGAGGACGAACACGGTCAGCAGGACGACGGCCAGGGCCCCGGTCACCAGCGTCACCGGGTCCCGCCACCCGGACTCGCCCGCGTTGACCAGGGCGTACGCCAGCAGTGCCAGCCCGCCGGTGACGGACACGGCCCCCGGCAGGTCGAAGCCGCCCTCGTCCCCGGTGCGGCTCCCGGCGGGCAGGAGCCGACGGGCCGGGAGGATCAGCCCGAGCCCCACGACGACGTTCAGCGCGAAGGTGGACTCCCAGCCGAGCCAGCTGGTGAGGACACCGCCGAGGACCGTACCCGCGGCACCACCGGCCCCGGCCATCGCGGCGAAGATACCGAGCGCCTTGTGGCGTTCCGGGCCGTCGTCGAACAGCGACAGCAGCAGGGCGAGCGCGGCGGCGGCCGCCATCGCGGCGCCCATGCCCTGGACGACGCGTGCCGTGATCAGGAGCTGAGCACTGCCGGCCAGCGCGCCCAGCAGTGAGGCGGCGGCCAGCGTGCCCAGACCGGCGACGAAGAGTCTGCGCCGGCCGATCAGGTCAGCCGCCCGGCCGCTGAGGAGGAGCAGCCCTCCGAAGGAGACCAGGTAGGCGTTGGCCACCCAGGAGAGTTCGGCGGGCGAGATGTCGAGGTCACTGCCGATCGACGGCGCCGCGACGTTGATGATCGAGGTGTCGAGGATCAGGACGAACTGGGTGCAGGCGAGCAGCGCGAGCGCCCTCCAGCGGTCAGGCGCTGCCATCTGCCGTCCCCCGCTCCATGAAAGGCTCTTCGTCGAGCTGATAGCCGTCCAGGCAGGACTGGGTGAAGGCTGCGAGCAGATCCGGATTGCCGTCGCGCACGATGCCGGGAAGGTAGACGTGCGGAGCGCCGTGGTAGAAGCGTTCGTACTGCTCGTGCCGGGAGGCGAACTCGGAGCCGAGGGCGTCCCAGGCGAGCTTCATCAGCTTGATCCGCTGCTCGGCCGGGTGCCCGGGTGAACGGACGTACTTGGCGACGAGAGGCCCCAGTTCGGGGTGGGTCAGGTCGTATCCGGAGGCGGGCAGCTGAATCAGCCCGCCGCCCGCCAGCATCTTGATCTCGGCCAGAACCTTCGGATAGAGGTCGCCCGCCATGGCGCGGTGGGCGGAGGCGATCTCACGGTTGATCTGGACGACGCCGCCCGAGCCCGGAACCTCCTCGTGCGCGGCCTCGGCCGCCAGCACCATCGACTTGGCGATGTTGAGCCAGCCGATGAGCCGGCCCAGCTGCATCCGCACGGGCGGCAGGTCGTAGGTGTTGTTGGCCCGGGCGATCAGGATGGCGAGCCCGGTGAGGAACTCCAGCTTGGTCCAGAACCGGGTCGCGGCCTGATGGACGAAGTTGTTGTACGTCGGGGTGAGCCACCACATCCCGAACGTCGACTCGACATTGCGGTAGGTGAGGACGTTCTCCCACGGTACGAAGACGTCGTCGCAGACGAGCAGCGCGTCGTTCTCGTCGAAGCGGGAGGAGAGCGGATTGTCGAACACGCTCCGCGCCGAAGCCTCGTACGAGGTGCGGGAGATGAACTTGAGCCCGGGAGTGTTCACGGGGACCGAGAAGCACAGGGCGTACTCGACGTCCTGCGGGGCCAGCGGCTCGATGGTGCCGACGATGATCTCGTCACCGAACACCGCGGCTGTGCCGATCATCTTCGCTCCGCGGACGACGATGCCTCCGTCGAGCTCCTTCACCACGCGGACGAAGAGGTCGTCCTCCTCCTGCTCCGCCGCGGACTTCGTACGGTCGATCTGCGGGTTGGTGATGGTGAACGACTGGTACAGGCTGCCCTGCGTCATCCGGCGGTAGTACGCGTCGAGATTGGCCCGGCCGTCGAACTCCGCTCCGGCGAAGACATCGGGGGCGCTGACGAATCCGGCGATCCCGGCGGCCATGTAGTCGGGGGAACGGCCGAGGAACCCGAAGCTGGCCTCGGACCAGGTCTTGAACCCACGTCGGCGCGCGACCAGCTCGGCATGCGAGCGCGGCGCGTGGAACGCGCGGAGCACCGGCTCCCCGGAGCCCTCCGGCCGCACGGTGAGCGCCTCCCGGTGCTCGCCCTCACACGCCATGTCGTACAGACGCGCGATGGAGCGCGCGGTGTTGCGGAACGCGGGATGCTCGGTGATGTCGTCCACGGGCTGACCGTCTATCCAGACGGCCCGCCCGTCGCGCAGTGCGTCGAGGTAGTCCTGGCCGCTGCGGTTCATGTCTCTCCTGAATCAGAGGGGTGAGATGCGTGAAGGTGTGCGGACGGCGATCCGGGGGACGGCCCGGCTCAGCCGTGGACGGCTCGGCGCGATCCGCGCAGGCCGAGGCCGCCGTCGACGGTGTAGGGCGAGGGCCGGTTGACGCTCGCCCGGTCGGACCCGGCGGCACGGGCGTAGGAAGCGGTCACCCGGGCCAGGTCCGCCGCTGGTACGGCCCGCCGGGCCCGGCAGGTCGTACCACCGGCGGCGCGCCCGTGCGCCATGTCGATGACGACCTCGGGGCCCTTGGCCCGGTTCAGCACCTGGAGCCTGTTCATCGCGGGCCGCCGCCGCCGGTCGTAGGCGGCCAGAGCGCGGACGGGATCGGGATCGGCCGCGAGCGCGTGGGCCAGCGTGCGGGCGTCGACGATGCACTGCGTGGTGGCGTTCGACCCCATCGGGGCCATCGCGTGGGCCGCGTCGCCCAGCAGCGTGACCCTCCCGAAGGACCACCGGGGGAGGGGATCGCGGTCGATCATGGGGAACTGCCGCACCCGCTCCTGACCGGCCAGCACCTCGGCGAGCGCGAGATCCCCGCAATGCCAGTCGGGCACAGGCCCCAGCTGACGGCCGGCCGCGGCGTCCGCGCTCCGGGCTTCGCCCGATGCGGCGGACTCCCGGGACACGGCCCAGTTCACCGGCACCGTGCCGTCGTCATCGGGCCGGTCGGCGAGCGGGTAGACGACGGCCTTCCAATCGCCGTCACCCATCACGACCATGGAGCGTCCGCCCAGGAACGGACGGCAGCGGGACACTCCCCGCCACACCACCGCACCGCTGGACGACGGCGGGCCCTCCTGCGGGTAGAGCAGGCCGCGCACGGTGGAATGGATGCCGTCGCAGCCGATCAGCACATCGGCCCGGAGCTCCGTCGGCAGGGCGCTCTCCCGGTGCGAGAAGCCGATCCGCAGCTCCGGCCCTTCGGCCTCGCCGAACGAACAGAGCCGGGCGTCCGCGGTGACGGCGTCCGCACCCAGCCGGTCACGCACGGCCTGCGCCAGGATCATCTGGAGGGCGCCGCGGTGCACGGCGAGCTGGGGCCAGTCGTAGCCGGCGGGCAGCCCACGGGGTTCGGTCCAGATGTCCTCGCCGAGGCCGGTGAGGTATCCGAGCCGTTCGATCGGTACGGAGACCGCGGCCACGCTGTCGTACAGCCCGAGGGCATGGAGTTCGCGGACGGCGTTCGGCAGCAGGTTCACACCGGCGCCCATCGGGCGGATGGCGGGTGCCGCCTCCGCCACACGTACAGCTGTGAATCCGGCGGCATGGAGGCACAGCGCTGTCGTCAGCCCGCCGATACCACCTCCGGCGATCATGATGTTCATCGGAAAAGCTCCCCCGTTGTTGCTCTGTGCCGTCCCGTCCCCGGGACGACTCAGCACAACTGTCCGACACGCAGGAACTACGATCAATTAACGTCCAACCGTCCTGGCTTAAGGATCGTCTGTGGCTGATGACGTGCTGAGTGAGCTGCTGCGGCCTCTGCGGCTCAGCGAGATCTTCTACAGCCGGTGGGAGGCCGGCGGTGAATGGGGTGTCCGGGGAGAGGAGGACTCCTGCGCGGTACTCCACTACATGCTGAGCAATGAGTGTTTCGTCGACTTCCACGACGACTCGCCGCTCATCCGCCTGGGCACGGGAGACCTCGCGGTCTTTCCCTACGGCACCGCGCACACCTTCGCCAGCCGGCCGGATGCGGTGGCCATCCAGCCCTTGAAACTGGTACTGCCGGAACGCGCCCCCGGTTCCTCGGACGTCGTGACGATCGGCAGCGAGCCGGCCGACACCGAAATGCTCTGCGCGAGCCTGCGCTACGACAAGGCGGGCGAGCCTGCCCTCTACCGCGCCCTGCCCCGGGTGATCGTCCTGCGCCGGGAGATGCTCACCGAGGAACCGCTGCTGCACGGCACCCTGTGCTCCCTCGCATCGGAGATCGCGCGCACGTCCCCCGGATCGGGACTGGTCACCCTGCGCGCCTTCGAAATGGTCTTCGTCCTGGCGCTGCGTACCGCCCTGGAACGGCTCACGGAACTCTCCCCGGCCCTCCAGGCCCTGCGCCACCCCGGCATCAGCACGTCCTTGGTGGCGATCTACCGCGACTACGCCCGCCCGTGGTCGGTCGAGGCACTCGCCCGCATGGCGGGTATGTCACGGTCCGCGTTCTCCGAGACCTTCAGGGCACTGGTCGGCGATTCGCCCGCCCACCACCTGACGGTACGTCGGCTCCAGGAGGCCCGTGCGCTGCTCTCGGACGGCTCGGTGGCTCTGGCCGACATCCCGGCCCGGGTCGGCTATCAGAGCAACGTCGGCTTCCACCTCGCCTTCCGCCGTGAATTCGACACCACACCGGGGGCCTACCGCCAGGCGCTCAAGTCGGCCTGAACCCCTGGGCGTCGGCACACGCGGTGTGCGAGGCGGCGGGGCAGAGACGTCCGCTTCGCGTACGGCGCCCTCGGCCGGGTCACCCTGCGCCCCAGGACCCGGCTCTCCCGCAAGCCGTATGTGTCCGCAAACGCCGAGACCTTCGCAGCCGTTCACCCCCTGCCGCTCAGGCGAGCCTGAGCGGCAGGGCGGTCAGGCCGCGGGTGAGGCGGGTTCGGCGCCAGGTCAGGGAGTCTTCGGGGACGGCCAGGCGGGTGTGCGGGAAGCGGGTCAGCAGGGTGCGGAGGGCGATTTCCGTCTCGGCGCGGGCCAGGGGGGCACCCGGGCAGCGGTGGATGCCGTGGCCGAAGGAGAGGTGGGCGGTGGCATCGCGGTCGAGGTCGAGGCGGTCCGGGTGGGGGAAGGGGGCCGGGTCGCGGTTCGCGGCTCCGGGGGCGATGAGCACCGGGAAGCCCGCCGGGATGTCGAACCCGCCGATCCGCAGGTCCTCCGTGCTGTACCGGAAGGTGGCCACGCCCACCGGGGAGTCGTAGCGGAGCAGTTCGTCGAGGGCGCCGGGGATCAGGTCCGGGTCCCGGCGCAGCCGGTCGAACGCCTCGGGGTGCCGGAGCAGGGCCAGGACCGCGTTGCCGATGAACTGGGTGGTCGTCTCGTGCCCGGCGACCAGGAGGAGGGCGGCCAGGGAGACGGTCTCGTCCCGGTCGAGGCCGCCCTCGTCGCAGTCGCGCAGGAGGGAGTGGAGCGGGCCGTCGCCGGGGGTGGCGCGGGCCGTCTCCACGAGGTGGGTCAGATAGTCGCCGATCCGGTGCGATGCGGCGTCGACGCGGTGGGTGTCGGTCGCGTCGAAGAGCTCGTGGGACCAGCCGGTGAGCGTGGCGCGGTCGGATTCCGGCACCCCCAGCAGCTCGCAGACGACGGTGACGGGCAGGGGCACCGCCAGTTCCGCGACCAGGTCCACCTCCGTGCCCGGCCGCCACGCGGCCATGAGGCCGTCGACGACCCGGGTGAGGTACGGGCGCAGCTCCCGTACGCGTCCGGCGGTGAACAAGGGCGTCGCCACCCGCCGCTGGCGGGTGTGCGCGGGCGGGTCGCTCGTCAGCATGGTGCGGGAGACCGCCGGGTGCAGGTCGCGGTCGGAGGGCCGGTCGGCGAAGAAGCGGGCGGTGTCCTTGGACAGGCGGGGGTCGGTGAACGCCGCGCGGGCCTCGGGGTGACCGGTGATCAGGTACGCGCTGTGCCCGCCGGAGCCGGTGGGGACGCGCTGGACCGGGCAGCCCTCGCGCAGCCGGTCGTAGGCGGGGTAGGGGTCGGCGAAGAAGCGCGGGTCGCGCAGGGGGTCCTGCCGCGGGGCGCTCACGAGGCCGCGCCCGCGTTCTCGGGTGCCGGACGGAGCACGTACGCGTCCGCCACGAGCAGCAGCCACGCGGTCTCCGCCGGGAGGTCGCCCTTGCGGGAGCCGGTGCCTGCGGCGGGCGGGGCCTCGTCGCCGTCGACGGGGCGTCCGGCGCGCTTCGCGGCGACGGCCGCGGCGATGACCGCCGCCTCCACCTCGGCCTCGCCCTCGGGGGTGCCTGCGGTGCCCCGCCGCGCGGCCTCGGCCGCCGCGGCGTCCCGTACCGACGCCTGCCGGTACGGGCGCAGGGCCAGTACGCAGTCGTTGATCTCGATGACCCGGCGGTGCAGGTGGAAGTCGAGGTCGTGGGCGTCGACCTCGGTGCCGCCCGGGTCGAGGACGACCTCGGGGACCGCGGAGGTGACCTCCCGCCACAGGGGCTCCAGCGCGGTGAACGACTTCCGTTCCCAGCGGCGGCGGCGCAGCCGGCTGAGAGGCCAGAGCAGGGCGGGGAGAGTGAGCCCGACGGTGATGAGGAGGACGGAGACGGCGGGCGCGGTCACGCTGAACGCGCAGCGGAAGGGGGTCAACGGGCTTGAGCACCGGGCGTGGTCGGGAACGAGCCCCAGACCGAGGCCGATGGAGACCAGGGCGAACAGCTTGTACGCGGCGTAGACGAGGGCGAAGCCGCAGCCGACCGAGGTCGTGCGCAGGCCCCAGCGCTGGCTGCGGCGGGTCGACCGCTTGGAGTGGGCCCAGGTCTGAAGGAGGAAGTCCTTGGCCGTGTACGCCAGGTAGGAGATGTAGATGAGTACGTAGCACGCGTACAGCACCGGGTTGCGTCCGGTGAGTTGCTCGGCGACGAAGAAGACGGTCATGCCCGCGACGGAGATCGCGAGGGCGATGACGCGCAGCCGGATCTGCCGACGGGCCCGTTCGCGGTCCAGATTGAGCTGGAAGAGGAAGGCGAGGACCGAGGTGGCCGCCGTCAGGGTGAAGGTGTTGCTGAGGAGCCGGGCGACGTGAGGGACCACCGATTCGACCGCGCGCTCCACGGCGGGGGCGTAGGAGGCGAAGGCGAGGGCGAACGAGGTCAGCAGCGCCGCCACCGCCCAGGTGCCCGTGGGGCGGTGTCCGCCGCGTCCTCGCACCCAGTAGGCGGCGAAGCACAGCAGCACGACAGCCGTGCCCGTGAACAGGATGTTGATCATTTCCGGTGGCGTTTCTTCCTGTGTGGCTCGGCGAACAGCGCGTCCCAGCTCTCGGCGCCGCTGGCGGGCCGGCTCGGCGGGCCTTCGCGCCCCCGGTACATGAACTGCCGGATCACGCTGGCCATCACCTCGGCCTCGCGCTCGTCCTCGCTCGTGTAGCTGGTCCGGCCGGACATGCGCTGGACGAGGGTGGGGTCGAACCCGATCGCGCGCAGGGTGTCCTGGTCCAGTTCCAGGCTGCCGGGGTGGTCGCAGATGATGTGGCTGATCTCGTGGGCGAGGATGTGGTTCTGGTGGAGGGGGGAGGTGGCCTCCTCGTAGAACAACAGGTCGGCGTCCTGGGTCTCCAGACGGATGCCGCACGGGGCGTCCAGGGCGCCCAGGGTGCTCAGGGGGCGCAGGATGATGGGGCGTCCGCGCTGTTCGGCCACGGCGTCGCGGAGGTCGCGGGTGCTGAAGCGGTGCGGGAGCCGAAGCGCCTCGACGCGCGCCTCGCACGCGGTGCGAAGCTGCTCAAGGTCCATGTCCTCACTCTGGTGACGCCGGTCGGGGGTGGTCGGCCGTGGCGGATCTTCCCCGGCAGCCCGGTGCGAGCGCCTCAATGCTGGCATGTCCGCGACTCTGCTTCGAGGGCGGGGTACGGCCGCGCGGCGCCCTGCGGACCGGGGTGCCCGGCTTTGTCCCGGGAAACGCCCGATGCCCCCCTGGAGATGAGCGGTGAGCGGTCACAGGGGGGTGTTGTGCCGGGGGAGGGGGCGTACGTCCCCGCTCGGTGCGCGGTATCAGTCGTCCAGGTTCAGGTCCTGCGGGCTGTCGTCGGTGGTGAGCCCTTCGAGCCTCCGGGCCTGTTCGATCACGGTGGACAGCATCCTCAGGCTGTCCACGCTCAGCCCGTTGGCGCGCAGGGCCACCTTGCGGACGTCCTGGTCACGCATGGCGGCCAGGAGCCCGATCTCCGCCTTGGTGCGCTCGGCAGCCGCACTGTCGACGAAGTAGCCCGCCGGTACGCCGAAGAAGTCGGCCAGGGCCTTGATGGTGTGCCGGGTCGGGTTCCGCTTGGCGCCGGTACGCAGCTGCTGGATGGCGCTCGCCGTCACCCCGCGCCCCTCTCCGGTCGATGCCTTACGGATTCCCTCGGCGACCTCCGCGTAGGTGTAGGGGCCCCGGGAAGGGGGGTGCACCTCGCGGAAGAGGTGGTCCAGGAGCTGGGCGAAGCTGGGTGACTGGTCATCCTCCATGCAGTACGACCTCCTTGATGTGATGCCGAGCCTTGGCCCACCACAGTGTTTCTCGAAGCTCATCGGGTCGGCCCCGGCAACACTTTGGTTGACGAGGGGCAGCCACTCTGGTGTACGTTACCAATGCTCCGTCGCCACTGAAGTGTTGAGGGGTGGGGTGTGGCGGCAGCGGGGCCGGGGTCGAGCTTCACGGGGGTGAGCTCGGCCCCGCTCGAGGCGGGATGTGCCGCTCCGGCTGTGCCGTTGGGGACGGGCGGAGCTCAACGGGACTGCTCCGACCGGTCCTCGGCCGTGGCCCGCATCAGCTCGCGCGGCCGGTAGGAGCGCCCGGCGGACCGCAGAGCGTTCGCCGCCACCGGCCGGGCGATCCCGTCGAGCCAGGGCAGGCACTCGCCCCTGACCTCGTGCCGCCCGCGCCACGCCGTCAGATACGCCTCCGACAGCGCGTCCTCGGTGGGCTGGGCCGGGAGCCTGCGGCGCGGAATGCGCAGCACGGGAACGGAAGCGAGGGCCGGGAGTCGGCGTCGGCGGGCAGGCGTCCGCGTTAAGTGCCCCGCTTCCATAGGCAGTTGGTGAGCGTTCTTCCGGGGCGGGACCCGGTGGTGAAGGCGCCACCCCACTGGCACCCCGCGCCCGCCCCACACGTAGAATCCCTGGAATGAGTGTGCGCCGATCCAGCCCTGGCCGCCCGCGAACCAAACCCGCCGAGGAGCGGCGCGCCGACCTTCTGGACGCGGCCGAGAGCGTGTTGGCCGAGCGGGGAATCGACGCTGCTCGGATCGATGAGATCACGGAGCGCGCGGGTGTCGCGATCGGCACCTTCTATCTGCATTTCAGCTCCAAACGCGACCTCATGCTGGCTGTTCAGGCCCGCTTCATCGACCGGCTGGTGGAGCGTCAGGAAGCGGCGGTGCAGCGCCTGCCCGCCGATGACTGGATCGGGCGCGTGGACGCCTGGCTCAGCGACGCGGTCCGGGTCTATGTGGAACATGCCGAACTGCACGATGTGCTGTACGGCCACACTCCGATCAACGCCAAGACGGAGATCCAGGTCAGCCCCGAGAACGCGCATGTCGAAGCGTTCCGGCGGCTCATCACCGAGCGGCCGAACCCGCCGGCGGACGCCCCGAACCCGGCCATGGCGGCGAATCTGATCTACAGCGCCTGGTACGGCGCCACCCACGCGCTGCTGCACCACGAAGCCGAGGACATCGACCGGCTCGCCGATGAGCTCATCGCCGACATCACCGACCTCGCCCATCGCTACCTGCGCACCGAGAGCTGAGCCCGGCCGCACCGAGCCTGCGCTGAGCCGACCTGCGCTGAGCCGGGACTGCCGACGACCCTGGGTGCGGATCGTCGGCAGTGGAGTGACGCGGAGTGTTTCGGTGGTGCCTGTCTCCCGTCAGCGGTATCGGTCGCCCGTCAGCCGCTCATATCGGCGATCCGCCAGTGACGGGCCCGCTCGTACTGTGAGCTCAGACGCGAGAACGCCCCGCCCGTGAGCAGCAGTTCCTCTCGCGTGCCGGTCTCCATGACCCGGCCGTCCTCGAGCGAGACCACGTGGTCCGCGGCGGCCAGGGTGGCGGGGCGGTGGGCGATCACGATGACCGTACGGTCCGGGTCGTCGCCGAGGTTGGCGATGGCGCGGGTGATCGCGGCCTCGTTCTCCGGGTCGAGAGCTGAGCTGGCCTCGTCGACGAGGACGATGCGTGCCCGCTTGAGCATCGCCCGGGCGATCGCGACGCGCTGGCGTTCGCCGCCCGACAGCTGCGCGCCGCCCTCACCCACCCGGGTCTGCCAGCCTGCGGGCAGCCGCTCGATCACTTCGTCGAGCCGTGCCGCCGTGGCCGCTTCCCGCAGCTCGTCCCAGGTCGCCTCCGGGCGCGCCAGGCGCAGGTTGTCCTCGATGGTGTCGTCGAACAGGTAGACGTCCTGGAAGACGATGGCGATCTCGTCGAGCAAGGTGCCCGGGTCGAGTTCGCGCACATCGACGCCGCCGACGCGCAGCGCTCCCGAGTCGATGTCGAAGAACCGGGCGATGAGCCGGGTCACCGTCGTCTTCCCGGACCCCGACGGTCCCACCAGGGCGGTGGTGGTGCCCGCGCGGCAGTGCAGGGACACCTCCTTCAGGGCGGGGGTGTCGCCGCCCGGGTAGGTGAAGGTGACGTCCGAGAACTCGACGTCGGCCTCGGCGATCCGGCGTACGGGCTCGGCCGGAACCGGCAGTGTGGGCGTGGACAGCAGCTCCTCGATGCGCGCGATCTGGTTCCGCAACGCGCGCAGGGCACCGATGAGTTCGATGAGGTTGCCGAGCGGCTCCAGGAAACGGGCGGCCAGCACGAGGAGCACGATCGCCGTGGCGGCCTCGACG
This sequence comes from Kitasatospora albolonga, assembly GCA_002082585.1. Lineage (NCBI taxonomy): Bacteria > Bacillati > Actinomycetota > Actinomycetes > Kitasatosporales > Streptomycetaceae > Kitasatospora > Kitasatospora albolonga. The sequence goes on from CP020563.1 coordinate 6,520,376, forward strand.
CGCCCGCTCAGCATGAGCTGGGCGGTCAGTGCGAGCACCGCGACGAAACCTGCCATGATCACACCGGTGTAGACGAAGAACGGCTGCCGTGCGCGGCGCATGCCCTCCCGGTAGGTCTCGCGGTGGTCCTCGAGCGCGGCCCGCATCCGGGGCGTGCCCTCGGCGTGACCGGCGGCGCGCAGGACCGGCTGGGCCTGGCCGAGCTCGATCGCCCGGCTGGCGACCCCGGCCGCCGCCCGCTCCAGCTCGATCTCGGAGATCTCGGCGATCCGCGCGGCCCGCCGCAGGGCCAGGTAGGCCACCAGCGCGATCGCGCACAGCAGCAGCGCCATCCGCCAGTCGACCGTGAACGTCACGATGACGACCGTCGCGGGCAGCAGGGTCGAGGTGATGACGGGCCCGCCGATCGTCACGGCCAGGTGTGCGGCGCTGCCCACGTCCGCCGTCACGCCCCGGGCGAGCCGGGCCTTGTGCTCGGCGGTGAACCAGCCCAGCGTCAGCGTGCTCACGTGGTGCATCAGCTTCCGGCGCAGCTGCGCCGCGAGCGCGCCCGCCGCCGCGAAGCCCACCGGGGTGGCGATGACGCTCAGCACCGCGTACAGCAGCGCGCCGGCCGCGCCGAGCACGAGCCACGGTGTGGCCGCGCCGATGTCCGGTTCGGGGCGCACGAGGGCGTCCAGAATCGGGATGAGCAGAGCGAGCAGCAGGCCCTGGAGGACGGCCTGCCCCGCCGTGAGCAGCCACAGCCGGGCCAGCAGCTTCGGGTTCGGCCAGAGCCGGTACAAGCGGCGGATCACGCGAGGACCCCTTCCTGAGCGGCCCACATCCGGGCGTACAGCCCGTCGCGCGCGAGCAGTTCTTCGTGGCGGCCCTGTTCGACCAGCCGTCCGTTCTCGAGTACGAGGATCTGTGCGGCGCCCGCGATGGTGTGCAGCCGGTGGGCGATCACGATCACCGTCTTGCCCACCGCCAGGTTGGCCAGCGCCTCCTGGACGGCCGACTCGCTGTCGGCGTCCAGTGCGGCCGTCGCCTCGTCCAGGACGACGATCGGCGCCCCGGACAGGATCGCCCGGGCGATCGTCAGCCGCTGGCGCTCACCGCCGGACAGACTGCCGCCGCCCGCGTCGAGCAGGGTGTCGTACCCGTCGGGCATGGACTCGATCACATCGTGGATGTGCGCGGCGACCGCCGCCTCGCGCACCTCCGCGTCGCTGGCGCCGGGCCGGCCGATGCGGATGTTCTCCGCCACGCTGTCACGCAGCAGGGTGACGTCCTGGAAGACCAGTGACATCGATGCCAGCAGCTTCGCGGAGGGGATCGAGCGCACGTCGACACCGCCGATCCTGAGCGATCCGCCGGTCACCTCGTAGAAGCGCGGCAGCAGGCTGGCGAGGGTCGTCTTGCCCGCGCCCGACGGACCGACGATCGCCGTCACCCGGCCCGGCGGGCAGACGGCGGTGATCTCCTCGACGGCGTTGGTCTTCCCGTCGTAGGAGAAGGAGACCCGGTCGAACTCGACGCCGTGGTCGACGGGCGTCTGCGGGTTCTCCGGCTCGGGCAGCGGGGTGCGGGCCAGCAGCTGCTCGATGTTGGCCGCGCCCATCCGGCCCTTGCGCACCCCCTGGGCGGCGGTCACGGCGGGGAGGACGGAGTTGGGCAGGCCGATGGCGACGACCAGGAACGCCACCAGGTCCGCGACGCCGAGCGACCCCCGGTCGACGAGGAACAGCCCGACGGCCGCCACGGCGGTGAGGACGGCCATCTCCGAGCCGAACAGCCGTGAGGCCGCCGAGCTGTAGCGCACCTCGGAGACCCAGACCCGGAACGCCTCGGTGTGCTCGTCCACGGCCTCGTCGAAGCGGCGCAGGACGCGGCCCCCGGTGCCGAACGTCTTGACCACCTGGATGCCGTCGGCGTACTCGACGCTGGCGGCGCTGATCCGGGCGTCGGCGGCGACCAGCCGGTTCATATGGGTCGTCATGGACCGCATCGAGACCCGGAAGAAGATCCCCATCAGCAGAAGGACGCCCAGCACGACGAAGGCCATGCGGACATCGACGAAGAGCAGGTAGCCCGTCGCGACGGTCATCACGGTGACCGCCCCGACCAGCTGTCCCAGGGCGTGCGCGATGACCTCGTGCATCTCCTCGAGGTCGCCCGTCATCGCCCGCTTGACCTTGCCCGAGCCCGTGGCGCGGAACCAGCCGAGCGGCAGTCTGCCGAGGTGGGTCACGATCCGCACGCGCATGTCGTGCAGGATCGCCGCATCGGCGTAGTGCCCCACCCGGGAGGACTGCACGAACAGGACGAGCCAGATACCGGCTCCCGCGGCGCCGATGCCGACCCAGGTCCAGATGGCGGTGTGTGACTCCGCGGGGTTGTCGAGCATGAGCCGCGCGATCTCGGCGACGGCGATGTAGGGCACGATGCCCGCCGCCGCGCTCAGGCACGACAGGGCCGCACAGATGACGAGTTGGGTCCGGATCGGGGCCAGCAGGCGCAGTAACGCGCCTGGTCCGGCCAGCCCCGGAGTCTGCGATGTTGATGGTTTCATTAGGGTACCCTAACATGGCGACTGAGGCTCATTCAATAATGCCTGCGCCGCCCGGTGGTGCCTATCAAGACGTTTACTGAAGGGAACTTCTGCCCATGTTCCAGCCGCATCCTGACCGTCCGTCACCGCGTCGTGGATTAACTGCTGTTCCGAACCGGCCCCGGGCCGCCGTGCTCAGCACCCTCGTCGCGCTCGCGGCCGTCGGGGTGACCGGGTGCGGCGGCACCGACGCGGGCTCGCGCCAGGAGAGCGGGGCGAGCAGGATCACCTTCGAGTCCTGTAGCCGTACGGTCGAGCTCGACCGGGTCCCCGAGCGCGTGGTCATCACCACCGACGCCATAGCCGACACCCTCTTCGCGCTCGGTGTCGGCGACCGGATCGTCGCCAAGACACGCGGCGAGTCCGCCCCCGCGCCCGAGCTGAAGGACCGTCTCGCGGCGCTGCCCAGCCTCGGGACGCGCAACCCGAGCGTGGAGGCCCTGGTCGCCGCCAAGCCCGATCTCCTGATCACCGATCAGGTCGAGAAGGTCTCCGGCAAACTGGGCAGCCCGAGCATCGCCGAACTGAAGAAACTGGGCATCGCCACCTATGTGGTCGGCGGCGGCTGCGCGGCCGACCTGCGCTCGGACACCTCCGGGCTCGACGCGCTCGACACCGACATCCAGCAGCTCGGCACGATTTTCGGGGTGAAGGCCGACGCGCGGAAGCTGGCCGACAAGCTGCGCGGCAGCCTCGACGACGTACGCCGCCGGACCGCCCAGGAGCCCCGGCAGGAGGTCGCCGAGATCTCCCAGGTGGCCGGTCAGCTCTACGTGACCTCCGGCGGCCTCTCGAACGACGTGCTCCAACGGGCGGGCGGCAAGAACGTCTTCGCCGACCTGCCGGGCCAGTTCGCCCCGGTCAGCCCCGAACAGGTCGTCGCGCGCAACCCCCGGGCCATCATCGTCGACAACTTCACGGCGACGACGAAGGGCCGGAACGAAGCGGTCGCCTTCCTGAACCGTACGTTCCCCACCGTGGACGCGGTCAAGGAGGGACGGGTCCTCGTCATCGACGCGGCCAAGACCGGCGCGCGCGGCAGCACGAGGCCCGTGGAGGGCGTCACCGAGATAGCGCGCTTCCTCCACCCGGGCGCCTTCCGCACTCAGTAAGGCTGGCGATGCACAAGCAAACACCCACCGCCGTCGCCGCCCGTGCCGAGGAGCGCCCACCGGGCGGCCGCCGGCCGCCACGGCTCCGCGGCGGCCGGCACGCCCCCCTCTCCCTCATCGCGCCGCTGCTGTTCGCCGCCCTCCTCGTGACGGTCTGCGTGGCCGTGTCGGTGGGGTCCGTCAGCGTCCGGCTGGAGACCGTCACCAGGGTCATCGCCGACCATCTGACCGGCGCCGGGACGTCCGCCAGTGTCATGGACGACCAGATCGTGTGGAACCTGCGGCTGCCGCGCGTTCTGCTGGCCGCCGTCGTCGGCGCGGGGCTCGCCCTCGTCGGTGTCACCCTCCAGGCGACCGTCCGCAATCCGCTCGCCGACCCCTATGTGCTCGGTGTCTCCGCCGGTGCCGGGCTGATGGCCTCCATCGTGATCACCCTCGGGTCGGTGGCGGTGGCCGGTCTGTCGACATCGGCCGCCGCCTTCGTCGGAGCGCTCATGGCGATGGTCGCGGTCCTCGGGCTGTCGCGCCGCGCAGGCCGTGTCGTCCCGGGCCGTCTGATCCTCGCCGGGGTGACGCTCTCCTATCTGTTCAGCGGCGCCACCAGCTTCGTCATCTTCCGCAGCGGCAACGCGGAGGCGGCGCATTCGGTGCTGTTCTGGCTGCTGGGCTCCCTGTCGGAGTCGTCGTGGTCGAACCTGGCGCTGCCGGCGGCGGCCGTGCTGGTCGTCGGCGTCCATCTGATGGTGCAGACCCGGACGCTCAACGCGCTCGCGGCCGGTGACGACGCGGCGCTCTCGCTCGGCGTCTCCGTGCACCGCGTCCGTATCCGCCTCCTGGTCGTCGCCTCCCTCCTGACCGGCGTCCTCGTCGCCGTGTCCGGCGGGATCGGCTTCGTGGGGCTCATCGTTCCCCACCTCGTACGCCTGGTCGTGGGCCCGGACCACCGCCGTCTGCTCCCCATCGCCATGCTCGTCGGCGCGATCTACCTCGTCGTGGTCGATGTGCTCTGCCGTGTTCTCGTCCGCCCCGAGGAACTCCCCATCGGGATCATCACCGCCGTGCTCGGCGCGCCGGTCTTCCTGTGGCTGCTGCGGCGCTCGGAGGCGTCATGAAAGTCGAACTGTCCGGTGTGAGCGTCCGCATCGGCTCCACCCCGATCGTCGCTGACTGCGACCTCACCGTGAGGGACGGCGAACGCGTCGGCCTCGTCGGCCCCAACGGCAGTGGCAAGACATCCCTGTTGCGTACGATCTACCGCGCGCTCGACCCCTTCGCCGGCCGTGTCGCGCTCTCCGGCGACGATGTGACGACGCTCGGTCAGCGCGAGGTCGCACGGCGCGCCGCGCTCGTCGCCCAGGACAGCACCCCGGACTTCGACTTCACCGTGGAGGAGATCGTCGCCATGGGGCGCGGGCCGTGGCTCCGGACCTTCGAGTCGGCCACCGGCCGCGGGGACGCGCCCATCACCGCCGCACTGGAGCGGGTCCGCCTGGCGGATCACCGCAGACGCAGGCTCTCCACCCTGTCCGGCGGTGAGCGGCAGCGCGCCCTGGTGGCCCGCGCGCTCGCCCAGGAGAGCCCGCTGCTCCTTCTCGACGAACCGACCAACCACCTCGATGTGTACGCGGCCCTCGAACTCCTGGAGCTCGTACGGGATCTGGGGCGCGCGACGCTGTGTGTGCTGCACGACCTCAATCTCGCCGCCACCTACTGCGACCGGATCTATGTCCTGCACCGGGGGCGGATCGTCGCGGACGGCCCGCCCGCGGAGGTGCTCAACCCCGAACTCGTCGAGACCGTCTTCGGAGTCGCCTGTACGCATCTGACCCATCCGGCCACGGGCGGTCTGCTCCTCGCGTTCTCCCCGCGACAGACCGCCCCGGTCACCGCGCTCGGTGAAGGGACGAAACGATGAGCGGCCGTGCCCCCGTCGGCCGGAAGTCCATGGCGGTCAATATCACATGCCGTCGGCCCGGCCATCGGGGTAAGAATGACGAGGGAAAGCGGGTGTGATCGAAAGGTCCTGACCAATCCCGCCCGTCCATGGCTGCCGCCAAGAATTCCATTCGCATGAGAACTATTCGCATGGTGGCTACATGTATTTTCTCCGCGGTCAATCGTGGTCAATCGCGGAGGCGGCGGGCGGCTGAGTGACGGAACGTCACGGCCGCCCCGGTCGGCCGCTGTCGCAAAATCGTTTCACTGGTTGACGGCGGCCGGGACCGCGGTAACAATCTCATATAGGTGCCGGACTCATATTTGGATGAATATCACCGCATTGACCTTCGGGTGATCGTCAGATTTCGCGGCGCCATCGGCATCACGAAGCGACCCCCCGGAGTCAGCAGCGCTCGTTAAATGCCTCGTCCAAGCGAAAGGCGAATCACCCGGTGATTGATCGTGTGAATGTCATGCCGTTAACGGAACGCCAGGATGAAGACGAAGCCCAGGCGGCCATCATCCAGATCGACGAAGTGCTGACCCTTTTGCAGGAGCTCGGCGATGTCGCGCGCCGCGCACGCAAGAACCTGGTCGCCCCGCGACACCGGAGCGCCCGTGGCGTCCCGGCTCAGACAGCGGCGGCGGTACCGCGCACTCCGGCGCGCTCCGAGGACGACTCCGTCGGCGAAACCGGCGCCCGGGACGCCCGGCCCGGTGGCGCCCAGAAGCCCCTGCCGCTCACCCGGCGCCAGAAGGAAGTGCTCAACCTGCTGGCCCAGGGTCTGTCCAACCGGCGGATCGGCCGCGCCCTGCACATCACCGAGCAGACGGTGAAGGCCCATCTGCACATGGTCTACCACAAGCTCGGTGTGGCGGACCGTACGGAGGCCGTGGTCATGGCCATGCGCCAGGGGCTGGTCCAGCAGCAGCGCCGGGAGGACCCGTCCTCCTGACCGGCCCGCACGCCGTGCGTGGCTGAGCGCGTGCGGGCCCGGCCCAGGGGCGGTGGGCCGGACCCGCACGCGGTCGCGCCACGCGGTCGCGCCACGCGCTCAGGCCACGGTGTCGGGTACGACCTCGATGAGCGAGGCGTTGAGCTCCTGGGCCAGCGGCACGACCTCGGTGACCCGCAGCCCGGCCCGCGCGCAGAGCGCGGTGTACTCCGCCCGGGTGCGCTGCCGGCCGCCGATCGTGACCAGCATGTGCAGATCCGTCAGATACGGGTTCTCCAGCGCCGCGTGGTTGATGGTGTCCGCATCGGCCGTGTCGGGCAGCACCGGCTCGGCGATGAGCAGCCTTCCGTGGTCGGGCATCGCCGCCCGGACCCGGCGCAGAATCGTCCACGCCCTCTCGTCGTCCCAGTTCAGCACGACGTTCTTGATGAGATACAGGTCGGCGCCCTTGGGCACTTCGGCGAAGAAGTCCCCCGCGACCGCCCGGCACCGCTCCTTCAGCCCGGACGCGGCGATCGTCTCCTCCGCCCGTGCCACCCCGGCCTCGGTCTCGAACACGGTGCCCGTCAGATGCGGGTACCGGTCGAGGAACGCGGCGAGCAGCGTCCCGTCGCCGCCGCCGACATCGACGACCGTGCTGAAACGGCCCAGGTCGTAGGCCGCGGAGATGGCCGCGGCCATCTCCAGCGGCAGATGGCGCTTGCTCATGGCCGAGTGGAACAGGGCGGCCAGCTCCGGCCGGTCCGACAGATAGTCGTACACCGGCTCGCCGAACTCCGTGTCGAAAGCGGGCCGGCCGGTGCTCAGCGACTCCTCCAGATTCAGCCAATTGCGCTGGAAGACGTCATGGGTGAGGAATTTCGCGAAGGCCAGCAGCGACGCCGGGGTGTCACGGCGCAGCAGCGCCCCCGCCGGGGTGAGCGCGAACCGGCCGGGCCTGGGCTCGGCACACAGGCCGAGCGAGGCCAGGGCGCGCAGCAGTCTGCCCAGCTGCTCGGCGGGCATACCGCAGGCGAGAGCCAGTTCGTCGGTGTCGGCCTCGCCGTCGCCGATACGGTCGGCCAGCTCCAGCCGCGCGGCGGCGCCGACGGCCTGGGTGGCCAGTGTCCCGAAGATCGCTGATATCACGGTGCGGCGGGCGTCGGCCTCGGTCGCCATGAACTCACCATTCCTTCTGTGTCGGTGTACGGGGATGCGTTACGGACAAGGTGTGGTGGAAGATGTTCAACGGGTCCCACCGCGCCTTCACTTCCTGCAGCCCGGGATAGTTGTCTCCGTAGTACAGCGCATGCCAGGGAACGCCGGACGTATTCCATTCCGGGTCCGCCAGATCGACATCCGCGTAATTGATGTAGGCGCCGGTGTTGACGTCGTTCGGCACCGGTACCCCGCCCGTCGAGGAATGCATGTCCCGGTACAGCTCGCGAATCCACCGCATATGCCGGTCGTCCTCGGCGGGGTCCTGCCAGGTGACCATGTAGAACGTTTTCAGCAGGGCGTCCCGAGGTATGGCCGTGGCGGTGGAGGGTACGGTGTTCACCTTTCCGCCGTACGCTATGTACTCCACCGCCGCATAGGTGGCCCGGTAGTCGTCGCCGGTGAGATGGCGATAAAGGGTGGCGCGCTGTTCCGGGCTGTGCGGGGCGCGCAGATCCGCCGACTTGACCTTGCACCGCAGCCCGATGGCGGTCGGTCCGGTGTCGGGCACCGCCAGATACTGGCTCGCCGCCAGCCACGGCAGGGACTTCCGCCGGACGGCCGGTGCGGTGGCGACGCCGACGCCGAGCGCTTCGAGGAACGCGTCCATACGGGCCCCGGAGTCCGGTGCCTCCACGGGCACTTGGGCGTGGAGGGTGATGTTCCCCGCCGAGCGGTGCAGACAGTCGAGCAGGGCGTACAGATCGGCGTTCGGGGAGCCGGGCGCGCTGTTCGCCAGCTGCCAGTCCATGAAGTTGCCGGTCAGCCGGACGAAGTCCGCCTCGGTCAGCCGGTCCCACGGCCAGCTCACCTCCGCGATGTCCAGGGCGCCCGGAGGGCGGGGCAGCAGGCCGGCCGGGTCGGTGCCGGACGCCTCCGGGGACCGCATCCAGTACCGGGTGATCACCCCGAAGTTGCCCCCGCCGCCCCCGGTGTGCGCCCACCAGAGGTCTCTGTTCGGGTCGGACTCCTCACGGGTGGCCACCACCGTCGACACGTTCCGGTCCTGGTCCACGACCACCACTTCGACCGCGTACAGGTGGTCGACGCTGAGCCCCAGCATTCTGGAGAGCGGCCCGTAACCACCGCCGCTGATGTGCCCGCCTGCGCCCACGCCCATGCAGAAGCCGACGGGGACGGTGACCCCCCAGCGGCGGAAGAGGGCACCGATCATCGTTCCCACGGAGGCGCCCGCCTCGACGACGAAGGCGTTGCGCTCCCGGTCGAAATCGACGCGGGACATGGGGGAGAGGTCGAGAATCACCTGTACGTCGGGCGCGGCCACGAAGTCCTCACCGCAGTGCCCGCCCGAGCGCACGGTGATCCGCTTTCCCGCCGCCACCGCCTCGCGGACCGCCTCCTCGGCCTGCTGCGGTGAATGAGCGAGACGGAAATAGTCCGGCTGCGCGATGAACCGGTAGTTGTAGGCGTGGCACAGGTTGTCGTAGCGAATGTCGTCGGGCGTGACAAGAGTGGAAACCGGCGCCGAACGGGCCGGGTTATTTTCTTCTTCACCATAACTGACGTCATGTTTCATGAACTTGTCCGTCATCTCTGCTGTCCGGTCCGCACGGTTCAGCGGCCGTGAACGTGAGCGGTCGCCCTGAACGTACCTCTGGTCGTCCGGCGACCCTACCCCGGAACTGAGGCCCGCCATGGGGAACATAAACGAAGGTTCGAGCCGATTAGACCCCGAGGTTTAGACCCGTTGCCGGTGCCGGATACGCGCCTGTAAAGTCGGGCACCACAAAAACAAAAAGGCGCTTGCACGCCCCCGGAGCGGGATTCCTCGACAGTTACACGAAAGAGGCACGGTATGAGCAGTGCAGCCAGCGAACCCATCTTTGCGGACCGCCTGCTGAACGACTGGCTGGCCAGTGTGGGGCTCGGAATCGAGTATTCTCGGGCGGAAGCCAACACACTGTACTTCCGGGACGGGAGCGGTCGGGAAGTCCCGGTGCTCGACCATGTCTGCGGATTCGGTTCGCTGATCTTCGGCCACAACAACCCGGACATCATCGAGCACGCCAAGTCCGTGCTGGACGAGCAGATTCCGGTGTACGTCCAGCTGTCCCGGCAGTCGCACGCCAATGCCCTGGCCACCGTGCTCAACGCGATACTGCGGCGGGAGACGCCGAGCGGGGACGGCGACTACGCGGCGATATTCGCCAACAGCGGGGCCGAGGCCGTCGAGATCTGTGTGAAGCACGCGGAGCTGGAGCGCCGGGCGCGGATCGTGCGGCTCACGGACGACGTCCTCCGGCATGTCGAGGAGGCGCGGGAGGCGGTCGGCGCGGGGCGGGCGACCGTCGCCGAGACCCCGTACGTCCAGGTCGGCGCCGCACGCGACGACCGGGAGAAGCTCGAGCACCTGATCGCGGAGATCGGCCGCAGGAACGCGGAGCTGGTCGCGAAGGGGCCGGTCCATCTGGCGCTGGAGAACGCCTTTCACGGCAAGCTGGTCGCCACGGTGCAGCTCACCCAGAACCCGCACTGGCGGATGCCTTTCATCGCGCTGTCCTCCTCGACCCGTTTCCTCCGCGCGGACCGGCCGGAAGAGATGAAGGGGGCGATCGAGGATCTCCGCGAGAGCCTGCTCGACATTCTGGTGGCCGACGGTGCGGTGACCGTGGTGGAGCGGGACTTCCCCGTCATCGGCGCCTTCTTCGTGGAACCCGTTCAGGGGGCGAACGGTATGCGGCCCCTGACCGAGGCGGCGGCCCGCGAGATCAGGGCGGTGTGCGACGCGGTCGGCTGCCCCTTGATCGTCGACGAGATCCACAGCGGCATGGGGCGGACCGGTGCGTTTCTCGCCAGTTCGCACATGGGGTTGCAGGGCGACTACTACACCCTGGCGAAAAGCATCGGCGGAGGAATCGCCAAGAATTCGGTGGCCCTCTTCTACCAGGACCGCTTCCGCCCGGAGTTCGAGGTCCTGCACAGCTCGACCTTCGCCAAGGACGGATTCTCCGCGGCCATCGCCATGAAGGTGCTGGAGATGCTGGAGGCCGACGACGGCCGGGCGTACAGGGTGGCCGCCGAGCGGGGGGAACGGCTGATGGAGATGCTCAGCTCGGTCAAGGCCGATTTCCCCGGGGTCGTGGACGCCGTCGACGGTATCGGCCTCATGGTCGCGCTGGAGTTCACGGACCAGACGCGGGCCACCTCCGACCTGATCCGGGAGAAGGCCGGCTCGGGCATGCTCGGATACGTCGTCGCGGGATACATCCTGCGCGAGCACAGGATTCGTGTGCTGCCGGTCGGGCCCGCGGGAAATTCGGTGCGGTTCGAACCCTCCGTCCATCTGACCGACGAGGACATCGCCCGTACGGAATCCGCGCTGCGCGATGTCTGCGCGATCATCCGGGACCAGGACGGAGACCGTCTCGCTCCCCGATGACCGTCCCGCGCCCGATGAGAGAGGTGTCCGATCATGAGCAGTGCCATGCCGAGCGAGTCCCTGGTGTCGGACGTGATGGAGCACGCGCTCAGCGCGGCCTGCGCGGCCTCGGTGCGCGCGGCCGTGACCCTGGGCCTGGCCGAGGCCCTCGGCGACGATCCCGCGACGGCCGATGAGCTCGCGACGGCGGTCGGCGCGCATCCGGCGGCCCTGCGGCGGCTCCTGCGGTCGCTGACGTCCTACGGGGTCTTCGCGGAGAAGCCCGCGGACTTCTACGTCCACACCGAGAAGTCGCTGGCCCTCCGCGAGGACGCACCGGACAGCGTCAAGTACCTGGTGCTGTGGTGCACCGAGCCATGGCTCTGGCCGCTGTGGGGGGATCTCGGCGAGTCCGTCCGTACCGGGAGCGAGGTCTTCACCAGGACGCACGGCCGGAGGTTCTACGAGCAACTGCACACCGAGTGGCCGGAGTCCGCGCGGATATTCGACCGGGCCATGACCCAGCAGACCCGGCTCTCCGCCACGGCCGTCGCCGACATGCTCCCGCTGTCCGGGGCCGCCACGATCGCCGATGTCGGCGGAGGGCAGGGGCTCGTCCTCGGTACGCTGCTGGAACGCCACCCGGAACTGCGGGGGTTCCTGCTCGACCTCCCCGATGTGGTGGCGAACGCCGACGCCCGGCTGCACCCGGGCGGTGAACTGGCCGACCGGGTGCGCCTGGTGCCCGGTGACTGCCTGAAGGAGGTCTCCGCCGAGGCCGACGTCTACCTCTTCAAGAACATCCTGGGGGTGGACGACGACGCCTCGGTCCGCATCCTGCGCAACGCGATGAAGGTGGCACGGCCGGGAGCCCGGATGGTCATCGTGGAGAACTTCGTCGACGACGGCCCCGGAAGGAAGCTTGCCGCCGCGATGGACCTCCGGATGCTGCTCGTCATCGGCGGGCAGAAGCACACCCGGGCCGGGCTGTTGAAGGTCGTGGAGCGGGCCGGTCTGACCGTGCGGAGCGTCCGCCCGGTGGACTCCTCACTGCACATGATCGAGGCCACGGAAATGTGACGGACAATCAGAGAGCTCCTTGAGCGCATGTGTTGGGCCTCCGGCATCAGATGCCGGAGGCCCAACACATGTGGATACGCCTACGGTCAGTTGACGATGACCGCCTTGGTCTGCATGAGGAACCCGCCGAGATATCCCTCGTGCGGAAGGCCGGGCCGCGTCCAGGTGGTCGGATGGTCCCCGACATGGATCTTGTTGATGGTCGGCTCGGCGACCAGCGATTCGATGAGCTCGGCGTCGTCGGTGAGAGCGGTGAGCGACAGGGTGTCGCGCAAGGGCGCCATCCAGTCGCCCTCGCGCCGCCACGGCAGCACCCATACGCAGGGGAAGCCCATCTCGATACGGGCCTGCGGGGCGTCCGGGCGGTCGAGGAGGAACACCGCCGGACGCAACACCGCCGAGCCGTCGCCGAGTTCGTCGACGATGGTGTCCGCGCTCAGCAACGCCCGGGCGTCGCCCGCCTCGGCCCGCAGGTACCGGTCCAGGGCGCGCGCGGTGGCGGTCAGGCGGACCGGCAGCCTGGCGCGCTCGTCACCCGGCGGGAGCGAGGGCAGCCTGCCCAGCCGGTCGGCGATGGCCTCGGCGACCGGCTCGGGATCACCCTCCACGAACACCGCGGTTGCGTTCACACAACCGGTCCCGGCGTGACCGGCGACGGACTCCGTGATGGTGTCCAGGTGCCGCCCGGCATCCACACCCGAGGTGAGGAGGATCTTCGACCGGCCGGGCCCGAACGGCATGACGAGGGTGCTGGACCCGTACTTCCGGGCCACCTCGTCGGAGCCGAACGCCAGGGCCACGTCCGCCTCGGCGACCAGCCGGTCGGCCGTCGGGTGGTCCGTGGGCAGCAGGACGACCTGGTCGTTGTCGTAGCCCACCTGGCGCAGGGCCGAGACCAGCCTGTGGGCGGTGAACGGCTCCCGCTGCGACGGCCGCACCGCCACGCGGTACCCGAGGGCCAGGGCGTCGAGCCACGCGGTGTGCACCACAGGGGAGTTGGCCGGGGCGTGGACCATCAGCACCTCACCGCGCCGGGTCCACACCCCCGAGCCGCGCCTGGCCCGCTGGTCGCGCCAGCTGTCCGCCGCCCCGACCGGGCGCGCCTGGCTCACGCTCTCGTACGCGGTCGCGGCGTACTCCCCGACCTGCTGGGCCAACTGCCGTACGGTGGACACCGGGATGCCCGACACCTCGGCCACGGTCCGGTGGTAGGAGTCGGGGGAGACCCCGTCGACCGAGCCGCTCGCGAAGAGCCAGCCCGCCCGGGTCAGGAGCTTCCTGCGCCGTTCCGGGTCCGGCGGTGTGGCCCTGCGCAGCGCCCGGATGTTCCGCTGGGCGAACAGCCAGGGAACCAGGCTCAGTTCGGCCACCGGTTCGCCCCGGACATCGCAGACCACTTCCTGGTTACGGCTCCGGTAGGGCCCTGCGGCACCGAGCGCGTGGAGCCCCGCCGGTGCGGAGGATGTGCCCCGCACGTCAGTAGACCCCTTCGACGACGGGGGCCGCGCCGAATTCCCGTACGGGCTTGAACTCGGCCACCGCGTCGCCCGGGAGGCCCAGGCGGTGCGGGTGGCGGACCCCGGTGTCCCGGTCCAGGTTGTTGGGCAGGAACAGGTTCCGGGTGATGTGGTGGGTGAGGACCTGGCCCCGTTCCCCGTACGCCACGTTCCTCCCGGTCTCGGGGTCGATCACCGAGAACATGGAGAACGGCGACGGCGGGTCGAAGACCGGGGACTCGTCGGCCGGTGTCCCCGGCCGTTCCGGCATCGCGCAGAAGATCATCGTGCTGCCGAAGATGCTGACGAAGTCGATCTGCGGGAAGAGCTCGGTCCGGAACAGGTGGCGCGTGTCCTCGTCCATCGACGTGCCGCCGTAGATGACCGTGTTGACCTTCTCGTTGATGAGGTCCACCAGGTGGTCGCGCCGGCAGACTGCCTCCAGGAGCGGCGGCGTGATGACCATCACCCGGATGTCCTGGCTCCGCAGAATCCATTCGATCTGGTCGACCAGGTGGGTGATGTAGCCCTTCGCCTCGTCGACGGCGCCGCGGCCCATGAGGAGTTTCGCCCAGCGGGGGTCGAAGTCCACGGTGTAGAAGATGCTTCCGAACCGCCGGGCGGTGTCCTGGGCCAGGATGCCGGCCATGTGCGGACCGGCCGGCATGATCCCGAGCCAGCTGTCACCCGCCGCGATGCCGTGCTCCAGCAGCCTGTTGTAGTACCAGGCCCACGACTGCTCCCGGACATCGGGCAGGACGAACACCCGCTTGGGCGCCCCGGTCGTTCCCCCGCTCTCGCCGACCACCGGCGGGACGGGCAGCCGGTCGACGCTTCCGTAGCCCCGGGGGACCAGGTCCTCTATGCGGGTGTCGCGCAGTTCGTCCACGATGTTGGGGAACAGCGACAGGTCTTCCACGGTCCGCACGTCCGTACGCGGATCGAAGTCCAGTTTTCTGCTCTGCTCCTGCCAGAACGGCGATCCGGTTTTCGGGTCGAAATGCCATGCCATGGCTTCCTGGATGAGTTCCTGCGCCTCCGGCGGACTGTCCCACGGAGTATCGAGTGCGGATGCGGAACGTGAGGTCATGGCCTTGCTCCTCGGCATTCTCTTTCGGCGGTCGGCCTTTCGAAGGTACAAGGCCGGATGCTCCCCCGGCCATACCCGCCCTCTCATCCGATGGGTTGCCTGGTTTTACAACCGTGGATCTAGTCTCATTGCCGCCCGGCTGAGAGCGTGATTAGTCTCCTGGCTGCTGTTCCGATTTCCGCCGGATGTGCGAACGGACTCCATCCGGTGAACCGTCACATGAGTGCGGGCAGGAGTGGGCGATGGGCAAGAGCCGCTATGACGTGATCGTCGTGGGTGCGCGGTGCGCGGGGGCGCCGACCGCGATGCTGCTGGCGAGGAAGGGGTACCGGGTGCTGGTCGTGGACCGGGCGACCTTCCCCAGCGACACGCTGTCGACCCATCTGATCCACCCGCCGGGCGTCGCGGCGCTGCGCAGGTGGGGCCTGCTCGACAGACTCGTGGCCACGGGCTGTCCGCCCATCCATACCTACGAGTTCGACTTCGGCTCCCTCGTCCTCCCGGGCGCCCCGGGCACGCCCGCCGAACCGTACGCGTACGCGCCCCGCCGGACCGTCCTGGACGAGATGCTGGTGGGCGCGGCGGTGGCGGCGGGGGCCGAGGTCCGTGAGGGGTTCACGGTCTCCGGGCTCGTCCTCGGCGAGGCCGGCCGGGTGGTGGGGGTCCGGGGGCGGGGGCCCGACGGCGCGGAGGTGACCGAGCGGGCGTGGGTGGTGCTGGGCGCGGACGGTCTGCATTCGCTGGTCGCGCGTGCGGTGGGTGCGCCGCAGTACAACGAGAATCCGAAATTGATGGTCGGTTACTACAGCTATTTCAGCGGGCTGGAGATGGACGGTGTCTTCAAGGCCCATTCCCGTCCCCACCGGAGTTTCGGTGCCTGGCCGACGCACGACGGTCTGACCCTGGTCGGTGGCTGCTGGCCGTTCGCGGAGTTCGGTGAGATAAAGAAGGACATCGAGGGGAACTATCTCAAGAATTTCGAGCTGGCACCGGCCTGGGCGGAACGGGTGCGCGGTGCGCGGCGTGAGGAGCGCATCGTCGGCGCGGCTCTGCCGAACTTCTTCCGTAAGCCCTTCGGTCCCGGCTGGGCGCTGGTCGGTGACGCCGGTTACTGCAAGGACTTCTTCACCGCGCAGGGCATCAGCGACGCGTTCATCTCCGCCGAGCTGTGCGCCGGGGCCCTCGACGAGGCGCTGTCCGGGCGGCAGCCGTTCGACACGGCGATGACCGGCTACCAGTCCGCCCGCGACCGGCATGCGCAGCCCGTCTACGACTTCACGCTCCAGGTCTCCACGCTGGAACCCCTCTCCCCGGAGTTCGAAAAGCTCCTGGAGAACATTGACGGGAATCAGCGGGCCATGGACGCCTTCGCCCAGGTGAACGCGGGCGTGCTGCCGATGGCGCAGTTCTTCTCCGACTGGGACCCTTCCCGCACCGGCTGAGGGAGCCGGTGCGGAACGAAGGGGAACCGTCCGCGACCGAGCGGACGGTTCCCCTTCGGCCGTTGCGGCAGGCCGCCGTCCGGACCGCTCACCCGGACCGGACGGCGGCCTCACCGGCAGCGGGGGCGACGGGGGCGACGGCGGAGCCCCGGTGCACGAGCTCCCCGGACTTCCACACCCGCGTGATGCGGGCAGGGTCGGCCAGCACGGTGATGTCCGCCAGCGGGTCCCCGTCCACCGCCAGGAGGTCGGCGTCGTACCCGGCTGCCAGCCGGCCGGACCGGGGCGCCCGGGGGCCGAGCGTGCCGGGGCCGTTGGCGGTGGCCGCCGTGATGGCTTCCAGCGGGCTCAGCCCCGCGGCGGTCAGATGGGCGAACTCGCTCGCGTGCCCGCCCCAGGAGAGCGGGCCGCCCCGGTCGCTGGTGCCCAGATCGGTGCCGAGCGCGATGGTGACACCGGCCCGGTGCGCGATGCCGATCGCCGTGAGATGCCGTTCGGCCATGACCTCGAAGCGGTCCCGCCAGGCCGGGGGCAGCGCGGCGGCGTTCTGCCGGAACGCCTCGTAGATGGTGCGCGTGGGCACCAGCGTCATGCCCCGCTCGGCCATCAGGTCCGCGGTCTCCTCGTCGATCTCCGTACCGTGCTCGATCGTGTGGCAGCCCGCGCGGATCGCGGCCAGGATGCCCGCCCGGCCGTGGCAGTGCGCCGCGACGATCCGGTCGGCCCGTGCGGCCTCGCTGACGATCGCGTTCAGCTCCTCGCTCCGGTACTGCTGGTGCACCGGGTTGTCCACCTCGCTCAGCACACCGCCCGAGGTGCAGATCTTGATCAGCTCGGCCCCCGCCCGGAGTTGCAGGCGTACGGCCCGCACGCACTCGTCCACCCCGTCGGCGATGCGCAGCGTACCGCCGCTCCGGCAGGGGTCGGTCACCCAGCGGTAGGGCAGGCGGTGCGCGTCGCTGTGCCCGCCCGTCTGCCCGATGACCTGGTTCGCGCTGTAGATGTTCGGACCGGTGAAGGTCCCCTCCCGGACGGCCTCCGCGAGGACGCAGCCGTGGCCGCCCATGTCGCGCAGGCTGGTGAACCCCGCCCGCAGCGCCGTCTCGGCGTCCTTGACGCCGCGCGCGACGGCCAGCGTCTCGGGGGTGAGCATCAGCTCCTCGGTGCTGACCCGGCCGCGGATACCGGCGAAGTGCACATGGCAGTCCCACAGGCCCGGCAGCAGGGTGGTCACCCGCGTCGGCTCCAACGCCCGGTGCGCGTCGCTCAGTTCGGCCGTCGGCCCGGCGAAGCGGATACGGCCGTCCGCGTGCACGACACTGCCGTTCACGGTGGGTTCGCCGGAGCCGGGGACGAGCAGGTCCGCGTCGATACGCCTTTCCATGTGCCTATGCCTCCACGGCCGTTCGTCGCGCGATGTCGGCGCGGAGCGCCTTCTTGTCGATCTTGCCGATGGCGGTGGTCGGCAACTCCGTCACGGTCTCCATCAGTTCGGGCAGCTTCCAGGCGGCCAGCCCCAGTCCGCGCAGGAACCGGCGCAGCTCCAGCAGGGTGGGATCGTGGCCCGGCTCCGGGACGACGTACAGGCAGACGATCTCGCCGTACAGTTCGTGCGGCGCGCCCACGGCGGCGGAGGCGCGCACACCGGGATGCCGTGCCACCGCCATCTCCAGGTCCTCGGCGGGGATCTTCTCGCCGCCGCGGTTGATGATGTCGCGCACCCGGCCGTTGACCACGAGACCGCCCCCGGGCGTCCGGGTCGCCAGATCGCCCGTGCGGTAGAAGCCGTCCGGTGTGAACGCCTTCGCGGTCGCGGCCGGGTCCCGGTAGTACCCCGCGACGGTGTAGGGCCCCCGGGTGAGGAGCTCGCCCGTGGTGCCGTCCGGCACCGGCCGGCCCTGTCCGTCCACGATGAGGACCTCGTCCACCGGGGAGGCGGGGCGGCCCTGGGTGCCGACGATCACCGTCTCGTCGTCGTCGAGACCCGTGTAGCAGAGCAGGCCCTCGCTCATCCCGTAACACTGCTGGAGGGTCGCCCCGAGGACGGGGCGGATGCGGCTCGCCAGCTCCGGGGAGGGGCGGGCGCCACCGGTCTGGAGCACCCGCAGGCTGCCGGTACGGCTGTCCGCCCCGGCGGCGGCCAGCCACTGCATGGCCACCGTCGGGACGACCGCGCAGTGCGTCACGCGTTCGCGCCCGATCAGTTCGAGGGCCTGCCGGGGGTCGGTGGTGCTGCCGAGCACGACCGTGCCGCCCTGGGCCAACGTGCCCAGAACGCCGGGGCAGTTGAGGACGAATCCGTGTGCGGCAGGCATCACGGCCAGATAGACCGAGTCGCGTGAGACCTCCGCGATGTCGCAGGCCGTCCGGATCATGTACGCGTACCCGGCGTTGCCCCGGGGGATCACCTTCGGCGGACCGGTGGTGCCGCCGGACAGCAGGAACACGGCGGCGTCGGTCATCGCGGAGCCGCGCACCGGCCGGTCCGCCCCGGCGGGCCCGAGCGGTCCGTCCCACGGCGCGTGCGGGTCGCACAGCGCGGCGAGGTCGACGTCATCGGCCGTGACATCGCCGAGGGAGAGGACATGGCCGAGGGACGCGTGCTCCTTCCGCAGCCGCCGGGCCGACTCCACCGGGCCCGCCGCCCTGCCACCGGCACTCACCGCGAGGGCGACCGGCCGGGCGGCGCGCACCACATGGCCCAGCTCGTAGTCGCCGAACCCGGGCAGGACCAGGACCGGCGGCGCCCCGATGTCGAGCAGCGCCAGCACCAGTACCACGAACTCCGCGCAGTTCGGCAGCTGCACCACCACCCGGTCCCCGGGCCGGACACCGAGCCCCGCCAGCCGCTGCCCGGCCACGGTGACGGCCGTGTGCAACTCGCCGTGCGTCAGCCGTACCGTCCCGCTCACCACGGCACAGCGGTCGGGGGAGCGCAGCCGCGCGGCGCGCAGCAGATCGGCGATCCGCTCCTCGCGCCACAGCCCGGCCCGCACATAGCCCTCGGCCCGCTGCCGGTCGATCACGGGTACGTCCGGATCGAGCGGCCGGGCGCCGGACCGGCTCATCGGGGCGTCTCCGGTATACCGCCCGCCAACTGCTCCACCGTGTAGTCCACCTTGTCCCACAGATTGACCCTGATACCGAATCGTTCGCGCAACTGAATCTCCAGATCGGTGGTCTCGACCGAGCTGAGGCCGAGATCGGCACGGAGCCGGGTATACGGTTCGATCTCGGTCAGCGTCTGCTCCGCGATACCGATATCGAGCAACAACTGCTTGAGTACGTCCACGGACACGGCGGCTCCTTGAATTCTGGTGACGAGGATTCCGGGTGGGTGGCGTTTTCGCGGTGGTGTTTCCGCTTTTCTCGCGAAACCCCTGTCGCGGAAGCCCCGTTGCGGCGGCGCAGGCCGAGGCTAATCGACGCCTCTCGGCCTGACAATGGACTAGTACGTCGGTACTAACCGCCCGGTACGGGACCGCCCCGCGGCCGGAAGCGGGTTTTCGGCGGGACCGCCGGGGGTGCCTCATCTTCCGGGTACGGACGGTCCGATGGTCTTCCACCCCTGGTACAGGTCCGTTGTGCCGAAGTCGTACAACGGCGTTAGAACAAGCGTTGTATTCCCGATGCCGGTGGGATTTGAGAGTGTTGCGCCCATGCCGGACGAATATCGAAAGTCTGCGGTGCGCAGAGGCGGCCGCAGAAAATTCGAGCTGGTTTTCAGGGCGGTACTGTCCCGGATAAGCGCATCGATGCCCGGACTTTCGGGTGACATGGTGTTTCAGGCGGTCGGGAGTCTTGGAGGTGGATGGTGGAGAAGTCGTACGAGATTCCCTACCCGGAACTCGGGTCCGTGCTCGGTGAGCAGGAGATCGGCGTGCTCACCCGGCTGGTCAACTCCGGTGAGAACCTGTCGGGGGGACGCTGCCGGGAAGAGTTCGAGCGATGTTTCCGTGAGTACCTCGGCGTACCGCACGCGCTTTCGGTGACCAGTGGGACCGTGGCACTGGAGATCGCGATACGGCTGCTCGACCTGAACGACGGCGATGAGGTCATAGCCACCCCGCAGACCTACAAGGCCAGTGTGCAGCCGCTGCTGAACTACCCGGTGAAGGTCCGCTTCTGCGATGTCGAGCCGAACACGCTGAACCTCGACCCCGGGCACTTCGCATCGCTGATCACCAGCCGTACCAAGGCGGTGATCCTCGTGCACTACGGCGGTCTGCCCTGCGACATGGACGCCATCATGCCGATCGCCCGTCGGCACGGAATCACGGTGATAGAGGACTGCGCGCATGCGCTCGGCGCGGATTACCGGGGGCGCAAGCCCGGTGCGCTGGCCGATATCGGCTGTTTCAGCTTCCACTCCAGCAAGAACA
The DNA here is from genome assembly GCA_002082585.1 of Kitasatospora albolonga. Classification (NCBI taxonomy): domain Bacteria; kingdom Bacillati; phylum Actinomycetota; class Actinomycetes; order Kitasatosporales; family Streptomycetaceae; genus Kitasatospora; species Kitasatospora albolonga. The sequence goes on from CP020563.1 coordinate 6,541,041, forward strand.
TCACCACCCTCGGCGAGGGCGGAATGATCACGCTGTTCGACCGGACGCTGGCCGAACGGGCGGACCGTATCCGGTCCAACGACGCCGACGCGGTCTACCGCGAGCAGGCACGGGCCATCGGGGAGAGCACGAGCGCGCATCCGTGGATGATGCACCCCGGTTTCGCCTTCACCCATGACTGCTCGGCGATCCGGTACGGCGGTACGAACGCCACCCTCGCGGAGCCGAACGCGGCGGTGGGCACCGTACAACTGGCCAAACTGGAACGGCTGGTGAGCAGACGGGCGGATATCGCGGGCGCTTATACGGAGGTGCTCAAGCAGTACTCCGGGGTACGGATGCACGGCGGCCCCGAGCCGGTCCGCCACGGACACCATCTGTACACGTTCTTCGCCGACCCGGCCGACGGCATCCTGCGGGACCGGCTGGTCTCCCGCCTCGACGCCCTCGGTGTCCAGATGCAGCTGCGCTACTTCCCCATGCACCTGCTCGCCGAATGGCGGGCCAGGGGCCACCACGCCGGGGAGTGCCCGGTCGCCGAGCGCATGTGGTTCGAGCAGCAGGTCAACCTGCCCTGCCACCCGGGCATGACCGACTGGCAGGTCGACCAGGTCGCGTCCCGGCTGGACACCGTCCTCGGCCAGGAGGTCCGGGGCACACCGATCGCGGCGGGAACGGCGCGGAAGACGAAGGGCTGGACCCAGTGACCGAGACGGAGCACTTCGACATCGTCGTGATCGGCGGCGGCCCGGTCGGGCTCGCCTCGGCCTGGCACGCCGCCCGCCGGGGCCAACGCGTCGCGGTCTTCGAGCAGTTCGCGTTCGGCAACGAACAGTGCGGCACGAGCGGGGCGGAACGGCACTGGCGGTTGCAGTACACCGAGCCGGACCTGTGCCGGCTGACCGGGGAGGCCCTGCCGCTGTGGCGCGAGCTCGAACGGGCCACCGGACACCAGCTCCTGCACGCGTTCGGCAGCCTCTGGTTCGGCGATGTCGACGTGGCCACCAACGAGGGGAAGATCTCGGCGACCGCCCGGACCATGGACGACCTGTCCATCCCCTACGAGTGGCTCACCGCCGCCGACATCGAGCGCCGCTACGGCTTCACCCGTCTGCCCGGCCACTTCGAGGGGTTCGTCCAGCCCGACGGCGGGGCCGTCGATGTGCGGGCCACGGTGGACGGCCTGCTGCGGCTGGCCGAATCCGCCGGTTGTGCGCTGCGGCCGGGGGAAGCGGTGCTGGAGCTCGTACCCGACAGCGACGGCGTACGGCTGCGCACCCCGCGCGGCTGGTGCCGGGCGGGCAAGGTGGTCCTGGCCAACGGCGCGTACGCCAACACGCTGCTCGAACCGCTCGGTACCCGGCTCGATCTCCAGGTGTTCGAGATGGCGCTCGTGACCATGCGCCAGCGCGATCCCCGGGTGCGCTACCCGTTCTGGTTCGTCTTCCAGGAACCCACCGAGGAGGACACCAACCTCTTCTACGGGTTCCCGCCCAACGCCTGGCAGGACACCGACCAGGTCCGGGTCGGCCCGGTGTTCGAGGTCAACGCACTGGCCGACCCCGCCCGGGCGACCGGTACGGCCGATCCGCGCCATGTGGCCAGGATGTCCGAGTGGGTCGAACGGCATCTGCCCGTCGTCGACCCGCGGCCGCTGGCCCGCGAGACCTGCCTCGCCGTGCTGCCGTCCGACCCCGAGCGGCAGTTCTTCCTCGGCACCGCCGAGGGCCGGTTCCACGGCGGGGAGAACGTCGTGATCGCGACCGGCGGGTGGGGGTTCAAGTTCGTCCCGCTGCTCGGCAAGGTCTGCGCCGACCTGTGCGTGGACGGCTCGACCGGCTACCGCGTCGACCGTCTGATGCTGCCGAAGTGACCCACCGTAAACCCCCGAAGTGACCTGCCCGTAAGGGGTGTTCACCCGTAAGACCCGAACCCGCACACCCGTCGGGGGTGTCCGGCGATCCCGCACGGGCGGACGACGCCCGCCGAGCCGCGCGGAGTCGCCGGACACCCCTGGACGATCCCCGCCGACGCGTGGCCGACCCTTCCTCTGCAAAGGAGATTCCCCGGTGGTTTCCGAAGTGCCCGCCTCGGGTGTTCATCACGACGGTCCGTCCGTCGACATCGCCGTCGTCGGGATGGCGGGCCGTTTCCCCGGCGCCCCCGACCTCGACGCCTACTGGCACAACCTGCGCTCCGGCACCGAGTCGGTCGAGCGGCTGACCGAGGACGAACTGCTGGCCGAGGGGATCGGCCGGGACGTCATCGACGCGCCCGGTTACGTACCGGCCGCGCCGACCCTCGAAGGGATCGAGCTCTTCGACGCCAGGTTCTTCGGCTTCACCGCCCGGGAGGCGGCGCTGCTCGACCCGCAGCAGCGGCTCTTCCTGGAGAGCGCGTGGCACGCGATGGAGCACGCCGGGATCGATCCCGGCCGGTGCGGGAGGGCCGGGGTGTTCGCGGGCGGCAACATGCCCGCCTATCTGATGTCCAACCTGCTCGGCGGGGCCCGGATCGTGCTCGACTCGACGATGTTCGAGCTCCAGATCCACAACGACAAGGACTACCTGGCCAGCCGCACCGCCTACAAGCTCGGTCTGACCGGGCCCGCGGTGAACGTGCAGACGGCCTGCTCCACCTCGCTGGTGGCCGTGCACCAGGCCGCCGCCTCCCTGCGCTCCGGCGCCTGCGAACTCGCCCTCGCCGGAGGAGTGTGTGTCCGGGTGCCGCACCGGGTCGGATACCGCTACGAACAGGGCCTGATCTACTCACCGGACGGGCGGTGCCGCCCCTTCGACGCCGAGGGCGCGGGCACGGTCTTCGGCAACGGGGTCGGCGTGGTCGTGCTCAAGCGGCTGGCCGACGCCCGCCGCGACGGCGACCGGGTCCTCGCCGTGCTCAAGGGCTCCGCGGTCAACAACGACGGTGCCGACAAGGTCGGTTACACCTCCCCGAGCGTCAGCGGACAGGAAGCGGTGGTCGCCGCCGCGATCGCCGACAGCGGGGTGCCCGCGCGGTCGATCACCGCGATCGAGGCGCACGGCACGGGCACCCACGTCGGCGACCCCATCGAGATCACCGCGCTCACCAGGGCGTTCGGACAGCACACCTCGGACACCCAGTTCTGCGCGGTGAGCTCCGTCAAGTCGAACATCGGCCACCTGGAGTCGGCGGCCGGTATCGCCAGCTTCATCAAGGCCGTGCTCCAGTTGCAGCACCGCACCCTGGTGCCCAGCCTGCACTACCGGCGCCCCAACCCGCGTATCGACTTCGCCTCCACCCCGTTCTTCGTCAACGCCGAACTCCGCGAGTGGCCCGAGGGGGATTCCCCCCGCCGGATCGGGGTGAGCTCGTTCGGTATCGGCGGCACCAACGCCCATGTGGTGCTGGAACAGGCGCCGGACCCGGAACCCACCCCCGACCGACCCTCGGGCGGGCCCGAGCTGGTCGTCGTCTCGGCCAAGTCCCCGGCCGCCCTGGACGCGGCGGCCGAGGCGCTCTCGGAGCGGCTCACCGGACTCGGCGGGCGCCCGCTGGCCGACATCGCCCACACCCTCCAGACCGGCCGTACCGCCATGCGCTACCGCAGGGCCGTCGTGGCCGCCGACACCGCCGAGGCGGCGGCGCTCCTCGCCGGGGCCGACCCGGGCCGGGTGCGCAGCGCCGACGCGGGCAACAGCCCGGCCAAGGTGGTGTTCCTCTTCCCCGGCCAGGGGGCGCAGTACCCCGGGATGGGCCAGGGACTGTACGGGAGCGAACCGGTCTTCGCCGACGCCATGGACGAGTGCGCCCGCCTGCTGGCCGGGCCGCTCGGCCTCGACCTGCGGACCGTGCTCTACCCCGACGTACCCGCCGAGGACGGGCTGACCCACACGACGCTCGCGCAGCCCGCCCTGTTCGCCACCGAGTACGCGCTGTCCAGGCTGCTGCTGTCCTGGGGCGTCGAACCGGACGTCATGGTCGGGCACAGCATCGGTGAGTTCACCGCGGCGGCCCTGTCCGGGGTGCTCTCCCTGGCGGACGCGGCACGCCTGGTCGCGGTCCGGGGCAGGCTCATGCAGGACCAGCCGACGGGGGCCATGATCTCCGTCGCCGCCGCCGCGGCGGACATCGAGCCGCTCCTGCCGCCCGGGGTGTCCATCGCCGCCGTCAACTCCCCCACCCTGTGCGTGGCCTCCGGGCCGCACGAGGCGGTGGCCGCGTTCGGCGCGCTCCTGGCGGACCGGGGGATCACCGTCCGCCCCCTGCACACCTCGCACGCCTTCCACTCGGCCATGATGGACCCGGTCGTCGAGCCGTTCACCCGGGCCGTGACCGAGGCCCAACTCGCCGCCCCCACCAGGCCGTTCGTCTCCTGCGTCACCGGGGAGCCCATCACCGCCGGGCTGGCCGCGGACCCGGAGTACTGGGGCACGCACATGCGCCGCCCCGTGCGCTTCGCCGACGCGGTGCGTACGGCGGTCGGCGACGGCCCCGCCGTCCTCGTGGAGGTGGGCCCCGGCAACACCCTGAGCACCCTGGCCCGGGCGGGCACCGGGACCGGCGGACCCCGTGCCGCCGCCGTCACCACCCTGCGCAGGCCGGACGAGTCCGCCGAGGACGGCCGGCTGCTGCGCACGGCGGTCGGGGACATCTGGCTCTTCGGCGGCGCGGTGGACTGGCCCGCCCTCCACCAGGGCCCGCGCGACCGGGTGGAACTGCCCGGGTACCCCTTCCAGCGCGACCGCTACTGGATCGAACCGCGCGGCGCGGCGACCGGTGCTCCCGCGCTGTCCCAGGTCCCCGAGCACGAGGAGCCCGAGGACGGGCAGCTCACCCGGGCGACCCGGCCGAGCACCCTGGTGACCGCCTACGTGGAACCGGCGGACGAGCTGGAGCGCACGATCGCCGGGATCTGGGAGGAGATGTTCGGCATCGCGCCCATCGGCACCCAGGACAACTTCTTCGAGCTCGGCGGCCACTCGCTCCTCGCCATCCAGGTGCTCAACCGCCTCCAGGACACCTCCGGCGTTACCGTGGAGCTGGGCAGGCTGCTGGCCACCCCCACCATCGGCGGCATGGCCGGGCAGCTGCGCGCGGCCGGAGCGTCGGCCGGGGCCGGGGCCGGGGACCGGCTCGCCACCGTCGTCCCCCGGCCGGACCAGCGGTACGAACCGTTCCCGCTCACCGAGATGCAGCAGGCCCAGTGGATCGGCCGGCTCTCCAGCTTCGACATGGGCGGGGTCGCCCCGCACCTGTACTTCGAGTTCGACAGCCGCACCATCGAGACCGGCCGGCTGGAGCGGGCCTGGCAACGGGTCGTGGAGCGGCACGACATGCTGCGCATGGTGGTCCTCCCCGACGGGCGGCAGCGGGTCCTCGAAGAGGTGGAGCCCTACCGGTTCGAGGTGCTCGACCTGCGCGATACGGAGGCGGGGGAGGCCGGACGCCAACTGGCCGAGATCCGCGACCGGATGGGCACCGAGGTGCGCCCCGCCGATGTCTGGCCGCTGTGGGAGGTACGCGTCAGCCTGCTGCCCGACCATCAGGTGCGGGTCCACATCAGCTTCGATCTGCTGGTCGCCGACGTCTCCTCGTTCTTCTACCAACTCCTGCCGCAGTGGCGCGAGTTCTACCACGAGCCCGGGCACGACCCCGCGCCCCTGACCCTCACCTTCCGCGACTACGTCCTCGCCGAGGAGGAGCTGCGGCAGACCCCCCGGTACGAGCGTTCGCTGGATTACTGGCGCAAGCGGGTCCGCGAGCTGCCCGCCGCACCCGAACTGCCCACCGTGCAGGCCACCGGGGGCGGCGAGCGGCTGGGCTTCGTCCGCAGGCACGCCCGGCTGGACGCCGAGCTGTGGGGCCGGATCAAGGCCAAGGCGGGCGAGTTCGGCGTCACCCCCTCCAGTGCCATGCTCGCGGCGTTCGCCGTCACCATCGGCACCTGGAGCAAGTCCCAGCGGTTCACCCTGAACTTCACCGCCGTCAACCGGCTGCCGGTCCACGAGGAAGTCGACGACCTGGTGGGCGAGTTCGCCTCCTTCGACCTGCTGGAGGTGGACGCGGTCTCGGCCCTCGACTTCGCCGAGCTGGTGCGCGAGCTGCAACGGCAGAGCTGGGCGGACTTCGACCACCGCTACGTCAGCGGCGTACGCATCCTGCGCGAGCGGGCCCGGGCGCGCGGCGGCGCCGGGGACGTCATGCCGGTCGTGTTCACCAGCGCGCTCGGCAGCGATGTGGACGGCAAGCCCGCGCCGTCCCCGGTGGACTGGCTCGGTGAGCAGAGCTACTTCATCTCGCAGACCCCGCAGGTGACGATCGACCACTTCCTGCTGGAGTTCGGGGGCAACCTGGAGCTGGCCTGGCACGCCGTCGACGGGCTCTTCCCCGAGGGGATGATGGCCGAGATGTTCCAGGCGTACCAGGACTTCGTGGTGGGACTGGCCGAGACCGAGGGCTGGCACCGCCCCCCGGTCCTCGACCTGCCCGCCGCGCAGCTCGCCCCCCGGGCCGCCGCCAACGACACCGCCGGAGAGCTGCCCGACGACGTGCTGCCCGCCCGGGTGCTGGCCCGGTCCGGCTCCGCCGAACCGGCGGTGATCACCGAGGACCGTACGCTCGACTTCGCCGAACTCACCGGCCGCGCCGTCGCGCTGGCCCAGGAGCTGACCGGGGCGGGCTTCGGCCGGGGAGCCGTGGTCGGCATCGGACTGGCCAAGGGGTGGCGCCAGACCGTGGCGGCCCTCGCGGCCTCCGCCGCCGGGTGTACGTACGTACCCCTCGACCCCGGCCTCCCCGAAGCCCGCCGCCGCTGGCTGGTCGAACAGGCCGGTATCGCCTGCGTCCTGGCCGAACCGGACACGGAGGCGCACTGGCCGAACGCGCCGCGGGTGCTGCCGGTCCCCGAGGACGCGCGGTGGGACCCGGCGGACGTGCCCGCGTGGACCTGCCCCGCCCGGCCCGACGACACCGCCTACGTCATCTACACCTCCGGCTCCACCGGGACGCCCAAGGGCGTCGCGGTCAGCCACCGGGCCGCGCTGAACACCCTGGTGGACATCGAGGAGCGGTTCGGCATCCGGCCGGGCGACCGGGTGCTCGGGCTGTCCGCGCTCAACTTCGACCTCTCCGTCTTCGACGTCTTCGGGATGCTCGCGGCGGGCGGGGCCCTCGTGCTGCCCGGGACGGCGGACCGCCGCAGCCCGGACCGCTGGACCGAGCTCTGCCGCCGCCACGGGGTCACGGTGTGGAACTCGGTGCCCGCGCTGATGCAGATGCTGGTCGAGCACCTGGAGAGCGCGGGGGACCGGCTCCCCGCGCTGCGGCTGACCATGCTCAGCGGCGACTGGATACCGCTGTCCCTGCCGGACCGGCTGCGGGCGGTGGCCCCCGCGACCGAGGTGATCAGCCTCGGCGGCGCGACCGAGGCCGCCGTCTGGTCCATCGCCCACCCGATCGGCGAGGTCTCTCCCGACTGGTCGTCCATCCCCTACGGACGCCCCCTGCGCAACCAGCGCTTCCACGTCCTCAACGACCGGCTGCGGCACGCGCCGGTCTGGGTGCCGGGCCACCTGCACATCGCGGGAGCCGGTCTCGCCGAGGGGTACTGGAACGACGAGCAACGCACCGCCGAGTCGTTCATCACGCACCCCGGGACGGGGGAGCGGCTCTACCGCACCGGCGACCTCGGACGGTATCTGCCCGACGGCACCATCGAGTTCCTCGGCCGCGACGACTTCCAGGTCAAGATCGGCGGCTACCGGATCGAGCTGGGCGAGATCGAGCACGTACTCGGCGGCCACCCCGGCCTCCACAGCGCCGTGGTCTCCGCACTCGGCCCGCGCACCCAGCAACGGCTGGTCGCCCATGTCGTCCCCGCCGACCCGGCGATGCGGGACGACCCGGACTTCGCGGGCCGGTTGCGCGCCCACCTCGCCGACACGCTGCCCTCGTACATGATCCCGTCCGACTTCGTGCTCATCGACGAGATGCCACTGAGCGGCAACGGCAAGGTCGACCGCTCGGCCCTGCCCGACCCCCGGCGGGCGGGCAGCGCCGAGACGGTTGCGAAGGCGCCGGACGACGACGGGGAGGAGGCCACCGGGGCGCTGCGCACCCTGCTGGTCCTGGCCGCCGACCTCCTCGGCGTGGACCGGCCCGGGGCGCGGGACAACTTCTTCGAGCTCGGCGGCGACTCCATCATGGGGGTGCAGTTCGTCGGCAGGGCCAACGCCGAGGGCATCCCGGTCACCCCGCAGAGCCTCTTCGAGAGCGCCGACTTCCTCGAACTGGCCCGGGCCGTACCCGCCGACGCGGGCATCGGTGACATCGGCGCGGCGGTGGCGCTCACCCCGCACCAGTCGCTGGCACACGCCCAGACGGGCTCGGTGCTGCTCGACGTACCGGACACGTTCGACCCGGTACTGGCAAGCCGCGCGCTGAACGCCCTGGCCGACCGCCATCCCGCCCTGCGCACCCGGGTGCGCACCGAGGACGGCCGGCGGTTCGCCGTACGGCCGGACGGCGGCGAGGACCTCGATGTGCCGGAGATCGACCTCGGCGCCCTGCCCGACGACGTACGGGCCGAGGCGGTGGAGCAGATGCTCGGCGAGATGGCCGGGGAGCTGGACACCGAGGCCGGGCCGACCGTCAAGCTCGCGGTGTTCCGGCTGGGGGAGCGGGGCAGCGCGCTGGGCTGCGCGGTGGCCCAGGGGCTGATGGACGACGCGTCGGTCCTCCTGCTCTGCCGCGAACTGGCGCTGACGTACGAGCGGTTGGCGGCCGGGCGGCCGGTGGTGTGGAGCGCGGGCGCCGGTTCGCCGCTGGCCTGGAACCGGGGGCTGCGCCGGGAGCTCGCGCACCCGGCGGGCCTCGCCGGGACCCCCGGGGCGCCGCGGGCCCTGCCCCTCCGGCGGACGGTCGAGCTGGACGCCGTACGTACCGCCGAACTGTTCTCCGCCGCCGCGGGCAGCCACCACCTGGACCCGGCCGAGGTGCTGGCGGCGGCGGCCTCCGCCGCGCTGGGCAGGGCGCTGGAGGAGCCGCCGCAGCTTCTGGTGGAGCGTTCGCTCCGGGACGACCTGGCCGCGGGCGACGAACCCGCCGGACGCCTGGTGGGCCGGGTGACCGAGCTGCGGACCGTGGAGCCGACGGCGGCAGAGGCACCGCTCGGCGACGCCCTGAGCCTGGTCAAGAGCAGGCTCCGGACCGGGGAACCGCTCCCGGTGCGCGGGGCGACGGTCGCGGTCAGGGAGCTGGTGACCTGGGACCGCACCGAGGGCGCGATCGGGGTGCCCGCGGACTTCACCGGGGTGACCGGGGCCGCGGGCTGGCACGAGGGGGCGGTGGGGCAGCTGAGCGCCGCCGTGGTGGACGGCGCGCTGCGGGTCCGCTGGCAGCTGGACGCCTCCGTGACCGAGGACGGGGCGACCCGCCTGGCCGACGCGTTCGGCGCGGTGCTCGGGGAGATCGCCGAGCACTGCCGGGGGGCCGAGGAGGGTTCGTACGAACCGTCCGACTTCCCCCTGGCCGACCTGTCCGCGGAGGAACTCGACGCGTTCCTGGACGAACTGCGATGACCGGTGACAACGGCGGACGGGGCTTGGTGATGACGGACAACGGCGGACGGGGCTTCTGATGACGGACAACGGCGCAACCGGGCGGCCTGTCCGCGATATCGCGGACATCTACGAACTCTCGCCGATCCAGCAGGGCCTGCTCTACGAGCAGCTGGCTCAGCCGGGGCTCGGTATCTATGTGGAACAGCTGGAGCTGGAGTTCTCCGGGACGATGCACCCGGAACACTTCGAGCGGGCCTGGCAGCTGGTCGTCGACCGGCACCCGATCCTGCGCACCTCCTTCCACTGGCGCAAGAACGGCACCGCCGTGCAGGTCGTGCACGGCTCCGCCGAACTGCCGCTGGAGACGCTCGACTGGCGCGATCTCGACGGACGGACCCAGCGGGAGAGGCTGCGGGCCTCCCTGGACGCCGAACGGGCCGAGGGGTTCGACCTCGCCGATGTGCCGTTGATGCGCAGCACGCTGATCCGGCGGGCCGACGACCGGTGGACGTTCTCCTGGCGGTTCTCCCACCTGCTGATGGACGGCTGGTCGTTCACGCTGGCCATCCAGGACTTCATCGACCACTACCGGACGCTGTGCCGGGGAGGGCGGCCCGCCCCGCCGCCGGGCCGCCCCTACCGCGACTACCTCTCCTGGTGGCGCGACCGGGACCCCGAGAAGGCACGGGAGTTCTGGCGCGAGGAGCTGGCGGGCTACCGGCCGGTCGAGCAGGTGGACCTGGGCGGGACCGACGTCCCCCCGGGCGAGCCCACCCATGCCCACTTCGAGCACGTCCTCGGCGATCTGGCTCCCCGGCTGACCGCACTGGCCCGCTCGGAACAGCTGACACTCGCCACGCTGGCCCAGGGCGCCTGGTTCGTCGTCCTGGGCCGCTTCCTCGGCCGTACGGATCTGGCCTGCGGGATCACCATGGCGCACCGGCCCGCCGACCTGGTCGGCTCCGAGGACATCCTGGGGCCGATGATCGCCACCCTGCCGCTGCGCCGGAGGCTGGAACCCACGGCGGTGCTGCGGACCTGGCTGCGGGAGTTCGGCACGTACGTCATGGAGGCGAGCGGACACAGCGCCGTCCCGCTCACCGAGATGCAGTCCCTGCTCGGTACGGACTCCGCGGTCCCGGTCCTCCAGAGCAGCGTCTCCTACGAGAACGTGCCGATGCCGGACTTCGACCTCGCGGACGTCGGGGCGGAGATGACCGGACTGAGCTACGACGGCAGGCCCCATTTCCCCATCACCATGGTGATCATGCCGGGCGCCGACATGCCGCTGCGGGTCGTCCACGACCGCCGGAAGGTCTCCGACGAGATGGCGGAGCGGTTCGCCGCCGAAGTCGTCGCCGTACTGACGCAGATGATCGAACGCCCCGAAGTGACTCTGGGAGAGCTGACCTTCCTCAGCACCCCGGAGCCCGCGACCACCCCTCTCACCGAGCCGGGCACCGAACCCCTCCACGAGACCTTCCGGCACCACGCGCGGCTGCGCCCGGAGGCGGTCGCCGTACGCTGCGGAAGCCGTACGCTCACCTACCGGGAGCTCGACGCGTACTCCGACCGGATCGCCGCCGCCCTGCGTGAGCGGTGTCCGGACGCGGCCCGCGTGGGCCTGTGCCTGCCCCGCTCCGCCGAACTGGTCGCCGCCATGATCGGGGTGCTCAAGGCCGGTGCCGCCTACGTCCCCCTGGACCCGGAGTACCCGGCGGACCGGCTGGCCGACGTGCTGGCCGACTCGGGGGCGGAACTGGTGCTCACCGACGGCGCGCCGGACGGCTCGCTCACGACGGGCGGGGCCCGGGTGGTCACCCTCGCCGACGTGGACCGGCAGCCGTCCGGTGACGTTCCACCGGTGGCCTGCGGCCCCGGCACGCCCGCCTACCTCCTCCACACCTCGGGCTCGACCGGACGGCCGAAGGGCGTGCCGATCACCCACCGCCACGTACAGAGCCTGCTGGCCGCGGGCCGCGAGGTCTTCGGCTTCACGGCGGAGGACGTGTGGACCTTCGCGCACTCCTTCGCCTTCGACTACTCGGTGTGGGAGATCTGGGGCGCGCTGGGCAACGGCGCCTCGCTCGTCGTGGTGGACCGGGAGACCGGACGCGATCCGCGCGCCCTGGCCCGGCTGGTCGCCGAGGAGCGGGTGACGGTGCTCAGCGAGACCCCCTCGCTCTTCGAGCACCTGGTGCCCGAACTGCCCGACGACACCGCGCTGCGCCGGGTCTTCCTCGGCGGCGACCGGCTGGACCCCGCGCTCCTGCGGCCCTGGTTCGCCCGGTCCGGCGGCCGGGACATCGAGCTGTACAACCTCTACGGGGTCACCGAGGCCACCGTGGTCTCCACCTACCACCTCGTGCGCGAGGAGGACGTACGGACCGACCGGCCGGTCCCGATCGGCCGCGCGCTGCCCAACCAGCGGGTGTACCTCCTGGACGAGCACGACCGCCCCGTACCGGTGGGCGCCACCGGCCAGTTGTGCGTGGCCGGTCCCGCGGTCGCCGCGGGCTACCACGACCGGGACCGGCTCACCGCGGAGCGTTTCGCCGTCGACCCGCTGAGCGACCCGCCGACCGGCCCCATGTACCGCACCGGTGACCTCGCCACCACCACCCCTCAGGGGGAGCTCCGCTTCCTCGGCCGCGCCGACGCGCAGGTCAAGGTGCGCGGCTTCCGCGTCGAACCGGGCGAGATCGAGGCCGCGTTGCGCGAGGCGCCGGGGGTGCGGTCGGCGACGGTGGCCGTCCACGGAACCGGTGGAGCACAGCGGCTCGTTGGTTACGCCGTACCTCATGGCCCGCTCCAGGAACCGGACTTGGGCCCGGACCGGAGCGACGGACGTGACCCGGACCGGGCCGCCGGTCCCCGGCTCGCCGAACCGCTGCGGGAGCTCCTGCGCGCACGGCTGCCCGAGCACATGGTGCCGGTCGCGGTGTACTGGATCGACCGGATTCCCACCACCCCGGGCGGCAAGGTGGACATCTCCGCCCTGCCGGTACCGGACACCGCGACGGCCGCCCGGTTCATCGCCCCGAGGACCGGGACCGAACGGCTGCTCACCGGGCTGCTGGCGGAGCTCCTCCAGATCCCGGACGTGGGCGTGGGCGACGGGCTGGGCGAGCTGGGCCTGAACTCGCTCGGCGCGATGCGGCTGACCGCCCGGCTGCGCGGTGAGCACGCGCTCGACCTGGCGGTGAGCGATCTGCTGGCCGCCCGTACGGTCGGGGAGCTGGCGCGTGCGGTGGAGGCCGTACGCCCGGTCGCGGCGGAGGAGGCCCGGTGAACGCGGCACCCGGACAGCCCGCGACGGACCACCCCGGCAGCCCGGAGAACCAGCGGTGGCGGGAGCGGGTCCGGCGGTTCGCCGAGGAGGAGATCGCCCCGCTCTCCGCGAAGATGGACCGGACGGCCGCACTGGACGCCACCCTGCGCGAACGCCTGTTCTCCGAGGGGCTGATGTCGGTGGAGATCCCGCGCGGCTACGGAGGTACGGGCGGGACCCTGTGCCAGCTGATCCTCACCGTCGAGGAGGTGGCCCGGGTCGATCCCGGCGTCGCCGTCGGGGTCCATGTGCACAACGTCCTCGTCGCCGGAACGCTGCTCCGGCACGCCTCGGGCGACCAGCGCAGGCAGTACCTCCCGCAGCTGGCCACCGGGAGGATCGGCGCCTTCGCCCTCTCCGAGGAGCAGGCGGGCAGCGACGCGTTCGCCCTGGCCACCGTCGCCCGCCAGGAGGGCGCGGGCTATGTGCTCAGCGGCCGCAAGCGGTGGACCAGCAACGCGCGCAACGCCGATCTGCTCCTCGTCTTCGCCCTGGCCGACGACGGCGGCCCGACGGCGTTCGTGGTCCCCGCCGACGCGCCCGGGGTCTCCCTGGACCACCGGGTGGAGCAGATGGGGGTGAGGGCGGCGGCCACATCGGACGTGGTCCTGGACCGGACCCCGGTCCGTACCGCCCAGCGCATCGGCCCGCCCGGCGGTGGCCAGACGGTGGCGATGGCCGGACTGGACCTCGGGCGGCTCGGTATCGCCGCGCAGATGGTCGGGCTCGCCCAGGGCGCCCTGGACGTGGCGGTCGGCTACAGCAGGGTCCGCGAGCAGTTCGGCAGCCGGATAGCCGACTACCAGGGCGTCCAGTTCCCGCTGGCCGATGTGGCCAGCAGGCTGGCGGCGGCCAGGGCGCTGCTGTACCAGGCGGTCGGCCTCTGCGGCCGGGGCACCGACCCCGTCGAGCTGATGCGGCTGACCGCCATGGCGAAGTACATCGCGTCCGACGTGGCCGAACGGGCGGCCTCGGTGGCCGTGGAGACCCTCGGCGGGAACGGCTACACCGACGCCTACCCGGTCGAGCGGTTCTACCGGGATGCCAAGGCCGGAAAGATCTACGAGGGCACCTCCAACGTCCTGCTCCGCACCATCGCCTCGATCATGACGGGGGTGAACCCGGGTGACTGAGCCCCTGCGCCTGCTCTGCTTCCCCTACGCGGGCGGCAACGCCCAGACGTACGTCCGGTGGCGGCGGCACCTGGGGCCGGACATCGAGGTGTGCCCCATGCAACTGCCCGGCCACGGCGAGCGGATCGGCGAGACGCCCCGGCACCGCTGGGACGATCTGCTGGCCGACGTCCGGACCAGGCTGGCCAGTCGGACGGACCGGCCGGTCGCGCTGTTCGGGCACAGCCTCGGCGCCCTGCTGGCCTTCGAGTGCGCCCGGATACTGGTGGCCGAGCACGGCATCCAGCCGGTGCGGCTGCTGGTGTCGGGCCACCGGGCGCCCCATCTGCCCCTGCGCGAGGAGGTCCTGCACCACCTGCCGGACCCGGAGTTCCTGGCGAGGCTCAGTGAACGGTCGCGCACGCTAAGGGCGTTGACCGACCCCGAGTTCCGCAAGCTCCTCCTGCCCATGCTGCGGGCCGACTTCACCGCCTCGGAGACCTACGCGTACGTGGAGAGACCGCCGTTGAGCTGCCCGGTCACCGCCCTGGGCGGTGAGCAGGACGCGGATGTGAGCCTGGCGGAGCTCTCCGCCTGGCAGCGGCACACCACGGGCCCGTTCGAGCTGGCCGCGTTCGAGGGGGACCACTTCTTCGTCGACGACGCCTGGAAGACGGTGGTGGCCACGGTCGGCGACCGGCTGAACCCCCGCACCGGGAGCACGCGGAGGTGAGGGGCGGGTGGCCGGGGGCCGGGCGGCCCCTGGCCGTCCGGAGCTGCCCGGACGTTCCGGGCGGCCCGCGCGGTCACCCCGGGGACGTGGACCCGTGACCGGTCCGCCGGAGGACGGCCTGTGCCGAGGCGAGGCGTTCGGATGCCTCGCGGCCCGGGGCCGTATCGCCCGTGACGTCGTCGGCCCAGGCCAGCAGCCGGTCCAGCTGTGCGTCGGCCGAGGACGCGGCGATGCGGGGTGTGCCGACGACGACCTCCCCGCCCGTCCCGTCGAGGGCGATCAGCGTGCCCTCGGCCAGCGTCCGTCCGCCCGCCCGGACAGAGCCGGCGGCGGCATCGACCGTGAGGCCCGCGGCACCCACGACGGCGGGTTTCCCCATCGACCGCGCCACGACGGCCGCGTGGCTGGCCGGGCCGCCGCGCGCGGTGACGACCCCGGCGGCGGCCGCCAGGCCGTGCAGGTCGAGCGGGGAGGTCTCGGGGCGCAGCAGGACGACCGGGCCGCCCGCCGCCAGCCGCACCGCGCGGTCGGCGGTGGTCGCCAGCCGGCCGACGGCGACACCGGGGGAGGCGCCCAGCCCCCGGGTGAACAGGGCGCCGGGTCCGACCGCCGTGATCCGGGGCGTACGTACGTGGGCGAGGTGCCCCGGTGCGACGCGGAGCAGCGCCTCGTCGCGCCCGATCGTGCCCGCGTCGGCGAGGTCGACCGCGACCCGGACCCCGGCGCGCCCGGTGAACCGCCCGGGCCGCACCTGGAGCAGCCACAGTTCGCCCGCCTCGTAGGTGAACTCGACGTAGCACGCGTCGTGGTGGTGCTCCTCCAGCCGGTGCAGGGCGGACAGCAGACGGTCCCACACCGCGGGTTCGCGGACGGCCAGTTCGCCCAGCGGTTCGGTCAGTGACGCGCCCGAGACGACGTCGCTGCCCTGGCGGCCGAACAGGGCCTCGCCGTAAGGGACATGCTCCCCGGTGGTGGGATCACGGCTGAACGCGACGCCCGTCCCGCTGTGCCGGTCGCGATTGCCGAAGACCATCGCCTGTACGGTCACGGCGGTGCCCAAGTCGTGCGGTATGCCGTGCAGTTCGCGGTAGGTCCGGGCGCGCGGGGTGTTCCAGGACGAGAACACGGCCGCGACGGCCAGCTCCAACTGCCGGGCGGCGTCGTCGGGAACGGGGGCGCCGCCGTGCTCCGCGACGATCCGCCCGACGTCCTCGATCGCCTCGGCGAGGCGGTCCGTGCCAGTGTCCGGTCCGGCGGGCGTACGGTCGACGCGCGCCAGGCTCTCCGGGCCCACCCCGACGACCTCGGAGGCGAAGCCGGTCAGGAACCTCAGCCGTGCGTCGAGCGCGAACCGCGGGTCGCCCGTCTCGTCGGCCAGGGCGGCGGTCGCGGCGGTGGTGAGCCCGAGGTTGAGGACGGTGCTCATCATGCCGGGCATCGACACCCTGCCGCCCGAGCGGACGGACACCGCGAGCGGCCGCCGGAGGCCGCCGAGTCTGCGCTGCGTGGCGGTTTCGAGAGCGGCGACGGCCGCCGCCAGTTCGGCGCCGAGGCCGTCGGGCAGCCGTCCGGTACGGAGGAAGGCGCGGCACGCCCCCGTACCGATGACGAACCCCGGCGGCACCGGCAGCCCCAGGCGGCGGAGCGCGATCAGCCCGTGCGCCTTGCCGCCGAGGACGTCCGCCGTCTCCTCGACCTCGGCCGAGAGCGGGTGAATCCAGGTCATGGCGCGGTCCTCTCCGGGGGGTGCGGGCGGGAGTCAGTGGCGCGGGATGCCGAGCGTGGCCAGCAGGTCCTCGTGCAGGTGGAACCAGACGGTGTGGTACGAGGAGGTGCTGTCCGCCACCGCCGCCGGCTCGCCCGCCCGCGCGCGGGCCAGGGCGTCGGCGAGCCGGACGGGGTAGCGCCCGAAGCGGGCCAGCGCCCCGGACAGCTCGGCGCAGACCGGCTCGGCGCGCCGGTGGAACTCCGTGAACAGGCCGAGCACCCGGGCGTCGTAGGACGGGTCACCGTGGTCGTTCATCGTCAGGGCGCCGTCCACGGTGCGGGTCTGCCAGGCCGTGCAGAGGTCGAGCAGCTCGGGGTTGAGCACCATGAACCGGTCGAACGCCGAGGTCAGCCGGGTCCGGACCCCGGCAGCCGCCACCTCCTGGGCGATCCGCCCGGCGTCCGCCGCCCGCCCGGCCTCCGTAAGCCCCCATCCGCCGAAGTCCCCGGCGGTACGGGTGACGAGTCCGGCCACGGCGAGATCGATCAGCTCCGATTCGACGTCGGCCTCGGGGAGCCCCGTCGCCCCGGCCACCCCGGCGATTCCGGAGAAGCCGATGCAGCGGAGGGCGTGCAGGACCAGCAGGTCGGTGCTGGTCGTACGGGGCGGAACGGACTGGGTCATGGCGCGGCCCCATCGGGTGCGAGAGATGCGAGAGGTGCGGGATGTGGAAGAGAGGCGGGAGAACGGGGGCGGCCGGAGGTGGCCGCATCGCCGCTCGACGTACAAGATACACAGAACATCTGGATGACGAGAACATCTGAATGTGGGCGGACGGGTCCCCTTCCCCCGGAAGGGAAGAGGGGGCCCCTGACTCAGTCCTCGGTCCAGCCGTGGTTCTTCGCGAACTGGGCCAGCCCGCTGCGGACCTGGAGGATCTGCTGCCCGGTGAGCGAGGGCGCCGCCGCGAGCAGGGCCTCGGTGACCTCCCGCGTGAACTCCGCCGTGCTGAGCACATCGCAGAGCGAGTCGTCGTACGGGGCGGCCTGCCTGCCGCTCTCCCCGGGGGCGAGGCGGACCTCCGACGCCTTCGGGCCCCGCTCGCCCTCCTCGATCCGGAACTCCACCATCACACCGGCACTGATCAGTGCTTCGGGCACCTGCATATCGTTCACGTGCAGGAATACATCGTCCCCACCGGTTTCGGGGGCGATGAACCCGTACCCCCTCGTACTGTCGAAACGCACCACACGACCAGTCACCATGCCGACCCCCACCGGGAAACGCTCACTGTCCACACCCGGGCACCTCGCCCGCCGCATCGGGTCGAGCGTAGCCGTGAGAACACCGGGGAGGCGACCCGTCGCGGCGGGTCCTCCGGCCTCAGGCCGAACGGGCCGGGGCCGAGGTGTCCATGGCGACCGAGACCGCGAGCAGCCCCAGTGCCGTGCCCATCAGATAGCGCTGGACCCTGAGCCAGGAGGGGCGGCGGGCGAGGAAGACGGCGATGGTCCCGGCGGCCAGGACGATGGACAGGTTGACGGTGAGGGCCACCACGATCTGGACGGAACCCAGCACGAGCCCCTGGAGCAGCACGTTCCCCGACTCCAGGGCGATGAACTGGGGGATGAGGGAGAGGTACATGATGGCGATCTTCGGGTTGAGCAGATTCGTCATCAGGCCCATCGTGAAAAGTCTGCGCGGGGAGTCGTGCGGCATGTCCTGAGGGGCGAAGACGGAGACGCCGCCGGGCCGCAGGGCGCTCCACGCGAGGTACGCCAGATAGGCCGCGCCCGCCAGTTTCACCGCGACGTACAGCTCGGGCACCGCGATGAAGACCACCGACAGGCCGAGGTTCGTCGCCAGCAGGTAGACCAGGAAGCCCACGGCGACACCGCCGAGGGAGACGACCCCGGCCCGTCTGCCCTGGGTGATGCTGCGGGAGACGAGATAGATCATGTTCGGGCCGGGGGTGAGCACCATTCCCAGGGCCACCATCGCGACCCCCAGCACTCCGGCCGGCTCAACCATGACGGGGTCCGCTCTCTGTTCGTGATGCGTACGGAAGGGGCAGGGGTGCACCGCGTACGTCGGGGCAATGCGAGTGTATGTTCCTCTCCAGCTCGGTTCAATGTGAATATTGAACTCGGTGCAATAGGATGGTGTGCTCGATACCGACGGATACGGCCGGTACGGCGGGTGCGAGGGGTGAGACGTGTGAAGGAGTACCGCGGCGTTGCCGACACGGTGGCGGAGGAGATCGATGCGGGCAGGCTGAAGGCGGGTGAACGGCTGCCCACCCAGAGGGAGTTCGCCCGCGAGTACGGCATCGCCAACTCCACGGCCACCCGGGTCTACCAGGAGCTCGCCCGCCGGGGTCTCGTCGTCGGCCACGTGGGCCGGGGCACCTTCGTGCGGGACATCTCGGAGAGCGCCGCCCCCGCGCTCTCCGAACCCGCCGACAGCCGGGTGGACCTGGAGCTCAACTACCCGGTGGTGCCCGGCCAGGCCGAGCTGCTCGCCGCCGGGCTGGGCAGGCTGGCCCGCCCCGGCGCTCTGGAGTCCGTACTGGCCCCGGTCGGAGCGGCCGGGACCGCCGCCACCCGCGAGGCCGCCGCCGATCTCCTCGCCCGGGGCGGCTGGCGCCCCGATCCGGCGCGGATTCTCTTCGCGGGCGGCGGCCGTCAGGCGATCTCGGCGGCCGTCGCGGCGCTGACACGGCCGGGCGCGCGGCTGGGCGTCGAGGAGCTGACGTACCCGGTGCTCAAGGCGATCGCCGCCAAGCTCGGCGTCACCCTGGTGCCGCTCGCCATGGACGCGGCCGGGCTTGTCCCCGAGGCGGTGGAGGAGGCGCACCGGGCGGAGCCGCTGCACGCCGTCTACGTACAGCCCGTGCTGCACAATCCGCTGTCGCTCAGCATGCCCGCCGACCGGCTGGACCGGCTGGCCGATGTGCTGCTGACGTACGGCATCCACGCGGTCGAGGACGCCGTCTGGTCCTTCCTCCGGGGTGATCTGCCGCCCCTCGCGTCCCGTGCGCCGGAGCGGACGGTCCTCGTCGACAGCCTCTCCAAACGGCTCTCCCCGGGGCTCTCCCTCGGGTTCGCGGTGACGCCCGCCGCCGTGACGGGCCGGGTCGCTGCCGCGCTGCGCTCCGGGGGCTGGATGCCGATGCGCTTCCCCCTGGCGGCGATGGCCCAGTGGCAGGCGGACGGTGCCGTCGAGACGCTCGTACGGGCCAAGCGGCGGCAGGCCGAGGCGCGGCAGGGGATCGCGCGGAGCCACCTCGGCGACTTCGTGACCCGTGCCGACTCCGCCTCGTACTACTGCTGGTGGGAGCTGCCGCGCCCCTGGCGGGCCGACACCTTCGTCGCCGCCGCCGCGCGGCAGGGCATCGCGGTGACCCCGGCCGCCGCGTTCTCCGTCGGCCGCCACCGCACACCGCACGCCGTCCGTATCGGCCTGGCCTCGCCCACGGAGCAGACCCTCACCCGCGCCCTCGCGACCCTCGCCGATCTCGCCCGGTCCGCCCCGGACGATCTCGCCCAGGACTGATCCCCGGGGACGCCCTAACGGCAGAGCAGCGCCGCCTTGAGGTCCAGTTTGTGGTCCAGGCGGGCCAGATCGCGGCCGGTGAGCAGCTCCACGCGCTGGATGCGGTAGTGCACGGTGTTGACGTGCAGATGCAGGGCCTCGGCCGTCCGCGCCCAGGAACCGTTGTGCGTCAGGAAGGTGTCGAGGGTCTCCAGCAGCATCCGGTGGGAGGGGTTCGCGGCATCGGCGAGCGGGCCGAGCGCGTGGATGCCGAAGGCCGTCCGTACGTCGTCGGGGACGCCCGCGAGCAGGGCGCCGAGGGTCGTGAGCTCCTCGATCGCTGTGAGCCGCGCGCCCCCTGACCTCCCGGCGGCCGTCAGCGCGTAACGGGCCTGCACCAGCGCGCCGTTGAGCCCGGCCGGGGTGGCGGCCGGAGCGCTGATGCCGCCGTGGGGGAGGGGTGCGGCCCTGTCACAGGCGTGCAGCGTGGGCCAGAGCGCCTTGAGCACGGCGACGGCCGCGTCCGATGACTCCGGGCCCGTGGAACCGGTCGCGCCCGCAGCCGCCGGGGCCGCCGGAGCCGTGGCGGCGGACGCATCCGCGCGCTCCGGGGCCGGGGCCGGGGCGATCACCGCCACGGATTCACCCCCCGCCGACCGCGCCACCGCGAACCGGCACCCCGTCAGATGCCGCAGCACCTCCTCCAGCGCCTCCGTGCCCTCCTCCGCCCCCGCCGACAGGGCGATCACCGTGTACGGGCCGTGGTCCGGGAGCCCGCAGGCGCGCAGGGCCGCCGGGAGCGGCGCGGAACCGGCATCCGGGGCGTCGAGCAGGGCCAGGAGCTCGCCCGCCGGACCGCGCGCGGCGGCCTCGCGGCGCAGCAGCCCCTGCCGGTGCTGGGCGAACACCTCGGCTATCTCGTGCAGCATGCGCGGCGGGGCGTCCACCGCCTCGGGCAGATGCAGGAACCACTGCCCGTACGGGGACGCGTCCGGGTCCACCCGCAAGGTGGTCGACGGCGGGGAGGGCGCCGCCGCCCGCAGCCGCCGGGCCGCCTGCGGTGCGGGCAGCGGCCGGGCGGCGGGCGTGCGGGCGACCGTCCGGCCGGTGGCGCTGAACACGTAACAGGGCGGCGCCCCCAGATGGCCGGTCGCCCGGGTGAGCAGGGTGTCCGCGTCCGCGCCGTCCGCGAGGAGGCGGCTGAGCTCGCCCCGTACGTTCTCCGGCAGCGCGTAGTGGTCGGCGGGCCGTCTGCTGAGGTCCCCCCACTGCCGCAGGTACACCGTGTCGGTGACGGCCCGGAACGAGGTGTGCACCGGGACCGAGAGCAGCGCGATGTCATGGCGGCGGCACGCGTCCACCAGCACGTCCGGAACCCTCCCGTGCGTCTCCTCGCCCGCCAGCAGCGCCGCCGCCCCGGCCTCCCGCAGGGCCGCCACGAACCGGTCCGCCGTCGCCTCCTCGTCCGCCGCGCTCCACCACACCAGGCCGCTGAGCACGATCTCGCCCCGCTGGAGGAACCGCCCCGGGTCCTCCAGATCGGTCGCGGTGACCCCGCTGATCTCCCGGGCCAGGAGCGGCGGGCCGCCCCAGAGCAGGGTCAGGTCCAGGGACTCCAGCCGGAGGAGGTCTTCGACGTGCATGAGCGGTCTCCTAGGGCCTTGCTTCTGGATCATGCCGGGGCTGCCGGGCGCCACACTCGCCGTAGCGCATTCACGAGGTCAATGCGTGTTACCGCATCGTAAATGCCAGGCTGGAAGAGGAAAACACCTCTTGGTTGATCCTCCAGTGTTACGGCTTCGGCCTGGTGTATTTCCGTACGGTGAACCAGTCGTGCGGGCCCCCGCCCCGGCGCTTCACTGACGCCATGGACCTCAACACGGTGCTCGAAGTGCGGGACGCCCGCAGCCGCGTTCCCTGGCGGCCGGGCGACGCCTGGCTCGGCGGGGGCACCTACCTCTTCTCCGAACCGCAGCCGCACCTGCGGCGGCTGGTGGACCTGAGCCGGACGGGCTGGGAGCCGGTGCGCGAACTGCCGGACGGTTCGCTGGAGCTGGCGGCGACCTGCACGATCGCGCGGCTGTCCCGGTTCGGGCGCGCCTGGGGCGCCCCGGCCGCCCCGCTCGTCGAACAGTGCTGCCGGGCCTTTCTCGCCTCCTTCAAGATCTGGAACATGGCGACCGTCGGCGGCAACCTCTGCAACGCCCTGCCCGCCGGACCGATGATCTCGCTCACCGCCGCCCTGGACGGCACCTGTCTGCTGCGTGCCCAGGACGGTTCGCTGCGGCGGGTGAAGGTGGCCGACTTCGTCCTCGGCGCGGGCCGGAAGGACCTGGGCGAGGGCGAGCTGCTGCGCTCGGTCACCCTGCCCGCCCGCGCCCTCGCCTCCCGTACGGCGTTCCGCCAGGCGTCCCTCTACGGGCTCGGGCGCTCGGGGGTGCTGGTCATCGGGGCCCTGGACCCGGCCGACGGTTCGCTGGCCGTGACGGTGAGCGCGGCGACGGTCCGGCCCTTTCGCCTCTGGTTCCCGCTGCCGCCGGACCGGGACGCGCTGCGCGGTGCCGTCGACTCCGCGGTCGGCGCCGACGGCTGGTTCGACGACATCCACGGACTGCCCGCGTGGCGGCGGTACATGACGCTCCGCTTCGCGGAGGAGATCCGCCGGGAACTGACTTCGGGGGGAGCGGCGGGATGAGCTACGGCATCCACATCAACGGCAGGCCCTTCGCGGACGAGCCGCGCGCCGGTCAGTGCCTGCGCACCTACCTCCGCGAGCGCGGCTGGTTCGGCGTCAAGAAGGGCTGTGACGCGGGGGACTGCGGGGCGTGCACGGTCCATGTGGACGGGGAGCCGGTGCACAGCTGCCTCTACCCGGCCGTGCGCGCCGAGGGGCGAGCCGTCACCACGGTCGAGGGGCTGGCGGACGAGGACGGCGAACTCCACCCCGTACAGCGGAAGTTCCTCGAAGCGCAGGGCTTCCAGTGCGGCTTCTGCACCGCCGGGTACCTGATGACGACGGCCGCCCTGGACGACGAGCAACTGGCCGATCTGCCCCGGGCGTTCAAGGGCAACATCTGCCGCTGTACCGGCTACCGGGCCATCGAGGACGCGGTGCGCGGCGTACGGCACACCGAGGAGCCGGACGCCGGACGGGCCGTCGGCCGCAACCTGGGCGCCCCGGCCGGGCCCCAGGTGGTGACCGGGACCGCGCGCTACACCTTCGACCTCGACGTCCCCGGCCTCCTCCACATGAAGCTCCTGCGTTCCCCGCACCCGCACGCCCGCGTCCTCGCCGTCGACACGGCCGCCGCCCTCCGCGTCCCCGGCGTCCACCTGGTCCTGACCCACCACGACGCCCCCGAACGCCTCTACTCCACCGCCCGCCACGAACACCCCACCGAGGACCCCGACGACACCCGGCTGCTCGACGACACCGTGCGGTACATCGGCCAGCGCGTCGCCGCCGTGGTCGCCGACAGCGAGGCGGCGGCCGAGGAGGGGTGCCGCCGCATCGAGGTGACGTACGAGCAACTCCCTTACGTCACCGACCCGGAGGAGGCGATGGCCCCCGGCGCACCGGTCGTCCACGACAAGGGGCCCGAGTCGCGCATCGCCCGCCCCGGGAACAACGTCGTCGGTGAGGTCCACGGCGAGATCGGCTCGGTGGCGGACGGCTTCGCCGAGGCGGACGCCGTCCACGAGGAGACCTTCCGCACCCAGCGCGTCCAGCACGCCAGCCTGGAGACGCACGGCGCGGTGGCCTGGTACGAGAACGGGGAGGACGGTGAGGAACGGCTCACCGTACGCTCCAGCACCCAGACCCCCTTCCTCACCCGCCGCGCTCTCTGCGCCCTGTTCGGGCTGGAGCTGAAGCAGGTACGGGTGCTGGCGGGCCGGGTCGGCGGCGGCTTCGGCGGAAAGCAGGAGATGATCGTCGAGGACATCGTGGCGCTCGCCGTGATGCGGCTGCGCCGCCCGGTCAAGCTGGAGTACACCCGCGCCGAGCAGTTCTACGGGGCCACCACCCGCCACCCCTTCACCGTCCATGTCCGGGCGGGCGCACGGGCGGACGGCACGCTGACCGCGCTCCAGCTGCGCGTGGTGGCGAACACCGGGGCGTACGGCAACCACGGCCCGGCCGTGATGTTCCACAGCGTCGGCGAGTCGATGGCCGTCTACCGCGCCCCGCACAAGAAGGTGGACGCCTACTCCGTCTACACCAACTCCGTTCCCGCGGGCGCCTTCCGGGGCTACGGCCTCGGCCAGGTCGTCTTCGCGGTCGAATCGGTGATGGACGAACTGGCCCGGCGCACGGGCGTCGACCCGCTGGTCTTCCGGGAGCGGAACATCATCGGCCCCGGCGAGCACATGGTCAGTCCCGGCGGCGAGGAAGAGGACCTGGAGATCGCCAGTTACGGTCTCGACCAGTGCCTCCAGGTCGTACGGAACGCCATCGAGCAGTACGGGGACGGGCCCGGCGACGACGTACCGGAGGGCTGGCTCGTCGGTCAGGGCACCGGCATGTCGATGATCGCCACCGGTCCGCCCGGCGGCCACTTCGCGGACGCCACGGTGAAGTTGCTCCAGGACGGCACGTACGACATCGCCGTCGGCACCGCCGAGTTCGGCAACGGCACCACGACCGTCCACCAACAGATCACCGCCGGGGCCCTCTCCACGGCCGTCGACCGGATCGCGATCCGCCAGTCCGACACCGATGTGGTCCGGCACGACACGGGCGCCTTCGCCTCGGCCGGAACGGTGGTGGCGGGCAAGGCGGTGATGAAGGCCGCCGATGAACTCGCCGTACAGATACTGGACTTCGCGGCGCACCATCTGGGGGCGGCGGTGGGCGACTGCCGGCTGACGGCGGAGGCGGTGGAGTGCGCCGGACGGGAGGTCAGCCTCAAGGAGCTGTTCCAGGCGGCCCGTTCGGCCGGGCGGGAGCTTCTCGCGGACGGTCACTGGGGCGGATCGCCGCGCTCGGTGGCGTTCAACGCGCAGTGGTTCCGGCTCGCGGTGGACCCGGGCACGGGGGAGATCCGCATCCTGCGCAGCGTGCACGCCGCCGACGCGGGCAAGGTGATGAACCCGATGCAGTGCCGGGGCCAGGTCGAGGGCGGGGTGGCGCAGGCGCTGGGCGCCACGCTCTTCGAGAACGTACGGCTCGACGGGCGCGGCGAGGTGACCACGGCCGCGTTCCGCCGCTACCGGCTGCCGCAGTTCGCCGATGTGCCGCGCACCGAGGTGCACTTCATGGAGACCTCGGACGCGATCGGCCCGCTGGGCGCCAAGTCGATGAGCGAGAGCCCGTTCAACCCGGTCGCCCCGGCCTTCGCCAACGCGCTGCGCGACGCCACCGGGATCAGGTTCACCGAACTCCCGCTGACACGCGACCGGGTGTGGCTGGCGCTGCACGAGGCCGGGAGGGGGTGAGGGCCGCTTCCGGCGGCGCGTCGGCGGAGGGGCCGGGAGGCGGCGGGCCGACCGGAACGCGGGCCCCCGGGAGGTCCGGCGTCGCGAAGCGCGGCGGAAGATCGGGGGTGAGCAGTGATCGCGTCTGGGTCATGGGTCCCACCTGCCGTGCGACGGGAGTCCGGACGGGCTCTCACCAGTGATTCGGAGCCGCCCGGCGGGAGGATTGGCCGCGGCCCGGGGGCCGTGGGCCGTGCGGCTCTTCCGAGGCGGTGGGGGAGGGGGGCGTGGCGAGCCCCCGCACGTTTAGCTTAGGCTTGCCTAACTCTCACTGCTCGTCCAACCATGAGGAACACCCATGCTCGGCTTCACCCGCGTGCGTCGCCACACCCTCGCCGCTTCGGCCACCGCCGTCGCCCTCGCCGTCGTCCTGACCGGCTGCTCCTCGGACGGCGACAGCGGCAAAGACGCGGACGCGGCGAAGGACACGGGCAAGAGTGCCGGCGCCTTCCCCGTCTCGATCAAGAGCTCGCTCGGCACCGCGAAGATCGAGGAGCAGCCGAAGCGCATCGTGACCCTCGGCCAGGGTTCCGCCGAGACCGCGATAGCCCTCGGCCAGACCCCCGTCGGCATCGAGAGCTACCCGTGGGGCAGCGACAAGTCCGGCTACCTTCCGTGGATCAACGAAGCCGTGAAGAAGTCCGGCGACAAGCTCCCCAAGCAGTTCACGGGCGGCGAGGAGATCGACTTCGAGGCCATCACCGAGCTGGAGCCGGACGTCATCCTGGCCCCCTGGTCGGGCATCACGCAGAAGCAGTACGACGTCCTCAAGGACATCGCCCCCACGGTCGCCTACCCGGACCAGGCGTGGAGCACCGACTGGGACCAGCAGATCGACATCATCGGCAAGGCGCTCGGCCGCACCAAGGACACCGACGCCCTCAAGACGAAGATCGAGAAGCAGCTCTCCGACGCCGCGGCCACCCGGCCGAACTACAAGGACGTCACCTTCTCCTACATCTACAACTCGGGCCCCGGCACCCTCGGCGTCTTCAAGCCCGAGGAGCAGCGCGTCAAGATGGTCTCCTCGCTCGGCCTGAAGGTCGACCCGGTCGTCAACGGCTTCAAGGAGACCCCCGGCACCGACTCCGCCCTCATCGGCCTGGAGAACGCCGAGAAGCTCAAGGACAGCGATGTGATCTTCACGTTCTACACGGACGCGAAGAACCGCAAGGAGATCGAGGGCCAGAAGCTGTACGGCGCGATCCCCGCGATCAAGAAGGGCGCCGTCGTCGCGAGCAACGACAACTCCTTCGTCACCGCCTCCTCGATCATCAACCCGCTGACCGTGCCGTGGACGATCGAGCGCTACCTGCCGATCATCGACGAGGCCGTCAAGACGGCCGGCAAGTAACCCCGGCCGGGTATCCGGACCGCCGAGGTCACCAGGCACACTTCACTCCCATGGCAACCACCACGGCCGCACCGCCGAGCGGCGCCGGAACCTCCCGTTCCGGTGCCGCTCGGCCGGCGTTCCTCCTGCTCATGACGGTCGCGGCGGTCGCCGCACTGGCGGTCGCGCTCTGCGCGAGCGTCATGTTCGGCAGCCGCTCCACCTCGTTCGGCGATGTCCTCGGCGTGCTCGGCCTCTTCGGCGGAACCGCCGACGACAACGTCACCACCATCATCGAGAGCCGCTACCCCCGTACCGCCCTCGGTGTCCTCGCCGGACTCTGCCTCGCCGTCGCGGGCACCCTCATGCAGGGCGTCTCCCGCAACCCGCTGGCCGAACCGGGCCTCCTCGGCATCAACGCGGGCGCCTCCGCGAGCATCGTCGCCGCGACCGCCTGGCTCGGCGCCTCCGGGGCCACCGACACCATGTGGTGGGCGCTGCCCGGCGCACTGATCGCCGGAGTGCTCGTCCATGTCATCGGCTCCGCCGGTACGGGGACGAGCGTGGTGCGCCTGGTGCTCGCCGGGGCCGTGCTCACCGCCGTCCTGATGGCGTTCATCCAGGCGGTGACCCTCAGCAAGCCGCAGGTGTTCGACAGCTACCGCTACTGGGTCGTGGGGGCGCTCGGCGGCCGGGACTTCGACGTGTTCTGGTCCGTGCTGCCCTTCGCCGCCGTGGGCTTCCTCCTCGCCCTGGCCCTCGGCCCCGGCCTCAACGCCCTGGCCCTCGGGGACGCGACCGCCGTCGCCCTCGGCTCCAACCCGGCCCGCACCCGGGGCGGCGGGCTGCTCGCCGCCACCCTGCTCAGCGCCGCCGCGACCGCCGCCGTCGGCCCGATCGCCTTCGTCGGCCTCGCCGTGCCGCACGTCGTACGGGCCCTGGTCGGCGTCGACTTCCGGGTCCAGCTCCTCTTCTCCGCGCTGCTCGGCCCGACCCTGCTGCTCCTCGCGGACGTGATCGGCCGGACCGTCATGCGCCCCACCGAGCTGATGGTCGGCGTCGTCACCGCGTTCATCGGCGCACCCGCGCTGCTCATCGCCGTACGCAGGATGCGGGGCACGACATGACCGTCACCACCGAACCCCTCCGCAAGCCCGTCAAGGCGCCCCGCGGCTATCTGGTCGTCGGCCGCGCGGTGGCCGTGCCGATG
This sequence comes from Kitasatospora albolonga, assembly GCA_002082585.1. Classification (NCBI taxonomy): domain Bacteria; kingdom Bacillati; phylum Actinomycetota; class Actinomycetes; order Kitasatosporales; family Streptomycetaceae; genus Kitasatospora; species Kitasatospora albolonga. The sequence continues at coordinate 6,569,019 of CP020563.1, forward strand.
CGCCGCGCCTCCGTGTTCGCGTTCGCCGGGCTCCTGGTCCTCCTGCTGGCCGCCGCCGTCGCCACGCTCACCTGGGGGCGCCTCGGTCTCGACCTCGCTGACCTGCCCGCCGCCCTCCTCGGGGACGCCCAGGGCAAGGACCGCTTCGTCTTCAACCGGCTGCGCGGCCCCCGGCTCACCGTCGCCATCGGGGTCGGCGCCGCGCTCGGCCTCTCCGGCGCGCTGTTCCAGTCCGTCACCCGCAACCCGCTCGGCAGCCCCGACGTCATCGGGCTCTCCGCCGGAGCCGGTGCGGGCGCCGCGATCTGCGCGCTGATGTTCCCCGGCACGGTCCCGGTCGCCGTCGGCGCGCTCATCGGCGCGGTCGCCGCGATGGCCCTCGTGTACGTCTCCACGGGCACCGGCTTCCGCAACCCCGTCCGGCTCGTCATCGCCGGTATCGGGGTCGCCGCGATGAGCGCCGCCGTCACCCAGTACGTCGTCTACGCCCTGGAGCGCGACAAGGCATCCGTGCTCACCGCCTACGTCAACGGCAGCCTCACCGCCCGCTCCTGGGCCGACGCCACCACCATCTGGCTGGTCCTGCTCGCCGTCGCCCCGCTGACCGCGCTGATCTCCCGGCGGCTCGACATCGGCGAGATGGGCGACGACATCTCCGAAGGGCTCGGCGCCGAACCGAAGAAGGCCAAGACCCTCGCCGTGGTCCTCGCCATCGCCCTCTCGGCCGCCGCCGTCAGCGTCTCGGGACCCATCGCCTTCATCGCCCTGACCGCCCCCCAGATCGCCAGGCGCCTCACCCGGGGGTCGGGCCCCCACCTGCTGCTCTCCGCCCTCACGGGCGCTCTGCTGCTGGTCGCCGCCGACCTCTGCGCCCAGCAGCTGCCGCTCTTCGAGGACCTGCCGGTGGGCATCTACACCATGGCGATCGGCGGTGCGTACCTCGGCTATCTGCTGATACGGGAGTGGCGCAAGGGAGTGCTCTAGAGGCTCGCGGCCTTCAACTCCCCGAACAGCTGCCGCAAGGTCTCCTCGCTCGGGAGGTGGTCCGGCGCCTCCTGCTTTGTCAGCCGGGCCGCCGGGAGGAGCGCGGCGGTCGCCTCCGCCGCCGGGAACGGAACCTCCCCGTCCCCCGGTGCGTGCCACAGCCGTACGGGCTGCGCCACCTCGCCCGGGACGAACCCCCACGGGCGGGTCTGGAGCCGCACCTCCCGGGCGGGCCCCCGCCAGCCGTGCGCGGCCAGGCCCGGCAGCGAGGCGAGTACCCAGGGCGACCCGGCGAACACCTCCGCCATCCGCTCGGCCGCCCCCGCGAACCGGGCGACCACCTCGGCCTCGGGCGCCTCGCGGTAGAACGTCCAGACGGGCTCGGCCTCTTCGGGGTAGCGGTGGCGGACCGCGTCGTCGGGGACGTACGGCAGCCCGCTGAGCACCCACACCCGCCGCACCCGCTCCGGCAGACCGGCCGCCAGGGCGTACGCGTACGGCGCCCCCGCCGAGAGGCCCAGCACATCGAACGCGTCCACCCCGCACGCCTCCAGCACCGGCAGCAGATGCCCGGTCCAGTCGCCCACGGCCGACATCGGGGCCGGGTCGGACGCGCCGTACCCGGGGCGCTCCACCGCGATCAGCCGGACGCCCGCGTCCCGGGCCAGGGTGTCCCAGACAGCGGGCAGCCCCGCGTCCCCGAGCAGCCCGTGGTGCATCACCACCGGCCGGCCGTGCGGATCGCCGTACTCCGCGAGACCGCGGGCCAGGGAGTCGAAGGTCAGGACCGTACGGTTCACACGTTCTCCTCAGGGGGGTGCGCGGCGCCTACAAGGGGCTGCGCGGTGACTTCAGGGGTGCGCGGGGTCTACAGGGGGGTGCGCGGGGTCTCAGGGGTGATCCGGGTGGCCAGGCCGTCCAGGAAGATGGCGAGCTTGTCGTCGAACCAGCCGCGCCCGTGCCAGGTCTCCTCGGCGGCGAACTCGGCCTCGAACGGGCGGGCCCCGGGCGGCGCCGCCGCCCAGGCGTCCCGGTACTGCTCCCGGGCCGTGCGCGGGGTGCCCGCCGCGTCCGGCACCGTACGGTCCAGGCCCCGCATCGCCACCGCCGAGGAGAGCACCAGGTCCCCGACGAAGTCCACGGCGACCGCCGCGTCCCGGGTGGAGAGCCCCGCCCGGACGAGCGCCACGCCGTACCCGCCCAGCCGGTCGACCATCACGGGCGGCGCGGCCGGGGTGGTGAGCAGCACCTCCGCCAGCCCGGGGAACGCGTCGCAGGCCGCCCACACCGCGTCGGCGAACGCGGTGAGCAGCTCGCGCCAGGGCAGGTCCGCCGGGGGCCAGCCGGTGCGCGCCGCGGCCCGCTCGATCGCGGCGCGCACCAGATCGTCCCGGCTGTCGACATAGCGGTACAGCGTCGAGTGGCTGACCCCCAGCCGGGCCGCGACCCCCGGCATGCTGAACACCGCCAGGCCCTCGGCGAGCGCCGCCTCGGCGACCGCGTCCCGGGTCAGCGAAGGGGCCCGCCCGGGACGCCTGCCGGGCCTGCCGGGGGTCTGTTTCATGAGGTGCCGCTGCCGTTTCCACCGGCGGTGGTCGCGATTCGCCAGCCCAGCGCGCGGCGGCGCTCGTTCCAGAACCGGGCGTACCGCCCGTCGAGGGCCATCAGCTCCTGATGGGTCCCCCGCTCCGCCACCCGTCCTTCGTCCAGGACGACGATCTGATCCGCACCGGTCACGGTGGACAGCCTATGGGCGACGACCAGCAGCGTGCTCGTCGCCCTCAGCGCGTCCATCGACCGCTGGACGTACGCCTCGTTCTCCGGGTCCAGCGCGGCCGTCGCCTCGTCGAGCAGCACGATCGGCGCGCCCTTCAGCAGCGCCCGCGCGATGGAGACGCGCTGCCGCTCCCCGCCCGAGAGCGAGGTCCCCGCCTCCCCGACCCGGGTCTCCCAGCCGTCGGGCAGCCGTTCCACGATCTCGTCCACCCCGGCGAGCCGGGCGGCCTCCAGCACCTCCTGCTCGTCCGCGTCCGGGCGGCCCACCCGGATGTTGCCGATCAGGGTGTCGTCGAACAGGTAGACGTCCTGGAAGACCAGGGAGAGCTGCTCCATCAGCGCGGCCGTGGACTGGTCGCGCACGTCCACCCCGCCGACCCGTACCGTCCCCGCGTCCACGTCGAAGAACCGGGCGATGAGCCGGGTCAGCGTGGTCTTGCCCGAACCGGACGCCCCGACCAGGGCCGTCACCGTACGCGGGGCGACCGTGAACGAGACACCGTCCAGGACCACGTCACCGGACTCCCCGCGGCCCGGGTAGCCGAAGCGCACCCCGTCCACCTCCACCGCGCCCGGGACCGTCACCGGCGCCGAACGCTCCGGCTCCGGCAGCGGCGGCTCCTCCAGCACCGCCCGCACCCGGCCCATGTCGTTGCGGGTCGTCCGCACCACCGCCGCGAGCTCCCCGACCTCCGCCAGCGGTCCGGCGAAACGGGCCACCAGGGCCAGCAACGCCACCAGTTCGACCGGGTCCACCGCACCGCGCAGCGCCAGCGACGCACCCACACCGATCAGCGCCGAGAAGCACATCTGCACCGCGAAGCCGCCGAGCAGCATCCCCGGCACCGACATCCACACCTGCTTCCGGGACGCCGCCCGCTGCCTCTCCAGCGCGGCCTCCAGCGGCGCGTAGCCGTCCGTGGTCCGGCCGAAGGCGCGCAGCACCGGCTGGTTGCGGGCGAACTCCAGCACCCGGCCGGAGGCTTCCACCCCGGCCGCGTCGTCGATCTCGTCCATCCGGTTCAGCAGCCGTACGGAGAGCCGGGCGGCGAACAGGATCAGCGGCGAGCACACCAGGGCCGCGAGCCCCAGGCGCCAGTCCAGGAAGAGCATCACCACGACCACCGCGGCCGGGGTCACCACCCCGGTCACCAGCGGTTGCAGCAGATGGGCGCAGCTCCCGGCGATCGACAGCACCGACTTGGTGCCCATCCGGGTCAGCCGCCCCACCGTCGTCCCGTCGAACCACCCCACCGGCAGGGACGCCACATGGTCGCCCAGCCGGTGGTGGAGCGTGGTGAGGATGACGAGCGCCACCCGGAAGCCCAGCATCGCCTGCACGTAGTGCAGGCCCAGCGTGACGAGGACCGCCCCCGCCAGCCACGCGGTCCAGCGGGCCGCGCCCCCGGTGTCACCGGTCAGGAGGTCGCCGAGGACCGGCACCAGGAGGGCGACGGAGAGCCCCTGCGCCACCGCGTAGGCGAAGAGGGCGGCGAGATAGCGGAAGAGGACGGCGCGGTGGGCGCTCCCCAGGACCGCGGTGAGGTCGCGGATCATACGACTGCCCTTTCGTGCGTGGCCCACATCCGGGCGTAGAGGCCGTCCTCGGCGAGGAGTTCGGGGTGGCGGCCGAGTCCGACGAGCCGGCCCTCGCGCAGGACGGCGATCAGGTCGGCCTCGACGATCGTGGGGAGCCGGTGCGCGATCACCAGGACGGTCCGGCCCCGGACCAGCCGGGCGATGGCGTCCTGGATGGCGGCCTCCGACTCGGGGTCCGCGAAGGCGGTCGCCTCGTCCAGGACGAGGACCGGGGCGTCGGCGAGCAGGGCACGCGCGATGGAGATCCGCTGCGCCTCACCGCCGGAGAGGACGGCCTCCTCACCGACGACGGAGTCGTAACCGCGGGGCAGTGCCTCGATCCGCCGGTCGATCTGCGCGGCGCGGGCGGCCTCGCGCACCTCCTCCTCGCTCGCGTCCGGCCGGGCGAGGCGGATGTTGTCGCGGACGCTGGTGCGCAGCAGCTGGACGTCCTGGAGGACGAAGCCGATGTGCCGGTAGAGCCGTTCGGACGGGATCTCGCGCACATCGGCGCCGCCGATCGTGATCCGCCCGCCGGTCACATCGTGGAACCGGGTCACCAGGGAGGCCAGCGTCGACTTCCCGGAGCCGGAGGGCCCGACCAGCGCGGTGACGGTCCCGGGGGTGAGGCGCAGGTTCACCCCCTTGAGGACGTCGGCGGTCCCGTCGTAGCTGAACGACACGCCCTCCAGCACCACTTCGTGCCCCTCGGGCTCCCGGGGGCGGACCGGCTCGGGCAGCACGGGCGTCTCCAGGACGGCGGCGATCCGCCGTGCCGCCGCCGTGGCCTCGCGCCGGGCCTGCGCGCCGAAGCCGAGGGTGACGAGGACGCTGGGGATGACGAGCGCGACCATGGAGGCGGTGAGCACGTCGACGGGGGAGACCCAGCCCGCGTGCACGAACCACACCCCGCCCGCCAGGTTCACCAGCAGCACCACCGGCGGCGAGACCGCCATCGAGGAGTACGCCTCCAGCTTCAGCATCGGCCGCACCCATCCGCTGTAGTGCTCGCCGAACCGCGTCGCCGCCTCCCGGTACCCCGCGTGCGCCTCGCCCGCCCGGCCGAAGGTCTTCACGACCCCGATACCGGCGACGAACTCGACGATGGCCTTGTTGATCGCGGCGATCCCCGCGTTGAGCCGGCCCATCTGCGGCGCGAAGTCCTTCATCATGTACGCGTACGCCCCCGCGTAGACCGGCAGCGTGGCCAGGGCCAGCAGGGCGAGCCGCCAGTCGAGCCAGAAGAGGTAGCCGAGCCCCACGACGGGCACGGTGAGCGCCGCCGTGGTCTCCACCGCGCTGTGGGCGACCAGGTAGTGCAGGTCGTGCACGTCGTTCTGGGCCGCCTTGCGGACGGTGGCCGAGGAGTTGGCGGTGAACCAGCCGAGCGGGGCGCGCCCCAGCCGCTCCACGATCCGGCGGCGCAGGGACGCCTGGAGCGCCACGTCCGCGAAGTGGGTCAGCGCGAGCGCCACCCCGCCGAACAGGGCCCGTACGGAGAGCCCGAACACCGCGATCAGCACGGCCGCGCGCACCGCGTCGGCGTCGGTGGGGCCGGGGGCGAGCAGCGCCTTGGCCAGCTCCGCGATGGCGATGTACGGGACGACGGTGGCCGCCGCACCGATGATCTGGAGCCCCATGGCGAGGCGGGTGCGCGCCCGGACCGGCGCGAGCATGGCGGCGAGCGCGGCCCGCCCCCGCGCCTGTTCCTCCTTCTCCCGCTTCCTGTCCGGTTCCGGCTCCTGCTTCCTGTCCGGCTCCGGCTGTCCCTTTTCGCCGTCAGGTCCCGGTGCCGGTCCCGGTTCCCGCTGCGGACCGTCGTCGTGTTCCATGCGCACGCGCCTCCTCCGGGCATGCTTCCGCACAGCCCCGTTACAGACAGGCTGTCTTAATTAGGTGAGCCTAACCTTAATTATCTGTGTGTGGGCAGAGCTTTCTCCCGTTCAAAGGAAGGGAGTTCGGCCGCGGAGCGTGGAAGAGGGGACCGGAACGCGGTGCCGGAGACGGTGACGACTGGTCACGTACAGGTTCGTGGACCATACTGCCCGCCGTGGAGCAGAGCATAGATTCGAACAAGAAGCCCGAGTTCGCCGCAGGCATCGACCCGGCGTTCATCCCCCTTCCCGGCCTGACGGCAGCCGCCGGGCCCCGGAAGGCCGAACCGGAAGCGGAGGCCGGACCGGAGACGGACCCGGAGCTCGACGAAGCTCCCGAAGCGTCCGAGAAGGCAGACGCGGCGGCTCCCGGTGCCGACGCCGATGCCGACGCGGAAGCGGAAGCAGGCACCGAAGCGGAAGCGGAGGAGAAGGAAGCCGGGGAGGGGCCGGTCTTCGAGGTCAGCGACCGTCGCGGCTCGATCCGGGTCGCCGCCGAGGGCATCACGTTCCGGCTGGACGACCAGGAGGCCGAGTTCGGCTGGGACGAGATCGGGGCGGTGGAGATCACCCCGGCCCGCTTCGGCCGCCGGTTGACCGTGACCGTGCACCTGCCCGGCCCGCGCTGGTTCAACGCCGAGGTCGAGGCGGAGAGCCGGGCCCGGCTCAAGGAGTGGCCGGCCGAGCTGGACGCCGTCCTGGACGCCTACTTCGAGGAGTCCTGAGCGCCCGTCCCCGGCTCCCGGCACCGCCTCACTCGCGGCGCCGGGAGCCGTCGCGGCCCCGGACGCGCATCACCACGTAACAGATCAGCGCCAGCGCGGCGAGGCCCAGCACGACCTTCGACATGATGCCGATGTACGTCCCGACGACGTCCCAGCGGTCGCCGAGCCAGTAACCCGCCAGTACCAGCACGGTGTTCCACACCAGGCTGCCCACCGTCGTCAGCCCGACGAACAGCGGCAGCGGCATGCGCTCCACACCCGCGGGCACCGAGATCAGGCTCCGGAAGACCGGCACCATCCGGCCCAGGAGCACCGCCTTGGTGCCGTGGCGGGCGAACCACTCCTCCGTACGCACCAGGTCGGAGGGCTTGACCAGCGGCAGCCTGGCCCACAGGGCGTGCATCCGCTCCCGGCCGAACACGGCCCCGAGCCCGTACAGCGCGACCGCCCCCACGACCGAGCCCAGCGTCGTCCAGAACAGGGCGGAGGCCAGGCTGAGCACGCCCTGCGCCGCGGCGAACCCGGTCAGCGGCAGGATGATCTCGCTCGGCAGCGGCGGGAACAGGTTCTCCAGGGCGATGGCCAGGCCCGCGCCGGGCCCGCCGAACGTCTCGACCAGGTCGGTGGCCCAGCCCGCGATGCCGCCCTGCGGTTCCTCGGCGGCGGCTGTCAGTGCGAGCTGCATGGGGGGTCTCCGGCGGTGCTGGTCGGGTGCGCGGAGGGAGGGCAGGCCGCGTCCTGCCCGTCCATGATCCCTCAGGCCCCGCCGGGCACCACCGGCCGGGCTCCTGTGCGAGGCTTGCGGCGGTCCGGCCACCGGCGACCGCGTTCCCGGGAAGCGTGGCGCCCGGCACCGGACGGCGGAGGAGGAGACGCACGTGGCCAGGGACGCCCGGTGGGACGCGCTGCTGGAGCTGGTCGGCAGGCACGGCAGGGTGGAGGTCGAGGAGGCGGCGGCGGAGCTCGCCGTATCGCCCGCCACCATCCGCCGCGACCTCGACCAGCTCGCCGAACAGCACCTGCTCACCCGCACCCGGGGCGGGGCGGTCGCGCACGGGGTCTCCTACGAGCTGGCGCTGCGCTACAAGACCGGCCGCCACGCCCCCGAGAAGCAGGCCATCGGCCGCGCGGTCTCCGGACTCGTCGCCGTCGGCGAGGTGGTCGGCCTGACCGGCGGTACGACGGTGACCGAGGTGGCCCGCGCGCTGGCGGTACGCCCCGACATCGTCGGCGAGACGGCGGTGGCGGGCGGCGCGCCGACGCTCACCGTCGTCACCAACGCGCTCAACATCGCGAGCGAACTGGCGATCCGGCCGCAGATCAAGATGGTCGTCACGGGCGGGGTGGCGAGGCCCCAGTCGTACGAGCTGACGGGCCCGCTGGCCGTCGGGGTGATGAACGAGATCACGCTCGACGTCGCGGTCCTCGGGGTGAACGCCATCGATATCGAACGCGGCGCCTACGTCCACCACGAGGGCGAGGCGAGCGTCAACCGGCTGCTCGCGGAGCGGGCGCAGCGGGTGGTGGTCGCCGCCGACTCCTCGAAGATCGGCAAGCGGGCCTTCGCCCGGGTCTGCGACCTCGGTCTGGTCGACGTCCTGGTCACCGACTCCCATGTCACGGCCGAGGCGAGGGACCGGTTCGGGGAGGCGGGCGTCCAGGTGATCACGGTGTGAGTGATCATGGTGTGGGTGATCACGGGTTCCGGGTGACGGCGGTCCGTGTGATGACGGTCCGTGTGATGACGGTGTGAGACCGACCCGATCCGGTCCTTCGCCGTGTCGTTGGTACGCCGAACGGGTGAGGGGCGAGAGGATTGGCCGATGAACAGTGAGTGCAGCCGGCGCGGACCCGCCCGGCTCGACGACGGGGTGGCCCTGTGAGCAGGTACGACAGGTACGACAGATATGACGCCACCGACGAACAGTGGGAGGGGCTGGCCCAGGTCGTACCCCTGCGCGGCCGCGACGAGTGGCCGTCCCGGATCGACCACCGCACGGTCCCGGACGAACGTGCGGCCGAGCAGCGCCGCCTGGTGGTGCTGCGGGTGCAGGTCTTCGCGGACGCCCGCGAGGTCGCGGAGTACCTGGTCGCCCAGGTGCCGGTGCTGCTCGACCTGACGGCGGCGGAGACGGACGTGGCCAAGCGGATTCTCGACTTCAGCAGCGGTGTGGTGTTCGGGCTCGGCAGCGGTATGCACCGCGTCGACCGGAACGTCTTCCTGCTCGCGCCGGAGGGCATGGAGGTCGAGGGGGTCACCCCCGCGGGCCTCACCCAGGCGTAGGACTCCCGGTGCCCCTCGCCTTTCCGGACGCCCCTCGGGGCGTCCGGGGCGGCGGTGGTAGACCTGGGGCCGTGACAGAACTCGATGTGGCAGAACTCCAGCGGCGGCTGGCCGCGTTCGCGGCGGCACGGGACTGGGGGCAGTACCACACCCCGAAGAACCTGGCGGCGGCCCTCAGCGTCGAGGCGTCCGAACTGGTGGAGATCTTCCAGTGGCTGACGCCCGAGCAGTCCGCGCGGATCATGGACGACCCCGAAGCGGCCCACCGCGTCGCCGACGAGGTCGCCGATGTGCTCGCCTACCTCCTCCAGTTCTGCGAGGTGCTGGGCATCGACCCGCTGCGGGCGCTGGCGGCCAAGATGGACCGGAACGAGCGGCGCTTCCCCGTGCCGAACCCTCCGGAACCCCAGGATCGTCACTCTTCGGAGTGATCAACTTATCCACAATCGACTTGGTGTCCACAGATTTCCGATTTCCTCTGGCCTGACGGTGCCTTATCCCTCACTGTGGGTAATGAATGAGGTGAGCGGGTTTTCGTACGGACGGGGGAAACGCATGGAAGCGGAGCGACTCATCGAGACGGGGCGGCGGGCCCTGGCGGAGAGCCGGGGCGCGCTGGACGTGATGGCGGAGGCATGGCAGGCGCAGGCCCTCGCCCGGACGGTCGGCAGCAGGCTGGCCCTGGACGGCCCGAGGGAGTTACGGGGCGAGGCGCGGGCCCTGGGGGAGATCGGCGGCGGCTGCTCGGCGCCGGACCACCCGGCGGTCCTCTCCCGGGGCGCGAGGGCGGCGCAGCTCTCCGGGATCGCCGATGTGCGGGCGGCCCTGACGGGGCTCGCGCTGCTGCTCGGCGAGGCCGGGATCGCGCTCGTCGGGGTGGCCTGCGACACGGGGGAGGACGGTCTCTACTGGCAGTGCATCGAGGCCATGGACGCCGCCGACGAGTCGCTGGACCGGGTGCACGGGCTGCTGAGACGGCTTGCCGAGCGGGAGAGGGAGCGCGACGGACCCTACGGCGGGATACGCGGCCCCGCCGCGTCGGCGACGGGGCTCTGAGGCGGGACCCGCCGCTGAGCTCCGAGGGAAGGACCGCTGTCGGGGAAGGCCCGTGCTGAGGGAGGACCCGCCGGTGAAGGGGCAGGATGGGGGCATGGATCTTCGCATCTTCACCGAGCCCCAGCAAGGGGCCGACTACGACACCCTGCTCACCGTCGCCAAGGCCACCGAGGACCTCGGCTTCGACGCCTTCTACCGCTCGGACCACTACCTCCGCATGGGCTCCGGCGACGGTCTGCCCGGACCGACCGACGCCTGGATCACGCTGGCCGGTCTGGCGCGCGAGACCCGGCGGATCAGGCTCGGCACACTGATGACGGCGGGCACGTTCCGGCTGCCCGGCGTGCTCGCCATCCAGGTGGCCCAGGTCGACCGGATGTCCGGCGGCCGGGTCGAACTGGGGCTGGGCGCGGGCTGGTTCGAGGAGGAGCACAGGGCCTACGGCATCCCGTTCCCGAAGGAGAAGTTCGGCCGCCTGGAGGAGCAGCTGGCGATCGTCACCGGCCTGTGGGCCACGGAGATCGGCAAGACCTTCAGTTACGACGGCACCTACTACCAGCTCACCGACTCGCCCGCGCTGCCGAAGCCTGCCCAGGCCAAGGTGCCCGTCCTGATCGGCGGCCACGGCGCGACCCGCACCCCGCGCCTGGCCGCGCAGTACGCGGACGAGTTCAACATCCCCTTCGCCTCCCTGGAGGACAGCGAGAAGCAGTTCGGCCGGGTCCGGGCGGCGGCCGAGGCGTTCGGGCGGCAGCCGGACGACCTGGTGTACTCCAACGCCCTGGTCGTCTGCGCGGGCAAGGACGACGCGGAGGTGGCCCGGCGGGCGGCGGCCATCGGCCGGGAGGTGGAGGAGCTGAAGGCCAACGGGCTGGCCGGCTCGCCCGCCGAGGTCGTCGACAAGATCGGCCGGTACGCGGCGATCGGGTCCTCCCGGATCTACCTCCAGGTCCTGGACCTGGACGATCTGGACCACCTGGAGCTGATCTCCTCACAGATCCAGTCCCAGCTGAACTGACACCGCGTCCGGCCCCGGCAGGGGCGAGGAGGAGATGACATGAGCTCCGGCCGTACGCTCGCCGAAGCGCTGGCGGAGGGACCCGTCCTGCTGGACGGCGGCCTCTCCAACCAGTTGGAGGCACAGGGGTGCGACCTCTCCGACGCGCTCTGGTCGGCCCGGCTGCTGGCCGACGCGCCGGAACAGATCGAGGCCGCCCACCTGGCGTATCTGCGGGCCGGGGCACAGGTGCTCATCACCTCCGGCTACCAGGCCACGTTCGAGGGGTTCGCGCGCCGGGGCATCGGTCCCGAGCGGGCCGGGGCGCTGCTCGCCCGCAGCGTGGAGCTGGCCCGGCGGGCCTCCGCGGCGGCCCGCCGGGCCGGTCCCGGGCGGGAGGTCTGGGTCGCCGCGTCGCTCGGCCCGTACGGGGCGATGCTCGCGGACGGCAGCGAGTACCGGGGACGGTACGGGCTCACCGTCCGGGAGCTGGAGCGCTTCCACCGCCCCCGGGTGGCCGCGTTCGCCGGGGCCGGGCCCGATGTGCTGGCGCTGGAGACGGTGCCGGACGTGGACGAGGCCGAGGCGATGGTGCGGGTGGCCGAGGAGACCGGGCTGCCGTTCTGGCTCTCGTACAGCGTGGCGGGCGGCCGGACCCGGGCCGGGCAGCCGCTGGAGGAGGCGTTCGCGGTGGCCGCCGGGCGGGAGGCGGTGGTGGCCGTCGGGGTCAACTGCTGCGATCCGGCCGAGGCGGAGGAGGCCGTGCGGACGGCGGTGGCGGTCACGGGGAAGCCGGCCGTGGTCTACCCGAACAGCGGGGAGGGCTGGGACGCCGGTGGCAGGGGGTGGACCGGGCGGAGCACGTTCGACCCGGGGCGGGTGCGGGCCTGGACGGAGGCCGGGGCGCGGCTCGTCGGAGGCTGCTGCCGGGTGGGGCCGGACCGGATCGAGGAGCTGGCGGCGCTGCTGGAGCGCTGAGCCGGAGGGCGTCGAAAATGCCTGGTGAGGGGTGGGAGGTGGAGACCATACTCGGACAGGTGTTCCTGACCATCAGTACGACCGGCATCCCTGAACGTCCCGCCACGGACCTCGGTTTCCTGCTGCACAAGCACCCCGACCGGGCGCAGACGTTCTCCACTTCCCACGGCACCGCGCACGTCTTCTACCCCGAGGCGTCCGCCGAGCGCTGCACGGCCGCACTCCTGCTGGAGGTGGACCCGGTGGCTCTGGTGCGGCGCGGCAAGGGCAAGGGCCGGGGCGGCGCCCCCGACGCGGCGCTCGCGCAGTACGTCAACGACCGCCCCTACGCGGCCTCCTCGCTGCTCTCGGTCGCCCTCGCGGCCGTGTTCAAGTCCGCGCTGGGCGGGGTCTGCCGGGCCCTGCCCGAGCGGGCCGGGGCCCCGCTGCCGCTGCGGATCGAGGTGCCCGCGCTGCCTGCCCGGGGCGGTGCGGAGCTGGTGCGCAAGCTGTTCGCGCCGCTCGGCTGGGAGCGGGTCGAGGTGGCGGCGGTGGCGCTGGACGAGCGGTTCCCCGAGTGGGGCGACTCCCGCTACGTACGCCTGGAGCTGGCGGGGGAGCTGCGGCTCGCCGACGCCCTGCGCCAGCTCTACATCCTGCTGCCGGTGCTCGACGACGCCAAGCACTACTGGGTCGCGCCCGACGAGGTGGACAAGCTGCTGCGGGCCGGTGAGGGCTGGCTGGCCGACCACCCCGAGCGCTCCCTCATCACCCGGCGCTACCTCTCCCACCGCTGGGGGCTGACCCGCCAGGCCGACCAGGCCCTGGAGCTCGTCCGGCTCGCGGAGTCGGACGACCTGGACGTGGAGAGCGTCGACAACGCGGTGGACGAGAGCACCGACACCGAGGAGAAGCCGGTCCCGCTCGCAGAGCACCGGCGCACCGCGATCCTCGAGGCGCTGCGTACGGCCGGGGCGCACCGGGTGCTCGACCTGGGCTGCGGCCAGGGCCAGTTGGTGCAGGCGCTCCTCAAGGACGTGCGGTTCACCGAGATCGTCGGCGTCGACGTGTCGATGCGCGCCCTCACCATCGCCTCGCGCCGGCTCAAGCTGGACCGGATGGGGGAGCGGCAGGCGGACCGGGTGACCCTCCGGCAGGGCTCCCTCACCTACACGGACAAGCGGCTCAAGGGGTACGACGCCGCCGTGCTCAGCGAGGTGATCGAGCACGTCGACCTGGACCGGCTGCCCGCCCTGGAGTACGCGGTCTTCGGCTCGGCCCGCCCGCGCACGGTGCTCGTGACCACGCCCAACGTGGAGTACAACGTCCGCTGGGAGACCCTCCCGGCCGGGCATGTGCGCCACGGGGACCACCGCTTCGAGTGGACCAGGGCCGAGTTCCGCCGGTGGGCGGGGAAGGTCGCCGAACGCCACGGCTACACCGTCGCGCACCTGCCCGTCGGCCCGGACGACCCCGAGGTCGGCCCGCCCACCCAGCTGGCCGTCTTCACCCTGACCGACACGGAGACCTACAAGAAGAAGGAGGCGAAGGCCGCATGACGAACGACGACAGCACCAGCACCGACACCACCACCGGCACCGCCTCCCGCACCCTGCCCGTGCCCGACCTCTCCCTCGTCGTCCTCATCGGCGCCAGCGGATCGGGCAAGTCCACCTTCGCCCGCAGGCACTTCAAGCCCACCGAGATCGTCTCCTCGGACTTCTGCCGGGGCCTCGTCGCCGACGACGAGAACGACCAGAGCGCCAGCGGCGACGCCTTCGACGTGCTGCACTACATCGCGGGCAAGCGCCTGGCCGCCGGGCGGCTCACCGTCGTCGACGCCACCAGCGTCCAGTCCGAGAGCCGCAAGCAGCTCGTCCGGCTGGCCCGCGAGCACGACGTGCTGCCCGTCGCCATCGTCCTCGACCTCCCCGAGGAGGTCTGCCTCGCCCGCAACGCGGCCCGCCCCGACCGCGCGGACATGCCCCGCCATGTCGTCCGGCGCCACCGCAGCGAGCTGCGCCGCTCGCTGCGCGGCCTGGAGCGCGAGGGCTTCCGCAAGGTGCACATCCTGCGCACCGAGGAGGAGGCCGAGCGCGCCGAAGTCGTCCTGGAGCGCCGCTACAACGACCTGCGCCACCTCACCGGCCCCTTCGACATCATCGGCGACATCCACGGCTGCCGCTCCGAGCTGGACACCCTGCTCGGCAAGCTCGGTTACGTGGACGGTGCCCACCCCGAAGGGCGTACGGCCGTCTTCGTCGGTGACCTGGTCGACCGGGGCCCCGACAGCCCCGGTGTGCTGCGCCGCGTCATGTCCATGGTGGCGGCGGGCACCGCCCTCTGCGTCCCCGGCAACCACGAGAACAAGCTCGGCCGCTATCTCGCGGGCCGCAAGGTCCAGCGGACCCACGGCCTCGCGGAGACCATTGAGCAGCTGGAGCGCGAGGACGCCGAGCACCCCGAGTTCCGGCAGCAGGTGCGGGAGTTCATCGACTCCCTGGTCAGCCACTACGTCCTGGACGGCGGCGACCTGGTGGTCTGTCACGCCGGGCTGCCCGAGAAGTACCACGGCCGCACCTCCGGCCGGGTCCGCTCGCACGCGCTGTACGGGGACACCACCGGCGAGACCGACGAGTTCGGCCTGCCCGTGCGCTACCCGTGGGCCGAGGAGTACCGGGGCCGCGCCGCCGTCGTCTACGGCCACACCCCTGTGCCCGCCACCTCCTGGATCAACAACACCATCTGCCTGGACACCGGTGTCGTCTTCGGCGGGAGGATGACCGCGCTGCGCTGGCCGGAGCGCGAACTCGTCGACGTACCGGCCGAGAAGGTCTGGTACGAGCCCACCCGGCCGCTGACCACCGAGGCGCCCGGGGGCCGGGAGGGCCGTCCGCTGGACCTCGCGGACGTGCAGGGCCGCCGGTTCGTGGAGACCCGGCACATGGGCCGGATCGCCGTGCGCGAGGAGAACGCGGCCGCCGCGCTCGAAGTGATGAGCCGGTTCGCCGTCGACCCGCAGCTCCTGCCGTACCTCCCGCCCACCATGGCCCCCACCGCCACCTCCCGCGAGGACGGCTTCCTGGAGCACCCGGCCGAGGCGTTCGCGCAGTACGCGGCGGACGGCGTCGGGCGGGTCGTGTGCGAGGAGAAGCACATGGGCTCCCGGGCCGTCGCCCTGGTCTGCAAGGACGCGGCCGCCGCCACCGCCCGCTTCGGCACGGACGGTCCGGCCGGTGCCCTCTACACCCGTACGGGCCGCCCCTTCCTGGACGACCGGGCGATGGCCGAAGGCGTCCTGGACCGGCTCCGTACGGCCGTCACCGCCGCCGGGCTCTGGGAGGAGTGGGACACCGACTGGGTGCTGCTCGACGCCGAGCTGATACCGTGGTCGCTCAAGGCCGGTGGACTGCTGCGCTCGCAGTACGCCGCCGTCGGCGCGGCCTCCGGCGCGGTCTTCCCCTCCGCCCTCGCCGCCCTGGAGACGGCCGCCGCCCGTGGTGTCGACGTCGGCGACCTCTCCGTACGGCAGCAGGGCCGGGCGGCGGACGCGGCCGCGTTCACCGAGGCGTACCGGCGCTACTGCTGGACCACCGAAGGACTGGACGGGATACGGATCGCCCCGTTCCAGGTCCTCGCCGTCCAGGGCCGCTCGCTGGCCGCCGTCCCCCACGACGAGCAGCTGGCCTGGCTGGACCGGCTCGCCGAGCACGACCCGACCGGGCTGCTCCAGGTCACCCGCCGGCTCGTCGTGGACCCCGCCGACGAGGCGTCCGTCCGCGCGGGCACCGACTGGTGGCTGGAGCTGACCGGGCGCGGCGGCGAGGGCATGGTCGTCAAGCCGCTCGGCGCCCTGGTCCGGGACGCCAAGGGGCGGCTGGTCCAGCCCGGCATCAAGGTGCGCGGCCGGGAGTATCTGCGGATCATCTACGGCCCCGAGTACACCCGCCCGGAGAACCTGGAGCGGCTGCGCTCCCGCTTCCTCGGCCACAAGCGCTCGCTGGCGCTGCGGGAGTACGCGCTCGGCCTGGAGGCGCTGGACCGGCTGGCGGAGGGCGAGCCGCTGTGGCGGGTCCACGAGGCGGTCTTCGCCGTCCTGGCCCTGGAGTCGGAGCCGGTCGACCCCCGGCTCTGAGGCAGCGCTGCCAACCCATGGGCGGTTCGCGGGGTGAACGGCGCTCCGCCCGGTGAGGATGAGGACATGGGATTCCACGTCGACTCCGAAGCCGGGCGGCTGCGCCGCGTCATACTGCACCGCCCCGATCTGGAACTGAAGCGGCTGACCCCCCGCAACAAGGACGCGCTCCTCTTCGACGATGTGCTCTGGGTGCGCCGGGCCCGGCAGGAGCACGACGGGTTCGCCGACGTCCTGCGCGACCGGGGCGTGGAGGTGCACCTCTTCGGCGACCTTCTCCAGGAGGCCCTGGACATCCCCGTCGCGCGGCGGCTCGTCCTCGACCGGGTCTTCGACGAGAAGGAGTACGGGCCGCTCGCCACCGAGCATCTGCGCGCCGCCTTCGAGGAGCTGCCCTCGGCGGAGCTGGCGGAGGCGCTGGTCGGCGGGATGACCAAGCGGGAGTTCCTGGAGCGGCACAGCGAGCCCACCTCGGTCCGCTTCCATGTGATGGACCTGGACGACTTCCTGCTCGGCCCGCTGCCCAATCACCTCTTCACCCGGGACACCTCGGCCTGGATCTACGACGGGGTCTCCATCAACGCGATGCGCTGGCCCGCCCGGCAGCGCGAGACCGTCCACTTCGAGGCGATCTACCGCCACCACCCGCTGTTCACCGGACCGGAGGCGGGGGTCTTCCACCACTGGTCGGAGGGGCAGGACGACTACCCGTCCACCATCGAGGGCGGGGACGTCCTGGTCATCGGGCAGGGGGCGGTGCTGATCGGGATGAGCGAGCGCACCACCCCGCAGGCGGTCGAGATGCTGGCGCGCGGCCTCTTCGACGCCGGTTCGGCGCGCACGATCGTGGCGCTCGACATGCCCAAGACCCGGGCGTTCATGCACCTGGACACGGTGATGACGATGATCGACGGCGATACGTTCACCCAGTACGCGGGGCTCGGCATGCTCCGCTCGTACACGATCGAACCGGGCAGCGGCCCCCGGGAGCTCAAGGTCACCGACCATCCGCCCGAGCACATGCACCGGGCCATCGCCGCCGCCCTCGGCCTCGACGCGATCCGGGTCCTCACCGCCACCCAGGACGTGCACGCGGCCGAGCGCGAGCAGTGGGACGACGGCTGCAACGTGCTGGCGGTCGAGCCGGGCGTCGTGGTCGCGTACGAGCGGAACGCGACCACCAACACCTATCTGCGCAAGCAGGGCATCGAGGTCATCGAGATCCGGGGCAGCGAGCTGGGCCGGGGGAGGGGCGGACCGCGCTGTATGAGCTGCCCGGTGGTGCGGGACCCTGTGTAGTACCAGCACTTTCGGGACAGGGGGGGGCGACGGTTTCCGGCCCGAGGGGGCTGTATAGGGATGCGGTTATGTGTATAGACTTCCATTGCTGATCGCCGCCCCCTCGGCAGATCCGCGCATCCTGCCGCCCTGCCCCGTCCCACCCCGTCCCACCCTGGAGCAGTCATCATGGCCATCGACCTCACCGGCCGCCCCTTCCTCAAGGAGCTGGACTTCACCGCCGAGGAGTTCCTCGGCCTGGTCGCGCTGGCCGGAGAGCTGAAGGCGGCCAAGAAGGCCGGGGCCGAGGTCCAGCGGCTGCGCGGGCGGAACATCGCGCTGATCTTCGAGAAGACCTCGACCCGTACGCGCTGCGCGTTCGAGGTCGCCGCCGCCGACCAGGGCGCCTCCACCACCTATCTGGACCCCTCCGGCTCCCAGATGGGCCACAAGGAGTCGGTGAAGGACACCGCCCGGGTGCTCGGCCGGATGTTCGACGGGATCGAGTACCGGGGCGACAGCCAGCAGGTGGTCGAGGAGCTGGCCGCGTACAGCGGGGTCCCCGTCTTCAACGGGCTCACCGACGACTGGCACCCCACGCAGATGCTCGCCGACGTGCTGACCATGACCGAGCACGGCGGGCGGCCCGTTGCCGGGACGGCCCTCGCCTACCTCGGCGACGCCCGCTTCAACATGGGCAACTCCTACCTGATCACCGGCGCCCTGCTCGGCCTGGACATCCGGATCGTCGCCCCCGAGATGTACTGGCCGGCCCCCTCCGTCGTGGACCGGGCGAAGAAGCTCGCCGCGGTCAGTGGCGCGCGGGTGACGCTCACCGACGACATCGCCGAGGGCGTCCGGGGCGCCGGGTTCGTCGCCACGGACGTCTGGGTCTCGATGGGGGAGCCCAAGGAGGTCTGGGACGAGCGCATCGCCGCGCTGGCCCCGTACGCCGTGACGATGGACGTGCTGCGGGCCACCGGTAACCCGGACGTGAAGTTCCTGCACTGTCTGCCCGCCTTCCACGACCTCGGCACCCAGGTCGGCCGGGACGTCCACGCCGCCCACGGCCTCACCGAGCTGGAGGTCACCGACGAGGTCTTCGAGTCGGCGCACTCGGTGGTCTTCGACCAGGCCGAGAACCGGATGCACACGATCAAGGCCGTGCTGGTGGCGACGCTGGCGGGGGAGTAGCCGCCCCCTCGGGCCGGGGGTCCGTATGGCCATTCGCCCGATTGGGTGAACATGCGAGGTGGTGGCTACGATGTCGCCTCTGGTGGGGTTCGGGCACGCCCGGACCCCTTTCCCGTGCCGCCCGCGCGCACGGGGCCGTCCCCCCACTGCACCACCAGAGAAGAGAACGTCCCGCATGAGCACCGGTCTGCCGTCCTCCGGCACCCCGAAGCGCCCCGGCCCCGCCCGGCCCGGTCTGCGCCGCAAAAGCCCCGAACAGCTCATCGCCGAGTCCGGCGGCGACCTGGAGGGCCACGGCCTGAAGCGGACGATGGGACTCTTCCAGCTCGTCTGCTTCGGCGTCGGCGCGATCGTCGGCACCGGTATCTTCGTCGGCCTCTCCGACACCGTCGCCGAGGCCGGGCCCGCCGTGGTCATCTCGTTCGTCCTGGCCGCGATCACCTGTATCTTCACCGCGTTCTCCTTCGCGGAGCTGGGCAGCGCCATCCCGGTCTCCGGGAGCTCGTACTCCTTCGCGTACGCCGCCCTCGGCGAGCGCACCGCGTTCCTCGTCGGCTGGTGCCTGATGCTGGAGTACGGCGTCTCGGTCTCCGCCGTCGCGGTGGGGTGGAGCCAGTACGTCAACGAGCTGCTGAACAGCCTGATCGGCTGGCAGCTGCCCGCCGCCCTGTCCGCCGGGCCCGGTGACGGCGGCGTGATCAACCTCCCGGCGGTCGTCGTGATCGCCATGGCCGCCACCCTGCTGGTGCGCGGCGTCCGGGAGAGCGCCGGGGCGACCGCCGCCATGGCGGTCCTGAAGATCGGCATCCTGCTGGCGTTCTGCGTGATCGCGTTCACCGCGTTCCAGGACGACAACCTCGTGCCGTTCGCCGGTCACGGGCTGGGCGGGATCACGGCGGGCGCCTCGCTGGCGTTCTTCTCGTACATCGGCTTCGACGCCATCACCACGGCGGGCGAAGAGGTCAAGAACCCCCGCCGGAACATTCCGATCGCCATCCTGATCTGCATCGGCGTCGTCACGCTGCTCTACTGCGCGGTGGCGCTCTCGGCCATCGGCGCGCTCGGCGCGGACGCCGTGTCCGACAAGCCCGCGGCCCTCTCGCTGGTCGTCAACCAGGTCACCGAATCCTCGGTGGGCGGGGGCATCATCGCCTTCGGCGCGGTCGTCGCCATCGCGTCCGTGGTGCTCGCCGTGATGTACGGGCAGACCCGCATCCTGATGTCGATGTCCCGCGACGGGCTGATCCCGCGCGTCTTCGAACGCGTCTCGCCCCGGACCCACACCCCGGTCGCCAACACCTGGATCGTGGCCTGCGTCTTCGCCGTACCGGCCGCCTTCGTCTCGCTGGACGTCGTCGTCAACCTGACGACCATCGGCACGCTCGCCACCATGCTCGCGGTCAACGCGGCCGTCATGGTGCTGCGCCGCCGCAACCCCGAGCTGGAGCGGTCCTTCCGGGTGCCGCTCTACCCGCTGAGCCCGCTGCTCGGCATCGCGTTCTGCCTGTATCTGATGTACGGGACCGGCTGGACGACCTGGCTCCAGTTCGCGGTCTTCCTCGCCGCCGGTTCGCTGCTCTACGCCGGTTACGGCCGTAAGCGCTCCCGGCTGGTCAGCTCTCCGGAGACGGACCCGGCTGGGACGGTATCGCCGGAAGCGTGAACCAGACGGCCTTGCCGTGCTCCGTGGTGCGGTGACCGCAGGCGGAGCTGAGGGTCCGGATCAGCAGCAGACCGCGCCCGTGCTCCTGCCAGGGGTCCACCTCGAAGCCGGGCTGGGGCCGGGACAGATCGCCGGGCGGAGCCGGGTCGTGGTCGTGCACCTCGACCTGGCAGCCGGTGGGCAGCAGCTCCACGACCAGCTCGATGGGCTCGCTGCTCACCGTGTGCTCGACCGCGTTGGCCACCAGCTCGGCGGTGAGCAGCTCGGCGGTGTCGCTGTCCGCCGGGGCGTCGATGTCCGACAGGGCGGTACGGACGAGAGCGCGGGCGATCGGCACGGCTGCCGTGGAGTGCGGCAGGGCGATGCGCCAGGAGGCGGGAACAGGTGGGTCGGGCGGCACGGCGGGGTTCCGTTCAGGTGCGGGACTTCCTTGTTGCGGGACTTCTCGACTCATCGGGGTCACTCGACTTGTCATGGGGGTCACTCGGCCGGTCGTCGAGCTCTCCCGAACCGTCGTCGGGGTCTCTCGGCTCACTCGGCTCTCTCGACTCATCGGCATCGCGTATCGAGACTTCCTGGGGTCAACCTTACGAACCGCACGGCGCTCGCCATAGAGGCGGTCGGCCGGTGCAAACAGGACTTTCGACACAACGGTCTCATGGTCGGCGTATCGCGACCTCGTGACGACGGTCACGTACGGGTGATAACTTCGGGGGTGGAACGCGACCCGCGCACGGTCGGCAACCCGCCCGAATGCTGAAGGGAACCCCTTCATGAGCTCGTTTCCCAGCTCCGCCCCGCGCGTGGAGGAGTGGCGTCATCTCCGGGTCACCCGGGACGACGGTGTGGTGACCGTCACACTCGACCGCCCCGAGAAACTCAACGCCCTCACCTTCGGTGCCTACGCCGATCTGCGCGACCTGCTCGCCGAGCTGACCCGGGAACGCTCCGCGCGCGCCCTCGTCCTCGCCGGTGAGGGGCGCGGCTTCTGCTCCGGCGGCGACGTCGACGAGATCATCGGCGCCACCCTCGCCATGGACACCGCCGCGATCCTGGAGTTCAACCGGATGACCGGCCAGGTCGTACGGGCCCTGCGGGAGTGCCCCTTCCCCGTCGTCGCGGCGATCCACGGGGTGGCCGCCGGAGCCGGTGCCGTGCTGGCCCTCGCCGCCGACTTCCGGGTCGCCGACCCCTCCGCCCGCTTCGCCTTCCTCTTCACCCGGGTCGGCCTCTCCGGCGGCGACATGGGCGCCGCCTACCTCCTGCCCCGGGTCGTCGGCCTCGGCCACGCCACCCGGCTGCTCATGCTGGGCGACGCGGTCCGGGCCCCCGAGGCGGAGCGGATCGGGCTGATCAGCGAGCTGGCCGACGAGGGGCAGGCCGACGCCCGCGCCGCCGGGCTGGCCCGCCGCCTCGCCGACGGCCCCGCGCTCGCCCTCGCCCAGACCAAGGCGCTGCTCACCGCCGAGCTCGACATGCCGCTCGCCGCCTCCGTCGAGCTGGACGCCAACACCCAGGCCCTCCTGATGCATGGCGAGGACTACGCGGAGTTCCACGCCGCCTTCACCGAGAAGCGGCCGCCGAAGTGGCGGGGGAGGTAGTCGTGACGCGCGAGGGCTCTCCCGCGCGCCCGCCCGCGCCCGACCCGGCGCCCGCGCCCGACCCGGCGCCCCCGCCCGGCCCCGGCCCGGCGCCCGCGCGGACGCCCGCGCCCTCGTCCGCACGGCGGATCGCGGTCATCGGCGGCGGCCCCGGCGGCCTCTACGCCGCCGCCCTCCTCAAGCGCCTCGACCCCGCCCGCGAGATCACGGTGTACGAGCGCAACGCCCCCGACGACACCTTCGGCTTCGGCGTCGTCCTCTCCGACGAGACCCTCGGCGGCATCGAGCACGCCGACCCCGAGGTCTACCGGGCCCTGAGCGCCGAGTTCGTCCGCTGGGACACCATCGACATCGTCCACCGGGGCCGCACCCACACCTCCGGCGGCCACGGCTTCGCCGCCCTGGGCCGCCGCCGGCTGCTGGAGATCCTCCACGAGCGCTGCACCGCCCTCGGCGTCGGCCTCCGCTTCCGTGCCGAGGCCCCGCCCGCCGCCGAGCTGGCCGCCCACCACGACCTGGTCATCGCCGCCGACGGGGTGCACAGCGCCACCCGCCAGGCGCACGCGGACGCCTTCCGCCCGTCCCTCGCCGAGCACCGCAACCGCTACATCTGGCTCGCCGCCGACTTCGCGTTCGACGCCTTCCGCTTCGAGATCGCCGAAACCCCGTACGGGGTCATGCAGTTGCACGGCTACCCGTACGCGGCCGACGCCTCCACCGTCATCGTCGAGATGCGCGAGGAGGTGTGGCGCGCCGCCGGACTCGACACCTGCACCCCCGCCGAATCCACCGCCCGCTGCGCCAAGTTCTTCACCGAGGCCCTGGACGGCCATCCCCTGCGCGCCAACAACTCCAGCTGGATCGCTTTCCGTACGGTCACCAACTCCCGCTGGTCGCACGGGAACACGGTCCTCATCGGGGACGCCGCCCACACCGCGCACTTCTCCATCGGCTCCGGCACCAAGCTCGCCGTCGAGGACGCCCTCGCGCTCGCCGCCGCCATCGAGGAACAGCCGGACCTGCCTTCCGCGTTGGCGGCGTACGAGGCCGAGCGCCGCCCGGTCGTCGCCTCCACCCAGCGGGCGGCGGCGGCCAGCCTGCGCTGGTTCGAGGAGCTGGCCGTCTACACCGACCAGCCACCCCGCCGCTTCGCCTTCAACCTCCTCACCCGCAGCCGCCGGGTCACCCACGACAACCTGCGGCTGCGCGACGCCTCCTTCACCGCCGCAGTGGAGGAGGAGTTCGGCTGCCCGCCCGGCACCCCGCCGATGTTCACCCCGTTCCGGCTGCGCGGCCTGGAGCTGCGCAACCGGGTCGTCGTCTCCCCCATGGACATGTACTCGGCCACCGACGGCCTCCCCGGCGACTTCCACCTCGTCCACCTCGGCGCCCGCGCCCTCGGCGGCGCCGGGCTCACCATGACGGAGATGGTCTGCGTCAGCCCCGAGGGCCGGATCACCCCCGGCTGTACGGGTCTGTGGACCGATGAACAGGCCACCGCCTGGCGCCGGATCACCGACTTCGTCCACACCTCCGCCCCCGGCGCCGCCATCGGCGTCCAGCTCGGCCACTCCGGCCGCAAGGGCTCCACCAAACTGATGTGGGAGGGCATCGACCAGCCCCTGGAGACCGGCAACTGGCCGCTGTCCGCCGCCTCCCCGCTCCCGTACCGCCCGGGCGTCAACCAGGTCCCGCAGGAGCTGACGCGCAGCCAACTGGCCGACATCCGCGACCAGTTCCTCCAGGCGGCCCGCCGTGCCGCCGACTCCGGCTTCGATCTCCTCGAACTCCACTGCGCCCACGGCTACTTGCTCTCCGGCTTCCTCTCCCCGCTCACCAACCACCGCACCGACACCCACGGCGGCCCGCTGGAGAACCGGCTCCGCTTCCCCCTCGAAGTCTTCGACGCCATCCGCGAAGTCTGGCCCGCCGAGCGGCCGATGACCGTCCGGATCTCCGCCACCGACTGGGCCGAGGGCGGCACCGACGCCGAGGACGCCGTGGAGATTGCCCGCGCCTTCGCCGCCCACGGGGCCGACGCCATCGACGTCTCCACCGGCCAGGTGGTGCCCGAGGAGCGCCCCGAGTACGGCCGCTCGTACCAGACCCCGTACGCGGACCGTATCCGCAACACCGTGGACGTCCCGGTCATCGCGGTCGGCGCCATCTCCTCCTGGGACGACGTCAACTCCCTGCTCCTGGCGGGCCGCGCCGACCTCTGCGCCCTGGCCCGCCCCCACCTGTACGACCCGCACTGGACCCTCCACGCGGCGGCCGAACAGGGCTACTCCGGCCCGGGCGCCCCCTGGCCTCTCCCGTACGGCGCGGGCAGCCGCCCCCCGCCCACGGGCCGCACGGACGCCCCGAAACCCCGGCTCAGGCTGGACTGAGGCCGCCGGGCCCGGCCACCGTCAGGCAGGTGTGGCACCGGCACGGCGTGGGGTGGGGCGCGCCGTGGTGGGTCTCGCGGTACTCGGCGGCGAGCCGCTCCAGCAGACCGGCCAGCTCCTCGGCCTCCTCCCGGGTGTGCGGGCGCGCCGCGAGCGCCGCGTGCCGCAGCACGGCCGGGGTGTGCACGAGTTTCGGCCGGAAGGTGTGCAGATGGCGCGAGCCCGTGTCGATGGTGATCCAGCGCCCGGAGGCGCGGCCCCGTCCGACGGTGGTCACCTGCTCGTGCCCCATGCCCGGGTAGGTACCGAGGACGTACACCTTCGCCCCGCCCCGGTACGCCTTGGTCCCCGGCCGCAACTCCTGCCCGCCGTCCCCGTACCGCCGCCATCGCACCACGTTGGCGGCGACCAGCCAGAGCGGCTCGGGCAGCGGGGGAGCGGTGGGCGAGGCCACGCCGCATCGTCCCGTCCGGGACGCTCCCGGTCCACCGGGATTTCCCGGGCGGGCAGCGCCCTCACCCCCGTACGAACCGCTCCCCGGCGTCCCGCAGCCGCTCGTGCAGCTTGCCGAAGACCTCCGCCGAGCGGGCCCCCGGCCACCCCTTCGGCAGCAGCTCCGGCGGCAGTCCCGGGTCCGCGTACGGGAGCTGGCGCCAGGAGTCCAGGGCCAGCAGATAGTCCCGGTAGGCGTCCTGCGGGCGCGGGTCCTCCGCCGTCTCCGGGGACGCCTCCCACTCCCGGAGCACCGGGGCGTGCAGTTGCAGGAAGTCGTGGTGGAGGCGGGCCACCGCGTCCAGGTCCCACCAGCGGGCCACCGCGTCACGGGTCGCGGCGAAGCCCAGGTGGTCGCCGCGGAACAGGTCGACGTACGGGGCCAGTCCGAGGCGCTCCAGGGTGTGGCGGGTCTCCTCGTAGAGGCCGGCCGGGGCGATCCACACCCCGGGTGCCGCCGTGCCGAAGCCGAGGCGGGCCAGCCGGGAGCGCAGCAGATGGCGCTTGTTGCGCTCGGCCTCGGGGACCGAGAACACCGCGAGAACCCAGCCGTCGGCCTGCCGGTGCGCGGGCCGCCCGTAGATGCGCCCGTCGCCGTCGTCGAGCATCTGGCGGGCGTCCGGCGACAGGACGTACCCCGCCGAACCGTCCGCCGCCCGGGCCGCGACCAGCAGCCCGCGCCGCTTCAGCCGCGAGACGCACGAGCGTACGGACGGGGCGTCGACGCCCACGGCGTGCAGCAGGCGGATCAGCTCCGCCACCGCGAAGGGCGAGCCGTCCGCCGGACGGCCGTAGGCGCCGTAGAGGGTGATGATCAGGGAACGGGGGGTGCGCAGCTCGGCCACGTGATCACTCTAGGGGGTGTCCGGCCCCGGCCCGCCGGACGTCTCCCAGGGGTCCTGCCGGAGCAGGAACCGCTGGAGTTTGCCGGTCGCGGTGCGTGGCAGGGACTGCTCGAATACGAAGAGGCGCGGGCATTTGTGCGGGGCCAGGCTGGCCTTCATATGGGCGCGCAGCGAGTCGGCGGTCTGCTCCGCGCCCTCCGTCAGCACCACGTGCGCCACCACGATCTCCCCGCGCAATTCGTCCGACCGGCCCACCACCGCCGCCTCCGCGACCTCCGGATGGCGCAGCAGGGCGTCCTCCACCTCGGGGCCCGCGATGTTGTAGCCGGAGGAGATGATCATGTCGTCGGCGCGGGCCACGTAACGGAAGTAGCCGTCCGGCTCACGGACGAACGTGTCACCGGTCATGTTCCAGCCGTGGCGGACGTACTCCGTCTGCCGGGGGTCGGCGAGATAGCGGCAGCCGACCGGTCCGCGTACGGCGAGCAGCCCCGGTTCGCCGTCGGGCAGCTCCTCGCCGTGCTCGTCGACCACCCTGGCCTGCCAGCCGGGCACGGGCAGGCCGGTGGTGCCGGGGCGGATCGCGTCGTCGGCGGCGGAGATGAAGATGTGCAGCAGCTCGGTGGCCCCGATGCCGTTGATGATGCGCAGCCCGGTCGCCTCCCGCCAGGCGTGCCAGGTGGCGGCGGGCAGGTTCTCCCCGGCCGAGACACAGCGGCGCAGCGCGGAGAGGTCGTGGCCGTCCAGTTCCCCGAGCATCGTGCGGTAGGCGGTCGGCGCGGTGAAGAGGACCGAGACCCGGTGGCGTACCAGCGCGGGCAGCAGCTGCCGCGGCCCGGCCTGCTCCAGCAGCAGCGCCGAGGCCCCGGCCCGCAGCGGGAAGACCAGCAGCCCGCCGAGGCCGAAGGTGAAGCCGAGCGGCGGGCTGCCCGCGAAGACGTCGTCGGCGACGGGCCGCAGGATCTCGCGGGAGAAGGTGTCGGCGATGGCGAGCAGATCCCGGTGCAGATGCATACAGCCCTTGGGCTGCCCGGTGGTCCCCGAGGTGAACGCGATGAGCGCGACCTCGTCGGCCGCCGTGCCGACCGCCCCGTACGGGCCGGAGCCGGAGTGCGCGGCGGCCAGCCGGGTCAGGTCGCCGGGGCCGTCCCCGCCGAACAGGACCGTCCGCAGGCCCGCCACGTCCGCCTTCGCCAGGTCCTCGGCCGAGCGCGCGTCGCACAGGGCGTGGCTCACCCGGGCGAGCGAGCAGACGGTGGCCAGCTCACCCGCGCGGGCCTGCGCCAGTACGGTGACGGCGACCGCGCCCGCCTTCATGACGGCGAGCCAGCACGCGGCCAGCCAGGGGGTGGTGGGCCCGCGCAGCAGCACCCGGTTGCCGGGCACCACGGCCAGGTCGTCGGTGAGCACATGGGCGATGCGGTCCACCGTCTCCAGCAGCTCGCCGTAGCTCCAGACCGTCCCGTCGCCGGAGCGCAGGGCGGGCCGGTCGGGCCCGCGCTCCGCCACCGTACGGTCCAGCAGCTCGTACCCGCAGTTCAGCCGGTCGGGATAGCGGAGCCCCGGCTGGTCCAGGAGCAGCTCCGGCCACTGGTCGGGCGGGGGGAGGTGGTCGCGCGCGAAGGTGTCGGTGTGAGCCCCGGGGACGCGTACGGACGCGTCGGCGGCGGCTGCGGGCGTGTTCGGCGAGGTATTCGGCTCCATGAAGGATCGCCCCCTTGTCGCTTCTGGAGCGTATCGTTTGGGTGACGGTAGTCAACGGTCCGCGATAAGACAGTGGCGCGACAAGGCGGGCACCGACAAAACAGAGACGCGACAGGACGAGAGACGCGACAAGAGAGGCGCCGCCATGACGGCATTCTCCCTCGAACCGGAACAGACCGCCTGGTGTGAGGAGGTGCGCACCCTCGCCGAGCAGCGGCTCCGCCCGCTGGCGGAGAAGGGGGAGGAGGGGCGCGTCAACCGGCCGCTGCTGGCCGCCCTCGGCGAGCTGGGCCTGCTGGAGCGGATGTTCTCCTCCGGGGCGCTGGACCTGTGCCTGCTGCGGGAGTCCCTGGCCCGGGGCTGCACCGAGGCCGAGACCGCGCTCGCCCTCCAGGGGCTCGGCACCACCCCGGTCGTCCGGTCCGGCACCCCCGCCCAGCGCGAGCGCTGGCTCCCCGGGGTCCGGGCGGGGCGGGCCGTCGCGGCGTTCGCGCTGAGCGAGCCGGGCGCCGGGTCCGACGCGGCGGCTCTCTCCCTGGCCGCCGAGCCCACCCCCGGCGGCTGGCGGCTCACCGGCGAGAAGTGCTGGATCTCCAACGCCCCCGAGGCCGACTTCGCCACCGTCTTCGCCCGCACCACCCCGGGCGCGGGCGCGCGCGGGGTCACCGCGTTCCTGGTCCCCTCCGACCGGCCGGGGCTCACCGGCCAGCACCTCGACATGCTCTCCCCGCACCCCATCGGCACCCTGGAGTTCGACGGCGTACCGGTCACCGCCGACGACATCCTCGGCGAGCCCGACCGGGGCTTCCGGGTCGCGATGGACACCCTCAACCTCTTCCGCCCCAGCGTCGGCGCCTTCGCCGTCGGGATGGCCCGCGCCGCCCTGGACGCCACCGTCGCCCACACCGCCCGCCGCACCGCGTTCGGCGGCCCCCTCAGCGACCTCCAGGCCGTCTCCCACCAGGTCGCCGAGATGGCCACCCGCACCGAGGCCGCCCGCCTCCTGGTGTACGCGGCGGCAGCGGCGTACGACGCGGGGGAGAGCGGCGTGCCCCGCCGCGCCGCGATGGCCAAGCTGTACGCCACCGAGACCGCGCAGTACGTCGTCGACACCGCCGTCCAGCTGCACGGCGCCCGCGCCCTGCGCCGCGGCCATCTGCTCGAACACCTCTACCGCGAGGTCCGCGCGCCCCGGATCTACGAGGGCGCCAGCGAGGTCCAGCGCGCCATCATCGCCAAGGAGCTGTACGCGGCCGCCGCCACGGCCTCCGAGGAGCCCGCCGCCGAGAAGACCCAGGAGCCGCCCGTATGAGCCCGTCCCACCGGATCAACCCGGCCGAACTCTCCCCGCCCACCGGCTTCTCGCACGCCGTCGTCGCCACCG
Organism: Kitasatospora albolonga; assembly: GCA_002082585.1. Classification (NCBI taxonomy): domain Bacteria; kingdom Bacillati; phylum Actinomycetota; class Actinomycetes; order Kitasatosporales; family Streptomycetaceae; genus Kitasatospora; species Kitasatospora albolonga. The sequence goes on from CP020563.1 coordinate 6,597,936, forward strand.
GTGGCCATCTGGTCTTCCTCGCCGGGCAGACCGCCCTCGACCCGGACGGCAAGGTCGTCGGCGCCACCCTGCCCGAACAGTTCGCCACCGCCCTGGGCAATCTGCTCACCGCCCTGCACGCGGCGGGCGGCGCCCCCGCCGACCTGGCCCGCGTCACCGTCTACGCCACCGATGTGGCCGACTACCGCTCCCACGTCGCCGAACTGGGCCGGATCTGGCGCCGGCTGGCGGGGCGCGACTACCCGGCGATGGCGGTCATCGGGGTGGCCCGGCTCTGGGACGAGCAGGCGATGGTCGAGATCGACGGCATCGCCGTCCTGCCCTGAGGCGGGCGCGCGGCCCCGGAAAAGCCGAAACAACCACCCCGTAAAGAAACCGTCAAGAAGGTCACGTTAGGCTCTCCGGGTGCGGCACCACATGAAACACCTCCAACGGCAATCACAGCGGCCCCTGCGCCCTCGGCTGACGACTCTTCGCCACCGACCCCGGCCCAGGCGGGCCGGATCGCGCGCGGCGTGCCGGTCCGGTGAATCCGCTGGGGCGATATATCTGTATTTGGTGCCCCCTATCCCGGCTGTCCCCCTTTCGGCTGTCGCGCCGCCCGACCTGGACACTGCCCTGTGATCGCGCTCATCATCGGCCACTTCGTCCTGGCGGCCTGCGCGGGCCCGCTGGTGCACCGGCTCGGCCGCCGCGCCTTCCTCGTGCTCGCGCTGCCCCCGGCCGCCGCCACCGTCTGGGCGTTCACCCAGTGGAGCACCGCCGCCTCCGGTGACGCGGTCACCTGGACCTGGCAGTGGATTCCGACCTACGACGTCTCCCTCGACCTGCGCCTGGACGCGCTGGCCGAACTGATGGTCCTGATGGCCGCCGGGGTCGGCGCGCTCGTCCTGATCTACTGCGCCTCCTACTTCCGCGACGACACCCCGCAACTGGGGCGGTTCGCCGGGAACCTGCTCGCCTTCGCGGGCGCCATGCTCGCCCTGGTCCTCGCGGACGACCTGATCACGCTCTATGTGTTCTGGGAGCTGACCACGGTCTTCTCCTACCTGCTGATCGGCCACGGCAGCGAACACCGGCACAGCCGCCGCTCCGCGCTCCAGGCCCTGACGGTCACCACGCTCGGCGGCCTCGCGATGCTGGTCGGCTTCCTGATCATCGGTCAGGCCGCCGGGACGTACCGGATCTCCGCGATCGTCGCCGACCCGCCCGAGACGACCCTCGCCATCTCCGTCGCCCTCGTGCTGATCCTCTGCGGGGCGCTGTCGAAGTCCGCGATCTGGCCGTTCTCCATGTGGCTGCCGAACGCGATGGCCGCGCCCACCCCGGTCAGCGCCTACCTGCACGCCGCCGCGATGGTCAAGGCCGGTGTCTACCTGGTCGCCCGGCTCTCCCCGGCCTTCGCCGACGTCCCCGTGTGGAAGCCCGTCATCCTGGTGCTCGGCGGCGCGACCATGCTGCTCGGCGGCTGGCGGGCGCTGCGCCTCAACGACCTCAAGCTCGTCCTCGCCTACGGGACCGTCAGCCAGCTCGGCTTCCTCACCCTGCTCGCCGGTACCGGCAACCGGAACGCGGCCCTCGCCGCCGTGGCCATGATCCTCGGCCACGCCCTGTTCAAGGCGCCGCTCTTCCTCGTCACCGGCATCGTCGACCACTCCACCGGCACCCGCGACCTGCGGAAACTCTCCGGAGTGGGCCGCTCCCTGCCGTACGTCGCCGCCGTCGCCGTCCTCGCCGCCGCCTCCATGGCAGCCCTGCCGCCGCTCCTCGGCTTCGCCGCCAAGGAAGCAGCCTTCGAGGCGCTGCTGCACGGATCGGCCGCCGACCGCTGGGCGCTGGCCGTCGTCGTCCTGGGCTCGGCGCTGACGACCGCGTACACCCTGCGCTTCGTCTGGGGCGCCTTCGCCCGCAAGCCCGGCGTCCCCGACACCCCCGTGCACCGTGTGGGCTGGGCCTTCCTCGCCCCGCCCGCCCTGCTCGCCGCCCTCGGCCTGGTGCTCGGCCCCGGCGTCGGACTGACCGACCGGCTGTTCAGCGCCTACGCCGACACCTACCCGGCCGCCGACGACCCCTACCACCTCGCGCTCTGGCACGGGTTCGGCATCGCCCTGCTCCTGTCGGCGCTCGCCTGGGCGGGCGGTGTCGGCCTCTTCCTGGCCCGCTCCACCGTCACCAAGCTCTCCCGCCGGATCGCCTGGCCCACCGCGGACTCCGTCTTCGGCCATCTGCTGCTCGGCCAGGAACGGCTCGCCCTCCAGGTCACCGGCTTCATCCAGCGAGGTTCGCTCTCCGTCTACCTGGCCACCACCCTGCTGGTGATGGTCGGCGGACAGCTCGCCGTGCTCCTCACCGACGCCCCGTGGCAGGGCGCCCCCGCCCCCCGGGTCTGGGACTCCCCGCTCCAGGGCGGTGTGGCCGTGCTCACCTGCGTCGCCGCCCTGCTCTGCCTGACCGTACGGCGCCGGATGAAGGCCGTCGTCCTGAGCGGTGTGATCGGCTACGGGACGGCCCTGCTCTTCGTCGTCCAGGGCGCGCCGGACCTGGCGCTCACCCAGTTCTGCGTCGAGACCGTGGCGATGATCGTCTTCGTCCTGGTGCTGCGCCGGATGCCGGTCCACTTCGAGGAGACCGTCTCCCCGTGGCGGCGCGCGATCCGCATCCCGGTGGCCCTCGTCGCCGCCGCCACCGTCGGTGTCGCCGTCTGGGTGGCCGCCGCCGCCCGCATGGCGGAACCCGCGGGGGCCGCCATGGTCAGGGAGGTCGAGGAACACGGGTACAAGGACGTGGTCGCCACGATCCTCGTCGACCTGCGCGCCTGGGACACCCTCGGCGAGTCCGCCGTCCTGGCCGCCGCCGCCATCGGTGTGACCAGCCTCATCTACCTGCACCGCCGCAGCGACGGCCCGGCGCCGCAGGACGAGCTGAAGGGCCGCACCGCCTGGTCGCTCGCCGCCAAGCACACCATCCGCCTGCCGCAGGGCGACGAGGTGGCGCCCGAGCGCTCCTGGCTGGCCGCCGGTTCGACCCTCGCGCCCGAGCACCGCTCGATCGTCTTCGAAGTGGTCGCCCGGCTGCTCTTCCACCCGATCCTGATCCTCTCCGTCTACCTGCTCTTCTGCGCCGAGAACATGCCCGGCGGCGGCTTCGTCGCCGGACTCGTCGCCGGAGTCGCGCTCATCACCCGCTATCTGGCGGGCGGCCGGTTCGAACTGGCCCAGGCCGCGCCCCTGCAACCCGGTCTCTTCACCGGACTCGGCCTCTTCATCTCCACCGGGGTCGCGCTCCTCGGCCTGGTCGACGGAACCGTGCTGCACGCTTTCACCTACTACGGACACCTGCCGGTCTTCGGCGACTTCCACATGAGTACGCCCGTCCTCTTCGACTTCGGCGTGTACCTGCTGGTCCTCGGCGTCGTCCTGGACATCGTCCGGGCTCTCGGAGCCAAGATCGACCGGCAGATCGAACGGGCCGCGGGCGCCCTCACGCCATCGGGCGCCCCCGCGGCGGGAGGGGACCCCCGATGACCGTCAGCGCCTCACTCCTCGCCACCGCCGTGGTGCTCTGCGCCGTGGGCGGCGTCCTGATGCTCACCCGGCCGCTGACCCGCATCCTGCTGGGCGCCGTCATCCTGAGCAACGGGGTCAACCTGCTGATCCTCGCCTCGACCGGCGCGGCCGGTGCCGCCCCCCTCCTCTACGGGGTGGACCTGGACCTGGTCACCGACCCGCTGCCGCAGGCCATCGCGCTGACCGCCATCGTGATCACCCTCGGCACCACCGCGTTCCTGCTCTCCATGGCCTACCGCAGCCACCAGATCACCGGCACCGACGAGGTGCACGACGACCTGGAGGACCGGCGCATCGTGCTCCGCGCCGAAGTGCTCGGCGAGCGCGCCCAGCTGCGCGAGGCGTTCCGCTCGGGCGCCGAACCCACCGCCGACGAGCGCGAACGCTACCGGGAGGAGCGCCGCAGACTCCGCGACCGGCTCCGCGCCGACCGGGCCCGCCAGGCCCGGGGCCGCGACGCCTCCGGTGACCTCTGGAACGACGTCATCGGCGCCGACCCCGAGGACTACGAACGCGACGGCGACGCCAAGGCGGACGACCGTTACCCCCGAGACGAAAGAGGAGCCGCCGGATGAACGCGCTCGTCCCGCTGCCGGTGCTCCTGCCGCTCTGCGCCACGGGCATCAGCCTCACCTTCGGTACCCGGATGCAACGGTTCCAGCGCTTCATCAGCGTCGCCGTGCTCACCGCCGTACTGGGCCTGTCCATCACCCTGATGATCGCCGCCGACCGCCAGGGCCCGCTCTCCGTCCACCTCGGGGACTTCGCCCCGCCGCTCGGCATCACCCTGGTCGCCGACCGGCTCTCCGGGCTGATGCTCACGGTCTCCTCGGCGGTCACGCTCTGCGTGCTGATCTACTCCCTCGGCCAGGGCATGACCGACCGGGACCGGGAGACCCCGCTCGCCGTCTTCCACCCCGCCTATCTGATCCTGGTCGCCGGGGTCTCCTGCACCTTCCTCGCGGGCGACCTCGTCAACCTCTTCGTCAGCTTCGAGATCATGCTCGTGGCCAGCTTCGTGCTGCTCACCCTCGGCGGCACCGGACCCCGTATGCGCGCCGGTTCCACGTACGTGATCATCTCGCTGGTCTCCTCGATGCTCTTCCTCATCGCCATCGCGATGACGTACGCGGCCCTCGGCACCGTCAACTTCGCCCAGCTCGCCGAGGGGCTGCCCAAGCTGTCCATCGGTGTGCAGACCCTGATCCAGGCGATGCTGATCACCGTCTTCGCCATCAAGGCGGCGGTCTTCCCGCTCGCCGCCTGGCTCCCCGACTCCTACCCGACGGCGCCCGCGCCCGTCACCGCCGTCTTCGCCGGACTGCTCACCAAGGTCGGCGTCTACTGCATGATGCGGACCGAGACGCTGCTCTTCCCGGGTAACCGGATCGGCGACCTCCTGATGGCCGTCGCGCTGGCCTCGATGGTCATCGGCATCCTCGGCGCGGTCGCCCAGACCGACCTGAAGCGGCTGCTCTCCTTCACACTGATCAGCCATATCGGCTTCATGGTCTTCGGGATCGGCCTCGCCACCCGGGACGCGTACGGCGGCGCCATCGTCTACGTCGTCCACCACATCACCGTCCAGACCACGCTGTTCCTCGTCGCGGGGCTCATCGAGCGCCGGGGCGGCACCACGGAGCTGACCCGGCTCGGCGGGCTGGCCAAGGCCGCGCCGGTGCTCGCGCTCCTGTTCTTCGTCCCCGCCATGAACCTTGCGGGCATCCCCCCGCTCTCCGGGTTCATCGGCAAGCTCGGGCTGATGCGCGCGGGCGTCGCCGACGGCTCCACCTGGGCCTGGGTCCTGGTCGCCGGTTCGGTGGTCACCAGCCTGCTGACGCTGTATGTCGTCGCCAAGGTGTGGAACCTCGCGTTCTGGCGGGCGGCCCCGCCCGGACAGGCCGAGACGGGCACGGTCCTGGAGTCCGGCGACGACAGCGACGACGACATCGACGAGGGCCCCGACGGACTCCCCGGCACCGGTGACGAGCGCGTCGCGCCCGCCCCGGCCACGGCCGGCGGCCCGGTCGCGGCGAAGCTGCGGGAGAAGGCCGTCACCACCACCAGCCGACTGCCCTGGCCCATGACCGCGGCCACCGCGGCGACCGTCGTGCTGGCCCTGGCCTTCACCGTCTTCGCCGGACCGCTCGCCGCCTACACCGACCGCTCGGCCGTCGAACTGCTGGAGCGCACGCCCTACATCGAGGAGGTGCTGGGCCGGTGAGCCGTTTCCTGCGGTTCTCGTACCGCAACGCCGACCTGCCGCCGTTCAGCTGCAAGATCGGCCGCCGCGGACGCGTACTGGACCTGCCGCTGATCGCCTGGCTCACCCTCATCTGGGTGCTGCTCTGGTCCACCTTCAACCTGGCCAACATCATCACGGGCGTGATCGTCGCGGCGGCCGTCTGCCTGGCCTTCCCGCTGCCCCCGGTCGACCTCGGGCTCCGGCTCCACCCCTGGGGCATCATCCGGCTGGCCGGATACCTGCTCTACGACATGTACACCTCGGGCGTGAAGGTCACCCGGCAGATCTTCACCGGGCTGCCGCACCAGGCCGCCGTCATGGGCGTACCGCTGCGCTGCCGGAGCGACCTGATGCTCGCCGCCGTCGCCGTGGCCGTCTCCAACGTGCCGGGCGGCTCCGTCATCGAGGTGCGCCGGGCCACCGCCACCGTCTTCGTGCACGTCCTGGACGCGGACCGGCCCGAGGAGCTCGAAGCCGCCCGCCGCCAGGTCTGGCGGCTGGAGGAACTGACCGTACGCGCCTTCGGCACCCCCGACGAGATCGCCCGCGTCGCCGAACCGCCCCCACCGCCGCAGCTCGCCGCCGGGAGGCCCGCACCGTGAGCGTCTTCGAACAGATCGACCGCATTCTGCTGATCGCCGCCGTCGTCCTGGTCCTGATCGCGGGTCTGCTGCTGCTGGGCCGGATCTGGCGCGGCCCCTCCATGCTGGACCGGGCCATCTCGCTGGATGTGATCGCCGCACTGATCATCGCCGGTCTCGGCGCCAAGTCCGCCCTCGCGCTGGACTCGTTCTACTTCCCGATCATGCTGGTGCTCGCCTTCCTCGGCTTCACCGGCTCGGTGGGCATCGCCCGCTTCATCGCCGTACGCGACCGGCCCGCGGTCACGTCCCCGACCCCGCCCCAGCCCCCGGCTCCGGCCGCCGGCTCCGGTGAGACCAAGGAGGGCCCGCGGTGAACGCCTGGCTCCAGATCCTCGACACGGCCGGAGCCGTGCTCGTCCTCCTCGGCGCGGCGATCTGCCTGCTCGGGGTGATTGGGATGCTGCGGCTGCCCGACGTGCTCTCCCGCAGCCACGCGGCGACCAAACCGCAGACCCTCGGCATGATCCTGGTGCTGGCCGGGGTCGCCCTGCGGCTGCGCACCGGCATGGACCTCGCCACCCTCGTGCTCATCGGGTTCTTCCAGATGCTCACCGGGCCGGTCGCCTCGCACCTGGTCGCCCGCTCGGCCTACCGCACCGGGCAGGTCGACCACGACGAGCTGCTCTTCGACGAGCTGGACGAGCAGCTCACCGACGAGAAGTACCCGCCGCCGGCCCGCCGTTCCGACTCCAAGGGCTGACCACAGGCACCGGGCGGCGGGGCCGGGCAGCGCCCCGCCGCCGGATCGTGATGTCACGTCCCGGCCGATCACGCCACGGCTCCGGTGCCCGCATGCCATGATGCGGGCACATGCCGGACGCTGGGGGGCGTATGGGAAGCACGGGCACGGTGCTGCGCGAACTGCGCGGCGCACAGAAGAGCGCCAAGGGTGTCTCGCTCTACTCGCGGTACGTGAACCGCCCCGCCGGGCGGGTGCTCGCGGCGGGCGCCTACCGGGCCGGGCTGACGCCCAATCAGGTCACCCTGATCAGCGCCCTGTTCACCTACTCCGCCCTCGCCGCGGTGGCGCTCGTCGAACCGTCCTGGACGCTGGCCCTCGCGGTCTACGCGGCCCTGGCCCTCGGCTTCGCCTTCGACTCCGCCGACGGCCAGCTCGCCCGGCTCACCGGCCGGGGCGGACCCGACGGGGAGTGGCTGGACCACGTCGTGGACTGCGGCAAGCTGCTGCTCGTCCACACCGCCGTACTGATCTCCTTCCACCGCTTCGGCGAACTGCCCTCGGACGGCTGGCTGCTGCTCCCGCTGGGCTTCCAGTTCGCCGCCGTGGTCACCTTCTGCGCGGGGCTGCTGCGCGAACACCTCGGCAAGGCAGCGGCCGCCGCCGGACAGCCGACGGGGGCTCCCGCCGCACCCGTCTCCCGGGTACGGGCCATCGCCCTGCTGCCCGCCGACTACGGGGTCTTCTGCCTGGTGTTCCTGCTGCTCGGCGCACCCGGTGCCTTCCGGGCCGGGTACGCCGTGCTCGCGGTCGTCCACGCGCTCTTCCTGGCCGCGTTCCTCACCAAGTGGTTCAGGGAGCTGAGAGCGCTCCGTCCCGGCTGACGAGCACGTCCAGCGCCCGGCGCAGCTGGGTGCTGGACGTGTGCACGGTGTACGGGAAGTAGACGACCTCCACGCCGACCTCGGCGAAGTCGCGCTCCAGCTTCTTCCCCTTGTCCGTGCCCCGCCAGTCGTCGCCCTTGAAGATGACGTCGAACCGGACCTGCTGCCAGGTCTCCACCTTGTCCGGCACGGTCTCCACGAACGCGGCGTCCACGAACCGGACGCTGCGCACGATCTCCAGCCGCTCGCGCAACGGGATGACGGGCGTGTGGCCCTTGGCGAGGGCGGCCATCTCGTCCGAGACGACCCCCGCGACCAGGTAGTCGCACTGACTGCGGGCGTGCCGCAGAATGTTGAGGTGGCCCACGTGGAACAGGTCGTACACCCCGGGTGCGTACCCCACCCTGTGCTGCACCATCCGTATCTCTCCCCCCACGGTCGATGTGATCCGGTGATGTTCCAACGACCTTACTGTGAAGAACACTTGTGCAGGCCGTGAACGGATAAGCTCAGTCACGGGGCTGTTCCCCGCCGGGGGCAGCGGCTGTTGTGGGGGGAAGGCGATCGTCCGATGTCCGATGTCGAACGGCACAGGCCGTTGCAGAACCGCCGCCTTCTGGTGGTGTCGACGAACTACGCGCCGGAGGTCACGGGCATCGGCCCGTACGCCACTCAACTCGCCGAGCACTGGGCCGCGTCCGGTGCCCGGGTCCGGGCGCTCACCGGGATGCCGCACTACCCGTCCTGGCGGCTGGACGAGGCGTACCAGCAGGTGTGGCGGACCGTGGAGATACGCGGCGGCGTCGGCGTCCACCGCCGCCGCCACTATGTGCCGCCCCGTCAGACGGCCCTGCGCAGAGCCGCGTTCGAGGCGAGCGTCCTCGCCACCGGGCTCTTCGCGCCACCGCCGGGGAGACCGGACGCCGTGGTCTCCCAGATGCCCAGCCTGGCCGGCGGTGTCATCGCGGCCCGCCTCGCCCGCCGCCACCGCGTTCCCCACATACCCGTCGTCCAGGACCTGATGGGCTCCGCCGCCGCGCAGAGCGGCATCCGGGGCGGCGGCAGGGCTGCATCCGTGGCGGCGGCGGCCGAGCGGTACGCGCTGAGCGGCGCGGCCCTCGTCGGCGTCATCCACGAGAGCTTCGTCCCCGGCGTCACCGCCCTCGGTGTCGACCCCGGCCGCATCCGCCTCGTCCCCAACTGGACCCATGTGCACGGGCCCACCGCCGACCGGGCCGCCACCCGGGCCCGGCTCGGCTGGCCCCCCGGCACCCCCGTCCTGCTGCACTCCGGCAACATGGGCCTCAAGCAGGGGCTCGACGTCCTGGTGGACACCGCCCGGCTCGCCCCGGACGTCAAGGTCGTCCTCATGGGCGACGGCAACCAGCGCGACGCCCTGCGCGCCCGCGCCGAGGGGCTGCCCAACGTGGACTTCCTGGAGCCCGCGGGCGCCGGGGAGTTCACCGACGTCCTCGCCGCCGCCGATGTCCTCGCGGTCACCCAGCGGGCCTCCGTCCTCGACATGAGCGTCCCCTCCAAGCTCACCTCGTACTTCGTCTCCGGCCGCCCGGTCGTCGCCTCCGTCGCCGACGAGGGCGGCACCGCCGACGAGGTCCGCCGCTCCGGGGCCGGGGTGCTCGTCGCCCCCGAGGACCCGGCCGCCCTGCTGGAGACCGTACGGAAGCTGGCCGCCGACCCCGCCGCCGCCGACGCCCTCGGGGCCGAGGGGCCGCGCTACGTCGCACGCCACCTGAGCCGGGAGGCGGGCCTCGCCCGCTTCGACGCCCTGCTCGCCGAGGTCCTGGCGGACGGACGGGGGGGCTCGGCCCGATGACCCCGGTGAACCGCGTCCCGGACGACCACGACGAACCGGCGCTCCTGCGCGACCAGTTCCGCCAGCTCCTGCGCTACCGGGCGCTGCTGGCGCTCGGCGTCGTCATCGGCCTCCTCGGCGGCGGCTTCCTCGCGCTCAGCGGCGAGGACACCTACACCTCCACCGGTGAGGTGCTCGTCCGCTCCGCCATCTCCGATCCCTTCGCCAGCGGGGCCACCGCCGACAAGGGCATCAACATCGGCTCCGAGCGCCAGACCGCCGTCAGCGACACCGTCGGCACCCTCGCTGCCGCCACCCTCCTCAAGGCGGGCGACGACGTCACCGCCCGCGACCTCCTCGCCGGGCTCCAGGTCACCAACCCGCCCAACACCCTCACCCTCCGCTTCGCCTACACCGGCGCCACCCCCGAGCAGTCCCGGGCCCGCGCCGAAGCCTTGGCCAACGCCTATCTGACCCACCGCAAGGCGCGCACCGAGGACAGCATCAAGAACATGTCCGACGGCTACCGGGCCCAGCTCGACCCGCTGGAGGAGAAGCGCGACCTGCTGGAGAAGCAGATCGGCGTGGGCGCGGACAACGACGTCACCAGCGCCCGCGCCAACATCATCGTCTCCATCTCCGAGCTGAGCCGGAAGATCTCCGAGCTCAAGGCCCTGGACACCACCCCCGGCTACCTCAACAAGAAGCCCGTCGCCCCCACCTCGCCCACCGGCCCCGGCCTGCCCCTGCTGCTCGGCCTCGGCGGGGTCGTCGGCCTCGCGCTCGGCCTGCTGCTCTCCTGGGTGCGGCTCGTCTTCGACCCCGCCGTACGCTCCACCCGCGAGCTGGTCCGCTCCCTCGGCGCCCCGCTGCTCGGCACCCTGCCCCGCGAACGCGCCGCCGCCACGGGCGTGCTCGCCATCGGCCGCAGCGGCTCCCGGCTCGCCGAGGAGTACCGGGCGGTCGCCTTCCGGCTCGCCTACGACCCCTCGTTCGCCGAGAGCCGCCGCCTGCTGGTCACCGCCCCGCGCGGCGACAACGCCGAAGCGGCCGCCGCCGCGGCCAACCTGGCCGCCGCCTTCGCCGAGATGGGCCGGGACGTCCTCCTCGTCGAGGCCGATCTCCGTACGCCCTCCCTCGCCCGGGCCCTGGGCTCCGCCGCGCACGAGGTCCGCCCGCCGCGCTGGGCGGCGGAGGAGGGCGACGGCAGCTGGCCCACCGGAGGCCGCTCCAACGTCGACGTCCCCGGCTCCGGCGCCTTCGCCCTGATCCCCGGCACCACCGTCGACAACGTCCCGCGCGCCCTCACCTCCACCCCGGTCGGCCGCATCGTCGCCGAGGCCGACCGGCCCGGCAGCGTCGTCATCGTCCTCGCCCCGCCCGTCCTCTCCTACGCGGACGCGGTCGCCCTGGTCGACCGGGTGGAGGGCGTCATGATCGTCTGCGACCCGCGCGAGGTCCACCGCAGCGACCTGGAGCGCATCCGCGAGATCATCGGCGCCTCCGGCGGCTCCGTCCTCGGCGCCCTGCTCCACCCGGGCCGGCGGCGGCTGCTCCGGCCGGAGCGCCGGACGAAGTCCGCCCGCCGCCGGGGCGGGAGCGGCGGCCCCACCCCCGCCGCCGAGCCGGACACACCCGAGACCACCGGAGACCCCACCGAGACCCTCGGCCTGCGTTCCTTGACGCTTCCGGCGGCGCGGCGGTGAGAGCCCGCACGGCCGTCCTCTGCTCGGTCGCCGACCAGGGCGTGGCGGCGCTCACCAACATCCTGGTGCTGGTGGCCGCCGCCCGGCTCTCCACCCTGGCCGACTTCGCCCGCTTCTCCGCGGTCTACCTGGTCTTCACGGTGCTGCTGGGCGTCTCGGGCGCGTACACCGGGCAGCCGCTGGTCCTCAAGCGCGGCGGCGGCGCGGAGACCCGGGGCGCCTGCCGCTCGGCCGTCGCGTTCACCGTGTCGGCCGCCGCCGTGCTCGGCGCGCTCCTGGCCGCCGTCTGCTTCCTGATCCCCGGGGACACCGCCCGGGCCCTGCTGATGCTCGGCCTCGTCCTGCCGGTGGTGCTCGGCCAGGACGCCGTACGGTACGCCTTCTCTACCCTCCAGCAGCCCCATCTCGCCCTGTTCTCGGACCTGTTGCGGCTGGCCTGCGTCCTCGGCGCGCTCGGCACCCAGGCGTACGGGGTCTCACCCGCCCGCCTGATCGCGCTCTGGGGCCTCTCCGCCCTGCCCGCGCTCCTGCTCTCCGCCGCCCTGCTCCACCGCGCCACCGCCGGGACCCCGCTCCTGCTGCGGCCCCTGCTCCGGCGCGGCCACCTCGGGCGGCGCTTCACCGTCGAGTTCGGCGTGGGCAACGCCACCAGCCAGCTCTCCGTCCTCGGCCTCGGCGCCGTCGGCAACCCGCTCCTGGTCGGCGCCCTGCGCGGGGCCACCACCCTGTTCGGCCCGCTGAACGTGCTGTTCACCTCCGCCACCTCCTTCGGCCCCCCGCTGCTGGGCCGGATCGCCGACGAACGGAGCCGGGTACGGGCCACCGCCGCGCTCGCCGCCGTACTCGCCACCACGGCAGGGCTCTGGGCCACCGTCCTGGCCCTCCTCCCCGACCGCGCCGGGCGCCAGCTCCTGGGCGACACCTGGCCGGTGGCCGCCGCCCTGCTGCCCGCCACCGGCAGCCAGTACGCGGCGATGGCCGTCAGCACCTGCGGGCTGCTCGCCCTGCGGATGCTCGACCCGCGCACCACGCTCGCCATCCAGGTCGTCTTCTCGCTCACCGCCGTGGCGTTGCTCGCGGGCGGTTACGCCGTCGGGGGCGTCCTGGGAGCCGCCTGGGGGCTCTTCCTCGGCTCGCTCTGCAAGGCCGCCGCCACCTGGATCAGGGTGGCCCGGCTGCGCCGCCGCGGACCCGGACCGGAGAGGGCCGTCAGCGCCGACGCGCTGCCCGCCGCTCCCTGAACGTACTGATCGCCAGCAGACAGAGCGCCGCGATGGCCAGCTTCCCCGCCGCCTGGAGCAGCGGGCCGCGCAGCAGGATGAAGGTGTACCCGGCGATCAGTGGCGCCGCGATGGCCAGCACGCTCCCGGGGCCGGGCCCCGCCCGGGTGACGGCCAGCGCGTACCGGCGGTCGGTACGGGCCGCCGCGTAGCCGATCAGCGCGAGCCCGCCGATCACCCCGGACACACCGAAGTCGACCCAGAACTCCGTCCACAGCGGGGCCGACAGATTGGTCATCCGCAGCCCCATCCACTGCCCGACCCGGACCCCGGTGTCCTCCGGCTTCCCGCTCCACACCGCGCGCGGCACGAAGAACAGCGCGGAGCCCGCCAGTTGGCGGCCGTAGGTATGGCCCCGGGTGTCCACCCACGAGATGGTGTTGGCGAACATCACCATCTGGTCGTAGTCCTTGGTCACCAGCGGATCGAAGACCGAGGCCGACTGCGCGGGCCGCTGCGCCGCGTCGTCGTACCGGAACTTGTCCGCGTACGGGAACACCACCAGCGCCCCCACCACCCCCGCGGTCAGCACCGTGCGGTAGATCGCCGCACTGCTCGGGAACGCGGTGAACACGAACGCCATCAGCACCGTCAGGAACCAGTAACGGGCGTTGGAGATCGGGTTGTTCACCACCAGGTTCAGCGCGATCAGCGCCACCCACACCAGCACCGTCGACGGGGTGCGCCGGGCCCGGTAGGAGGTCGCCAGGCGGCGGGTGTAGAACAGCAGCGCCAGCAGCGCCGGGACCTGGCCGAACCCCTTGATGAAGGCCGAGCCCACATTGGACCCCTCCGTGACCACCCCGCTCGCCGCGACGGTCTCGTTGATCTCCTGGCGGCTGGTGAAGAAGACCGCGGGCCCGCCCAGCTTCAGCACATAGAACGCGCTCGCCAGGAACGCCAGCGCCACCAGCAGCCGCAGCCGCACCGGATGCGCCACGGCGGGCCCGCCGCCCGAGCCCCGCGCGGAGGGCGTACGGCGCCGCAGCGGCCGGCGCGAGGCCAGCAGCGCCCCCAGGTCGAAGGCCGCACACCCCACCAGGACCATCGCGGTCGCCGTGATCAGATCCTGGCGCGGCCCCACCATCGGCGTCGGCGTCTGCCCGATCACCACCTGGGCGAACGGGGCCACGCCCATCGCGATGTACACGAACATCCAGAAGACGCCCTGGAGCAGCCGCCGCCGGGTGGAGAGGATCATCGTCGCGAGCCGGGCCCCCGCATAGCAGGTCAGGACCAGCTGGAGCCAGTACCCGGTGTCCCGGACGCCGTTGCCGGGTTGCCCGGCGATCACCGCGGGCAGGAAGCAGACCAGACCCAGGATGAGCGGCACCGACAGCGCCCGCGACAGCATCGACCAGGCGATCGGCCGCTCGGGCGGCTCCGGAGGGGTGCCCCGGGCCCCGGACCACTCCACGGGCGCGACCCCGTCGGCGGTCTTCTCCTGCGCCGACGTGTGCACCGACGTCATGCGCCCCCCCCCGGGATCAGTGAACCGCTGAACACTCTAACGAATCAGCCCACTTGAGGGGGGCCGATGACTACCCTGTGAACAAGCGGCCGCAGTCGAGGGGAACTCTGGTGAAAATCCTGCACGTTGTCACGCTCCACACTCCGGACCACGCCTTCGGCGGTCCGACCCGGGTGGCGCTCAACCTGTCCAAGGTGCAGCGGGCGGCCGGGGACGACGCCCGGATCATGGCCCTCGGCGACGGCTTCCCCGACGGCGAACTGCCCAGCCATGTCGAGGGAGTTCCCGTCCACCTCTTCCAGGCCCGGCATGTGCTCCCCATGTTCGAGGTCAGCGGGATCACCTCCGCCGCCCTGCTGCGCACCGCCCGCCGCATGATGCGCGGCGCCGACCTCGTCCATGTCCATCTGATGCGCGACCTGGTGACCCTGCCCGCGGCGCTGCTCGCCCTCGCGACCCGTACGCCCCTGGTCGTCCAGACCCACGGCATGATCGACCCGACGGAGAAGAGGGTCGCCCAGCTCACCGACCTCCTCGGGGTCCGCAAGGTGCTGCGCGAGGCGGACGCCGTCCTGCATCTGACCGAGATGGAGCGGCTCGATGTGAACGCCGTCGCCGCCCCCGTCCCGCTCACCCGCACCGTACGGCTGGTCAACGGCGTCCGCCCGCAGGAGCGCAAGCCCGCCCGCGAGCCCGGCAGGCCGCCCACGGTGCTCTACCTCGCCCGCGTCCAGGAGCGCAAGCGGCCCGAGGACTTCGTCTCCGCGATGCCGCACGTCCTCGCCCGCCACCCGGACGCCCGTTTCGTCCTGGCTGGACCGGACACCGGGGCGCTGGCGGGCACCCTCGCGCTCGCCCGGAAGCTGGGCGTCATGGACTCCCTGGACCACCGGGGCCCGCTGGAGCACGACGAGGTGCTCGCCGCCGGGCGCGAGGCCGATGTGTATGTGCTGCCCGCGATCGAGGAGCCGTTCCCGGTCTCGGTCCTGGAGGCGATGTCGGTGGGCACCCCCGTCGTCATCACCCGCACCTGCGGGCAGGGCCCCGATGTGGCGGAGGCCGGGGCGGGCCGGGTCATCGACAGCCGGGTCGGCGAGGACGCGGCCAACGCCCGCAAGGTCGCCGACGCGATCCTGGAGCTGCTGGAGCCGGAGGCTGCCGAGCAGGCGGGCAAGGCCGCCTGGGAGCTGGTCAACGAGCGGTTCACCATCGACGCCGTCACCGCCACCCTCCGGCGGACCTACGAGGACGTGGTCCGCCGGAGGCGAGGGTGAGCGGTAAGGCTCGTCAACGTACGGGCTTCTCGCGGGACTTGAGCGCGATCTGCCAGCGGTAGAAGCTCATCGCCAGCGCGAAGTCGAACCCGGCGCGGCCGTCCAGGAAGCCCCGCCGGTAGAGGTACATATAGGCGAAGGACACCACCGGCTTGAACGGCGCCTTGTGGAACAACTGCCCCTGGCGCGACTTGACCTGACGCACCTGCTCCTTCACCTCGGGGTGCTGTTCCAGCCATGCCTCCCAGTCCGAGTAGCGGTTGTGCCGCTCGAACCAGGCGGTCACCGGGTCGAGGTCCTGGTGCTCGATGGAGTTCTTCAGCGTCCCCACGCTCGCCGCGACCGGCTGGTAGTGGCCCTCCACCTCCCCGATGCCCGGCGCGTCCAGGTCCCCGACCTCCGGGTAGAAGGAGCGGGTCCGGTCGGTCAACGACCGCTTGCGGATGGTGTATCCGTGCCGCAGCCGCTTCCCCGAGAACCAGTACCCGAGCGGGATGTCGTACGCGGCGGGCTTCGGCGCGGAGGGATCGCGGAAGGTCTCCCGCAGCTCGGCCAGCAGCCCGGGGCTCAGCCGCTCGTCGCCGTCGAGCAGCAGAATCCAGTCCAGATCGGTGCGGACGTTCTCCAGGCACCACTGCTTCTTCCGGGGGTGGCCCCCGTCCCAGGTGTACGTGACCACCTCGGCCCCGCACTCCTCGGCGATCTTCACGGTGTCGTCGGTGCTGTGGGAGTCCACCACGACGACCGCCTCGAAGTGCCCGAGCACCGACTTCACCGCCTCGGCGATGTTCAGGCCCTCGTTCTTCGTGGGGATCGCCACGGCTATGGGCAGTTTCGTCTTTCCTGCGGTCATCCCTTGGCTCCTTCGGCCAGCCAGGCGTAGCAGCCTGTGGAGGTGAACGTGCGCGCGGACTTCGGAAGGGTGATCGTGCGCGACTTCCCGGTGTCGGAGGTGCCGGAGGCCAGCTCTTTCCCGCCCGCGCCCTCGATCTGCCACGAGCAGTTCGTGCTGGGGGAGGCGGAGCGGTAGACGCCCGGCCGCAGCGTCTTCCCGGTGTGGGTGCCGTCCGGATAGGCGTACGCGGCCTCGTCGACCAGGTCCTGGTGTTCGGGGCAGAGCCCCGCCACCGCGGCCGGTGCGTCGGAGATGTCCTCGGCCGCGATGGCGCCCACGGCGGTGTCCCGGTCGGCCTTGACCAGATAGCGCAGCTTGTCGCAGGTCTCCTGCCCGGTCTGGAGCACGGCGGCCGGGTCCATGCCCTGGGGCACGCGGTCCTTCAGGTACTCCTTCTGCTTCTTGGTGAAGCTGCCGGTGGCGGGGGTGAGTTGGTCGGTGGGTGTCTTGGGGCCCTCGGCGGTCGCGGCCGGAGCGGACGGTCCGCTGACGGCCGGCTCCTCGGTGGCGGGCGCCGTGGGCGCTTCGGGCGTCGTGGGTGCGGTGGGCGTGGCGGCCGCCTCGGTCGACGGGCCGGGGACGGAGGGCCCGGAGGCCGCGGGGCGCTGGGCGCCCGCGGCCTCCGGGTCGTTCCCGTCCGCGGACGAGCCGCAGGCGGCCAGCGCCGCCACCGTCAGGACGACGGCGGCGCGGGCCAGGAACGGGTACCTCATCGGATCAGCTGTTCCTCAGGGCGTAGTGCGCGCTGACCTGGGAAGCGGTCAGCGCGGTCGGGTAGACGGCGGTCTCGTCGATCTCTCCGGCGAAGAAGTTGCTCGTCGGACGGTTCGGCCAGCCGGAGAGGTTGTCCCCGCCGACCCGCCAGTACCCCGGGGTGCTCTCGCTGCTGGAGTACAGGATGTTCGAGGCGCGCAACTGGCCGTCGACGTAGAGCGACATGCCCTGGCCCAGCGGGCCCAGGGTGGCGACGACGTGGTGCCACTGGCCGTCGTTGTAGGCGGCCGAGGTGGTCACCGTCCGGGCGGAGCCGCTGTGGACGCCGAACACGAGACGTCCGTCGTTGCGCATGTAGATGTGCTTGTCGTGGCGGGTGCTGTTCTGCTGCGTCAGGTTCCCGAAGCCGATGATCTTCCCGCCGCGGGTGGTGGTGGTCTTGATCCAGGTCTCCAGGGTGAACCTGCTCGGTGCGGGGTGCAGCCGGTTGCTGTAGGCGTACTGGTTGGTCCCGTTGAACCCGATCGCGGTGGACGGTCCGGCGACGGCCGCCGGGGTCTGCCGGTAGGAGGGGGCGTTGCGCAGGAAACCGTTGTTGAGGTTGTCGCTGCTGTCGTGGGCGAAGGTGGAGGTGCCCTCGTCGTACCGCCAGTAGAGCGAGGCCCCGTCCGCCCTGACCCGGGCCGGGTACGCCTGGGTGGTGGTCGCCACGGTGGCGGACTGGGCGGGGGACCGGTTGCTGGTGTTGGTGCCGTCGCTCGCGGTGATCCGGTAGGAGTAGGTCTGGCCCGGTACGACGTCGGTGTCGGTCCACTTCAGCTGCGGCCGGTTCCAGAAGACGGAGTAGCCGGTCGTGGTGTGGACGGGGGTGTTCGAGCCGTCCTTGTAGATCCGGTAGGTCAGCTCCCCGTCGTCGGTGTCGAAGCTGGTCTGCCAGTTGACGTCGATCTGCCCCGGGGTCAGCGTGGACAGGCTGACGTTGGGCACCCACGGCGCCCCGGTGTCCGGGCCGTCCGCGAACCGGGTCAGCCCCTGCTGGGGGGAGCTGTTGACGGTGGTGAACTCGCCGCCCACCCACAGGTAGTGGCGGTCGCCCTTGCCGGTCTGGGCCATGACACGCGGGCCGACCGGCTCGCCGATGCCGTCATTGGTGTCCGGGAACCACGGCAGCAGCGTCGGGTCGTCGACCGACTGGGCCAGCAGGTGCTTGCGCGGCTGGTCCGGGAAGGCGCCCATGGAGGCGCAGTCGTGGGCGTGGCTGCCGCTGTAGAGCACCCCGGAGTAGACCGCCACGGCCTGGGTGGCGCCCAGGCAGGTGTCGCGCCACCGCTGCTCGAAGTTGCTCAGGTTGAGGGCGATGCGGCCGTCGAACACCCCGCCGCCGGTGCCCTCGTTGGCGGTGTAGAACCCGGTGGCGTCGGTGGTGATGTCCATCACCGTGGAGTTGTTGTGGATGAACCCCGGGTAGGACTTGGTGAGTTGGCCGGTGGTGGCGTTGACCACGGCCAGGGCGTGGGTGTTGGTGCCGTTGATCCGGAAGAAGTCACCGCCGAGCAGCACGTTCTGTCCGTCCGGGGTGACCTCCACCGCCCGGCCCACCTCGTCGGCGTTGGCGGTGAACGGCAGCAGGGAGGCCCCGGCGGTGGTGACCGCCGCGAACCGGGTCCGGCTCTGTCCGCCGACGCTGTTGAAGTCCCCGCCCAGATAGACCGTGTCGGACGTGACGGCGAGCGCCCGCACGGTGGCCGAGACAGCGATCTTGAAGTCGTTGCGGACGGTGCAGGTCGCGGTGTCGATCGCCGCGATGTTGCTGACCCCGATCCCGTTCACCGCCCCGAACTGGCCGCCCGCGTACAGCGTTTCCCCGTCGGGGGAGAGCGCCAGCGACCGTACGGTGGCGGTCCCCGAGGAGATGGTGAACGACAGCGAGCAGTCGGTGGGTGCCCCGGTCGCCGCGTCGAACGCGGCGAAGTTCACCGCGGGCTGTTCACTCGTGCCGGGTGCGGCCTTGGGGGGCCGCAGGGTGGAGAAGGTGCCGCCCGCGTAGACGACACCGTCGCCGGCCGCCATCGCCCAGACGATGCCGTTGGTCTGCCAGGTGGAGAGGTCGTCCGCGGTGAGGGCCACCGGATGCGTCAGCGCCGCTGCCGGGGAGGCGCCGACGGCGGTCGCGGAGAGGGCTCCGGCGAGCAGGCCGAGAGCGGCGGCGACGGCCCGTACACGGCCCCGCCTTCCGGTTCTCTGCCCCGTACTTCCGTTCATCATTCAGCTCCGAAGGTGAGAACGAGCTGCGGCCGGGAGGCCGCCGATCCTGCCTCGCTCGACCAGACGCGCAGACTGTCCGTCCCGCTGCTGGTCAGGGCGAGTGAGTAGGCGGAGCCGAGGGCCCCGCCCAGTGCCGGCGCGGTGAGCTCCACCGAATAGTCGGTGGAGACGGCGGTTGCGCCGGTGATGGTCCCCAGCACGGACGCGGCGAGCGCCGGCCGGGTGTTGTAGGTGACCGCCGACTCGGTCCAGGCGCCGGTGACCGGCACCACGGTGTGGCTGTCGGTGGAGCCCGCCGTCGCGTCCGAGGACGTACGGAACGTGAGGCGGGCCCCCTTTAGGACCTGCCCGGCCGGGGCGGCGGGCAGGGCGAAGCGCAGATAGCTCAGATAGGCCGTCGTCCCCCGTGAGGCCAGCTGCTGGTCGTTGTAGTTCGTGTTGGCCGCCACGCTGTTGACGTAGGCGTCCTCGGTGGGCAGGAGGCTCACCGTGGTGTCCCCGGGCGGGGCGGGCGCCTGGGCCAGCCGGTGGTGGGCGGCCACCCGGTCGGCGGTCAGCGCGGTGGGGTAGATCGCCGTCTCGTCGACCTGCCCGGCGAAATAGGTGCTCGAAGGGCGGTTGGGCCAGGCGTTGTTCATGGCGTCACCGCCGACCCGCCAGTACCCGTTGTACGAGCGGTTGCCCGCCGTCGTGTTGGAGGCGACCCGCACCCCGTCCACGTACAGCGCCATACCGCCCGGCCCCTGGGTGGCGACGGCGTGGTGCCAGCGGCCGTCGTTGTAGCTCGCCGGACTGGTCAGGGTGGGGCGGCTGCTGGTGCTGCCCACCTGGACACCGAAGGCGAGCCGCCCGTTGTTCGTCAGATACAGCAGCTTGTCGGAGATGGAGCTCGTATGGCCCTGTGCCGTACCGATGTTGTTGCCGAACCCGACGATCCGCCCGCCGCTCGTCGACGTCGTACGGAACCACGTCTCGATGGAGTACGGGGTGGGGGAGGTGTAGCGGTGCAGCCGGTCGCTGTACACGTACTCGTCGCTGCCGTTCAGCGAGAGCGCGGCCGAACCGGCGACGGCCGAGGGCGTGAAGCGGTACGTCGGTGTGTTCACGTACACCCCGCCGTTCCGGCTGTCCGAGGCGTCCGCCGCGAAGGCCCCGCCGGGCTCGTCGTAACGCCAGTACAGATCCGCCCCGTCGGCCAGCACCCGTTCCTGGTACGGGGAGGCGGCCGAGGCCGCCGTCACGGCGGCGGCAGGGGAAAGCGCGCTGGTGTTGCCCGCGCCGTCGGTCGCCGTGATCCGGTAGGAGTACGTCTGCCCCGCGACCACGTTCCGGTCGGTGAAGGTCAGCTGGGGGCGGCTGAAGAACAGGGACGAGCCGGTCGTGGTGTGGACCGGAGCCGAACTCCCGTTGCGGTAGACCCGGTATGTCAGCAGGCTGTCGTCCAGGTCCAGTGAACTCCGCCAGCTCACCCGCACCTCACCGGCGCGCGGCGCCGACACACTGGCGGCGGGCACGCTCGGGGAACCGGTGTCCGGGCCGTTCGCGAACCGGGTCAGCGCCTGCTGCGCCACCCCGTTGACCGTGGTGAACTCCCCGCCCACCCACAGGAAGTCCCGGCCGTCGCGGGAGGAGACGGTCAGCGCGCGCGGCCCGACCGGCTCCCCGATCCCGTCGTTCGTGTCGGGCAGCCAGCCCAGCAGCGCCGGATCGTCGACGCTCTGCGCGGTGAGGTGCTTGCGCGCCTGGTTGGGGAAGCCGCCCATGGTCGAGCAGTCGTGCACATGGCTCGCCGCGTACAGCACTCCCTTGTAGACCCGCACCGCCTGTGTCGCGCCCTGGCAGGTGTCCCGCCAGCGCTGGCCGAAGCCGTCCAGCTCCATCGCGAGCCGGCCGTCGAAGGAGTTGCCGCCCCGGCCCTCACCGGCCGCGTACCAGCCGCCGGACGCGGAGTCCGTGACGATGTCCTTGATGACGGCGGTGGACGGGATGAAGTTGTCCGGATAGCCCCGGGTGAGGGAGCCGGTGGTGGCGCTGACCACCGCGAGCGCATGGGAGCCGGTCCCGCCGACGGTGAAGAAGTCCCCGCCGAGCAGCACCGACTGCCCGTCCGGCGTCACCTTCAGGGTCCGCCCCGGGTCGTCCGCGTCCGGATTCCACCCGGTCACCGCGCCCGCCGGGGTCAGCGCGCCGAAGAAGCGCCGGGTCTGCCCGTTCACCGACTGGAAGTCCCCGCCCGCGTAGACCGTGCCGTTCGCCGCCACGTCCAGCGCGCGGACCGTCGCCGAGAAGCTCGGCGAGAACCCCGCCCGCCGGGTGCAGGTGGCGGTGTCGACGGCGACCAGCCCGCCCGCGCTCGTCCCGTTGACCGCGTTGAAGTAACCCCCCACGTACAGCGTCGACTTGTCCGGCGAGACGGCGAGTGCCCGTACGGTGGCGGTGCCGCTGGTCCGGGTGAAGGAGAGCGAGCAGCCCGCCGGGGCGCCCGTCGCCGCGTTGAACGCCGCGAAGTTGACGGCGGGCGTGGAGCCGCCGCCCGAACCCGCGGGGCGGACGGCGGAGAAGGTGCCGCCCGCATAGACGACCCCGTTCGCCTCCGCCAGCGTCCACACGATCCCGTTGGTCTGGTAGGTGGGCAGCTGGTCGGCGGTGAAGGCGACCGGTGCGGTCAGCGCGGCGGCCGGGGGCGCGGCGGCCACCGGGGCGAGCACCCCGGCGGCCAGCGCGAGGACCGCGGTGAGGACCCCGCCGCGCAGTCGGCCCAGGGGCCCGGGAGGGCGCCCTGGCCTCCTCATCTGTCCACCCGCACGGCGGCCCCGGTGAGCTGGTCCGAGAGCAGGCGGATGTCCGCGTCGACCATGATCCGGGCCAGCTCCCGCGACTTCACCTCGGGCTTCCAGCCCAGCAGCTCCTCCGCCTTGGACGCGTCACCGATCAACGCGTCGACCTCGCTGGGGCGTTCGTACTTCGGGTCGTAGCGCACATGCTCGGCCCAGTCCAGGCCCGCGTGCTCGAAGGCGAACTCCAGGAACTGCCGGACGCTGACCCCCTCGCCGGTCGCCACCACGTAGTCGTCCGGGGTGTCGCACTGGAGCATCCGCCACATGGCGTCCACGTACTCCGGCGCGTACCCCCAGTCCCGGACCGCGTCCAGGTTGCCCAGGTGCAGCCGGTCCTGGAGCCCGGCCTTGATCCGGGCCACCCCCCGGGTGATCTTCCGGGTCACGAAGGTCTCCCCGCGGCGCGGCGACTCGTGGTTGAACAGAATCCCGTTGACGGCGAACATGTCGTACGCCTCACGGTAGTTGACTGTCGCCCAGTACGAGTAGACCTTCGCCACGCTGTACGGGCTGCGCGGGTGGAACGGGGTCTTCTCGTTCTGCGGCGGCGGGCTGGCGCCGAACATCTCGGAGGACGACGCCTGGTAGATCCGGGTCTCGATCCCGCTGGCCCGGACCGCCTCAAGCAGCCGGATGGTGCCGAGCCCGGTGACGTCACCCGTGTACAGCGGGGCGTCGAAGGAGACCCGCACATGGGACTGGGCACCCAGGTTGTAGACCTCGTCGGGCTGGATGTCGCGCAACAGGTTCACCAGCGCCACCCCGTCGGAGAGGTCGGCGTGGTGCAGGACGAAGGAGCGCTCCGGCTCCTCGGGGCCCTGGTAGATGTGGTCGATCCGCTCGGTGTTGAAGCTCGACGAGCGGCGTATGAGGCCATGGACCGTGTATCCCTTGTCGAGCAACAGCTCCGCCAGGTACGAGCCGTCCTGGCCGGTCACTCCGGTGATGAGCGCGGTCTTCGCCACGATTCCCCCTTCTCTGCTGTCCGTCCGTGCGACGAACAGGTCACCGACATATCGGAATTGGAGCGTTCTGCGGCAAAACATCACCGCAGTCCCTTACTGCTGGCACAATCCGAGCCATGACGACCGAACTCCCCGTCCCACCCCAGGAATCCGCCCGCCCCCTACTGCGCCCGGGCTCCCGCATATTCGTCGCGGGCCACCGCGGTCTGGTCGGCTCGGCGGTGGCCCGCCGCCTCGCCGACGACGGCCACGAGGTCCTCACCCGCGGCCGGGATCTCCTCGACCTGCGCGACGCCGCGCGGACCGAGACGTATCTGAAGGACATCCGCCCGGACGCGGTCGTGCTGGCCGCCGCCAAGGTGGGCGGGATCATGGCCAACAGCACCTACCCGGTGCAGTTCCTGGAGGACAACCTGCGCATCCAGCTCAGCGTGATCGCCGGGGCGCACGCGGCGGGAACCGGGCGGCTGCTCTTCCTCGGCTCGTCGTGCATCTACCCCCGGCTCGCCCCCCAGCCGATCCGTGAGGAGTCGCTGCTCACCGGGGAGCTGGAGCCCACCAACGAGGCGTACGCCCTGGCCAAGATCGCGGGCATCGTCCAGACCCAGTCCTACCGGCGGCAGTACGGCGCCTCCTACATCAGCGCCATGCCCACCAATCTCTACGGGCCCGGCGACAACTTCGACCTGGAGACCTCGCACGTCCTGCCCGCGCTGATCCGCCGCTTCCATGAGGCCCAGCGGGACGGCGCGCCGGAGGTCACCCTCTGGGGCTCCGGCTCGCCGCGCCGCGAGTTCCTGCACGTCGACGACCTGGCAGCCGCCTGCGTACGCCTGCTGGAGGCGTACGACGGTGACGAGCCGGTCAACATCGGCTGCGGCGAGGACCTCGCCATCCGCGAACTCGCTGAGACCGTGGCCGAAGTGACGGGCTATCAGGGCCGGATCGGCTGGGACACCTCGAAGCCCGACGGGACCCCCCGCAAGCTGCTCGACGTCTCCCGGCTGACCTCCCTCGGCTTCAAGCCGCAGATCCCGCTGCGCGACGGCATCGCCCGCACCTACGCCTGGTGGCTCGGCCAACTCCCGCCCACCGCCTGACCGTTCGCCACCGCGCACGTCTGGCGCGCGGTGGCGCACCGGGGTTCCTCGCATCGCCCCGCCCGCCGTTCTCAGTAGGCCCCGCGGCCGTCGGCGACGGCGCGCACCGTACGGGCGAGGAGCCCCATGTCCGTGGCCACCGACCAGTTGTCGACGTACCAGAGGTCCAGCGAGACGGTCTCCTGCCAGGACAGGTCGGAGCGCCCGCTCACCTGCCACAGCCCGGTCAGACCCGGTTTCACGGCCAGCCTGCGGTGCTCCCGTTCGTCGTAGCGGGACGCCTCCTCCGGCAGCGGCGGCCGCGGCCCCACCAGGGACATCTGCCCCAGCAGCACATTGAACAGCTGCGGGAGTTCATCGATCGACGTCCGGCGCAGCGTCCGCCCCACGGGCGTCACCCGGGGGTCCCGGCGCATCTTGAACAGCGGCCCGTCGACCTCGTTCTCCTCGGCGAGCTGCGCCTTGCGCGCCTCCGCGTCCGCCACCATCGTGCGGAACTTCCACATGGTGAAAGGCCGGTTGTGCTGGCCCTGGCGGACCTGCCGGTGGAAGACCGGGCCGCGCGAGGAGAGCCGTACGCTCAGCGCCACCGCGAGCAGCAGCGGCGCGAGCACCAGCAGCCCCACCAGGGCGCCGACGCGGTCCAGCACCGCCTTGAGCACCCCCTGCGGGCCCCCGCGCAGCGGCGGGGCGATGTGCAGCAGGGTGAGCCCGGCCGCCGTCACCGGGCGCACCCGGGACGCCGCGACCCCCGAGAGCTCGGAGAGCACGCACAGGGCGACGCCCGCCTCGTGCAGCCCCCAGCCGAGCCGCCGCAGCCGGTCCCCGGTCAGCCGGGGCCCGGGAGCCACCAGCACCAGGTCCGCCTCATGGGCGTACGCACCGCCGAGGACCGTCGTCACGTCGTCGTCCGCCGGGCACGAGGCGAGCCGCCCCGGCACCTGGACGCCCTCGTGCGCGGGCCGGTCGGGCCCCACCGGGATCGCGGCCACCAGCTGATAGCCGTGGGCCGTACGGGAGCCGAGCTCCTCGGCCGCCCGGTCCAGGCCCGCCGCCTCGCCCACCAGCAGCACCCGGCGCACCGACCGGCCGCGCCGCGCGGTGCGGAGCCGGCGCCGCAGCCCCTCGGCGGCGACGGCGGCGGGCAGCCCCGGCGCCACGGCCACGACGGCCGTCGCCGGGTCGACGGAGCCCCCCGCCGCCGCGTGCAGGACGGCCAGCATCCCGAGGAGCACCAGCCAGTCCCCGAGGGCACCGAGCGGGCCGCCCGGCTCGGACCGCACCGGGTCCGCGTACCGGCCGCGCGCACCCCGTAAACCCGTCCACACCAGCCCGGCCGCCGTGGCGGCGAGCCACGGGCGGGGCTGCCCTCCCAGGTGCAGCAGCAGCCAGGCGGGGCCCGCCAGGCCCACCAGGTCGGTCAGTGCGGCGAACGACGGGCGGTGCCCCGGCTTCCTGCGGGCCGGAGCCTTCCCGGCCGGGTCGCGCTGTGCTGTCGGGGCCCGCCACAACTGCTCCAGGGCCGCCGTACGATTCCGGGACGCGGCGGTGCGGGGGCGCGGCGCGCCCCGGAGCCCCACCGGCCCGGATATCTCGGTCTCCGGTATTTCGACATGCCCCATGAACCCCCCAGTCACAGTCGCACCCCACAAACGGGACGCATCCGCCGATCCCATGGACAGACGGATGCGCCCTCGCTCGGTGCACGATATCCACACACGTGCCATTTCGCTGGAGTTCTCGTGAAGTTCAGACGCCCCGGACCAGACACCCGCGATCCGCCGGAAGCGCCCGATCTCGCCTGCGGTACACGGTTGCTGACGGCTCAGCAGATCCGCAAGCGCTTGTGCGGCGCTGCTCCTGGTTGCCGGGGGCGGAGGCTCTCGCTCCGGCGTACGCCGGTCCCGACGCGCGAACCCCCTGGCAGCGACCTGCGCAGCCAGGGGGTTCGTGGTCCGTGGGCGGCCCGCCCGGGGTGGTAGGGGGCGCCCACGGGGTCAGGCGAGGCCGGTCGTGCGCCTCTTGGCCTGTCGGTGGAGCAGCAGCCCGCCGCCAAGGAGCGCCGCCGCAAGGAGAGTTACCGAGATCACAGTGAGCCCGGTCGCCGCGAGGCTGCCGCCGGAGGTCGTCTGGGCGCCGTTGCCGCCGACGGAACCGCCGCCCACCGTTCCTCCGGTGGAGCCGCTGTCGCCGCCCGTGGAGGTGCCGCCCGCGGAGGTGCCGCCCGCGGAAGCACCGCCCGCGGAGGTGCCGCCCGTGGAGGCGTCACCCGTCGAGCCTCCGACGGAGGAGGCGGCACCTGTCGAACCGTCACCACCGCTGTCGGAGCCGCCGCTTGTGGTGTCACCCGGACCGCCGGTGTCGCCTCCGGTGTCGCCGCCACCGTTGTCCCCGCCGCCCGTGGCCTCGGTGACCGTCAGCGTGATCGGGGCCGTACGGGTGGTGCCGACGTCGTTGCGGAACTCGGCGCGGTAGCGGTAGCCGTCCTGGGACGTGCGCGCGGTGAACGTGAGCACCGGCTCGGCCGCCCCGTCCAGCTCCCGCCAGGTCTGCCCGTCGTCGGTGGAGACCTGCCAGCGGACCGTGGGCTCCGGAGTGCCCTCCGCCCTTGCCGTGAGGGCCACTTCGTCCCCGGCCCGCACCGAGCGGTCGGCGGGCGCCTGGGTCACCAGGGGCGAGACCTGGCGGGTGAGCCGGGTGATCTTCCCCTCGGCCGGGCTGGTCACGAAGACCGTGGCCCCGCCCGGCTCGACGGCGAGCGAGGCGGCGCCGGACTGCGAGTGGTTCCCGGGCAGCGACAGCTCCTTGGCGGCCGGGGCGAAGTCCTCGGTGCCGTACACCGTCAGCGTTCCGTTGTTGTCGTTGGCCGGGTCGGAGAGGTCCCCGCCGTCCTGCCAGACGACGAAGGCGCGCCCGGTCTGCGCGTCGAAGGCGGCGTCCCGGGCCAGGTCCTTGCCGACCAGCGTCTTCACGAGCTTGCCCGCGGCGTCGAAGACCAGCACGGACCGGTTGACCCCGACCCAGACCGCCCCGGTCGCCGGGTCCGTCTCGGTGAACCCGGTCATGCCGTCGGCGCCGGGCAGGTCGAAGGTGTCCGTCACGGTGAAGGTGACGAGATCGACCCGGTGCAGCTTCCCGGCGGCGAAGTCGCTGAACCAGACCGCGCCCCGGGCGTGGTCGGCGGCGAACTG
The DNA here is from genome assembly GCA_002082585.1 of Kitasatospora albolonga. NCBI lineage: Bacteria > Bacillati > Actinomycetota > Actinomycetes > Kitasatosporales > Streptomycetaceae > Kitasatospora > Kitasatospora albolonga. The sequence goes on from CP020563.1 coordinate 6,625,465, forward strand.
GTTGCCGCCCGGCAGGGTGAGGCTCCGGGTGGCTGTGCCGGTCGCGGTCTCGATCTCGGAGAGCCTGGTCCCCTGGGCGACCAGCACCGTGCCCGGGGCCGTACCGGGGGCGATGTCCGTGATCGTCGTCCCGGCGAGCCAGACGCCCGAGGCCGCCTTGTCACCCGGCTTGGCGCTTCCGAGGCCCCGCAGCGGGTAGTTGTAGACGACGCCGTCGCCCGGCAGCGGGCCGGAGATCCGGGCCGCCGCCGAGGCGCGCAGCGCGCCGGTGGGGCCGGGGGCGTCGGCGATCCAGCTCTCGGCCTTCCCGTCCTCGGGGTTCAGCACGTACAGCCCGCGCTCGTCGACGTCGGCCGTGTCGGGGAGGTTGTCCGCACCGACGTACAGCTTCTTGGAGTCGGGGTGCAGGAGCAGGTCCAGCGGCTTGCCCGCCGAGGTGAAGTCGGCGGCAGGCTTGTACGAGACGGTCCCGGCGGGTACGTCGACGCCCTCGCCGCCCCCTTCGCCGGGCTCCTGGTCCGAGAAGACCACCGGGATGCGCACGTCCTGCGTACGGTCGCCGCTCGCGCGGTGGTCGGCGCGGGTGACGACGGAGCACGGGACGTCGGCGCAGTCCAGCCCGTCGCCCTTGGAGCGGATCTCGATCTCCACGTCGAAGGAGCCGCCGGGGCCGAACGGCACGGCCAGCTCACCCTCGTACGGGTCGCCCGGAGGCACGATCCACTGCGAGTTCTTCGAACCGCCGCTCATGTCGGCGCCGCCGAGGCAGGGGGAGGGGACCCGGTTCGCGCCGTTGTCCTTGCAGAGCGCGACGTAGATGCCGGTCGTCGGCCCGTACCCCTCGCCGGTGACCCGGATCTTCTCGCCCGCCGGGTCGAGCCCGGTGGTGGCGGAGACGGTGAGCTTCTGGCCCTTGGGGCCGGTGGCGCTCTTCGGGGCGGAGGCGTCGGCGCTGCTCGCGGCGCCCGCGGGGACCGCCGCGAGCAGCAGGGCGGCGACGGCCGCCGCACCGGCCCGGCGGCCGAGTCCGGCGGCTCCGCGGGGACCATGGGCGCCGCGCGGTCTGCCGGGGCCGGGGGGCGGGGTGCCCGGAGTGGGTGTCATGTCATTCCTCGTCACGACGCGGGGAGCCCGGCCCCGGCGAGGAGCGCCGGGACCGGGCGGATGGCTGGTGGTGGGGTCCTATACGAAGTCGATCGGGGCGTGGACGTCGTACTTGCGGTCGTTGGTGTCGGTGTGGTCGGCGCGGGTCACGACGGCGCACTCGACGGTGTCGCCGCAGATGTTGCCGCCGCCGAGGTCGGCCTTGACGTGGATCTGCACGCTGAAGGTGCCGCCGGTGCCGAAGGTCGAGCTGTTGGGGAGGACGCCGCCGCCGAAGTTGGAGACCCAGTGGGAGGCGCCGGTGGTGCCGGCCTCGTCCTGGCCGCCGAGACAGGGGGAGGGCTTGTTGGCGCCCTGGGCCCCGTCGACCACGCAGAGGCTGACGTAGACGCCCTGCGTGGTGTTGTAACCGCTGCCGGTGACGGTGATGTTCTGCCCGGAGGCGTTCGCCGTGTCGGGGGCGGTCAGCGACAGGTTGTAGGTGGTGCCCCCGTCGGTGATGGTGCGGGTCCCGGTCGCCGCGGCGGCGGGGGAGGAGAGGGAGAGCGCCAGGGCGGCGGCGGAGAGGACGGCGAAGCCCGTGCGGGCGAGGGTACGGGTGGAGGGAACAGCACTCATCGGATGAGCACCTTTCTCGGCATCGGAACCAGGACCACGGACACCCAGTCGACTTAAGTAAGGCACACCTAAGTCCAAAGATGATTGGGTTGTCAACAAAAGGGCCCACGGAGGCCGGGGGAAGTGATCGAAATCAGTCGAAGTCGGCCGAGGGAAAGGCTTGTTCGGTCCAGATGGTCTTTCCGGCCGGGGTGTAGCGCGTACCCCACCGCTGGACGAGCTGGGCGACGATGAACAGCCCGCGCCCGCCCTCGTCGTCCTCCGCGCTGTGGCGCAGGTGCGGCGAGGTGTGACCGGTGTCCGCCACCTCGCAGAGGAGCGTACGGTCGCGGATCAGCCGCAGCCGCAGCGGGCCGCCCCCGTACCGGACCGCGTTGGTGACCAGCTCGCTCACGACCAGTTCGGTCGCGAAGGAGAGCTCCTCCAGCCCCCAGTCGGCGAGTTGACGGGTGGTCAGCTCACGGGCCCGGCCCACGGTCACCGCCTCGGCGGGCAGCTCCCACTCGGCCACCCGTGAGGCGTCCAGCTGCCGGGTGCGGGCCAGGAGGAGGGCCGTGTCGTCGGCGGTCGTGGCGTCCGGGACCAGCGTGGAGACGGCCCGGTCGCAGAGGTCCTCCAGCGCGGCGGCGGGATCGCCGAGCACCCGGCCCAGGGCGTCGAGCCCTTGGTCGATGTCGTGGTCGCGCGCCTCCACCAGGCCGTCGGTGAAGAGCGCCAGCAGGCTTCCCACCGGCAGCTCGATCTCCATGGACTCGAAGGGCAGCCCGCCGAGGCCCAGCGGCGGCCCGGCCGGCAGGTCCGGGAACGTGACCTGCCCGTCGGGGTGCACGACCGCGGGGGGCAGATGCCCGGCCCGGGCCATGACGCACCGCCGCGAGACCGGGTCGTACACCGCGTACAGGCAGGTCGCCCCGGTGGTCAGCTCGTCGTACGCGTCCGACGCCGGGCCGCTGCGGGGGCCCGGCCGCTCCTCCAGCGGCTGCCCCACCAGGTCGTCCAGCCGGGTCAGCAGCTCGTCGGGGGCCATGTCCAGCTGGGCGAAGGCGCGCACGCTGGTGCGGAGCCGCCCCATGGTGGCGGCGGCCTGGAGACCGTGGCCGACCACGTCCCCGACCACCAGACCGACCCGGGTCCCGGAGAGCGGGATCACGTCGAACCAGTCCCCGCCGACCCCCGTCACATCGTCCGACGGCAGATAGCGGTAGGCGATCTCCACCGCCGACTGCGGCGGCACATGGTGGGGCAGCAGCTGGCGCTGGAGGGCGAGGGAGGCGGAGCGCTCCCGGGTGAAGCGGCGGGCGTTGTCGATGCAGACGGCGGCGCGGGCGGCCAGCTCGTCCGCCAGGGCGACCTCGCCGTTGTCGAAGGTGGTGGCCGGACCGTGGGCGACCGCGCGCTCGGACGGATCGGGGGCCGGACTCCGTACGAAGGTGACGAGCCCCAGCACGCTGCCGCCGACCCGCAACGGGACGACCAGGACGTTGTCGTCGAGGACGAGGCCGCCGGAGGCCAGGCTGCGGTCCTGCGGCGAACCGGGCGGATAGGTGACCGGGGGATAGCGGTGGGCCGGGCTCCCCGGAGCCCCCGGGTGCAGCGGCTCGGCCGCGTCGGGCACCCCCGGGGGCACCGCGTGCTCCCCGACCCGCAGGAGGTCCATGGCCGCCGTGCTCCCGGTCGCCGGGATCTCCCCGGTCATCACCGTCGCCCGCGCGACATCGACCCGTACGGCGGCGGCGAACTCCGGCACGGTCACCTCGGCGATCTCCTCGGCGGTGGTGACCACGTCCAGCACGGTCCCGATCCGCCGGCCGACCTCCACGAGCAGGGCGAGGCGCTGCTGGGCGCGGTGCCGGTCGGAGATGTCGAAGGCGTCCTCGCAGACCCCGAACACATGCCCGTGGGCGTCCTCCAGCCGGTAGTAGGAGCAGGACCACAGGTGCTCGGTCCCCGGGTCGCTGGGCGGGATGCCCTGGAAGTGCAGATCGAGAATGGGCTCCCCGGTGTCGAGCACGTGGTGCATCACGGCGTCGAGCGTCGGCGGGTACCCCGGGGTGACGAAGCGGCCCCCCGAGTAGAGCTCGTCGGCCCGCATCCCCAGGTACTCGGCGAGCGGCTTGCCGATCTCCCGCTCGTAGGCGGTGTTGCTCCAGGTCAGGCGGAGATCGGTGTCGTAGATCGCCAGCCCGACGGGCGACTGGGTGGCGAGCCCCTGGAGCAGGGCGAGCCGGCTCTCCCACTGCCGCAGCGCCCCCAGCTCCGCCGCCACGAGCACCCGCCCCGGCGCCGCTGCGCCCGGACCGGTGTCCGCCGTACCCGTCGTACCTACCGTACTCGCCATCGGGCACATCGTGGTGGCCACCAGCAGCTCACGGCCGTCCCGGTGACGCGCGAGCCGGATCTCGTTGCCGGGGGGCGACGATCCGGGGCCGGGGGCGGGGGCCGGGCGGTCCGGGGGGCCTGAAGGATCTGAGGGGCCTGATGGGTCCCGGCGGTCGGAGGCGGCCGGGAGGGGGCCCTCGGTGGGCAGCGGGGACAGGAACGCGCTCAGGGGCCGCCCGACGGCCTCCCGCGCCTCGTAGCCCAGCAGCTCGGTGGCGGCGGGGCTCCACCCGACGACGGTGTCCTGGCCGTCCAGAACCACCGTGGCCGCCCTGGCGATGTCCAGGGGGCCACGGAAATCGGCGGCATCCGCCGCTCTGGTCGCGCTCACCGCGCCACACCGGCCTGGTCCATGGTCTTCAGAATCCGCCCTGGCCCCGGTCGGCACAACTGCGGTACGCCCGTGGCACGGCCGATCGGGGCGCCCGGCGTGCGCGGGGCGGCTTCCGGGGGCGGTCCGGTGCGCTCAGCGCACCCCGGCCGGCCGGAACTGGACGCTGATCCGCGGCCCCACCGCCCGGGCCGTCTTCGGGACCGCGTGCTCCCAGGTGCGCTGGCAGCTGCCGCCCATGACGACCAGATCGCCGTGGCCGAGCTGCCGCCGTACGGGGACGGGCCCCGGGCGGCGGGGCCGCAGCGCGAGGTGGCGCGGGGCGCCCAGGGAGAGGATCGCCACCATGGTGTCCTCGGTGGAGCCCCGGCCGGACGAGTCACCGTGCCAGGCGACCCCGTCCCGCCCGTCCCGGTAGTAGCAGAGCCCCGCCGTGGTGAAGGGCTCACCGAGCTCGGCCCCGTAGTGCGCGCTCAGCGCCGTACGGGCGGCCTCCAGCGCGGGGTGCGGCAGGGGCTCCCGCTCCCCGAAGAAGGCTTGCAGGCGCGGCACGGCCACCACGCGCTCGTACATGACCCGCTCCTCCGCCCGCCAGGCCACCCCGTCCGCCAGCGCCCCGAACAGGGTGTCGGCCCCCTGGAGCCACTGCGGGAGCACATCGATCCAGGCACCGTGGCCCAGATGCTCACGGCGCAGCCCGCCCAGGGGGCGGACAGCGATCTCGTCCCCCTGGTCGAAGAGCGAGGACTGGAGGTGTACGGCCATGGGGCGAGCGTAACGCTATTCGTACGTGTGTGCGAACAAGGGTTCGCGGGCCCTCAGCTCTTCTCGGTCCTCGGGCTGCCCGGTTCCTCAGCTCTCCTGGTCCTCAGCTCCCCTTGATCAGATCCGCGCACTTCTCACCGATCATCATCGTCGTGATGCACGGATTGGCCGTGGTCAGCACCGGCATCACCGACGCGTCGGCCACCCGCAGCCCGGTGACCCCCTTGACCCGCAGCTGCGGGTCGAGCGGCGAGTCCGGGTCGTCCACCGCCCCCATCCGGACCGTCCCCGCCGGGTGGTAGACGGTGTTGTGGGTCTCGCGGATGTAGTCGAACAGCTCCGCGTCCGTGGTCGCGCCGGGGCCCGGAGCCAGCTCGGTGCCCGCCCAGGCGGCCATCGCGGGCCGCGCCACGATGTCCCGGGCGAGGCGGAGCCCGTACGTCATCACCCGTACGTCGTGCTCGTCGGTGAAGTAGCGCGGATCGACCCGGGGCTTGTCCCGGAAGTCCCGGGTGCGGAGGCGGACCGTGCCCCGGGAGCGGGCCCGGGTGACGTTCGGGGTGAGGCAGAAGGCGTTCTCCGACGTGGGGTAGCCGCGCCGGTAGGTGTTCAGGTCGAACGGCACCGAGCCGTAGTGGAACATCAGGTCCGGCCGGTCCAGGCCCGGTTCCGTGTCGGCGAAGATGCCGATCTCCCACCACTGGGTGGAGGCGGTGACCATGGGCTGCCTGGCCTCCCACATGATCACGCCCTCGGGGTGGTCCTGGAGGTGCGAGCCGACCCCGGGGGAGTCGGCCCGGACGTCGATTCCGGTCTCCCGCAGATGACCGGCCGGGCCGATCCCGGAGAGCATCAGCAGCTTGGGGGAGTCGATCGCCCCGCAGGCGACGACCACTTCGCGCCGGGCGTGCACCCTGCCGCTGTGGACGGTGTCGGGCTCCAGGTACTCCACCCCGGTGCACCGGTCGCCGTTCTCGTCGTCGAAGAGCAGGCGCTTGGCCTGGAGCCCGGTCCGTACCTCCAGGTTGGGCCGCTTCCCCAGGACGGGATGGAGGTACGAGACCGAGGCCGAGGAACGGGTCCCGTCCTCGCGGGCGTTGATCTGGAACCAGTGCGCGCCCCGGACCACCGTGGTGCCCGTGTTGAACGGGGTGGTGGGGATGCCCGCCTCGGCGCAGGCCGCCAGCAGGGCCCGGCCGCACGGGTCGTCCGGCGGGACCGTGCGGAGGGTGACCGGGCCGGAGCGGCCGTGGTGGTCGCCGGGCGCGTCATTGGTCTCCAGCCGCCGGTAGAGCGGGAAGCAGTCCGCCGCGCTCCACCCGGTGCAGCCCAGCGCGCCCCACTCGTCGAGGTCCTCGGCCGGGGCCCAGAAGGCGATGCACGAGTTGTGCGAGGAGCAGCCGCCGAGCACCTTGGCACGGGCGTGGCGCATGAAGCTGTTGCCGTACTCCTGCGGCTCCACCGGGTAGTCCCAGTCGTAGCCGGACTCCAGCAGCGCCATCCACCGGTCCAGCCGCAGGATGCTGTCGTCGCCCACGTCCGAGGGGCCAGCCTCCAGGACGCAGACGGTGGTGGCGGGGTCCTCGCTCAGCCGGGCGGCGACGACGGCACCCGCCGTACCGCCGCCGACCACGACGTAGTCGAACGTGGGCACAGGGTTCCGCACAGGGCTCTCTTCGGGCATCGCGTCTCCAGGGCTCAAGGATTCGGCGGGGGAGCGGTGGGGTCCTCGGGCAGAAAGCGGTGCTCGGCGAGCACGCCCGTACGGTGGCGCTGGACGAACCAGTAGTAGGCGAAGCCGCCCAGCGCGACGACCCCGATGAACAGGAACGCGCCCCACCGCAGATACCAGTGCTGCGGCCCCGTCGCGTTGTAGACCTCGGCGCGCGGCCAGGCCAGGTTGAGGGACATCGCCGTGCCCCACAGCACCGCGAGCACGTTGACCGGCAGCCCCCAGCGCCCCAGCGAGAACGCGCCCTCGCGCGGCTGCCACGTACCGCGCAGCCTCCGCAGCAGCATGGGCACGGTGACCAGCAGATACGCCAGGTAGATCATGATGATCGCGATGCTGGTGATCACCGAGAAGATCTGCGGCTGGTTGATGTTCACCACCAGGATCACCACGCCCACCACCCCGATCAGCACGGCGGGCACCACGGGCGTCTGGAAGCGGGGGCTGACCTTGGCCAGCTTCGAGCCGGCGGGCAGGTTGTTGTCCCGGGCCATGGCGAACATCAGCCGGATACCGGCCGCCTGCACCGCCAGGACGCAGACGGTGATCGCGACGACCACCGACCAGAGGAAGATCTCCCCGACGGTCTCCCCGAGCGTCGCGAGCACCACGTACTGGAGTCCGCCCGTCGACAGCTCCTCCGCCTTCAGGTCCGGCACCGAGAGCAGAGCGAAGAGCAGGATGAAGGCGCCGATCAGGAACGACGCGATGAGCGCCCGCAGGATGGCGCGGGGCGCGTTGCGGCCCGGGTTGTGCGACTCCTCGCCGAGGGAGGAGGCGGTGTCGAATCCGTACATGACGTACGCGGAGGCGAGCGACGCGGTGAGGAACGCGCCGAGGTAGCCGAGGTTCGTACCGCTGCCGAGGCCGTACGTCTCCGTCAGCGCGGTGCTGGGCCCCCGGGTGATGTGGGCGCCCAGGAAGACGATCAGGGCGACGGCGGCGATCAGCTCGATGAAGACGCCCGCCGAGTTGATCCGGGCCATCAGCTTGATGCCGAACGCGTTGACCAGGGTGGAGAAGAGGATGAGCACCGTGCCGAGCAGGACGGCGTTGGCCGCCTGGTCGTTCTGCCCGCTGCCGTCCCCGATGAACTGGAACCAGCCGTCGATCTGCGGCAGCGTGATCTGGTAGGCCAGCGCCACCGCCGAGAGCGTGACCATGGTGGCCGTCATCATCATCCAGCCGCCGAGCCACCCCACGTGCGGGCCGCCCATCTTCTTGGCCCAGTTGTAGACCGAACCGGCCACCGGATAGCGGGCCGCCAGCTCGCAGAAGCACAGCGCCACCATCAGCTGCCCGCAGAAGACCATCGGCCAGGACCACCAGTAGGCGGGGCCGCCGAAGGTGACGCCGAAGTAGAACAGCTGGAAGGTGCCGGTGAGGATCGAGATGTAGCTGATCCCGGCAGCGAAGGTGTGGAAGTTGCCGAGGGTGCGCTTGAGTTCGGGGCGGTAGCCGAGCTCTCCGAGCGCGTCGTCGTCGTGGCCGCTGTCCACCGTACGGCCGTCGGGACCCTCGGCCCCCTTGGTCCGGCTCACTCGAACCACCGTTGCGGAACGGCGGCCACGTTGCGCCAGACGTGCTTGGCCTCCTGGTACTCCGCCAGCCCTGTCGGCCCCAGCTCACGGCCGAAACCGGACTGCTTCATACCGCCCCACTCCGCCTGCGGTACGTAGGGGTGGAAGTCGTTGATCCACACGGTCCCGGCGCGCAGCCGCGCGGCCACCCGGTGGGCGCGCCCGCCGTCCCGGGTCCAGACCGCTCCCGCCAGCCCGTACACCGTCCCGTTGGCCAGCCGGACCGCCTCGTCCTCGTCCTGGAACCGCTCCACCGTGAGCACCGGCCCGAACGACTCGTCCCGCACCACCGACATGGCGGAGCGGCACTCGTCCAGCACGGTCGGCGGGTAGTAGAAGCCGTCCGCCAGCGCCGGGTCGTCGGGCCGGGCGCCCCCGCAGCGCAGTACGGCGCCTTCGGCGATGCCCTCGGCCACGTACGCCTCGACCTTGTCGCGGTGGGCGGCGGAGATCAGCGGGCCGCTGCGGGCGTCCTCGTCGAAGGGGCCGCCCAGCCTGATCCGGCGGGCCCGCGCGACCAGCTCGTCCACGAACCGGTCGTGCAGCTCGTCCTGGACCAGCAGCCGGGCCCCGGCGGAGCAGACCTGGCCGGAGTGGAGGAAGACCGCCATCAGCGCGTAGTCGACGGCGGTCTCGAAGTCGGCGTCGGCGAAGACGATGTTCGGGTTCTTGCCGCCCAGCTCCAGGGCCACCTTCTTCACCGTGGGCGCGGCGGCCGCCATGATCGCTCGGCCGGTGACGAGCCCGCCGGTGAACGACACCATGTCCACCCGGGGGTCCTCGGTGAGCGGAGCCCCCACCGCCGCCCCCGCCCCGAGCACCAGATTGGCGACCCCTTCCGGCAACTCGGCCTCCACGAGCAGCCCCATGAGGAGGACGGCGGTGTGCGGGGTCAGCTCGCTCGGCTTGAGCACGAACGTGTTGCCCGCCGCGAGCGCGGGGGCGACCTTCCAGGCGGTCTGGAGGAGCGGGTAGTTCCACGGGGTGATGAGCGCGCAGACGCCGACGGGCTCGTACACGATCCGGCTGTCCACGTCCGGCATCCCGGTGTCGACGACCCGGTCGGTGGTCCCGGCGGCGACGAGGTTGCCGAAGTAGCGGAAGCAGTTGGCGATGTCGTCCATGTCGTACGCGCTCTCCACCAGCCGCTTCCCGGTGTCCAGCGACTCCGCCCGCGCGAACGTGTCCTTGTCGCGCTCCAGCAGCTCGGCGACCCGCAGCAGCAGCCGCCCGCGCTCGGCGGCAGGCGTACCGGGCCAGGGCCCGTCGTCGAAGGCCCGGCGCGCGGCGGCGACGGCCGCGTCGGCGTCCTTCGGCCCGCCCTCGTCGACGGTGGCCACCAGGGAGCCGTCGGCGGGGCAGCGGATCTCCCGCGTCCCCCCGTCGGCGGCGGTGGTCCACCGGCCGTCGATGAACAGCTCCGGCATGGGCTCCTCCTGTACGGGGGCGGGGCGGGCGGCCCGCCGCCCTTCTGGCACATCGGCACCTTCTGTGGCGACTTCAGGACAGACAGTAAGGTCGCCGGGGTGCGCGCGCAGCGTGGGCGGGGCCGATCCGGGGGCCGGTCGTGCGGGGCGGGGGCGGTCGGGGGCCGGTTGTGCGGTGCGAGGCGGGCCCGGTCGTGCGAGGCCGGGGGCGGTCCGGGCCGCCCCCGCCCGTCGGTCACGTACGCGACGGCTCCGGGGCCTCGGCTGTCCCGTCGGCTGCCTTGCCGCCGGTCTCGCCGTCCGTTTCCGCGGCCGTTCCCGCATCAGGCTCCCCGGCCGGGGCCTCGCCCCCGGCCGGTATGTGCCGCAGCAGCACGATCGCCGCGACGGCGAGCACGGTCACGATGACCCCGGCGAGGCCCGCCGCGAGGTTCAGACCGCTGGTGAACGCCTCCCGGGCCTGCTCCAGGAGCTCGGCGCCCGCCGGACCGGACAGGTTCCGGGCCACGGATTCTGCACCGGCGAGCGTGTCCCATGCCGTGTCCGCCGCCGAGGCGGGCAGGTCCGACGCGAGGGCACCGCTGAGCTCGTCCCGGTACACGGCGGTAACGACACTGCCGAGGCCCGCGATGCCCAGCGCGATGCCGAACTCCATGCCCGCCTCCGACATGGCGGCGGCCGAACCGGCCTTCTCCGGCGGCGCGGAGCCCACGACCAGGTCCGTACCGAGCACCATCATCGGGCTGATGCCCGTGTAGATGAGCACGAAGCCGGTCACCAGCAGCGGCAGCCCGCCGACGCTCCCGACCTGGCTGACCAGCCCGTACCCCAGCACCGAGAGGAACAGGGAGCCGCCGACGACATACCCGGGACGGACCCGCTGGGCGACGGCGGGCGTCAGCGAGGAGGCGATGATCAGCGCCCCGGCCGCGGGCAGCAGCCACAGCCCCGCCTCGATCGGCGACAGCCCCTCCACCAGCTGGAGGTACTGCGTGATGAACAGGTAGAGCCCGCCCATCAGGCCCAGCCCGAGCAGCAGCACCAGCAGGGCGGCGCCGAACGCGCGGTCGGCGAACAGCCGCAGGTCCAGCAGCGGATCGGCCAGACCCCGCTGACGCCGGACGAACACCACCCCGAAGAACAGGCCGACCGCGAGGGAGCCGAACGCCAGGGGTCCCACCCCGTACTCGGCCAGATGCTTGACCCCGTAGATCACCGGCAGCACCGCCACCAGGGACAGCACCACGCTGGCCAGGTCCAGGCGTCCGGCGTCGGCGTCCTTGTACTCGGGGAGCAGGACGGGCGCGACGACCAGGAGCAGCACCATCACCGGCACGGCGAGCAGGAACACCGAGCCCCACCAGAACCACTCCAGCAGCGCCCCGCCCAGGACCGGGCCGACGGCGACACCGACGGAGAAGCAGGTCACCCAGACACTGATGGCGACCCCGCGCTGCCGGGGGTCCTTGAACATGTTGCTGATCAGGGCCAGCGTCGAGGGCATCAGCGTGGCGCCGGTGATACCGAGCAGCGCACGGGCCGCGATCAGCATCTCCGGACCGGTGGAGAACGCGGCGAGGACCGAGGAGAGGCCGAAGCCGAACGCCCCGATCATCAGCAGCCTGCGCCGGCCGATGCGGTCGCCCAGTGTGCCCATGGTGACCAGCAGCCCGGCGATCATGAAGCCGTAGATGTCCACGCTCCACAGCACCTGCGTGCCGGTGGGCCGCAGATCCGCGCTGATCTGCGGAATCGCGAGGTTCAGCACGGTCGCGTCGAGGGCCAGCAGGAGGGTGGGGAGCATGAGCACGAAGAGGCCGAGCCACTCCCGCCGCCCGGCTCTCCGGGGTGGTTCCGCCGGGGCAGGGGAGGCCCCTGCGGGGATCGGGGACTCTGTGGTGATGTCGGGCATCGGACGCTCCTGCTCGGGTCGGCCCGGGGCCGACGGTGACGGTATGTGCCCCGGAGGGGTGGGGATGTGTCCCGGCCGTGGTGCGGGGACGTGATTCTCAGAGACGGTGGGGACGTGTCCCGGCGGTGGTGGGGCGCGCCCTCAGACGGTGGGGACGTGCCCCGGCCGTGGTGGGCCGCGCCCGGAGGTGATGGGGGCGCGCCCCGGAGGTGATGGGACGTGCCCAGAGTGCGGTGGGCCGCTCACGGCCCGCTCTCCACTCGCTGTCGGCCGACTCACCGCACGTCACAGCCCTGCGTTACGGTGACGCCCATGCGATTCGGGGTGCTGGGGCCACTGGCCGTGTGGACGGCGGACGGCGGCCCCGTCACGGTGCCCGGAGCCAGGACCCGGGCGCTGCTGGCCGCCCTGCTCGCGCACGAGGGCCACCCGGTGAGCGCGGACCGGCTCGTGGACGAGGTGTGGGGCGAGGAGGAGCTCCCCGGCAACCCCGCCGCCGCGCTCCAGACCAGGATCTGGCAACTGCGGAAGGCGCTCGGCGACGCGGAGCCGGGAGGCCGCGACCTGCTGACCTTGCGCGATGAGGGCTACCTGCTGCGTACGGGGCCGGAGGCCGTCGACATGGCCCGGTTCCTGGCCCTGGTGGCGCGCGCCAGGGCGGCCGGCGATCCCCGGTCCCGCGCGGCCCTGCTGGTCGAGGCGCTCGGTCTGTGGCGAGGCGCCCCGTTCTCCGGGTTCGAGGACGCCGCCTTCGCCCGCCCGGTCGTCACCCGGCTGGAGGAGACCCGCCTCGCCGCCGTCGAGGAGCTCGCCGAGGCCCGGATCGAGCTGGGCGAACATGTCGCCGTGGCCGAGGAGTTGCAGGAGCTCGTCGGGCGCCACCCGTTGCGCGAGCGGCTGTGCGGCCTCCGGATGCGCGCGCTGTACGCCGCCGGGCGGGCGGGTGAGGCGCTGGCCGGTTACCAGGAGCTGCGGACCCGCCTCGCCGCCGAACTCGGCCTGGACCCCGGCCCCGAACTCACCGCCCTGCACCAGGCGATGCTGGAACAGGACCCGCGGCTGACCGCCCCCTCCACCGCTCCGGACCGGCATCGGCCCACCACGAACCTGCCCGCCCCGCTCACGCGGCTCATCGGCCGCGAGGGGGCGTTGGCCGAGGTGGAGCGGCTGCTCACCACCGCACGCCAGGTGACCCTGACCGGTTCCGGCGGTGTCGGCAAGACCCGGCTGGCGCTGGAGGCGGCGGCCCGGCTCGCCGACGGCTTCCCCGACGGGGCCTGGCTGGTCGAGCTCGCCGCGCTGAGCCCTGCGGGCGGCGCGAACCCGGTGGACCCCGTCGCGGAGGCCGTCATGACGGCGCTCGGCATCAGGGAGGACGGGGGGCCCGCGTCCCCCGCCGCGAACGCCCCCTCCTCACCCGGCTCTTCGTCGCCCGATCCTTCTTCCCCCCGTCCTTCCTCACCCGCCGGACGGCTCGCCGAGGCGCTGGCGAACAGACGTCTCCTGCTGCTCCTGGACAACTGCGAGCACATCGTCGACGCGGTCGCCGAACTGGCGGCGCTGCTGCTGAAGCGCGCCCCCGGCCTGCGAATCCTGGCCACCAGTCAGGAGCCGTTCGGGGCCCTGGGCGAGGTGGTGTGGACCGTACCCCCGCTGGAGGTGCCTTCACTGGGGACGCCTTCACGGGGAGTGGGGACGCTTTCACGGGAAGCGCTCGAGCTGGAGGGGACTCCGCCGGACGAGGCGACCCCGGCCCGCGACCCGGCCCCCACCCCGCGGCTCGACGACGTGGCGCGCTCCAGTGCCGTCGAGCTGTTCACCGCCCGTGCCGCCGCCGCCTCGCCCGGCTTCACGCTCGACGCTCACAACGCGCGGGACGTCGCGGTGATCTGCCGTCGGCTCGACGGAATCCCCCTGGCGCTCGAACTGGCCGCCACCCGCGTACGGGCCCTCGGCGTACGGGGGTTGGTCGCGCGGCTGGACGACCGCTTCCGGCTCCTCGCCACCGGCTACCGGGGCGCCCCGCCCCGCCAGCAGACGCTCCGGGCGATGATCGACTGGAGCTGGGACCTGCTGACCGGGCCCGAACGCGCCGTCCTGCGCCGCCTCGCCGTCCATGCCGACGGATGCACCCTGGAGGCGGCGGAAGCGGTCTGCGCCGGGCGGGGAGTGGACCGGGACGAGGTGCTGGACCTGCTGGCCCGGCTGGTGGACCGCTCCCTGGTCGTCATGGCCGACAGCGGCGACGAACCCCGCTACCGGCTCCTGGAATCCGTGGCGCAGTACGGGCTGGCCCGTCTGGACGAGGCGGGCGAGAGCGACGAGATGCGCCGGAGCCACCGCCGGTACTACACGGAACTGGTCGAGCGCACCGCGCCGTTGATCCACGGCCCCGGCCAGCGGCGGTGGCTGCGCGCCCTGGACGCGGAGACCGCCAACGTACGGCGGGTGCTCCAGGACGCGGGCCGCGAGGGCGGGGCCGAGGACGCCCTGCGCCTCGTCAACGCGCTGACCTGGTACTGGTTCCTGCGGGGCAGGCTCCGCGAGGCGGGCCGCTCCCTGGAGGCGGCGCTCGAAGCGGCCGGCCCCGGGGCCCCGGCCTCCCCGCTGGCCCAGGCCCGGGCCTGGCGGGCCGGGTTCGCCGTGCTCGTCGGTGACGGGACGGAGCGGGCGCGGTACGGCCGGGCCGCCGTGGAGAGCGCCCAGGGTGTCACGGACCGGCGGGAGCGGGCCAGGGCCCAGTGGTTCCTCGGCTTCGCCCTGTTCGGCGTCGGGGACCAGGCCACCAGCGAGGAGCTCGTCGAAGGGGCGCTGGAAGGGTTCCGGGAGCTCGGCGACGCCTGGGGCACCGCCGCCGCCCTGAGCGTACGGGCCAACCAGGCCCATGTCCGGGGCGATCTGGACCGGCTCGCGCGCGACGGGCACCGCAGCGCCGAACTCTTCGCCGAACTGGCCGACGAATGGGGCCAGTTGCAGACGGTCGAGCCGCTCGCCGCGCTCGCGGAGATGGCCGGTGACTACGACCGGGCGGCCGAGCTGCACCAGGAGGGGCTGCGCCGGGCGGAGGGCCTCGGGCTCTGGCCGGAGGCCGCCGACCGGCTGACCGGTCTGGGCAGCACCGCCATGCTCACCGGGGACCACGCCCGGGCGCGCGCCTTCCACCAGCAGGCGATGCGCCTGGCGGCCGAGCACAGCTTCAAGCCGGGGGAGATCCACGCCCGGATCGGCCTCGGCCTGGGCGCCCGCCGCGAAGGCCGGTTCGACACCGCCGAGACCCATATGCGCCGCGCGCTGGAGTGGCAGTCCGCCCTGTCCTTCGAACCCGGCCGCGCCCTGGTCCTGGCCGAACTGGGCTTCATCGCCGAACAGCGGGGCCGGGCGGACGAGGCCCTGCGCCTCCACCTGGACGGCTGGACCTCCGCACGCAGCACCGGCGACCCCCGGGCCATGGCGCTCGCCCTGGAGGGCCTGGCCGGAGCACACGCCCTCGCGGGACGCCCGGCGTACGCGGCCCTGCTGCTCGGCGCCGCCCACACGGCCCGGGAATCGGTCGGTATGCCGCTGCCCCCCGCCGAACGCGGCGACGTCGACCGCATCACGGCGGCGGTACGGGCCCACCTGGACGAGGACGCCCACCGGGCCGCGTACCACCGGGGCACCGGCCTCACCCCCGAGGAAGCGCTCGCCGCGGACGGGCGATGAACCGCGCACCGGTCCCGAGCCGCGTACCGGTGCCCTGTCCGGAGCCGCCGACCACCCCCGCAGAACGGCGTGAGGCGCGAGGGGCTGCGTGGCCTCGACGCCGAGGGAACCGTCTGACGGACCCTCACTTATGGACATGGGACAGGCGCCAAGCGGTCGTTGACCGCCGACCGATCGGTGAGCGGCGAGCAGCGAGCAGCGGGCGACGATTAAGGGTTGCGCGCCAAAGTCACCCCGTCGGCGCCGTTGTCTTCGGATCGGGCGGATGTATAGCCTGAGCAATGGCATGTGACATTGCACTAGCCGCTGGGGGTGACATGGAAGTCGTCGTCGTGGGCGCGGGCATCGTGGGTGCCGCATGCGCGTTCCACGCCGCCTCGGCGGGTCTCGGCGTCACGGTCCTCGACCGGGGCCCGGTCGGCGCGGGCACGACCAGCCGGGGCGAGGGCAACATCCTCCTCTCCGACAAGGCCCCGGGCCCCGAACTGGAGCTGGCCCGCCTCAGCCGCACCCTGTGGGACGAGGCGGGCGAGGAACTCGGCCCGGAATCCATTGAGTTGGAGGCCAAGGGCGGACTGGTCGTCGCGAGTACGCCCGACGCCCTCACCACCCTGCACGCGTTCGCCGCGAGCCAGGCGGCGGCCGGTGTCCGCACCGAACCCGCCGACCGCGTCCGCGACCTCGAACCGCACCTCGCCCCCGGACTCCCCGGCGGCGTCCACTACCCCCAGGACGCCCAGGTGCAGCCCGTCCTCGCGGCGGCCGGACTGCTGCGCGCCGCCGTCCGGCGCGGCGCGCGGGTACGGACCGGCGAGGCCGCCGCCGGGGTCACCGGACCCGATGGCCGGATCACCGGAGTCCGTACCGCCGACGGCGCGGTGCTCCCCGCCGACGCCGTGGTGAACGCCGCCGGGACCTGGGGCGGCGAGGTCGGCCGACGGCTCGGCGCCCCCGTCGAGATCCTGCCCCGCCGGGGCTTCGTCCTCGTCACCGAACCGCTGCCGCCGATGATCCGGCGCAAGGTGTACTCCGCCGACTACGTCGCCGATGTGGCCTCCAGCAACGCCGGGCTGGAGACCTCGTGCGTCGTCGAGGGCACCAGGGCGGGCACCGTCCTGATCGGTGCCAGCCGTGAACGCGTCGGCTTCGACACCGCCATGAACCCCGCCGTCGTCGCCGCGCTCGCCGCCCAGGCGTGCCGCCTGTTCCCGTTCCTGCGCACCACCCACCTGATCCGCGCCTACCGGGGCTTCCGCCCGTACTGCCCGGACCATCTGCCGGTCATCGGCCCGGACCCCCGGGTCCCCGGCGTCGTCCACGCGTGCGGCCACGAGGGCGCGGGCATCGGCCTCGCCCCCGCGACCGGCGCCCTGGTCACCGCCCAGCTGCTCGGCCGCCCCTGGCGCGGCGCCGACCCGGCCGCCCACACCGGCCTCCTGCCCGACCGTTTCCTCACCACCGGAGGTGTGCCGGGATGAACGAGTCCACCGCGAGTGAAGGCTCCGTGAGCGAACGCGCTGTGAGCGCAGGCACCGTGAGTGAACGCACCGTGAGTGAACGCACCCCGAGTGATTGCGCCGCGAGCCAGTTCACCGTGGACGGCGAACCCCTGCCGTTCGTCCCGGGCCAGACCCTGGCCGCCGCGCTCGTCGCCTCGGGCCGGGTCGCCTGGCGGACCACCCGGACCGGGCGGCGGCCCCGGGGGATCTTCTGCGGGATCGGCGTCTGCTTCGACTGCCTGGTGACGGTCGACGGGACGGGCGGGCAGCGCGCCTGCCTGGTACGGGCCCGTACCGGCATGGCCGTCACGACGGGGGAGGACGACGATGAGTGAATCCGCTGACCTCGTGGTGGTGGGCGCGGGCCCGGCCGGTATGGCGGCCGCCGCCACCGCCCTGGACGGCGGACTCCGCGTCGTCCTCGTCGACGCGGGCGCGGCCCCCGGCGGCCAGTTCTGGCGCCACCCCCCGGACCACGCACGGCAGGCCCTCCCCACCGCCGGACTCCACCACGGCCTGCGCACCTACCGGTCCCTGCGCGCCACGCTCTCCGCCCACGAGCGCACCGGCCGGCTCACGCTGCTGCTGGACCACCACGTGTGGACCACCGCCCGCGAGGAGGACGGGTTCGCCGTCCACGCCGTGGACCGGAGCCGGGCGCCCGAGGAGCGGGCCGTCGTCCTGCGCGCACCGGCGCTGCTGGTGGCGACGGGTGCGTACGACCGTCAACTCCCCTTCCCCGGCTGGGATCTGCCCGGCGTGCTCACCGCCGGGGGACTTCAGGCGCTGCTCAAGGGCGGGGGAGCCGTCGCCGGTCGCCGGGTGGTCCTGGGCGGTACGGGCCCCTTCCTGCTGCCGGTCGCCGCGGCCCTCGCCGCACGCGGGGCCGAGGTCCTGGCGGTGTGCGAGGCGGCGGCGCCCTCGGCCTGGCTGCGCCACCCCGTACCGCTGCTGCGCAACCCCGCCAAGTGGGTGGAGGCCACCCGGTATGCGGCCACGCTCGCCCGGCACCGGGTCCCGCTCCGCACCCGTACGGCGATCATCGCCGCCGAAGGAGCTGCCCAAGGAGCCGCCGAAGAAGGCGAGGGAGAGGCCGAGAAAGGAGTCGGGCGAGGGGCGGGGCGGGTCGCCGTCGTGCGTACCGCCTCCCTCGGCGCCGACGGCAGCCCGCTCCCCGGAACGGAACGCCGGATCGAGGCGGACACCGTGGGCGTCGGCTGGGGCTTCGTCCCTCAGCTCGACCTCCTCCTCACCCTCGGCTGCGGCCTCGCCGACGCGGGCGACGGCACCATGGCCGCGGCCGTGGACGACGGACAGCGCACCCGCGTGCCCGGCCTCTACACGGCGGGCGAGACCTGCGGTGTGGGCGGGGCGGCCCTCGCGGTCGCCGAGGGCCGCGTCGCCGCCGTATCGGTGCTCACCGACCTCCGCCCGTCCGGTCGGCCGAACCCCCGGCGCCTGGCCGCCGAGCGCCGGGCGGTGGCCGGACACCGTGCCTTCGCCCGGGCGATGGCACGGGCACACCCCCTCCCGCCCGCCTGGTCCGCGTGGCTGACCGACGACACACCGGTCTGCCGGTGCGAAGAGGTCACCGCCGGGGCGGTCCGGTCCGCCCGCGCCGACGGACCGGCCTTGGACCACCGGCAGGCCAAACAGCTGACCAGGGCAGGTATGGGCTGGTGCCAGGGCCGGATGTGCGGCCCCGCCGTGCACTGCCTCGTGACCCGCGACCAGCCGTACGCGCCCGCGGAACGGCTGATCGCGACCCCCGTCACCCTCGGCGCGCTCGCCGACCCCGTCACCCTCGGCGGGCTCGCCGCCCCCGGCGAGCCCGCATCCGATCCCACCTGAGGAGCTCCCATGGCCCACCACTGCCCGCCCTGGCACGGCGTCATCGTCGCGACGAGCCTCCCCTTCGACCGGAACCTCGCCGTCGACCTCGGCGCCTACGGGGACAACGTCGCCTGGCTCGCCGAACAGGGCCTGCACGGCGTCGCCCCGAACGGCTCGCTGGGGGAGTACCAGACCCTGACGTACGAGGAACGCGACCGGGTCGTCGAGACCGCCGTCGCCCACGCCCCCGACGGCTTCACCGTGATGCCCGGCGTCGGGGCGTACGGCGCGCTGGAGGCGAAGCGGCACGCCCTGTTCGCCAGGGACGCGGGCTGTCAGGCCGTCATGTGTCTGCCGCCCAACGCCTACCGGGCCGACGACCGGGCCGTCCTGGAGCACTTCGAGACGGTCGCCTCGGCCGGACTCCCCGTCACCGCCTACAACAACCCCGTCGACACCAAGGTCGACCTGCGCCCGGAGCTGCTGGCCAAACTGCACGCCGAGGGGTTCATCGTCGGCGTGAAGGAGTTCTCCGGGGACGTACGGCGGTGCTACGCCATCAACGAACTCGCCCCCGGGCTCGACCTGATCATCGGCACCGACGACACCCTCCTGGAGGTCGGCATCGCCGGGGCCAAGGGCTGGGTCGCAGGCTACCCCCAGGTCTTCCCGCGCACCTGCCTCGCCCTCTACAACGCCTCGGTGGCGGGCGACCTCGGCACCGCGCTGCCGCTCTACCGCCGGCTCCACTCCGTCCTGCGCTGGGACAGCCGGACCGAGTTCGTCCAGGCCATCAAGCTCGGCCAGGACCTGATCGGCCGGACCGGCGGCGCCTGCCGCCCGCCCCGGCAGGCCCTGGACCCGGAGACCGAGGCCACCGTGCGCGCCGCCACCCAGGCCCTCATCGACGCCGGAGTGAACTGACATGCGGTCGGTCGTCTGCTACCACGCCGTCGACTCGCACACCGAGGGGATGCCGACCCGCGTCATCACCGGCGGGGTCGGGGTCCTGCCGGGCGCGACGATGGCCGAACGGCGGCAGCGGTTCATCGAGGACCGCGACCATCTGCGCACCCTGCTCATGTGCGAGCCGCGCGGGCACGCGTCCATGTCCGGCGCGATACTCCAGCCTCCGACCCGCCCCGACGCCGACTTCGGAGTCCTGTTCATCGAGGTCTCCGGCTGTCTGCCGATGTGCGGCCACGGCACCATCGGCGTGGCGACGGTCCTCGTGGAGACGGGCATGGTCCAGGCGGTCGAACCGGAGACCGTCGTCCGCCTCGACACCCCCGCCGGTCTGGTCACGGCCCGGGTCGCCGTGCGCGACGGCCGCGCCGAGTCGGTCACCCTGGAGAACGTCGCGTCCTACAGCCACGCGCTGGACCAGATCGTCGACGTCGAGGGGTTCGGCCCGGTCCGCTACGACATCGCGTACGGCGGCAACTTCTACGCCGTCGTCCGCACCGAGGACCTCGGCATCCCCTTCGACCGGGCGGAGAAACAGCGGCTGCTCGACGCGGGCCTGGCCGTCATGGACGCGGTCAACACCCAGAACCCGGTGGCCCATCCGGAGGACCCCGCCATCGACGTCTGCCACCACGTCTACCTGGAGGCGCCCGGCTCGACCGCCGAGCACTCGCGGCACGCCATGGCGATCCACCCCGGGTGGTTCGACCGCTCGCCCTGCGGTACGGGAACCAGCGCGCGCATGGCCCAACTGCACGCGCGGGGACTGCTGAAGACCGGGCAGGACTTCGTCAACGAGTCCTTCATCGGCTCCCGCTTCACCGGCCGCGTCCTCGCGGAGACCACGGTCGGCGGCCGTCCCGCCGTCCTGCCCTCCGTCACCGGCCGCGCCTGGATCACCGGGACCGCGCAGTACCTGCTCGATCCGACGGACCCGTACCCGGCGGGGTTCACTGTGTGAACCACGTGGAGGAGAGGGAGCGGCGATGACGGAGACGCTCGACGAGAAGGACGTGTTCGCACTCGGCCCGGTGGCCGCCGTCGCGGCGGTCCGCCGGGCCCTGGCCGACGGGCTCGACCCGGACGCCGGAGTACCGCGCTCGGTCGTCCCGCTGACGCGGGGGCAGGCGCTGCTCATGCCCTGCGAGTACAGCGGCTGGTTCGGCGTGAAGGTCGCCACCGTGGCGCCCGGCAACGCCGCGCGTGGCTTGCGCCGGATCAACGCCACGTACCTCCTGCACGACAGCGCGACCCTGAGGCCGGTGGCGCTCCTGGACGGGGTGGCGCTGACGACCCTCCGTACCCCCGCCGTCTCGGTCGCGGCCTGCCTGGAACGGCTGCGCGCACTCGCGGACGGCGGTACGGGGCTGCGCCTGGTGGTCTTCGGCGCGGGCCCCCAGGCCGAGGCGCACGTCACCGCCGTCCGGGCCCATGCCCCGGTGGCCGACGTCACGGTCGTCACCCGGCGCGGGGGACCGGCCCCCGGCTGGGCGGACCGGCACATGACGGCGGACGGTACGCGTACGAGCAGGGGAGCGGGGACAGCGGGTGGTACGGGAACGGGGGCGGAAACAGCGGGCGGCTCGGGTACCGACACGGCGGCCCTGGTGCGTCGCGCGGACGTGGTCGTCACCGCGACCTCAGCCCGCGAACCGGTGGTCGACGGACGCCTGGTGCGCGACGGCGCGGTGGTGCTGGCGGTCGGCTCGCACGAACCGGCCGCGCGGGAGCTGGACAGCGCGCTGATGGGGCGGGCGACGGTGCTCGTGGAGAGCAGGGAGACCGCCCTCCGCGAGGCGGGCGATGTCGTCCTGGCGATCCGCGAGGGCGCGCTCGCCCCGGACTCCCTGGTCACACTGGCGGAGTCGGCGGGCGAAGGGGCCGCCGCCCTCCCGGCGGACCGCCCGCTGGTCGTGAAGACGTGCGGGATGGGCTGGCAGGACCTGGTGGTGGCGGTCGCGGCCTACCGACGGGGGCGGGGCTGAGCGCCTGCGGAGCCTACGTCTGCGGCACAGGCACTGCCATGGGTGTCACCGGCCCTGCGTCTTCGCCACCGAGATGGCCACCGCCACGGCCATCGCCACCGCGACGGCCACCGCCTTGGTCACCGCCACGGCCATCGCGACCGCCGACCGCGACCGTCGCCGCCACCAGCATCACCATCACCATCGGCATCGCGTCAGCGGGCGCCGAGCCGCCGGGCCGGAGGGACGCGCTCGGCCTCCCGCTTCCGCGCCGCCCACAGGGTCCGCACATGCGCGAGATGGCGGC
This sequence comes from Kitasatospora albolonga, assembly GCA_002082585.1. Lineage (NCBI taxonomy): Bacteria > Bacillati > Actinomycetota > Actinomycetes > Kitasatosporales > Streptomycetaceae > Kitasatospora > Kitasatospora albolonga. The sequence continues at coordinate 6,647,584 of CP020563.1, forward strand.
GCATGTGCTCCTCGGCCCCCTCCGCATCCCCGGTGATCATGATGTCCAGGAGCGCGATGTGCTCCTGCGCCGAACCCACCAGCGACCCTTCCTGGGAGAGGTCGGTGAGCCCGTAGAGCCGGGAGCGCTTGCGCAGGTCGGCCACTGTCTCGACGAGCCGGGCGTTCCCCGCGAGGGCGAGCAGGTCGAGATGGAAGCGGCGGTCCGACTCCAGGTAGGCGATCAGATCACCGCGCTGCGCGGCGGCCACGATCTCCTCGGCCACCGGCCGCAGCGCTTCCAGTTGCTCCCGGGAGGCGGACCGGGTCACGCGGCCGATGGTGGGGATCTCGATGAGCGCGCGGATCTCGGTGTACTCGTCCAGGTCGCGTTCGGAGAGCTCGGTGACGCGGAACCCCTTGTTGCGCACCGCCTCGACCATGCCCTCCCGGACCAGGTCCAGCATGGCTTCACGCACGGGCGTGGCGGAGACGCCGTACTCGGCGGCGAGGGTGGGCGCCGAGTAGATCACGCCGGGCTGGAGCTCTCCCGCTATCAGCGCGGCGCGCAGGGCGCCCGCCACCTGGTCGCGCAGATGCTCCTGAACCGAGATGAGTTTGCGGGACTTCAGCTCACTCATGCGTTCCCCTCCCAGCGATTTGTCACCGCACTATACAATGTCACGTTGCGCTGAGCGGCTCAGCTGTCACGCCTGGGGTAGGGGGCGTTCCGTCATCAGCTCCGGGAGAGCTCTCCTGCGAGGTGGGCGCCGGCCGAGATGAAGCAGGCCGCAGTCATGGGCGAACTGAGGCCACTCAAGCGGCCGTTCACCGGGAAGCCGCATCGGATTCGGTCCCACGTCTTCCCTGCGCCATGTGCCCTGTGACATTGTACATAGCACAGGGCGTGGGCATGCCAATTCTGGCCCCGGCCTCGTTCCGCGCGGCCGCTGTCGGCACAACACCACCTGATCCACGGCCTGTTCATCCCATCGGTCACGCCTGCGCGTGCCCCGATCCCTCATGGGAGGAAACACGTGAGAACCACACTCGTCCGCCGAGGTGTGGGTGCCGTTCTGCCCCTGGCTCTGGCCGGGGTGATGGGCGTCGCGCTGCTCGCGCAGCCGGCCCAGGCGCAGCCGGACTCCCCACCGGCCGCCACGGCATCGAACGCGTCCCAGCCGTCCCGCCCCGCGGCGAAGGCCGAACCCGCGCCGCAGGCAGGGCAGTTCTCCGCCCCGGAGAGCGACGGCCATGCCCTCAAGGACCGGCTCGACGCACCCCGAATCCCCCCGCTGAGCGCCGACAAGTCCCCGCTCACGACGGCCTACGACCACGACGACGCCCCGCAGGAGCCGGAGGCGGGGGCGAAGGGGTCGGCGAAGGCCGCCGCATGCGACCCGGCCGACTTCACCAGCCGTACCGGAAGCGAACTGGTGCGGCAGATCAAGGCGTCCACCACCGCGTGCGTCAACACCTTGTTCAGCCTGACCGGTGAGAACGCCCGACTGGCCTTCCGCGAGAGCCAGATGACGACCGTCGCCCACGCCCTGCGCGACAACTCCGCCTACTACCCCGGGGACGCGAGCACCGGCACCCCGCAGCTCGTGCTCTTCCTGCGGGCCGGGTACTACGTGCACTGGTACCACCCGGACGCCGTCGGGCCGTACGGCAGCGGTCTGCGGACCGCCATCCGCGCGGGCCTGGACACCTTCTTCGCGAGCCCCCGTTCACGCGACGTCAACGACGACAACGGCGAGACGCTGGGCGAGGCGGTCATCCTGATCGACAGCGCCGAGGAGAACGCCCGCTACCTGTACGTGGTCAAGCGGCTGCTGGCGGAGTACGACTCCAGCTGGAACGCGTACCCCCGGATGCTCGGCGCCGCCAACAACGTGTACACGGTGACCTTCCGGGGCCACTACTCACCCGAGTTCGTCAGGGCGGTCGAGGCGGACCCGAGTACCGTCGACGCCCTGCACCGCTTCGCCGCCGACCATCTCTCCCTGCTGGGCGGCGACCAGGCGTACCTGACGTCCAACGCCGGTCGGGAGCTGGCCCGTTTCCTCCAGCACGCGAGCCTGCGCGCCAAGGTCCGCCCGCTGGCCGCCGCACTGCTGGAGCGGAGCGCCATCACCGGCCCCACGGCCCAACTGTGGGTGGGCGTCGCGGAGATGGCCGACTACTACGACCGGGCGAACTGTTCCGCGTACGGCATCTGCGACCTTCAGGAACGCCTCAAGCGCGAGGTCCTGCCGGTACGTCATACCTGCAGCCCCAGCATCCGCATCCTGGCCCAGCAGATGACCTCCGCCGAGCTGAACGCCAGTTGCGCCAGCCTGCTGGGGCAGGACGCCCACTTCCACCGGATCGCGCGGGACAACGGCCCGGTCGCGGACGACAACAACACCACCCTGGAGGTGGTGGCGTACGACTCCAGCGCCGACTACCAGACGTACGCGGGCGCGATGTACGGCATCGACACCAACAACGGCGGCATGTACCTGGAGGGCAACCCCGCCGCCGTCGGCAACCAGCCCCGCTTCATCGCCTACGAGGCGGAGTGGCTGCGCCCGGATTTCCAGATCTGGAACCTCAACCACGAGTACACCCACTACCTCGACGGCCGCTTCAACATGTACGGCGACTTCGCCGCCAACATGACCACCCCCACCGTCTGGTGGGTCGAGGGCTTCGCGGAGTACATCTCCTACTCCTACCGCGGCCTGCCCTACACCGCGGCGATGACCGAGGCGGGCCGGGGCACCTACGCCCTGAGCACCCTGTTCAGCACCGACTACAGCCACGACTCCACCCGCGTCTACCGCTGGGGCTACCTCGCCGCGCGGTACATGCTGGAGAAGCGCCCCGCCGACATGGACCGGGTGCTCGGCCACTACCGCGCAGGCGAGTGGAACGCCGCCCGGACCCACCTCACCACCACCATCGGCACCCGCTACGACAGCGACTGGCGCACCTGGCTCGCGGGGTGCGCGGCCGGTGACTGCGGGGAGGGCGGTCCCGCGGTCACCGAGTGCACCGGCGAGGACCCGCGGACCCTGGGCAGGAACTGCCGCCGCGGCAACCTGGCGGCCACCACCGGCAATTACGCCTACCTCTACCTGTACGTCCCGGCCGGTACCGCCCAGCTGAAGATCACCACCGCCGGGGGTACGGGCGACGCCGACCTCTACTACAGCGCCTCCGGCTGGGCCACCACCACAACCCACACCAGCCGCGCCACCGGCCCCGGCAACACCCACACCCTGACCGTCACCGCCCCACCCGCGGGCGCCCACTACATCAGCCTCCACGCCGCGACCGCCTTCACCGGGGCCACGGTCACGACGTCCTACTGACCGGCCGCCCCGCCAGCACGACGCACTGATCCGCGACCCCGGCAACCCCAACGATCCCGGCAACCCCGACGACGCGACCCGGGACCGGCGCACCCTGCGCCGGTCCCGGGCCTGTCGGCAGGTCGGCCGGTCATGCGGTCCTGCCGGAGAGCGGCGGCTCCCCGGCAGGCGAGGGCGTATCCGGACGCGGTCAGAAGAGCGTGTGCGGCCCGTCCGGGCCCTCATCGTCCTCATCGGGGTCGACGTCGTACAGGGGCCGTTCCTCGATCCCCAGCACGCGCATCAACTCGGCGGTCGGAACGCGGTACCTGCCGCCGAGGCGGAGGACGGGGCAGGGGAACTGGCCCCTGCGGATCAGCCGGTACGCGGTCGTCGGGTGCACCCCGAGCGCGCGGGCCGCCGTCCGCAGATCCACCGCCACGGGCAGTTCGAACATCTCGGTGAAACCGAGCCCCCTGTCCATCGGCCCCTTCACGGCCGCCTCCCGATACGCCGCATCGGCAGGGTGCCGACGCGGCGCCTGGTCCGTCGCTTCCGGGGCACGTGACGCGTCGTACGGTCCGTCCCTCCGTACTCGGCGTAGCCGAAGACCTCTTCGCGCAGATGCTCCGGGCGCACCCGGAAGCGCAGCGAGGCACGCAGTCCGTCCGGCCCGTCCGGGCGGTCGACCCGCACGTCCAGGCCCTCTCCCGTCGCGGGTTCGTCCGCCGTTCCGTCCACCGGGATGACGGCACGGTCCTGCGTGATGCGCTCGACCCGGGTGGAGGGGATCTCCCGCAGACCGGCACGGGCGAACCGCCATGCCCTGGTGCGCGCCGTGTGGATCAGCGAGGAACTGTGGAGAGGGCTCGCCGCGTCCAGGTCCGCCAGCCCTTCGAGGAGGGCCAGGACCATCTCGGCCTCCACGTCCGACCGGTCGGCGCGCAGCCGGGTGCAGACGCGGTGCACCGTGCCGGTGAGCCTGGGCAGAGCCAGCCAGACCAGCAGGAGTTTGCCGGTGCCGTGCGGGGTGCGGTCGGCCAGCGCGGCGGAGAGCACCCCTTCCCAGATCGAGGGGGAGAGCCCGGGGTCGGCGGCCGGCCCGTACAGGGCCTCGTGCGCCTCGGCGGCGGTCAGCCGGACGGGCTCCGTCCCGTTCCCGTCGGCGGGAACGGTGAGGTAGACCCCTTCCCTGACCTGCGGCTCGTCGAAGTGCCGCCTCACCGAGGCGAACATGCTGCTGGAGGGTGCGTTCATCACGAAATTTCCTCTTCTTGGCGTTGAGGATGTCCGGGGTGCTTGCTGAACGGAGGTGAGCGGGCTGCTGCCGACTTCTCCTTTGATTCGGACAAAACGGGAAGCAGTCACAGCAGCCCCATCGGTCCCACTTTTATGCGTCTGTATGCGGTGTCGACCCCGTTGGCCGGGAAGTGTCACCACCGGTTATGAGCAGGTGGAAGGCGTCGAACGGCCGCCCACCGGGCGGCACGGCGCGGGGTGGTGGCCTGAGGGAGCCCGCCCGGGCGGGCTCCCTCAGGACCGCGGGGTTCAGGCGGTTTCGGAGGGCGGGGAGTCAGGCGCCTCGCTGCGCGGGTTCGCCGGGGTCGTTCCCTCGGCCGGGCCGACCGTCCTGCGGCGGCGGGACGGCGGGAAGTCGGGGGACTGCCGCAGGCGGCTCGCCCGGCGGTTTCGCTGACGGTTGTTCATCGGCCTTGAGTGTCCTTCCTGGTGCGGTCGCCGTTTCGCTCCTCTGCGAGCGGCTGATGCCATCGTGCCCGCGCGTCGAGGGGCGCCGGGGAGCGGAAACTGAGGGAAATCTGAGTCCTGGGGGGCGTGAAGGAGCGTGTGCGTGTGAAGGGGGGTGCCGTTGCGCACAGATCAAGGCGATGCCGCCGAGGGGACCGGCTCACCGCCGGACGGTGCGGAGCAAGGGGAGGGTGATGGAGGGGTACGTACTGGGCCCGGTCAGAGCCGAAGGGGCCGATGGCGGAAGGGTCTTCGGGAGCTCGAAGGCAGCCGCGCTGTTCGCGCTCCTGATGACATCACCGGGCTACCGGTGCACCAGGAAGGAGATCGCCGAAGTCCTCTGGGAGGGGGACGGGAACGCCGGTGGCCGGGTGGACCGTGCCATCTCCGACCTGCGGAAGCAACTGGGCCGGGAGATCGTGCCCCAGGGCAGGTCGGGCTACTGCGTGCTCCGTGTCCCGGAGGGCGGAAGCGATCTGCACCGCCTCCGCGCCGGGATGGCGCGGGCCGCCGGGCTCAGCCCTGCGGAGCAGTTCGAGCAGATCGGTACGGCCCTGGGGGGCTGGGACGGCGCCGAACCGCTGGAAGGGCTGACCGGGCGCGGATTCCGGCTGCGCCGCGAGGAGTTGCGGGCGGAGCTGATGGCCGCCGTGTATGCCCGGATGAACGCCGCCTGGCGGTCGCGGGAGGAGAAATGGCTCCGCGAGGAGACGGAGAAATGGTTCGGGCGCGCACCCGGACAGTCCCCGGTCTTCCGGTTCTACCTGCTCGCCCACGAAGACCTGCCGGAGCGCCGCCGTGAACAGCTCATCGGGCGGTGGACGGAGCGCAACGGAAAGCCGGACGCCGACCTGCAGAGCGCCATCGACCAACTCCGGGGAGTCGCCCACCGGTCGGCCGGGACACTCCTTCCGCCGGTGCCCGACCAATTGCCCGGCAGCAAGCGCGAGGCGATCGGGCAGGAAGAGCTGATCCGTGGCCTCGTCGACGCCGTGTGCGCGGAACAGGACGCCGGGAACCTGGCGCTGGTCCTCATCAGCGGTATGGCGGGGGTCGGGAAGAGCATGGTGGCCCACCACCTCGCATGCCGACTGAGGGAGCGCTTCCCCGACGGGGTGCTCTACGCGGGCCTGAACGGGTTCGCCGAGGGAGACGTGCGGCCCGCCGAACCGGACGAGGTCCTGGACGGGTTCCTGGCCGTGCTGCCGCCGTACACCACGGTGACCGGGCCGGAGAGCAGGAGCAAGGCACTGCATTCGGCGCTGGCCCACCGCTCCGTGCTCATCGTCCTGGACGACGCGCTCAACGCCCGGCAGGTGGTGCCGCTGCTCCCCGGGGACGGCACCTGCGCCGTGATCATCACCAGCCGCAACGACCTGGTGAGTCTCCAGTCCGAGAGAAGGGTGACATTCCGCAAGATGGAGCCGCTCAGCGAGGCGGACGCCCTGGAGGTGCTCCAGGAGAGGGTGTCGCCGAAGGACCGGCAGACGTACGACCGTGCCTTCCGCGAGCTGGTCCGCCTCTGCGGCCGACTGCCGCTGGCCCTCACCGTCGTGGCCCGCCTCCTGGCGGGCGGCGCACGTCCGGTGCGTACCATCCCCGCCCTGGTACGGGAGATGGAGCAGGAGCGGGCGAAGCTGGACGTGCTGGACCTGCCGCAGGGCGAACGGTCCGTCCGTGCGGCGCTGAACTGCTCCGTCCGCGTGCTCGGCGACGAGGCCCGGCTGCTGCTGTGGCAGCTCGCCGTCCACCCCGGGCCCACCGCCTCCTGGGAGGCGGTGATGGACCTCGGACGGGCGGCGGGCGAAGCGACACGTACCGACCTGGCCCTGATGGAGCTTCTGGAAGCGAACCTGGTGGAGTGCCACGGCGAGCGCTACGGGCTGCACGACCTCGTGCGGGCCTTCGCCCGTCAGCACGCACGGCCGGGCCCGGACGGAGAGACGGCGGACATCGAGCGGGCGACCGTACGGCAGGTGCTGGAGCACCAGTTGCACAACGTCCGCGCCTGCGACCGGGTGATCGACCACGAGCGCACTCTGCCCGTCGGTGAGCCCGACGGGGTCACGGTCGCCGACCCCGCGGGGCTGGGAAAGGCGATGGCGTATTTGGACGAGGAGTACGCCACCGTGCAGCAAGGCATCCGGCTGGCCGTCGGCCAGGGCATCCAGCGGTACGCCTTGCTGCTTCCCATGGCCCTGGTCACCTACCAGTGGCGCCGCCACCTCCTCGGCGACGCGCTGAAGAACCTCCATTACGCCGTCGACACGGCGGAATCCGTCGCCTCACCGGTCGACTGCGCCATGGTCCATCGGATGCTGGCCGGGACGAAGTGGCGGCTCGGCACGTACGACGCGGCCGTGGGCCACCTGCGCCGGGCCGTCCGGCTCAGCGCGGAGGACCGCAGCGAGGAGGGCCGGCTCAGTCTGGCCCGGTCGCTGCACCGGCTCGGTCTCACCCTGCGCAAGCAGGAGGACTGGGCCGGGGCGGAGGAAGAGCTGTGCCGGGCACTGGAGTTGTTCCGGGAGCTGGCCGACCCGGTCGGGGAGGCCGCCACTCTGAACGCCCTGGGCGCGCTCCACCACGACCGGGGCGACCACGAGCAGGCGCTCCGCCGGTGCGCGGACGCCCTTGAGGCGGTGGAGCGCACCGCGGAGCGCAGCGGCCTGGCCGACGTGCTGTTCACCCTGGCCAAGGTCCACCTGTCCCGCTCCGAGCGGGACGAGGGCATCCGCCTGTACCGGCGGGCCTGCGCCATCTACCAGGAACAGGAGAACCGGCCCAGCGAGGACAAGGCCCGGCTGCTCTTCTCGGACGTCCTGGTCTCCGCAGGCGAGACCGGAGAAGCGGTGCGGGAGCTGGAGAGGGTCATCGTGCTGCGCGAACTGATGGGCGGCGCAGGCGTACGGGAGATCCGGGAGCGGCTGGAAGGGCTGCGGTGACCCGTCCCGTCGGCGCCCGCCGGGCCACCGTCACAGCCGGGGCGGGTGCGTGCGGTAGTACTCGGTCGGGTCGGGGCGCAGCCGCTTCGACGGCCGCCGCGAGCCCACCTCGGGCAGATACGGGCGGAGCCGGTCGAACACCTCACGGACATCCGCCGGGCGCTCCTCCGCCTCCCACCGGACCATCCACAGCGCGAGGGAGGCGAACTCCGGGGGAAGCGCGGCAAGCCTGTCGGCGGGCAGCACCGGACCACCCGGCTCCGCCCGCTCCTCCAGTCCGCCGTAGGGCAGCCGCATGACGGTCATCTCCAGCAGGATGCAGCCCAGTCCGAAGATGTCCGCCCGCCGGGTCAGACCGGCAGCGCTCGCCTCGCACTGCTCGGGAGAGGCCCAGCCGAGCGTGCCGTGCGCGTCCTCCGTCGGCGAGCCCGCCCTGACGGCGTGCCCCATGTCGATGAGGCGGAGACGGCCGTCCGGCTCCACGATGATGTTCTCCGGCTTCAGATCGCAGTGCACCACATCCCGGTCGTGCACTTCCCGCAGGATCTCGCAGAGCTGGCCGATGACGGAGGCCACGGTCCCGGGATGCCTGACCGGCCGGGCCGCCAGCAGGACGTCCTGGAGCTGGCGTCCCCCGACGAACTCCATGACCAGGCATCCACGGCCTTTGTACGTACCCGAAGCCATGACTTCGGGGATCGCCTGAATTCCCGCCAGCTTCAGCATCCGGGAACCCTCTTCGAGGAGATTCTCACCGGCCCAGTGGAAATCGCTCCTGGGCCCGAGCCTCCAGGGCTTCTGGACCTTCAGAGCCATCCTCTCCCCGCTTCGGCGGTCACGGGCGAGAAAAAGGTCGCCCTGACCGCCGTCACCGACCATGTCCAGCACGTCGTAGCGCTTCTCCACATCGCCGATCTCCTCGATTCCCCTCATGGCCGCCTTTCTTTCCTCCGTACAGAAATGGAGCAGGAAAATGTCCCAGCCATGGCTGCCCCCCGACGGGGTGACCCGCACTTCCGAAGTCATCACGGTATCCGCCGGAATGTTCAAGGGAGGCGCCTTCAGATGCCCCGCCGCCGACGCCCTCAAGACCCGCGGCTACCGCACCGCCGACCCCGCACCGCGCCGCCGCGAGCGGCTGGAGCACTTCGCCCTCGGCCCTTTCATGGCCGCCTGCGACGCCCGCTCCCGGCCCCTCGGCTCCCCGCCCCGGCCCCGTACCGCACCCCCGCACGACGGCCTGAGGACCTGGTCGGACCATGGCGTGGAAGCGTACGAAGCGGCCTTCCCCACCGACCCGGAACGCCCCCTGGCGGAGGTGCCCGAGCCCTGGACGTACCGCTACCGGCCCTCCGGCCCCGACCCGCGGAACGCCGGGGAGTACCGCTTCACGGTATGGGGCCGCTGCCTGGCCTCCGCCGACGGCGCCAACCGTGAACTCCGCCTGCCCGTACACCGGTTGAACCAGGAACCGCCGCCCGACGGGTTCACCGCCGCCGTCGCCCTGGTGCTGGCCGAAGGCACTCCCGGGCCGCCGCCGGAGCACGTACGGATCGTGGAGTTCGCCCTCCTCGACGGCCGTACGCGGGAACTCTTCGCCGGTACCCGGGCGCAGGCGCTCGCCCGCTACCGGGAGCACGGCCCCGACGCCCTGGCCGCCGTCCTGGACGGACGGGAGTACCGGCCCGGTCCGGCCTGCGGCGGATGCTCCTATCTGCCGGTCTGCCCGGCCCTGCGCGCGGCGCCCGGACTGCTGGGTGTCGAGGCGCGGAACCGGCCGCGCCGCACCTGGTCGGTGACCAACGGGCGCAGCTACCGCGCCTGCCCGGCCCGCGACCACATGCGCCGGCTGCACCTGCCCCTGGCGGACTCCGTCGAGCGGGAGGTGACGGCCGAGCGCGGCCGGGCCCTGCACGCCTACCTCGCCGACCGGCACGGCCACGGATCGCCCCGGCCGTGCACGGTCGAGGTCCCCGAGGACTGGGTGCCGGACGGATTCGACCTGCCCGGCCATGAACGTCACCTCGGCGCAATCCTGTTGCGGCGGCATGCAGCCGTGTGCCCGCTGCGGTGTGTCGGGGACGGCACGGACGTGCGGACCGAACCCCGGGTGGTGCGGCACGACACCGCCGCCGATGTGGTGGTGATCGCCGCACCCGATCTGCCCTACCGGGACGGCGACTCCTGGGTGTGGCGCGAGACCAAGACCTCCGCCACCGACCGGCGGTCCTCCCGCCCGCTGCTGGAGCGCTACCCCCAACTGGCCCTGGCGGTGGTGCTGATCGCCCGCGGCGACCTGGGCGGCACTCCGTCCCGCGCCCGGGCCGAGCTGGAGGTGCTGCGCCCCGGCGGCGCCGACCTGGAGATCATCGACCCCTTCGCCCCCGCCAACCGGGACGCGGCCGAGAGCGTCCTGCGGACGATGGTGGCCGACTGGCACGGGGACGACCGCTACGAGGCCGTGCCCGGGCGCTCCTGCGAGCGGTGCGAAGTGGCCCGCTGGTGCTCGGCGTCACCCGTCACCGGAGCCGCGGCATGAGGGCGGGAGCGACGGCCCCCGGGAGCGGCCGGACGGAGACCGGGAAGGCGCCCGAAGGCGCGGGCAGCAGACTCTTCCGCGAGCTCGCCCGCATGGTGGCGGCCCTCGCCGAGACCGAGGGCCTCCGCTCGTTCACCCTGCCCTACCCCCGTCTCGCCCAGCGGACGCTGGACCGTACGGTGATGCACTGCCTCGACATCGGGGAGGCACCGCCGAAGAGCCTTCCGGAGCTGTGGGAGTGGTGCCTGACCCGGCCGGCCGGAGATCCGCTCTTCGCGGTCTCCCCCTCCCTGGTCGCTCCGGACGTGACGCTGGTGCATCCGGTCGGCCGGATGCCGACCCGGTCGTGCCTCGAAGTCGCCTCGCACGGGCCGGACGGGGGCGTGGCGGCGCAGGCCCGCGCACTTCTGGGCGACCTGGAGGCACGGTCCGGAACGGGCGAGCGCTACCGGCGGTGCCGGAGGTTCCTGGCCCGCCACCCGGTGGTCCAGCAGCAGGACCGCTTCGGGCCCGGCTGGAGCAAGTCCGTCTGGAACCAGGTCAAGGACCTCTACGGGCCGGTGCCCGAATCCCTGCTCGCCGACGGCGTCTTCCTGCGCTGCCCCTCGTGCGGGCTCCCCGCGCTGCCCCGGGACGGGGCCGTGCCGCTGCCCGGGCCGTCCGCCACCGCCGACGACCTCTGGTGCGAGGGGGAGGAGTGCCCGCGCGACGCGCCCCCGGAGCTGATCCGCGAGCCGGAGCAGGCACGGATGCTGCGGCGTCCGCTACGGACCTTCCTCGCACTGCCGTACCGGACCGAAGAGGCTGCCCTGAACGCACTGGACCGCGCCGGGATCACGCACGTGCCCCTGCCGGGGCCCCTGCCCGCCCACCGGCTGAGGGGCACCGGTCCCGGAACCGCGCACCTCCAGGTGTACGACCGTCTGCAACCGGCCCTCCTCGCCGCCCACCTCACCGACAGCGCACTGCCCGGGGACCGCACCTTCGTCGTGGTCCCCCGGGAACTCGCCGGGCGGGACGGCTACCGGAAGGACTTCACCGACGCCCTGCCCGCGCCCCTGCGGCACCGGCTGGTGCTCACCACACCCGTGGACCTCGTGCCCGACCTGGGGCAGCCCCGGGGAGAGGAGAAGGACGATGCGTAGCATCACCCCGCCCCTGACCGACGTGCTCCGCACCCTGAGGGCCTTCCTGGGGGAGTCCGGCCGGGGGCCCGCGCTGGAGGCCCTCTGCCAGGTGGAACTCGGCCTGTACCTCCAGGAGAAGCTGATGCCCGGCAGCCCGGCGGGCAGCGCCTGGGTGCTGTTCAGCGGATACGGCTTCGCCGAGGCGTACGGGACGCCGCTGCCCCCGGACGCCGAGCGGACCCTGCGGATCGCCCGGTACTCGCTGTGGACGCTGCGCAGAAGCCGTACCTGGCGCGAGGCGCTGGAGGGCTACCAGCTGTTCGACCCCAGGGTGCGCGGCTACGACGTACCGGACACCGAAGCCCCCGCCACCCGCCGCGAACTCTCCGTCGCCACCGACCGCTTCCCCGTCTACGAGCAGCTGCTCCGCGCGGCGCCGCCGCTGGCGGGCAAGCGCATGCAGGTCGCGGGCCAGGGCCCGCACGCCTTCCCCGTCAGCCGCACCCTGGCGGTCGTCGACCTGCCGCCCGTACCCCACACCCCCCTCGTCGCCCACGACCTGGGCCTGGAACCGGCGGGCGGCGGAGAGCCCCTGGTCTTCACCCGGAGGAGCCTGGAGCGCACCGCGGCGGAGATGGACGCCACGCACGCCCGCACCGGTGAGGGAAGGCCGCGCTGGCTGGAGCGGCTGCGGGCCTTCGACCTGTCCGCCAAGGAGAACGGGACGTTCCACAAGGCCGGGAAGGGCGAGGACTTCACGTTCACGGTCGACGGCATCCAGCATCTGCTGGGCATCGTCGGCGCGGGCAAGAGCACCCTGCGCGACATCATCGCCGTCCACCTCGCCAAGCTCGGCAGGCGCACCACCATCGTGGTCACCGATGTCGCGGAGGTGCTGAAGCTCGTCCAGCTCTACAACCTCCACACCGGCGGCGCCGCCGCACCCGTGCTCGGCTCCTCCGGCCGGGAGCGGCACGCCCAGCGGCTGCACCGCCGTCTTGCGGGCCGGGGCGAGCACCGGCTGCTCGCCCACGACGACCCCGCCTTCGCCTACCTCGGAACCTCCTGCGTGCTCAACACCATCCGCCAGGGGGCGACTTCCTCCACCGAGCAGCTCGCCTTCGGCGAGGCACCCTGCTCCCGGCTCCGGCCGCCGTCGGACCCGCGGCGCGGCAGGGGCGGCGGACCGGACCCCGAGTGGCAGAAGAAGGCCCGGACCTGCCCGTACTGGTCCGTCTGCCCCCGGCACCACGGAGCCCGCACCCTGGCCGGGGCCCTGATCTGGGTGGCCACACCGGCCGGGCTGATCGACGCCTCGCCGCCCCCGCCCCAGAACGGCGAGCGCATCCGCTACCTCGAACTCGCCTGCCGCCGCAGCGATCTGGTGATCATCGACGAGGCCGACCGGGTGCAGATGCAGCTCGACCAGACCTTCGCGCCCGCCGTCGTCCTCGCCGGTGACGAGGACGAGGGCCTCATCGACCAGCTCAGCCGGCACAAGATCCGGGAACTCGCGGCGAGCGGACGCACCCAGCTCTCCGAACGGGACGTGGAGACCTTCGCCGCCGCCCTCAACACCGCCGGATCGGCCACCGACCGGCTGTACGCGATGCTCGTCGCCGGATACGAGCTGCGCGACTGGGTCCGCACGGGCTACTTCAGCGCCTGGACACTCCAGCTCAAACTGCTCGACGAACGCTATGAACTCCCCGACGGCAGCGGCCCGGAGCACCGCGACCACGCCCCCCGGCAGGCGCTCGGCAAACTCCTCGACGCCTTCCGCGACAACCCCTTCGGCGACCGCCGCCGCAGGACGGAGGAGGACTTCGGCAAACTGACCGCCCTGCTCAACGAAGTGCTCCACACCGGCAACCCGGAGAACACCCGCCGCCATCTGACCGAGGTCATGAACGAGGTCTTCGACATCGACGTGACGTACATGGCCGCGCGGAGGCAGACGTACAAGGAGGAGTACGCGGAGTGGCAGCGGAAGGAGGAACAGCGGCAACAGAAGCGCGGGCGCCGCAAGAAGCCCGAGCCGCCGCCCGTCACCCCCGAGCAGTGGCGGCAGAGCCTCGCCGAACGCTTCGAGTTCACGCTGCTCCTCAGCGCCCTGGAACCCCGGCTCGCCATGATCAACGCCATGTGGCCCCGCGTCGAGGCCGCCCTGAGCCTCGGCTACAACACGATGTACCGCCGCCCGCTCGACTACGGCCCGATGGTGCCGGAGGCCCCGATGGGCAACGTACTCGGCTTCCAGTTCCGGGTCCCGGGCGAGGACGAGGGCGGAGTCCGCAGCGGCGAGCTGACCTTCTTCCGCTGCAACGGCGTCGGCCGGGAACTGCTGCGCGCCCTGCCCCACCTCGCCTCCGTGGACGGCAGGCCGGGCGCCCACCTGCTGCTCATGTCCGGCAGCAGCTGGGCGGGCGCGTCCAGCCGCTACCACGTCCGCGTCCCGGTCGGCGTCATCATCGAGCCACCGGCCGAGGTGACCGAACGCATCGCGGACGAGAGCCTGATGCGCTTCGAGCTCATCGACGACGGCGACGAGAAGCTGCGCCTGTCGGGAACCCACCCGGACGACCGCCCCGAGAAACTGCGCCGCATCGCCACCCACCTCGGCGCGGGGGAGTACGACGCCCTCGAAGGCGGCCCGCTGGAACGGGAGCTGCTCTCCCTCCCCTCGGGGCGCGACCAGATCCTCCTGCTCGTCGGCAGCTACGCCGAGGCCCGCGTGGTGGCCGACACCCTGCACAACCTCAACTCCCGCTGGCGCGACAGCGTGCTCTGCCTGGTCTCGGACGACGAGGAGATCGCCCCGGAGGACGAGGCGCCGTCCGCCTACCGCGCCCGCTCGCTGCGCCGGGGCGACGTCGAACACCTCAAGGACCTCGGCGCGGACATCCTCGTGGCGCCCCTGCTGGCCGTGGAGCGGGGCCACAACATCCTCAACGACGACGCCGAAGCGGCCATCGGCACCGTGTACTTCCTGGCGCGGCCCAACCCGCACCCCGAGGACCTGCACCTGGCCGTCCACGCCGTCAACGACTGGATCGTCCGTGCCGTCACCGGGGGCGACTTCGCTGCCTGGGTACGGAGAGGGGACAGCGTCGAGGCGGGCGCGGACGAGGTGCGCCGCCTCGCCCGCTCCCGCTGGTACCGGGTGCTCGAACGCTCGATGGCCTGGAGCCGACTGGACGACACCGAACGGGAGCAGGTCACCTGGGACATGCTCGTCCTGATGTGGCAGGTGATCGGGCGGCTGGTGCGCGGCGGCGTACCGGCCCGGGTGGTCTTCGTCGACGCCGCCTTCGCCCCCAACCGCGGGGCCGCACCACCCCGCCCCGACACCCCCAGGTCCAGCCTGCTGCACAGCGTGCTCGACGTGCTCGACCCGTACTTCGACGGTGACACGAAGACCGCGGAGGAACAGTTCATCGCCCGCGCCCTGTACGGACCGCTGCGGCGCATGCTCACCCGCCTGCTCGCTCCGGCCCACCCGTAGCAGCCCCACCCCATCCACCAGGAGGCATTTCGTGTACCACACCATTCGCGTCGCGGCCTACGAACCCGACCCGCTCCACGGACCGTGGCGGGAGGAGATGCGGGTCCTGCGGCTCGGCGAGGACCTGCACGCCGAACTCACCCGGATGCACGCCGAGGCCAACAAGGGCTCCGCCCGCCCCGACCGGCTCCCCGTCCGCAGGCTCAACTCCCTGCTCCGGGCCATGGCCCCCGGTGTCATGGCGACCGGCCGCAACGCCGGAACGGACGGCGGCCTGCCCTGGCTCTACGCGCGAGAGGCCGTCCCGCCCCAGGTGCTGGCCCCGGTGATCGGCACCTGGGCGGCGGGCATGTACCGGGAGGACGACGACACCGAGGGCGCCGACCTGGAGGACAGGCTCCGCTCCGAGGACCCGGCCGAGGCCGTCCGGCTGCCGGACTGGGAGACCGAAGCGGTCGACCTGACCGAGACCGTCACCTCGCCGGGCGGTACCGCCGAACCCGCCGCCCGGCTCTACGGCCTGCTGCCCGAGTGGGTCGCCTTCCGGCTGGCCGCCCGGACGTTCCGTACCGGGGGCAGCACGCTCCACTTCCGCGTCGAGAGCTCCGGCAACGGCGCGCGACTGGTCTCCTGGCCGCCCCAGCGCTACGAGAGCCGGGGCCGGACCTGGTACTACTCCGCCTGCCTCAGCATCACCGTGCACACCGTGCCGTTCGCCCCGCGGTTCCGCGTCCATGTCTCCGCACAGGTACGCCGGTGGGCCACCCGGCTGGAGGTGCGCCCCCACCAGCTGGGCGGTACGACGGTCCTGCTCGACGCCCCGCTGCCCTGGCCCGGAGGACCCGACCGGAGCCACCGGCTGATGGTGAACACCCTCGGCTACGACCGGCGGGCCAAGCAGCCGGCCTGGCGCCACCACAGCCCCGCACCGCTCGTGCCCGAACTCGACATCGTCCGCAACTACCCCGATCCCACAGAGCTGTTCACCCATCCGGAACGCTGGATCAACGGGTGCGGAGACGTGGCCGCGGGCATCGTCCACCACCCGTCGAACGGACCCCACCAGGTCGGCCCCGGGCTGATGCCGCGGGAGCGGGCCGACCTGGACGCCTGGGTCGAGGAAGGGCTGCGCCCCCTGCTCACCCGGGTCCCCGACCTCACCCGGGTCACCCGGAGCAACACCCCCTCGCTGCTGCCCCGTTCGGGCGCCGGACGCGAACCGGGCGTCCGGGAGGCGCAGCTGGCCCTGCAACGGCGGGCGGCGCTGGCCCGCGCACTGGACGGCCGTCCCCTGGAGGTCGAGGTCCTCTGGCAGTCCCCGCAGACCCGGGCCGCACTGCTCGCCCAGCTGCCGAAGCTCATCGGCCTCCCGGCCGGGGAGAGGACGGGGGCGGCCGGAGACGACACCTGGCGGTGGGAAGGGGAGGGCGTCGAGATCCGGGTACACGCCCGGCCCGCCGGACCCCTCGCCGATGCCCTGCCGGTCTCCCGGGAGCGCGGACGCCCCAGGGCCGTCCGGCTGGCCGAAGCCGTCGAAGGGCGCTGCCGACTGGTGGCGGACCGGTCGGCCCCGCGACCCGGAGGGGCCTCTCTGGTGATCGCGGAGATCGCGGGCAAGGAGCGCTTCGCCGCCGTCCCCGACTCCGACCCCAAGCACGCGCTGCGCATCGCCTGGGCGCGGCAGGGCAGGCTGAGCCAGTTCGTCAACCTGCCCGACGACACCGACGGCAGCCTGGAGCACCGGGCCAGGTGGACCTGGCTGGACGCCTTCCGGCAGCTCGGCGCGATCAGCCCGCCCGCCCACCGGGTGGGGGCCGGAATCCCCGGCGACCTCCAGTACGCGGCGCTCTGGCTCGTACGCCACACCAGGAAGGGGCCCACGCGGTACCCCGCCCACCGGCTGGTCGCGGTGCGGGTCCGCCCCGGGGAGGGACCGGGCGCCATCGAGGGGTGGGACGCCGAGCGCGCCGAGTGGGTGCCGTACCCGAAGCTGTTGCTGATGCTCTCCCGGGCGGAGGGACCGGCGGCGGAACCGGCGGAGGAACCGGTGGCGGAGGAGGCCGCGGAGGGCTCCGGCGAGGGCGCGGCCGCCGGAGGAGAGCCGCTCCGGAGCGCCGCCCGGCCGGGGGTGGAGCAGCACAGGCGGCGGGAGACCGAACGGCAGATCCGCGCGCTGCTCTTCCAGCTCCGTGACCGCCCGACGCTCCTGCTGGCGGACGCGGCCAATCTGCGCCAGTGCTGGCCCGCACTGCGCAACGGCGCGCTGGCCCGCGACCTGCTCGGCTTCGGCACCGAGCCCGCCCAGCGCCACACGGTCTACGGGGACGGCCTGCGGACGGTGCTCGTACGGGACGCCAACGCGCGGGAGGAAGTGGCGGAGTGGTACGCCCACGACGCCCGGGGCAGGGTCGGCTTCGCCGAGGGGGTGTGGGGGACGGCGGACCCGGAGAGCCGCGTCTTCGCGAGCACGGCCTCGACCCCGCACACGGTGGCGAAGCTGCCGAAGGGGCTCATGAAGCTCGTGCCCACGGCGCAGGGCCGCACAGCGCCCGGGAAGACCGCGTGGAACCCCGGGCAGCTGGAGGTCACCGTGCTCTGCTGCCTGTCGGAGAAGGCGTTGGCGGACTCGGGGCGCGGAGGCGATACGCCCGACCGGCCCGCGGAGTGGGCGACGCTGACGCACCAGCTGCGCTACCACGACGACTACCCGCCGCTCGCCCGCCCGCTCCCGCTGCACCTGGCGCGTCTCGCGGGCCAGTACGTCCTTCCGCTGGCCGGTCCGGCACGGTGACTCCGGCGCCGGGGATACCCTGGGCGCATCCCCTGAGGCGGAGGTGCGGCGGTCATCGTGGGCGGGCTGAGCTTCAGGACGCTGCGTACCTGGAACGGCGAGCAGAGCCGGGCGTTCGAGGAGCTCTCGTACCAGCTCCTCAAGGGCCGGGTGCCGCCCGGTACACGGGCGGTCCGGACCGGAAACCCCGACGGCGGTGTGGAGTGGTACGCCTCGCTGCCTGACGGTACGGAGTGGGGGTGGCAGGCCAAGCACGTAGAGGGCATCGACGCCCTGCTGACCGCGATGACGGGCTCGGTCGAGCGGGTCGCGAAGGAACGGCCGGGGCTCCGCAAGCTGGTCTTCGCGATCTCCTGGAACCTGGCGACGGGGACGAGCGGGGGCCGGCGCAAGTCCCAGCGGCAGAAGTACGAGGACAAGACCGCGACCTGGAAGAAGACGATCCCCGGCGCCGACAGGATCGACTTCGAACTGGTGCAGGAGAGCGACCTGCTGGACGAGCTGTCCAGGCCGGAGCACCGCGGCCGCCGCTGGTTCTGGTGGGACCACATGGTCCTCGGCCCCGACTGGCTCGAACAGCGCTACCGGGAACAGGCCGATGCCGCGGGCGAGAAGTACCGGCCCGACCTCCAGGTCGACGTGCCCATCCAGCAGGACCTGCTGGCGCTCGGCCACGACCGGTCGGTCCTCGCCGCCTTCGAGCGGTTGTGCCGCGATGTCGTCGCCGCGGTGGACGACCTGCAACCGCTGCCCGGAGCGGGCCGCGAGGCGGGAACCGGTGTCCACCGAGCCGTCCAGGACCAGGCACATGCGCTCAGGTCCACCGTAAGCACCCTCGACCTGCGAGCGGGCGCCCCGCCGACCGTGCTCGACGCGCTCGCACGGCAGCTGCGGGCCTCCGCCGAGGCCGTCGACGCCGCCACGGAGTACGAGCGGCGGCTGAAGGCCGAGTGGCGGGAGCTGCCCGAGGACGATCCCCGGAGAGGGGACGCCCCACCGGAACGGACCGACCGCTACAGCGTGAGAGCGCTGCACAGGGCGGTCGGCGAACTGCTCTCCTGGCTGGAGTCCTCCGTCGGCCGGGCCTTCGAGCGGCGCGTCTACTTCCTTACGGGGCAGGCCGGTTCGGGCAAGACCCACCTGCTCCTCGACGCGACCCACCGGGCGCTGCTGGCCGATCGCCCCGCCGTGTTCCTGGCCGGAGCCCAGTTCGGCAGGGGAGACCTCTGGGCCAGCGTCACGGACCAGCTCGGCCTGGAACCGGTCGGCGGCGACGCCCTGCTCAGCGCCATGGACGCGGCGGGCGAAGCCGCCGCCACGTCCGGGAGCCGGTTCCTGATCCTGGTCGACGCGCTCAACGAGACGGTCCCGGCCGACTTCTGGCGGACGTACCTGCCGAGGCTCAGGGCCGCTGTCGCCCGGTACCCGCACGTGGCCCTGGTGGTCTCCTGCCGTGACACCTATCGCGATCTCGTGCTGGAGGGCAACGAGGAGAAGCACTACGTCCACCGGACCCATCCCGGATTCGTCGAGCGGGAAGTCGAGGCAACACAGCGCTACTTCGAGCACTACGGGCTCGAAGCCCCGAGAATCCCGCTGCTCACACCGGAGTTCACCCTCCCGCTGTTCCTGCGCCTCTACTGCGAAAGCCTCTGCCGGACGGATGCCGGACCGGTTCCGACGGGACACCAGGGCCGCGTCGCCATCTTCGAGCGCTACGTCAGCGCCAAGGTCACCACGGTCGCCCGCCGCCTCCGCCCCGATGTGAGTTCCAGCTACGAACTCGATGCGGTGAAGACCCACGTCCGGCACGGCCTCGACGCCGTCCTCGACGCGCTCTCCCGGCTCGGCCGCGAGGGCATGAGCGCCACCGCCGCCCATCAGGAGGTGACGTCGAAGCTCAACGGCTCCGGTATCGACACGGCCAGGCTTCTGGGCCTCCTCCAGGAGGAGGGGGTGCTGACCCGTGAGCGGCTCCACCTCGGGGACCAGGGGACCGGGGAAGGCATCCGGATCGTCTTCCAGGCGTTCGCCGACTTCCTGCTCCTGCAACGACGGCTGGCGCTGTCCGAGGACCCGCTGACCGACGAGGCGGTCAGGTCCTGGCTGCTGGAGGAGAGCAGCTGGGGGATCGGCGAGGCGGCGACCACGCTCTTCCCCGAGGTGTACGGAGTGGAGCTGCCGGACCTTCTGGGTGTCAGGATGCCCGGGAGATCCGACCGGAACCAGGACAGAGCGGCCCGCGACCGGTACCAGCGCGCCCACCGGCTCTACCGGTCGCTCGTGCGGACCCTGCCCCACCGGGCCTCGGAGGCGATCACCCGCCGGACCGTCGACCTGCTGAACGAAGCGCAGCCCCACATCTCCCGCACCGAGCTCTACGAGGTGCTCTTCGCGCTGGCGCCACAGCCCGGCAACCGCCTCAACGGCGACGGGCTGCACGCGTATCTGCTGAGAAGGAAGATGCCGGAGCGCGACAGCGACTTCGGGTTCGCCACGTACCACGCCCTGTCCGACACGTCGGGCCCCGCCGCCCGGCTCGCCCGCTGGGCGGCGGAAGGCCCGTACCCCGCGTACGACGCCAAGGTCCTGGAGCTCGCCTGCGTCCCGCTGTGCTGGCTTCTCTCCTCTCCCAACCGCTTCATGCGGGACTGGACGACCAAGGCCCTGGTGGAACTCCTGCGGGGACACCTCGATGTGATGCGCGCCCTCGTCGAGCGCTTCTGGACCGTCGACGACCCTTACGTGGTCCAGCGCGTCATCGCGATCTCCTATGGTGCCCTGCTGCGCAGCTCGCCCGAGCACACCACCGCGGCCGGGGAACTCGCCGGGTCGGTGCACCACTTGGTCTTCACCCCGCCCGTACGACCGGACGAGCTCCTTCTCGACGCCGCCCGTGGTGTCGTCCGCTGGGCCGTGGCCCACGACCTGCTGCCCGCATCGGCGCTGGAGACATCCCGGCGTCCCTACGGCCTCACCGTGCCCGGCCCGCCCCCGACAGAGGCGTCGATCGAGGCCACGTACGGACGGCGCGAGGGGCTGCTCCCGAGCGAGAGCTATTCATCGGTCCTCTTCTCCCTCATGGGCCTGGGCGACTTCGCCCGCTACGTCGTGCGGCCCGGGGTCCATCACTTCTCGCGTCACCGCGTGGGGCGGCCGTTCCCCGGGCGGGAGCGCCGCGAGCCACGGTTCGTCAGGAGCCGCTGGACGAAGTTCCTCGCATCGCTGACCGAGCGTCAGAAGACCGAACTCGCCGACCGGTTGCGCAACCCCGAAGAGCAGGCCCTGAGCCAGTGGGAGCTGCTGATCCACGGTGAGGACGACCCGTTGAGCGGAGAACAGCGAGAGCTCTGGGAAGCCGCTTTCGTGCTCCCGAAGCCGGTCGACCACGACTACCCGGCCGACATCGCCTGCCGCTGGATCTTCCGCCGTACGATCGGCCTCGGCTGGACACCGGAACTCTTCGGGGAGCAGGACCGCAATATCGGCCATGGGCGTGGCAGGGAAGGGCACAAGGCCGAGCGCTGGGGAAAGAAATACCAGTGGATGGCCTATCACGAACTGCTGGCCCGTATCGCGGACAACTATCAGGCATCGCGGCGCTTCGACGACAGTCAGCCGTATGAAGGGCTGCACCAGATCATCGGCGATCGTGAGATCGACCCCAGCCTTCCTCCGATCGCCTTCCGCGTCTTTGACGAAAACGGTGGGAACGGCGCCTCCGCATGGGGCCGGCCGCTGATCGCTCTGGACGCATGGCCCCCGGCCCGAATCCAGTTCGACCGGTACCGGGGAGACATCGTGAGGTTCCTGGCCGACACCGATTCCGAACCGACCGTCGCCGGTTCCCTGTTCCTCCGCGACCGGCAGGGCGACGACTGGGTGGTACTCGAAAGCTTCGTGCGGAAGACCGACCCTCTGGCCGAAAAGGGCTGGCGCGGGCTCCAGGAGAAGAGCGCCGTCGACACCCTGCTGGTCAGGGCGGGCTCCTCCCGGAGACTCCTGGCCGCCCTGAAGGAGGAGACACGTCACGACTTCCGGGACCTTGTCGAGTCGAACGGCCATACCGACTGCTGTTACGTCGGTGAAGTCGGGCGCTTCGGCCCCTCCTGCCCGCACCGGCACGGCGAATTGCGTGCGGTGGAGATCGGCGGAGAATCCCTGGAGATCGTTCCCGCCGTCGAGCAGTACACCTGGGAGGGCAACATCCTGGACTGCTCCATCGGAGAAACCGCGACCGCCGTCCTGCCTTCGAGCTTCATCCAGCAGACCGCGTCACTGACATTCGACATGCGGGGCCCCAGCTGGCTGGATGCCGCGGGCGTCCCCGTATTCACCTACTACGAGGAACCCGGGGACAACAGCCGGGCCTTCCTGACCAGGAAATCCTTCCTCCGGGATTTCCTGGCACAGCACGGACTGGAACTGGTCGTGTGGCACTGGTACGAGCGGATGCGGGTGAGGAGCGATGACCACCGGGGCAGTCACCCCTATGTGGAGTCGAGTCTCGTGGCCCGGCTGACGGCGGACATGCAGATCCACCCCGGCCCTCCGCGACGGGTGGAACGCGACCTGAACGGATCGGTGGGGTAACCCGGCACAGGAGAAGCTGGAACCAGCAAGCCGGTTCATCCGACTGTCTTCTCGACAGTCTGTCATTTCCGCGCGAGGAACGGAGACTTCTGTGGTGGCGGAGAGGAAGACGGCGGCGGCGACGGCGCCGGGTGCGCGGGACCGGGAGTCCCGCACCGTGACCGCCCTGCTCACCTGCGCCATGGCGTTCTCGATGATGCAGTTGTTCCTCATCGG
The DNA here is from genome assembly GCA_002082585.1 of Kitasatospora albolonga. NCBI lineage: Bacteria > Bacillati > Actinomycetota > Actinomycetes > Kitasatosporales > Streptomycetaceae > Kitasatospora > Kitasatospora albolonga. Next base: position 6,670,359 of record CP020563.1, read on the forward strand.
TGCCCTGGGGCCGCGCATGGTCGGGGCGCTGGACCTCTCGCCCGCCGTCCTGGGGCTGACGGCCACGGTCGGTTTCGGGACGGCCGCCGTGCTCTCCCCGAGCGGGGGCCGGATGGTGGACCGTATCGGGCCCCGGCGCACGCTGGTGTTCCTGTTCCTGGTCTCCGCCCTCGCCCTCGCGCTCATCGGGGCCGCTCCCGGTGCGGGGCTGCTGCTGGGGGCCGTCGCGCTGGGGGGAATTCCGCAGGCCCTGGCCAACCCGGCCACCAACAAGGCGATCCTGGCCACGGTCCGGCCGGACCGGCGGGGTGCGGTGACCGGGCTCAAGCAGTCCGGTGTGCAGCTGGGGGCGTTCGCCGCCGGGCTCCCGCTGGCCGCGCTCGCCGGTGGGGTCGGCTGGCGCGGTGCCGTGTGGACCGCTGCCGGGGTGGCCCTGCTCGCCGGGGTGTGGGCGTTCCGCGCGCTGCCCGCGGACCCGCCCGCGGCGTCGGCCGCGCCCGCCCCGGCCTCGTACGTCCCGCGGGGCATGGTGGCCTGGCTGGCGGGGTTCTCCCTGTTCCTGGGAGCCGGTATCGCCTCCGTCAACACCTACCTGGCCCTGTACGGGGTGGACCGTCTGGGGATGGGCCCCACCCTGGCCGGTGGTCTCGTCGCCGTCCTCGGGGTGGCGGGCGTCCTCGGGCGGATCGGCTGGTCGAAGGTGGCCGGCCCGGGGCGGGCCGAGTGGCTCCTGGGGCTGCTGGCCTGTGGTGCGGTCGGTGCGGTGGCCCTGCTGGCGGGCGGGGCCCTCGCGGTGCCGCTGGTGTGGGCCGGGGCCGTCGCCATCGGGGTGTTCGCGGTCTCCGGCAACGCCGTATCGATGGTGCTGGTCATGCAGCGTGCCGTGCCCGGCCGGGCAGGGACGGACTCGGCGCTCGTCGCGGCGGGGTTCTTCGCCGGGTTCGCCGTGGGGCCGCCCCTGTTCGGCCTGCTCGCGGGGGACGGCCGGTACGGGGCGGGCTGGTCGCTCGTCGCGGCGGAGTTCGCCGTGGCCGGAGCGGTCGCCTTCCTCTGGTGCGTACGGGACCGGCGTGCGCGGGCGGGTAGGGCGGCATGACCGCCGACGCCTGGGCGGGCCGTGCCCTCGCCGCCGTCATCGGCCGGGTCACGGTGACCGAGGCCGAGGTCGGCGAGCGCTTCCCGTTGTACGCCGACCCCGGTGACGGGCGGTGGACGACGACCGGCCGGGGCTCGTGGACCGGTGGCTTCTGGGCCGGACTGCTGTGGCTGCGGGCCCGCGGTACGCGCACGGAGGCGGACCGGCTCGCCGCTGCCCGGTGCACCGCCCGCCTGGCGCCCTGGGCGACCGCCGACACCGCCACCCGGGGGCTGATCCTCTGGTACGCGACGGCTCCTGCCTTCGATACGGAGGAAGCCGCCGCGCTCCGGGGAGCGGCGGGCCGGGCCTGCCTCGCTTCGTACGACCCCGGGCCCGGGATCGTGCCCTGGGGTGCGGCGTTCGGCGGGCCCCGGCTGCTGGCCCGGGCCGACGGCGTACCGGGTCTGGTGCCGCTCCTGGCCCGGGCCGGTGGCGAGGGACCGGCCGTGGCGGCGGCCCATCTGCACCGGCACCTCGGCCTCTTCCTGGGCGAGGAGCACGAGGAGCGTTCCGGCAGCGGTGTCCGGCCCCGGCCCGCCTGGCGGTTCGACGCGGCGACGGGGTGGCGCCCCTGCCCGGACCCCGCACCGGGCTGGAGCAGGGGCGAGGCGTGGATGCTGCTGGCCGTGGCCGACGCGCTGCTCTGCCCGGAGGTGGCCGGGCGGCGGCCGGAGCGGCTCACCCTCGCCGCCGAGCGGCTGCTGACCCGGACGGAGGCGCTGACCGGGCGACTTGTCCCGCCCGCTCATGTGTCCCCGCCGCAGCCGGTGCTGGACACCTCGGCCGCCGCGATCACCGCCGTCGCGCTGCTCAAGCTGGCGCGTACCGGGGTGCCCCGGGCCGCGCTGTGTTCGCTCCGGGCCCGGGCGGTCCTGAAGCGTCTCGCCGAGGACCATCTCACCGGGCCGGGCCCCGGGCGTCCGGCGGGCATGCTCCTGGACGGCTGCTACGACGCCGCCAAGGGCGTCGCGGTGCGCCATGAACTGATCTGGGGCGACTTCTTCCTGGCCCTCGGGCTGGCCGCGCTCGACGGGCTGGTCGACATCACCCACGTATAGGGGAATTGTTTCCCGGGCTGTAGCCGCGCAGGACCCGGGCGGCCACCGAGGTGATGTGCAGCTCGTCCGGGCCGTCCAGGATGCGGGCCGCCCGCCCGCCCCGGAACAGGGACGGCAGCGCGGTGTCGGGGCCGAGCCCGGCGGCCCCGTGGACCTGGATCGCGGAGTCCGTGACCCGCTGGAGCATCCGGGCGGCGGCGACCTTGGCCAGCCCCACTTCCGTACGGGCGTCCTCTCCCGCCGCGATCAGCGCCACCGCCTCGTGCACCAGGGGACGGGTGGTGCGCAGGGCGAGGAGCGCGTCGAAGACGTGCTGCTGGACCAGCTGGTGGCCGGCGAGCGGCCCGCGCGATCCGCCGTGGGTGGCGGCCCGTTCGCACATGAGGTCGAAAGCCCGCTGGGCCTGGCCGAGCCAGCGCAGACAGCGCAGGGTGCGGCCGAGCGCGAGCCGTTCACCCGCGATGGCCAGCGCGTCGCCTCCCGCACCGAGGAGGTGGTCGGCGGGGACGAGGACCCGGTCGAGCTCGATCTCGTACTGGCCCGTGGCCCCGAGCACGGGGAGTTCGCGTACGACACGGAACCCGGGTGAACCGGTCGGCACGACGAACAGGGCCAGCCCGTCACGGTCGGGTGCCGTTCCTCCGGTGCGGGCCAGCACGGTGACGAGGTCGGCGTCGGCCGCTCCGGAGGTGAACCATTTGCGGCCGCTGACCAGCCAGTTGCCGTCGGTACGGGCCTCGGCCCGGGTCCCGGTGAGGAGCGGGGCGGTGCCCGGTACCCCCGGTTCCGTCATCGCGTAGCAGCTGCGCAGTCCGCCCGAGACCAGTCCCTCCAGATACTTCTCGCGTACCCGGGGGGAGCCGTGGCGGGTCAGCATGGTGACGTCGAGCAGCGCGGCGGAGCCCAGCGCGGCGGGGCCGTGGTCGCTGGCCCCCTCGGCCTCGGCGAGCGCCGCGTACGCACGGAAGGACAGGCCGCCGCCGCCCAGCTCCGCGGGGAGCGGCAGGGCCCACAGTCCGGCGGCGCGTGCCGCCGCCCGCAGCTCCGCCAGGGCGGCCGCCGCCTCGCCTCCTCCCGCGTCGAGCACCGGCTCGGCGGGGATCACCCGGGTACGGACGAAGGCGGCGATCCGCTCCCTCAACTCGGCTTCACCCACTTCTGGTTGATCCGGGCCGATGGGGGCGATGGCCGCATTCTTCATCGTATTCCTCCTCATTCCCGGGAACCCGTGGGAACTGCTGTCCGACTCTCTGTCTGTGGAACTGGTCGGGTCAGCACCTCTCCGAGTTCCCGCGTCCCGTTCGACCTGGGCGACGGCCACCGCCGCGCCGGGAGAGGAGAGGCATGGCGTTTCCCGTCACCACGCAGCCGGTCCAGCCGCTCGACACACTGAGTTTCCGCACGTCAGGACCCCCGCAGCTGACCGAAGTCGTGGCCCGGCACCTGAGACTGCTCGGCGCGGATGCGGAGCAGGCGGCGGGGTCCGGTGAGGCGGCCGGCCAGGACCCCTCGGGCCGTATCACGCTCACCGGCGGCGGCTTCGACCCGGCCGGGGCGGCCGTCACCTGGGCCGACCCCACGAGCGGGCTCGTCGACGAGGCGACCGTACAGGCCGCGACCGGCATCATGGCGGTGCACGGCCGACGCGACGGAAGCCCCCGGGGCCTGGCCGTCGACTACGTGGCGACGGCCACCGCCGTCCTCACCGTCCAGGGGCTGCTCGCCGGTCTGCTCGGCCAGGCCCGGGGCGCCGGGCCCGCGCACCTGAGCGTCCGGGCGGACCGGGCCGGGCTGCTCGCCGTCTCCCAGTACCTGGCGGCCGCCGGTGCCGACGAGGGCGAATCCACCGAACTCGCCCCGGGCGGACCGCCCTTCACCTCGGCCGAAGGCGTGCTGTTCGAGCTGGAGACCCTCGACCCGGAAGCCTGGGCCGCGTTCTGGCGGGCCCTGGCGGCCCCGGCCGACGCCATGCGGGCCGGGTGGCGGCCGTTCCAGTTCCGCTACGCCACCGCCTGCGCGCCCTTCCCCGAGGCCCTCCACGCCGTGACCCGGGCGCACCCCCTCCCGCGCATCCGGCGGGCGGCGGCGGACTCCGGTGCGGAGGTCTGCGTCCTGCGCACCCTGGCGGAGCGGGCCCGGGAAGCCGACGGCTCAGCCCCCTGGTCGCTGCGCCCGCTCCATCGCCTTACTGGACAGGAGAGTTACGGGAAGGGGGCCGCGCCCTCCTCCACCCGGCCGCTCGCCGGGCTGACCGTCCTGGAGGCGGGGCGGCGCATCCAGGCACCCCTGGCCGCCCACCTCCTCGGTCTGCTGGGGGCCGAGATCATCCGGATCGAGCCCCCGGGCGGCGATCCGCTGCGGGGCATGCCACCCACCTGCTCCGGGACATCGGCCCGCTGGCTCGCCCTCAACCGGGGCAAGAAGGCCGTGGAGATCGACATCAAGGCGGCGGGCGACCGGCGCCGCCTGCGGGAACTGGCCGCCGAAGCCGATGTCTTCCTGCACAACTGGGCTCCGGGCAAGGCCGCCCACCTCGGCCTCGACGCCGACGACCTCGCCCCCGTCAACCCCGCCCTGGTCTACGCCTACACCAGCGGCTGGGCCGACCGGCTCCAGGACGCCCCCATGGGCACCGACTTCATGGTGCAGGCCCGCACCGGGGTGGGCGAGGCGGTCCGGCCGGAGGGCGAGGCGCCCGCCCCGTCGCTGATGACCCTGCTCGATGTGCTCGGCGGGCTGCACGGCACCGAAGCCGTCCTCGCGGGACTGCTGCTCCGCGAACGCACCGGCCGTGGCGTGCGGGTGGACTCCTCGCTCCTCGGCGCCGCCGACACCCTGACCCGCCCCGCGCTCCGGCGGGCGGCCGCCGGGGGCAACGCCAGACGGCCCGCCGGGTTCCGCCATCCGCTGCCGACGGCCGACGGCTGGGTCGCCCCCTCCGACGCGAGCGCCCCGGCCACGTCCCCGTACGACCTGCGCGAGCTCTCCACCCGTGACGCCCTGGCCCTGCTGCGGGAGCGGGGCCTTACCGCCACGGCCGTCACCACCGACCTCTCCGCCCTCCACCACGACCCGCGCTTCCCGGGCGCCGTCAGCCGTGACGCGCACGGTGCCCCCGCCGTTCCCGACCCCTGGAGCTTCGTATGACCGTCGCCCTGAACGATCTGCTGCCCGCCGAACTCCGCCGGTCCTGGGTGGTCGACGGAACCTGCCCCGGACTCGACCTCTACAGCCTCTTCCGGGCCCGCCAGATCGCCGACCTGCACCGCACGGCCGTCCTGGACGCCAAGGGCAAGCTCTGTTACACCGCCCTGGACCGCAAGGTCCGATGTCTGGCCACCGGGCTGAGAGACCTCGGCATACGCGAGGGCGATGTGGTCGGCGTGCAGCTGCCGAACAACCGGAACGCCGTCATCGCCGATCTGGCCCTGGCCGCCCTCGGTGCCGTCGCCCTCCCCTTCCCCGTGGGCCGGGGTCCGAAGGAGGCGGAGTCGCTGCTCGGCCGGGCCGAGGCCGTCGCCGTCATCGCCCCGGTCGACCACCGCGGCTCCTCCCACGCGGCCGACCTGCTGGCCCTCTCCCCGCGCTTGCCCTTCCTCCGGGATGTGGTGGCGGTCGGGCCCGGCACCGCACCCGAGGGGGCGGTCCCCTGGGCGGATCTCCTGCGGAGCGACCCCGGGGGGTTCGTCCCCGCCCGTCCCGACCCCGACAGCGCCGTACGCATCCTGGTCTCCTCCGGCTCCGAGGCCGAGCCGAAGATGATCGCCTACTCGCACAACGCGCTGGCGGGCGGGCGCGGGAACTTCCTCGCCTCGCTCGTCCCCGACGGAAGACCGCCGCGCTGCCTCTTCCTCGTCCCCCTCGCCTCCGCCTTCGGCTCCAACGGCACCGCCGTCACCCTCGCCCGGCACGGCGGCACCCTGGTCCTGCTCGACCACTTCACGCCCGAGGCCGCGCTCGCGGCGGTCCGTGAGCACGAGCCGACCCATGTCCTCGGGGTGCCCACGGCGGTCCGCATGATGCTGGAGCGGCTGGACGGGGCGGGCGAACGGCTGCCGTCCCCCACCGCGCTGGTCCTGGGTGGCGCCCCGCTCGACGAGATCACCGCCCGCGCCGCCGCCGAGGTCTTCGGCTGCCCCGTGGTCAACCTCTACGGCTCCGCCGACGGCGTCAACTGCCATACGGGACTGGGCAGTACGGTTCCACCGACCAGCGCGTCGGGGATCGTGGCGGGCCGCCCCGACCCCCGGGTCGCCGAGATCCGTATCGCCGCCCCCGTGACCCACGAGCCCCTGCCCGACGGGGAGATCGGCGAGATCGTCTCCCGGGGGCCCATGACACCGCTGTGCTACGTGGGCGCCCCCGACCTCGACGCCCGCTACCGCACCCCCGACGGCTGGGTGCGCACCGGAGACCTCGGCCGTCTCGACGCCGACGGGGTCCTGCATGTCGTCGGACGGCTGAAGGACATCGTGATACGCGGCGGTGCCAACATCAGCCCGGCCGAGGTCGAACGCGAACTCCGCTCCCACCCGCAGGTCCGCGATGTGCTGTGCGTGGGCGTCCCTGATCCCCTGATGGGCGAGCGGCTGGCGGCCTGTGTGGTCGCGCGGGGCCCGCAGGCCCCGACGCTGGACGTCCTGGGCGACCATCTGACGGCCCGGGGTCTTGAGCGGCGCAAACACCCCGAACGGCTGCTCGTGGTAGGGGAGTTGCCCCTCACGCCCGCGGGCAAGCCGGACCGGGCCGCCCTGAGGGAACGGCTGGCGGGGAGCTCTCGGGCCGGCGTTCCCGAGGACGCGCCGCTCACCCAGGCGGGATGACCGGCGGGGCCCGGCGGCCGATGACGGCTGCCGGGCCCCGTGGGGGGTGGGACGGTCAGGAGGCGCCCATGGCCTTCTTCAGCCCGGCCGCCGCGTCACGGTAGACGGCCAGCAGGTCCAGTTCGTCGCCCGGGTAGTTGACGATCCCGACCTGCTCGGCGCCGGAGTCCGGCAGCACGGTCCCGGTCGACATATGGGCGTTGTCCAGCACCAGGTCCGGCTTCTTCGCGGAGAGTTCGGCGAGCTGAGCCGGTGTCACCGCCTCCGGCCCGTACGTCCCCGCCACAGTGGCCCCCGCGAGCTCCGCGGCCCAGACGGTGAAGACCTGGGAGACGGCGGAGGGGGCCTTGCCGCCCGGCCACGCGGCCCGGACGTCCTTGTTCAGCCGGTCGTACTCGGTCTCGAACCCGGCCTTCCACTTCGTCGCGGCGTCCTCCGTACCGAAGAGGGCTCCGAGTCTCTCGACCTCCGCCGTGACCTTGGCGGGATCGTTGTCGAGGTTGACCTCGACCAGCTCCGCCCCGGAGCCCGCCGCCTCCTTGATCTTCGCCGCGTACGGTTCGAAGGGCGCGTACAGCACGAAGTCCGCCGCCGCGACGGCGGCGAGGTCGGAGGGCTTGGGGTCGTAGTCCGGGGCGTGGTGGACGGACTGCGGCACGATGACCTTGATGTCCTCGGCCCCGGCGGCCTTCGCGAACGCGCCTTCCCAGGTGGTGGTCACGACCACCACGGGCTTGCCCTTCGCGCCGCCCGGGGTGTCGGAGTTCTTGGGGTCGCCGCTGTCTCCGCAGCCGGTGACGAGTCCGAGTGCCGCGCTCAGTGCGAGGAGGGAAGTGATACGGACGCGGGTGCGCGCCATGAGCTGATTCTCCGTTCGGGTATGAAGTGCACGGCGAGGACCACGGCCCCCGCCGTCAGGACGAGTACGGGGCCGGGCGGCCAGTCCAGCCACAGGGCCAGCAGGAAGCCGGTCGTGTTGACGACGACCCCGATACCGATCGCCCAGAAGGTGATCGACTTCAGTGAGGTGCCCAGCCGACGGGCGGCGAGCGCGGGCAGCAGCGTCAGCGCGTCGACGAGGAGGGCACCGGTGAGCTTGATCGCCCCGGCGACCGCGACCGCGACGAGGACGAGGAGGACCGCGGTCAGCGCGCGGACGGGGACCCCGGAGCACTGGGCGAGCTCGCGGTCGTGGAGGAGCAGGCCGATGTCGCGCCGCCGCCACCAGAACAGTCCGGGTACGGCGACGGCCAGCGCGCCGAGCACGACGAGGTCGGACGTCGAGACGGAGAGGATCGACCCCCACAGCAGGGCGAAGGCCCCGGACGCGTTGACCCCCGAGACGGCGAGCAGCAGCAGCGCGGCGGCGATGGCCAGGCTCATCAGCAGCCCCATGGCCCCGGACAGCCCGTCCGGGGTACGGGCGAGCGGGGCGACCGAGGCCCCGGCGAGCGCACAGGCGACGAGAGCGCAGAGCATCGGGTCCAGACCGGTGAGCAGCCCGACCGCGATGCCGAACAGGGCCACGTGCATCATCGCGAACCGGACCGGCATGATGTCGAGCCCGACGATGACCACCCCGATGACGGGCAGTCCGACCGCCGCGAGGAGCAGGGCGAGACCGGCCCGCTGGACGGGCATCAGCTGGAGCAGCGCACCCAGGTCGGCGGTGGCGAGATGGACGGCGGTCACCTGGCCTCCCGCGGCTCGACCGGATCGGGTACGGCGGTGGGGTTCCCCGGGCGGACGGCGGTCACCGGACCTCGCGGCTCGGCCGGGTCGAGTACGGGAGCGGCGCTCCCCGGCCGGACGGCGGTCACCGGACCTCCCGCAGTCGGCCCGCCGCCATCTCCAGGACGCGGTCGCAGCGGTCCGCCAGGGCCCGGTCGTGGGTCACCACGACCAGGGTGACGGGCAGCGAGGTGAGAACGTCCGCGGCCTCCTCCTGGCCGTCGAAGTCCAGGGCGGCGGTGGGCTCGTCGGCGAGCAGGACCTGTGCGCCCGCCGCGACGCAGCCGATCGCCCGGGCCAGGTACATCCGCTGGAGCTGGCCGCCGGAGAGCGTGTGCAGAGGGCGCCCGGCCAGCTCCCCGACGCCGAGCCGGGAGGCGGCCTCGCCCGCCTCCACCGGCGCCGTACTGCTGGCGAGCAACTCGGCGCCGAGGAGGGGGAACCGCCCCGCCGCCGGTTTCTGCGGAATCCAGGCGCAGGCCCGGCGCCGCCAGGCCCACTCGGCGGGGGAGCCGGTCTCCCGGCCGCCGACCGCGATCGAGCCGGTCACCTGGCGGTGCAGGCCGAGCACCGCACGCAGCAGGGTGGTCTTGCCGGAGCCGTTGGTGCCGGTCAGCGCCACCCGCTCACCGGCGGCGATCTCCAGATCGACCTCGGACACCGCCTCGACACGCCCGTGCCGGCAGCCCACCCCCCGCATGCGTACATCCAGCCCGCCCATCCCGCCCCTTCTCCTGGCCCCGAGCCGTGCGGAGCGACGGGTGTCCGCCGCTCACGCCCCAGTAGTCGGGTGACCACGGGCCACAGTTCCCGTGGTTCCGGGGGGATTTCGGGGGCGTACGCATATCAGGGGCGTACGGACCGACCGACGGACCTCCCCGACCGACGGACCTCCGACCGACGGACCTCCGGCCGGGCCCGCCGTCTGCGGGGCCCGGCCGGAGGCGCGGTGGTGCGGGGAGCCGGGGGGTCAGCTCTCCCGGCGGCGGTTGCGGCCGAAGAGGAGGGCGCCCACCGCGAAGAGGGCGGCGCCCCCGGCCCAGGCCATGCTGCTCGCCAGCGGGGAGCCGGCGGGCTGCGAGGAGGCGGAGACCAGTGCGGGCGGCTGCTCGTCGCCGCCGTGGCCGTGGTGGCTGACGGACGACCGCTCCGTGCCCGCCTCGATCTTGCCCTCGGTCGGAGCCTTGGCCTTGGCCGCGGCGGCCGTGCCGAAGGTGACGTCGGAGCAGCCGTAGAACGCCTCGGGGCTGTCGTGGCGCTGCCAGACCTTGTAGACGATGTGGCGGCCCGTACGGTCGGGGAGGGCGCCGGTGAAGTTGTAGTAACCGTTGTCGCTGGTACGGGGAGTGGCGTAGGTGCCCACCGGCGTCGGGTCCAGGTCCGACCACTTCAGCGGCTGCGTCGGGTCGAAGCCCTCCTTGGTGATGTACATCGTCATCGTGCCCAAGTGGGGTGCGGTGACGCGCACGTTGAAGTCGTAGGAGCCCGCGGCCACGGCCGTGGCGGGCCAGTCGGTGCGGGCCCAGTCCAGGGCGCGGTACTTCTCGCGGTTGGCGGAACAGAGCTTGCCGTCGGGAATGATCTCCTGGTGTCTGCCGTCGGCGTTGGCGATGTTCACCTCGTTCCAGTCGTAGAGCGGCTGGGTCCCCGAATCGGCCACCAGGTCCTTGCAGACCTGGGACTTCGGGGCCTCCGGGCCCTCGGCGAAGCAGGCGCTCACCCGGCTGACCGGGCCGAAGACGGAGCCGTGCGCGCTCGCGGGCGTAGGCGTCAGGGTCATCAGGGTCGCGGCGGACGCGACTACGGAGGCTGCGGCGAGGCGGCGCCGGGCAGAGGACATAGGTGCTCACTCCCATATAGATGAAGCGGTAAGGCCGTTGCTGAGGCTTTCCGGCAACAACACCCCTAATAGGGCGAGTTGGGGTGGTGGTCCGTGTCAGTAGGATGGCATTGGTCCATACCAATCCACAAGAGATGCGCGTGGCCCGATCCGCCGCCCGGGGCGCGGTCGACGCCCCGGGCGGTCACCCCCGTACGCCGGGAACGGCTGCGCCCTCAGCGCGCCGGAACCGGCTCCGCCCCCTCCTCCAGCAGGGCGCAGAGCGTGGTGCGGGCCCGGGAGACCCGGGACCTGATGGTGCCCACGGGGCACGCGTTGGTCCGGGCCGCGTCGTCGTACGGCATGTCCAGGAGCTGGGTCAGCACGAACGCCTCGCGGCGGTCGTCCGGCAGCGAGTCGACGAGCGCCATCAGGGCGACGCCCTCGTCGAAGCCGGGGAGGCCGCGCGGCTGGCTGCGCTCGGCGGCGTACTGCCAGTCGGAGGTGTCGGCCAGGCGCGGCCGGGAAGCGGCGCGCCGCAGGCTGTCGACGACGGTCCGGCGGGCGATGGTCAGCAGCCAGGAGCGGGCCGAGCCCCGGCCCTGGAAGTGGTGGACGGAGGTGATGGCGCGCAGGAAGGTCTCCTGCACCAGGTCGTCGGCCAGCTGGGAGTCGTCGGCCAGCGCGGTGACGTACCGGCGTACGTCACGGTGCAGGGCGCGGAAGACGTGCCCGAAGGCGTCGGCGTCGCCGGACGCGGCGCCGAGGGCCCAGGCGGTGACATCGTCGTCCGTCACCTCGGGCTGTCTCTGGACGGGAAGCATGGGAACAGCGGTCCTTCCGGGTGTCCGGACAAGGGCGGGCCCACGGCCGTGCCCCGGCCCGGAAAAGGGGGAGATCGCGCCCGTACGTCCTGCGTACGGGCGCACGTCGGCGGCGAAGCGGCCGACGTGATCCGGCTGTCAGCGGAAGCGGACAGCGGTCTCCGCCGGAGGACCCCGGGTGACGAGCGTGTGGACGAGCAGACGCGTACGCGGGCGCGCGGCGGTGCGGTCGGGCGCGGGCGCGGGCGGCGCGGACGGGAGGGGGCGGAGTGCGCCGAGCAGGACGAGGGGGAAGGGGAAGCGCGCCGCCAGGGCCCGCAGGATCTGGAAGGCGGCGTACTCGCCGCGGGCCAGCCACAGACCGCACAGCAGCGCCGCCAGCGCGTGGGCCGCCGCCATGCCCCAGGAAGCCGTGCCGGTCATCGCCGCCATGTCGTGCACGGGCTGGGCGGCGTGGGCGCCGTGGGCGGTGTGCCCGAGCGCCGCTATGGCGGCGGAACCTCCGGCGAGCGGGGGCAGCGGCATGCTGTCGGTGAGACCGGCCTGCGCGGCCACGTCGTAGGCGCGGGCAGCCGCCGCCGAATCGGTGTGCGGGCCGCAGAGCAGGGCGTCGGCCCAGCTCAGGGCGAGGGCCCGGTCGCCGGACCCGGTGGCGGGCCCCCGCGTCTGCTGGACGAACGTGAACGCGTGGTGGAGTACGGCCTGTACGGCGACGGTGAGGGCGACGACGGAGACCTGGCCCCGTTCCCGTCCGGTGAAGGCCCAGGCCAGCGCGGAGACCCCCGCCGCGGACAGGACCGGGACCCACCAGGGCAACGGGGCGTCCGACATGAGGAGGTGGCCGAGGGCAGCGAGCGTCACGCACACGGCCGCGAAGAGCGCGGACCGTGTGGCGCGCAGACGCCAGCCCACCGACATGAGGCCCGATCCTGGCACTCCCATCGCGGCACCTCCGGGCCGGGGCCCTGTTCCGTCCTCGTTCCGTTCTCGTTCCGTCCTCGGCGGTCCGTTCAGACGGCCGCAGGCTCCGACACGGTGTACCCGGCCTCGGCGACGGCCGCGCGGATCGCGGCGTCGTCCAGCTCCTCGCCCCGCACCAGGACCGCCCCGCCGGGCAGGTCGACCTCCGCCCCGTCGACGCCGGGGAGCCCGGTGACCGCCTTCGTGACGCTCGCCGCGCAGTGACCGCATGTCATTCCGGTGACGCCGTAACGCTTCTCGCTCATGCTCTGCTCCTCGTGTGGGCTGTCGGCTCCCACCGGTCATACGGACGGTGGGGGAGAGGTGTTCACCGGTCCGGGGAGTCCCGGTCCGGGCGGCTTCGGGCCGTCGGTCATCACAGGGGTCGTCCGCCGCCTTCACTCCGTTCCCGGCTTCACCCGTATGGGCGCTGTGACCCTGTTCACCCGTACGCCGGGGAACTCCCACAGGGGCGCCCTCGACTTCTCGATCACCGCGAGCCGTGCACCACGGCACGGCTCGCGTCCGGACCATCGAGGAGCACGCTGTGGAGCGGACGACAGGACCCGAACCCGGAGCGAAGGCCGCCGGGTTCGCCGTGCCGCTCGTGCTGTGGGCGTTCCTGTTCCTGCTGGGCGCCCTGTTTTTGGGGGCGTACGCGGTGGGGCAGGCGGTGGGGCCGGTCGCGCCCGGGATGCACGGTCCGGGCATCACCGGCGAGGCGCCCGCCCGGGACGGGGAGACGCCGATGGAGCACGGGGGCGGTCACTGATGGCGGCCGGGGCGGTGCCCGCGGGGGTGGTGACGGACATCGCCGTCGGCGGGATGACCTGCGCGGCCTGCGTCCGGCGGGTCGAACGCGGGCTGGGCGGGCTGGACGGGGTCACGGCGGAGGTGAACCTCGCCACCGGCCGGGCCAGGGTCAGCCATCCCGCCGGGGTGACCGCCGGGGAGCTGACGGACGCGGTCGAGGCCGCCGGGTACACGGCCCGCCCGCTGGCCGTGGCGGCGGACGACGCCCGCCGCGAACAGGAGCAGGAGCAGGAACAGCAACGGGAGCGGGAACGGCTGGTCGTCACCACCGCGCTGTCGCTGCCCGTCCTCGTCCTGTCGATGGTTCCTCCGGCGCAGTTCGACCACTGGCAGTGGCTGTGCTTCGTACTGGCGGCCCCCGTCGCCGCCTGGAGCGCCGGGCCCTTCCACCGCCGGGCCCTCAGCGGCCTGCGGCACGCCACCGCGACCATGGACACGCTGGTCTCCCTGGGCGTGCTGGCCTCGTTCGGCTGGTCGGCGTACGCCCTGTTCCTGGGCGGGGCGGGGGCGCCCGGTATGCGAATGCCGTTCAGCCTGCTGCCCTCCGCCTCCGGAGGCGCGACGCACGTCTACCTCGAAGCGGCGGTGGGCGTACCGCTGTTCGTCCTGCTGGGCCGGTTCCTGGAAGGCCGCGCCCGGCGCGGGACCGGGGCGGCGCTGCGCTCGCTCGCCCGGCTCGCCGCGAAGGAGGTCATGGTCCGCCGGAACGGCGTGGACGAACTCCTGCCGATCGAACGGCTGCGGGTCGGCGAGACCTTCGTGGTGCGGCCGGGCGAACGGGTCGCCACCGACGGGGAGGTGGCCGAGGGCAGCTCCGCCGTCGATCTGTCCCTGGTCACCGGTGAGTCCGAACCCGTCGAGGCGGGCCCGGGGACCCCGGTGACCGGAGGGGCGGTCAACGTGGGCGGTCTGCTGCTGGTGCGGGCGACGGCGGTGGGCGCGGACACGCAACTGGCCCGGATCACGCGGCTGGTCGCGGACGCCCAGGCGGGCAAGGCGCGGGCCCAGCGGCTGGCCGACACCGTGGCGGGCGTCTTCGTGCCCGTGGTCCTCGCGCTCGCGGTCACGACGCTCGGCTTCTGGCTCGGCGCGGGCGCCGACCCGCAGGCCGCGATCACCGCCGCCGTCGCTGTCCTCGTCGTCGCCTGTCCCTGCGCGCTCGGGCTCGCGACCCCGACGGCGCTGATGGCCGCCACCGGGCGCGGCGCGCGCCTGGGCGTCCTGGTGAGCGGGGCGCGGGCGCTGGAGGGGCTCCGGCACGTCGACACCGTCGTACTCGACAAGACCGGAACCCTCACCTCCGGGCGCATGGGAGTCGGCCGGGTCACGGCGGCGCCCGGCGGACCGGACGCGGCCGAGGCCCTCCGCCTGGCGGGCGCGGTCGAGCAGGGCTCGGAACACCCGCTGGGCCGGGCGATCACGGCCCACGCCCGCCGCGCCGCCGGGGACGCGCCCCTGCCCGCCGTGACCGGGTTCCGGGCCACCGCAGGGCAGGGCGTGAGCGGGACGGTGGAGGGGTGCGAGGTGGAGGTGCTGGCACCGGACGGCGCCGGACTGCCCGCCTCCCTCACGGAAGCCCGCGAGCGGGCCGACGCCGCAGCCCGTACAGCGGTGCTGGTGCGGGTGGACGGCGCGCCCGCCGCGGTCGTCGAGGTGGCCGATCTCGTACGGCCCGGCAGCTACCGCGCCGTCGACCGGCTGCGCAGGCTCGGCGTCCGCCCCGTGCTGGCCACCGGCGACCGGCCCGCCGTCGCGCGGGCGGTCGCGGACGCGCTCGGCATCACGGAGGTCCACGCCCGCCGCACCCCGCAGGAGAAGGCCGAACTGGTGCGCCTGCTGCGGGCCGAGGGGCGGCGGGTCGCCGTCGTCGGGGACGGGGTCAACGACGCCGCCGCACTCGCCGTCGCCGACCTCGGCATCGCCATGGGCACCGGGACCGACGTGGCGATCGACGCTGCCGACGTCACCCTCGTACGGGGCGACATCGAGGCACTCGCGGACGCGGTCCTGCTCGCCCGGCACACGCTGGGCACCATCCGCGCCAACCTGGTGTGGGCCTTCGGCTACAACGCCGTGACCCTGCCGTTGGCCATGGTCGGCCTGCTCACCCCCATGATCGCCGCCGCGGCGATGTCGCTCAGCTCGGTCCTCGTGGTGGCCAACAGCCTGCGCCTGCGCACCTGGCAGCCGTCACGGGCCGGGCGCCCCCGTACGCGTACCCGTACCCGTACAGATGTACGGAGCCCGGGACCGGACACCCGTACCGCCTCCCGGAGCCTGGTGTGACGCGCTTCCGCCGCGCCCGGGAGGCGGCCGGGACGGGCGCGGCGGTGGTCCTCGCCTCCCTCGGCGCCGTTACGGGTCTCTCCGTCTGGAGCACCGCCGGATACGCGGGCAGCCCCGCGAGGATCGAGATACAGGAGGGCCGCGTCCTGCTGCCGGTGATCGCCGGGCGGACCACCAACGCCTACTTCCGGATCGCCAACACCGGCGGCGCACCGGACCGCCTCCGCTCGGTCACCTCCCCGGCCGCCGCTCCCCGGCTGACCGCGCACCGCATGAACACGGCGAACGGGGCTCACCGCGAGCCGTCCGGCCCCGTGGACATCCCGGCGTACGGGGAGGTGGACATGGGCCCGCACGGCACGGCCGTGACCCTCGCCGCCGACGCGTCATGGCGCCCCGGGGACCGCGTTACGTTCACCCTCGACTTCGAGCGGTCCGGGACCGTCACCGTGGACGCCGTCGTCCGGCCCGTCACCTCGGGGTCCGCGCCCTGAGCGGTGCCGGGGGCGTACTCCGGCGACCGAGGTCTCAGGGTTCCCGGCCGCCGGTACCCCGGCAGATGACCCGTCGGCTCAGACGCGCACCTCGGCGTCGTGGAGCAGGCCCGGGGCGAGCCTCCGGTGGACGGCGGACACCGGGGTCCACACCGTACGGCCCAGCCGACGCCGGTAGTGCATGAGCGTCGTGAGCGACACCTCGGCGTCCCCGCGCTCCACGACCAGCTCGCAGGCGATGAACCACGACTGAGCCCACAGCCGGATCACCCGCTCGTCCTGGGCCACCACCCGCCACCCGGCCAGCGTCCCCGGCGCCCGCCCGGAGGCCAGCCGCAGCCCCAGCACGCCCTGCCAGACGATCCTCTCCCCGAGGTCGGGCACGTCCCCGAACAGGGCCCTGGCCCACGCCTCGGCGGTCGTACCCTCGACGGCGCCGGTCGCCAGGGCGAACCGGTCCGCGTACTGCACGGACGGCAACTCGGTGGTGGCGCACAGGACTTCGGGCAACCGGTGCCGGTAGACCGTACTGGTGACGCGTTCACCGGCCTGTTGCGGCTGGGTGGGCGGCATGGGGTCCCGTCCTTCTTCTCCGACCGTCGTCCCGCGCGGCGGGCTCGCCGTCCCGCTACGCGGGGGAGGGCCGAGTGTAGTTCTTGCTCGGGGCGGACGGGCGGGGCGGGCGGGACGAGGCGTGCCGCCGGGGCCCGACGGGACCCCGGCGGCACGCGCGTACTCAGATGTCCCGGAAGAGACCAGCGAGCGCGGTGACCTGCCGCGATGAGTGGCTGATGGTGGCTGACCTGGGCGAATGGCCTTTCAGCTGTTTCACGTTCGTGCCGGTTGATGGGTCCGGAAGTCCCAGGAAAGTCCCAGGGGACTCCCACCGCTGACGGGCGTCTTTCGGCTCTATACGGCGGTACGGGTTCGTAGAACGGCCTCGTTTCGAGCGCGGCCAGTGGAGCCAAGATGTCGAGTGACTGGCGTTCGGCCGATACCTTGCGGGATGGTGGGGTCCTTATGATCGACGACGACTCTGTGGTCGCAGTTGGCAGTGAGCCGGCGGCGCCCACCCACCCTCGGACGCCCTACAGCGAGAGGCCCGTCGCGCGAGCCCGGCGGGCGAAGGCTCATGAGTTGATCGAGCGGCTCGTCGCCGAGGGCCGCGTTCGGATCACTGACCCTGATGACGATGAGGTCGCGGAGTGGCGGCGCGTTGTCAACTACGCGAAACGGCACGGCCTGGAACCAGCGGGCAAGCGCATCGAGAAGGTTCCGTACGGCGGGCCGGGGCTGGAACTGTTCCTTGCGGACGGCCCGCATCCCAACGCGCGGAGTCAACGGCCGAAGGAGAACGGGGATCCGGTTCCCGTTCCCTCACGACTGCGGAACCTCCATCCGATCGTGACCGCGCTCAAAGACGACGAGCGCCGACTCGTCATGCCGTCCGGGCTCCGCCGAAGGTCGCTTCTGCTCCTGCAGGGACTGTCGGCTGAGGCGGTCCGGCGAGGGTACGAGGTGCGGAAGGCCCACTCGTTCTTCCACCCACGAGAGGGCGGAGTGGACATTGCTGTCGACGGCCTCGCTTACACCGTCAGTGTCAGGCAGGAGTTCCCGCAGTCCACGGATCCCGACCGCTCCTCTCGCCTCGTCGTGGAGCTCGCTCATGGCCTGACCGACCGGCCCGGTCGCTGGCGGGATCGGACGACCCGGACGCTCGAAGAGGCCCTGGACGCGGTCCTTGGAGAGATCGAGGTACGAGCGGCACAAGACGCCCGGCGCAGGCAGGACGAGCAGCAGGCCACTGTGGAACGCGAAGTTCGCTGGCGAGCGGCCGTGGAGGCGGCGAAAGAACAGGCTGTTCGAGAACAACTTGCCCAGGCCCTACGCGAAGAGGCCGGGCGCTGGCAGGAGTCTGCTGCCCTCAGCGCGTACTGCACGGCATTGGAACATCGTATTGGCGAGCTTCACGGAGTTGTAGACGAGCCGACTCTAAGTCAGACCCGGCGCTGGTTGGAGTGGGCAAGGGCGTACGTGAGGTCGATCGACCCCTTGAGTGAGCTGCCGAAGATGCCAGACGTACGAGAGCCCATGCCGGAGGAACTCAAGCCGTATCTCAGGGGATGGAGCCCTGACGGGCCGGAACGGCGGGGCGATCGGTGACGCGCGCATGAGCAGTTCGCCGACCTGCTGCCGATGACGCATCATGTGGAGTGCGTCGCGATCCTTGAACCGGCCGCGAAGGGCTCCTGATCTGCGGTTCTGTGTGTGCGCATTATGTGCGGTGTGGGCGTTACGGGCGATATCTTGACGCTGAAATGACGCTCGTGACGCTCATTTGACGCTCGTTCTGATGGGGTGTCAGGCGGCTCTTCATGCACGTGGCGATGGGTCAGACCGAGGCTGCAGGGAGCTGGACTTTACTGTCTCTTGGTGAGCAACTGCGAACCGTGAGCAGCGACGGGCCGGTGCGTCGCGTGACCTGACTGAGCCTGCTGGTGCATGGCGACCATACGAGCCACTCTGGCCGAGTCCCGCCCTACCTGGGGTTCCGCTCATCTGATGCCATGTCTGGACAGGGGCGGGGCGGCATCGGCGAAGGGGGCGTCGTGGGCACATCGACGCGGTGGAAGGGGCCCAACGGGCACAGATGGAGTTCCGCAGCGAGACGTCTGGCGCGGTGGGATGGTGAATCGCGCAATGCGGACCAGCGGCTGGAGGAGATCGCAGCGGATCACTTACGTGCGCTGCATGAGACGCTCCGTGACGACCGGTCTGCTTTCGGCCTGTACGACACTGCCTGTGCGGCTGGTGAACGGCTCGCCGGAGCGCTGGGGTCCTTGGCCGTGCAAGGCGCACAGTCGGAGAGCGAACTCATTGCCCGTCTTGCCTCGGAAGTCGGCGGTGGCGGGGGCACGCTGGCTGACGCAGCAGTGCGAAGGGGAGTGGCGGAGGCCGTCCGCGATCTTCGAGGCCGACACCCCGAGCTGGACGACGCCATGGAGGCGGCATCAGCAGGGGGCGGCTTCGCCTGGGACATACTCTGCGATCTCTATCAAGTGTTCTTCGCCGACATGGTGGGGGAGTTTCTCCGGTCGGCTGTCGCCGAGCACGTGAAGCTGGCCGTGCCGGTGCTCGTCGCGACCGATCCGGAAGGCAGGATCGCAGACTGGGTCGCGGAGAAGCTGGTGGATCTGGTGCCGAACCCGTGTGAGGAGTCCGCCGAGGCAGCGGAACTTGCGAAAGCCGTGGACACCGCTCAATCGGTTGTAGGCGCTGTGGAGGATCCGTCCGCCGTGCTGTCCAAGGTCGCCGAGGGCTTGGTTCCGAAGGCTGTTGGCAGGGTGCTCGGGTTGATCACTGATGAAGTCATCGGCGAAGGGGGAGCCGCGGCATGACGTCTTCCGAGCACTTTGTGTGGTGGCGCGGCCACCATCGGGACCGGCCTCTCGATGGCCGCTGGACGGATGCCGGTGAGGACGCATTCCAGGAGGACGAACACCGCACTCATGGTCGCCACCGTCTGCCCGGCCCAGTTCCCGACTGGGCCGAGGATTTCCTCCGGATCGCTCGGGCCGCGTTCATTGCGGACAAGTACATACGCCGGACTGGAGCAGGAGACAGGTGGATGCGACACATCCACCTGTCCGTGCCTGTCACGGAGTACGAGCGATGGCACAGCAAGACGGTCCGCAACCAGCTTGTCGGGCTGCTCCAGATCCTCACAGGGGATCTGTGGAACTTGGAGTTTCGCCCGCTCACAGGTCATCAGGTTAACGACGCGATGGTTTTCCCCGACGCTCCGCGTGCCTCAGAAGTCGCCTTGTTCTCCGGGGGCTTGGACTCCGTCAGCTGGGCGGCAGCGCGCTCCCGCGCTGCCGACTCGCGTCCGCTCCTTCTGGTGATGTTCCGTGAGATTGGACTGCTGCGCCTGCAGAAGCGGGTGTACAAGGCTGTCGAAGAACTGAGTGAATCACGACCGGTGACGCTGCTGCAGATGAGCCAGACCCCAAGGGGTGACGGATCTGGGCTCAGGCTCGAAACCTCTTCCCGTACCCGCGGCTTGTTATATGCAGCGGGTGCGATACGTGCTGCTGCCGCGCACGGCGTGGCCACCGTCCACATCCCTGAGAATGGCCAGCTTGCTCTCAACCCACCTTTGACCCCCGCACGTTCGGCTGCCTGCTCCACGCGCTCTGTTCACCCGCGGACGCTTTCTCACCTGAACGCCGTGGTAGGCGCCGTTGGCGAGTGCAGCGGCGCGGTGAGGGTGATCAATCCCTGGGCGCAACTGACGAAGGGCGAAGTGTGCGCGATGGGAAGGGACGCCGGTCTCGCACGGTCCGATCTGGAAGCCACCCTGAGCTGTGGCAAGCCGCCCACCCGGCGAAGCGGCGGACCGCCGATCGCCAACTGCGGTGTCTGCTTCCCCTGCCTGGTTCGTCGTTCCGGACTGCTTCATGCCCATGGCGCCGACGGCACCCAGTACGAGACGGACCCTTGGGCCAACGATCTCCCCTTCGACCGGGGCACCGACTGGCGGGCCCTGCAGCGGTGGCTGCTCGGCCGGTACACCCTTACGGACCTGGTGACTGATACTCCGTTGCCGCCGGGTGCGGATCCTGTGGCGGCGTTCGACTTGATCGAACGTGGAAGGGACGAACTGGCCCGGCTACTGCCGCCATTGGATACGGTCGAGGCTGCCGACGCGGCGTAGGGAACGACGACGGCTCCCAGTCCGGTTCCTGCCCCTCACCAACGCGGTTCGTTCGCGTCGCGGGTGTCCACTGGCCCAACCTTCAGGCAGGCCACTCGACGCGTACGGGCTCCTTGGCCGTCCTGAGCGCGCCGTCGAAGTCGGCAAGCCGCTCGGCGAGGGTGGCCGTGGCGATGCGAGGCGGCAGGGCCACCGAGAACTTCAGGCCGCGGACAGCCCGTGGGTCGACCGTCGGCAGGGTGAGGGAATCAGGGAGTTCGGCGCGGGCGGCTTTCCAGTCTGCGAGGGAGAGGTCCTGGCGGAGCCGGATGTGGGTGTCGGTGGGGCGCTGCACCGGGTCGGCTAGGTTACCCAGGGACGACGCGAGGGTGGCGTTGGCGCGGTAGCCGGCCCAGGTCCACCAGCGGCCGGCATCTGCGTCGCGGACCAGCAGGGTGCCCGCCGGGTGCACTTCGTGGGGTGCGCGGTCCATACGGAGTTCGGCGAGTGCGGCTGTGGCGCGACGGGTGAGTTTGACGTCGGGGTCGGTGCCGAGCAGGACCTCGCGCATCGCGCGTGTCAGCGAGTACGACAGGCCGCGGGCCTCGCTGCCCTGCCACTTGGCGACGCCCCCGTCCTCGACGGGCTCGACGAAGGCGCGGCGCCGGGCCCAGTCGATGAAGGTGACCTGCCAGCTGCGGCCGGCCAGGAGCAGACGGCGCGGGCCCGGGCGCTCTTCCGTGAGGACGGATGGGTCCGTGGTGCCGATTTCGGTGCGCCCGGCGAGCACGGTGAACTCCGGGGGCGCGGTGAACGACGCCGTGAGTTCCATGAAGTGCCGTCGGCCGAAGTGCTTTTCCGCTTCGGGGCCGATGAACAGCATGCCGCCGTCGCTGTCGAGGAAGCCCTCGGAGACCAGATGCGACAGGAGAGGGGAGGCGGAGCGGTCGAAGGGAGCGAGGCCGTTCCACTGCTCGGGCCACAGTCGGTCGCCGATGCGGTGTTCCTGCAGGGTGACGGCGAGGATCTGTTGTGCGACGAGGTGGCGGGGCGAGGGCGGCGGAGTGACGGGTTCCACCCAGCCGCGGGCCCATAGGGAGAGCATGCCGGCTGCTTGGAGCAGCATGTCGGGGCGGGTGGCGAGGAAGAGGCAGTTACGGGAGGTGCCGGCGCGGCGCCCGGTGCGGCCGATGCGCTGCAGGAAGGACGCCACGCTGCTGGGGGAGTCGATCTGGATGACACGGTCGAGGTCACCGACGTCGATGCCGAGCTCCAGTGTGGAAGTGGAGACGATGACGCAGTCACGCGCCTCCGCGAACGCCTGCTCGGAGCGGGCGCGTTCGTCGGTGGAGAGCGAGGCGTGCGAGAGGAACACGGTGACGTCGCGGGCGCGGAGTGCGGCGCCGAGCTCCTCCACCTGTTTCCGGGAGTCGCAGAAGACGAGCCGCTTCTCGCCCTGGTGCAGGGCGGAGATCACCTTTGCGGCGTTGGCGAGGGAACCGACGTAGTCGAGCTCCACCTCCCCTGCGGGGCGCGGGAGTTCGGAGGCGCTTGCGGGCAGGATGACGCCGGGTGCGACGACTCGGCCGGGCCGTTCGGACGGGCAGGCGCCCTGGAGCCAGGTGAGAAGCGTGTCGGGATTGCCGACTGTCGCCGAGAGGCCGATGCGTTGGATGCGATGGCCGGTCAGCCGCTCCAGGCGTTCCAGTACGGCGAGCAGGTGCCAGCCGCGGTCGTCCCCTGCGAAGGCGTGCACCTCGTCGACGACGACAGCCCGTACCCCTCCCAACATGTGGGCGTGGTCGGTCTTGACGCTGATCAGCATCGCTTCGAGTGACTCAGGTGTGGTGAGGAGGAAGTCGGGGGAGTCGGTGCGGATGCGGCGGCGTACGGACTCGGGGGTGTCGCCATGCCAGAGGGCGGCTCGGCGTCCCAGCCACTGGGCATAGCTGTCGACCCGGTGCACCAGATTGTTGAGGAGCGCCTTGAGCGGGGCAAGGTACAGCACGGAGGTGCCAGTCCAACGGTTCTCCCGCATCGCGGAGAGCAGGGGGAACGTGGCGGCCTCGGTCTTCCCGCCCGCGGTCGGCGCAAGCAGGATGGCGTCCTCGCCGTCCATCAGGGGGCCTACGGCAGCCTTCTGAAGGGGCCGCAGATCGGGCCAGCCAAGCGTGTTGACGATGTGGTGCAGTACCACTGGGTCGAGGCGGTCCACCGGGTCGGTGCCGCTCGGCTGCTCCTGCACGTCGGTGACTCCTGTGCTGGTCGGCGTAGTTTCGTACTACGGATGCTGGAGCTGTGCCCGATCGATCCTCAGAGATCCAGGTCGAGATCGTCAGCCGAGGCAACCGGCGTGGGCGCGGCGAAGTTCCGCTCGGTCTCGGTCAGATCACCGGAGCCCACGGTCAACTTGTAGTGCGTACGCGGATCGAAGTCATCGAACTGATCGATCCGGTCCAGTACATCTCCGACCAGCTTCTTCAGGTACAACCGCGGTGCGATCCCGACCTTCCCACCCAGAGCCCCGCCCACCGCGCGCGCCAGGTCAGTGAGGTACGTGTCGTCTGCGAGCTGCTCGATCCGGTCGGGGGACTGGGAGCCCTCGGCGTACAAGTCACGGATGGTGGAGCCGAGCCCGACCAGCGATTCCTCGGTGAATCCCGGCAAGCGGATCTGGACAGCCCGAGGGTTGTCGAAGCGCGGGTCGGTGGTGAAGTCCGTGGCCAGGCGCTGGGCGAGCGGGGCGAGACGCTGAACGCCCTGCTGGCCGTCGTAGAAGGCGGGTGTGCCGGTGATGACCAGGTACAGGCCGGGGAAGCGGCCGGAGTGGACCTCGTCGATGAGCTGGCGCAGGGCGTTGAGTGCCTTGTCGCGGGCATCGGAGCGAACCCGTTGCAGTGTTTCCACCTCGTCCAGGACGAGGATGAGCCCCGCGTGTCCGGCATCCCGCAGCACGGTGAGCAGGCCCTGCAGGAATCCGAAGGCACCGAAGTGGTCGAGGTCACCTCGGACGCCTGCGCTGCGCCGGGCGGCTGCGGCGACGTGTGGCTGTCCGCCGAGCCACGACATCACCGCAGCCGCGGTGGCCTCGTCGCCGGCGTCCAAGGATTGTTTGTAGCCGCGCAGGGCGGTGGCGAAGGCGGGTGCGTGCCGGGACACCTCGGCCAGGCGTGCGGTGAGCAGCCGGTCGACCACCTGTGCCAGTTCTTTCTCGCTGGCGCCGTCGTCGAGGGCGTCCTCCTCCAGGGCATAGAACCAGGCGTCGGCGACCGGGCGCAGGGCGCTGGGTGGGAAGCTCGCGGTGGTCAGCCGTTCGGTGAGGCGCCGGTAGACGGTCTCGAGCTTGTGCAGGGGCGTCTCGGTCTCCGACACCTGAACCTCAGCCACGGCGAACGTGCGCCGCTTGGCGCGCTCGCCGAGCCACCGAGTGAAGAAGGTCTTGCCGGAGCCGTATTCACCCCGTACGGCCTTGAACACCGAGCCGCCGGCAGCGACCGTGTCGAGCTCCTCATCGATGGCCTGCTCGAATCGGCCGAGTCCTGTGGCAAGCAGATCGAGTCCGCTCTCGGGGACGGCGCCGCGCCGCAGTGCGTCCACCACGGCGCGTCGGCGTACGGCCCCGACGGGGGCGGCGGCACCGGAGGCTGAAGATCCAAACCCGTTCACCAGAACAGTCTCCCATCCGGCAGGACACGTCCCCGCTGGTTCGCAGGCCGGTCGAGGTGGTGACGCCGGCTCACAGGCCGAACTGCTCGATCAGCTGAGCCCGGTGAAGGCGCAGCGTCCGGTTGTCCGGGAGAATCTCCAGGATCTGGGCTCCGTCGTAGTTGAGAAGCTGGGCAAGCGTCGCAGCGAAGCCGGGGGCGCGGGTGGCAGGCTGGCCGGCCCGCTCGGCAAGGGCAGTCATCGACAGGGTGCCTGCCTCGACGAGCGCGGTCAGCGCCCTCGGGAGGATCGTCTTGTCGCGCGGCGGGCGGGCGAGCAGGCCCAGCTGCGCCTGGTACAGCTCGGTGGACATGAGCCGCTCCACCAGCGCCATGGCGGGGTCCGTTGCCGGGGCGGATGGGGTCGCTGTCTCCTTCGCTTGATCGGTAGTCGTCTGCTGCGAAGGTGCGGCAGGTGCCTGCGGCGCCGGGGGCTGAGGCACCATCTCTTCTTCACCGAAGAGACCGATGACGCCCTCGGGTACGGCCGGGGCGGACTTCTTGGACTGCCTGCGCTGCGGGCGTGCTGCGGCGGCGGCGTGGGTGGGAGCAGCCTCCGCCTCCAATTCGACTGCGGCCTCGGTGTCCTCCTCCCACCACACGGGAGCTGGGTCGCCCAGCTCGCGCCACCCCGCGGGTGGCTCGGCGCCGAACGGCAACAGGGCGAGCAGCGGGATGGAGAACTCGGCGAGTGTCGCGCCGCCGTGATAACCCGCCTTCAGCGCGGTGTACCGGGCGTCGTGGTCGCGCAGCGCGACGATCCGCGCTCCTGGTTCCGGCCAGACCACCCGGGGCCCGGACAGCTCGATCTCGTCCGCTGCCACAGGCCCGCCAGGGGTGCGATGACGTGCCGAACCGACGGTGCCGCCGACCGCATCGAGCTTGCGGCCGCGTCGTTCCACGACATGACCGTGGTCCGACGTGATGAGCACGGTCATGTCGTTCGCACGGGCGGCGCGCAGCAGCGGTTCCAGGCCGCCGATCTCCTTCGCGGTCCAGGCACCGTCGCCGAGCTTCTGCTCCTTGCCGAGTCGGTCGTCCACGGTGTTGAGGACGACCGCGACGTGGGTGCGCTCGTTGGACAGCGCCTCGCTGAGAGCGGTGGAGAAGGGCGAGCCGGTATCGGGGCCGCGCAGGTCGTCCTTGTGGAATACGGCAGCCGGGGCCCCGTTCCAGCAGGGATGGAGAGGGAAGAGCCGCTTCTCGTCGTTCTGGTCGCCCTTCATTAGGGTGCCCGCGAACAGCGAGGTGCGGGAGATGGTGGTCAGGGTGGGCAGCGCCGCAGCCACCGCGCGTCGGACCGGTTGGCCCGTCGCGTCGGTGAGGGGGTCGAACTCGGCCCACTGGCCCCGCAGTTCTTCGCCGAGATCGGCGGCGATCGCCGCGCTCATGCCGTCGACGAGGAGCAGCAGAACTCGTCGGCCTGGGCTCTGGACGACAGGCGTGACGATGCGGTTGAGGAAGCTCTCCACGGTGAGCATGGAGCGGGGATCGGTGCCATCCGAGGTCCACACCGCGAGCCGCTCGGAAAACGCCCGGCCCAGCTTCCTGCGGCGCTCGCGCACCTGATGGCCGATTCGGCTGTACGCATCGGAGAGTGCGGTGTTGGTGTCGCCGCCTGCTTCGAGGTGTTCCAAGGCCCGGTCTGCCCAGCCGAGTTCGCGGATCTGATAGGAGATTCCGTCGGCGACCGAGGCGATCGTGGCGGGCCGGGCCTTGAGCCACCGCTGCAGCCGGGCGGCCATGCGTACGCGCTCGATCCTGGCCTGCGCGGCGCCGTCCGAGGCGAGTGCGTGCTCGGTCAGTGCGGTGATCGCGGCTGTGACCTTCTCTGCGTCGCCGCCGGACACTGCGTGGCCCGCAGCTGTGAAACGCGCGTCGAGCCCTGCTTCGAGCAGCGGGCTGGCCGAAGCGGCGGCATGCGCTCCGAACTGCGTGACGAGCTGTGCGGCCCGCGTCAGAACGGGGTCGGCGAGCCGGTGCTCCCCCCGGTCGACCAGGCCCCGGACGTACGCCTCGCCGCTCTGTCCGAAGGAGGTCAGGAGCCTGTCGAGAGCGTCACCCTGGGCGGGCGGGGTCTCGCCGAGCCATCGCTCGGCGCGCCCGCGCGCCCGGTACAGGTCGTGGTCGGCTTCCGCATGGCCCCACAGCGCCGCGCACACCACCGCGTACGCGGCAGCGTCCGGCCCGTGTTCGGCGTCCACCAGGGCAGTAATGATCCGGCCGGTGGACCCGCCCTGCTCGGGTTCTGAGAGGAAGCGGGCCAGACCGGCCCTCTCCGGACCTCGCAGGGCGCGCAGCAGGTCCGGTCCGCCAGGGGTGAGGGTCCACTGGAACAGTGCGACGGGATCGATCCGGTCTCCGTCGTCGTGTGCGGCCGGCCGACCGAGTGGACCTGTGTCGTGGCGGCCGATCCGCAGGCGCCGCCGAGCCAGCCGGGTGAGGGCTTCGTCGCGGGAGAGCAGCCCCCGACCGAGCGAGGGCCAGCCACGGGTTGCTGCCGCGTCGAGGAGTGCCTCGGCTGCCCACTTCTCGCCGCGCAGCCGTGCGTCGAGGCCGCGGGCGTCGAACGCCTCCTGTACGACCTCCCAGTTGTCCACGGATCGGATCCTGCCGCCGTAGACGCGGGCCAGAAGGCCGGGATCGAGGTCGGTGTCCTCGCGGTCGGTGAGGACGACGAGGACCTTGGGATCAGCGGGTTCCGCCGCGTCGAGGTGGCCCAGGATCTGCTCATGCACGGCGAGCACTGACGGGGCCACGGCCACCCGCACCTGCAGCCCGCCCGCCGTCCGCTGCACCGCGGGCGCATCCCAGGACGGAGCTGCCCGCAGCAGCAGTACGCGGGGCGTGCCGTCGCCGAGCCGGCTGCGGGCAGCTGCGTACTGACGGACGGTT
Source organism: Kitasatospora albolonga (assembly GCA_002082585.1). NCBI lineage: Bacteria > Bacillati > Actinomycetota > Actinomycetes > Kitasatosporales > Streptomycetaceae > Kitasatospora > Kitasatospora albolonga. The sequence goes on from CP020563.1 coordinate 6,697,600, forward strand.
CCCGCGGACAACCGGGCGGGGCCGACGGCCGCAGGGGCTGTGGTGACCGTGTCGGACATCAGTCGACTACCTTCCAGACGACCTCGACGGTGGCGTTCGGGTTCTCGGCCGCGAGCGCCGCGATCTCCTCCTGCAGCTCGGCGGCTGCCCGGGCTGCGGTCGTACGCCCGCCGCCGGAACGGGCCACGGACCGCGAAGGAGCCCGAGCGCCCGCCCCTGGCCCTGGCTCAGGGAGTACCTGCGGGTGGGCTGAACCGGTGTTCAGGTCCACACTCTCGGAGCTGGGCGGAACTTCGGCGGGAGGCTGGGGCTGCTGTTCCGGGGTCTGCCGGGACCGCAGCAGAGACAGCACCTCCCGGCCGGCGGTGGTCAGCACTCCGGGCAGGTCGGGGTAGTCACCGGGATCGCCGGCAGCCGCGTTCCGCACCCGCTCCAGGACGGCGGCACCGTCCACCCCGAGGGTGTCGGCCAGGCTCAACTGGTCCCAGACAGTGTTCTGCAGAGCGCCGGCGACCTTCCCCGCGCTCATCAGCGACATGCCGAAACGGTGCGGGGTGAAGTCGCCGAGGCCGAAGCGGGCGAGCCGGTCCACCACGGACTTCGCATCGATCCCGGCCTCGGTCACCTCCTTGACCAACTCCTGCGCCCGTCGGGCGAGCACAAGCCGGGGCGAGGCGTCGCTGAGCCGAAGAAAATCGCGGTGTTTCTCCAGCTCCCCGACGAGCCGTCCGGCGTCCTGCGCGAGCGCTCCTGCGACCTGCCCGATCTGCCCGGCGAACTGGTTGACGATCCGCCCACGCCGCAACTGCGGCGCCCGCTTCCCGAGCATCGGCTCGAAGCGCTTGCGTGCCTCCTCCCAATCGCTCTCGCTGGGCAGCTGCTGCTCGCGCAGCGCGTAGTCCCGCTTCAACTCATGTGGTGCGGGAGCGGGTTCGATGGGCATCCCACCGCGCACCCACACCCGGTCGGTCATCTCCGCATACGCGGCGGCAACCAACCGCTGCAAAGGCTCCGGCAGTCCACGCCGCTCGGGCAGTTCACTCCAGTCGGACAGCTTGACGAGCGTCGGCTCGGCGACGCCGTCCCGGCGGGCCTGGGCGTTGAAGTGGTCGGGCCACGCGGGGGACTGCCGGTAGTACGCCTCCCGCATGGCGCCGAGCCCGAGTCCGCCCGCGATCCGCGCCATGACCTTGCGGTCCTTGGCCTCGACCTCGACCTGCCCGTCACGGTCCTCGGCAGCCTTGCGTACGTACTCGAAGACTGTCTTGATCTCGGCGGGCTTCACGGGCCTGCCTGTGCCCTCGGGGTCCAGATCGGGATGCGCGGGGTACTGGTGGGCGAGCAGCTTGCCGACCAGGTCGCGGGCGGCGGAATCCAGTGGCGCGCCGAGCGGCGGCCGCAGATCGGATACGTCCTGCTGGGCGACCAGGTGGTTGTCGAAGCTGAGGTCGACCACGCCCTCCTGCTTCTGCGCGAGCCCGTATGCCTGCCTCAGGGCCTGGTGGACGCGCTCGGTGAGGACGACGAGCTGGGACTGGAGCATGCCCTTGGCGCGCTCCTTGTCGTCCGCGTTGAGGCTTCGTGCGTATTCGGCGTCGAAGCGGGCTTCGTCCGCGAGGGCCTTGTCGATGACGACGAGACGCTCGAAATCGGCGCGCGAGGCGTCCGTGAGGTGGGTGGGAAGCCAGGCGAGAGTCCGGGAGCCACCGCCCGGCTTCTCCCGCAGGGAGCGCAGCCGCTGCAGGTCGTCCATGGGGCCGAACTCTCCCTCGTCGTAAGGGAAGTCGACGACGAGGCGCCAGGCGTCGTCCTGGCTGGGGCGCAGCGTGGTCTCGGGCAGGGAGTCAGAATCGGCGACGTTTCCGAAGACCACCTCGACCTGCCGCTCGGTCCCCTTCCACACCAGGCTGAGCACGTCGTACGCGTCGAATCCGCCAGGTCCGTCGCTGACGCCGAGCGCGTCCTTGAGCAGGGCGCGCATCTTGGCTCGGCGGTTGCCCTGGTTGTTGTGCACCTGCGCGTTGGCGAGGACGGCGTCCAGGTCGACGCCGGTGAGCTCAAGGCGCACCACCGCGCCCGGTCCGGTGCCGGTGACCTTTATCTCCGGGAAGTTCACCGCCCATTCCTTGACCTTGTGCTCAAGGCGGCCGACCTCGGTACCCGCGATACGGGTGGTGATGGAGCCGTGGTTGAGGGCGTGCAGCCGCGCGAGCGTGAGGTCGGTGAGAGCGGGCACACTCGGCGCCAACGCGGAAAGCAGCAGTGTCTGCAGCAGCCGATTGTCACCGGTGAAATCCCGGCAGCGGGCCGCGAGTTGGGGATCATCCTTGAGGTTCTTGGGACGGCGGCGGAACGCCTCGACCTGCTCCTCGGTGACCTGGTTGGCCTTCAGCAGGTACGGGCGCAGTTTGTCCCGGTACAACTTGTCGGCAGCCTCGAAGTGAACACTGGTCTCCCCGCTGAACGCCTTGTCACCACCCCCGGCGATTGCCGGATACAGATCACCCAGCGGAACGAGCTGCCCGAGCCGCCAGTCGTCACGGTGATCGACGAGCAGCTGGCTCATCAGCTTCAGACCGGTACGGGAACGCTGCAACGCGGCCGAGATGTGCACCAGTGTGTCCATGAACGCTGGCGGGAACGGATACGTCCGCCGGAACGCGGTCTCATCCGCCCCGGTGGTCGACTTGTCGTGGCCGAGGAGCGTGTCCCACACATCCGGGCCGAGCTTCTTCGCCTCGGCGAACGCGGCCTCCACCTTTGCCTCCGCCTCCGGAGAGGAGGGCTTGAGCAGGCGGGCCTGGGCGATCTGCGGCAGGTTCCGGTCCTCGAGCACCACCTTGTCGAAGCGGCCGCCACTGAACTTCAAGGTGTCCTGCACGGCGGCCTCTGCGGCACCCGACATCTCCTCGCCGACCAGCTCACGCAGATCGCGCTGGCGGGCGATGAACGACACCACCGGGATGGCGCGCCGCTCGTCCGCGCCCTCCACAAAGTTCGTGATCTTGTCAGCCTCGCGGGAGACGAACTTCTGGTCGTGGATCCGCGATGCCAGCCACAGGATCAGCTCGTCCATGAACAGGACGAGCCCGTCGTAGCCCAGCGCCTTGGCGTGCGCGGCGATGGTGCCGAGTCCCTTGTCCAGGGAGACGAACCCGTCGGCGTCCTCGGAGGCGTTCCGCGCGAACGAGGGGAACAGGGTCTGGGTGAGGTCCTGAACCAGACGCGCCCTCAGCTCCTGCGGCGTCGAGGGGCTGTCCAGGTCGAGGCTCTTGGTGTTGTCGTGCTCCTCCTGAGCGGCGACCGCCTGATCAAGCAGTTCGCTCGTCCAGGCGAAGGAGTCACCCCACTCGTCCTCCAGGCCGTCCCCGGCGTCGGCGAGCTGCTCGATCACCCGAGCATCGCCGTTCCGCCGACGCTGCTCGGCGAAGTCCTCGAAGAGCCCGTCGGTCAGATAGACCTGCGGCAACGGGCAGCCGGGATGCAGCTTGCGCACGTGCTCCACGTACTTGCCCAGCACGCGCTGCTCCAGGGACTTGGAGCCCAGCATGTGGTACGGCACCAGCAGAAACTTGCGATCGTCCGAGTCCAGCCAGGAGTGCCGGGTCCGCACGGGGTCGAGTTCAGGGCGGGCCCGAGCGGCCGGATTCCGCGACAGCAGCGCGTACAGCACCGCCATGAAGTGCGACTTACCGGAACCGAACGAACCGTGCAGATAGGCGGCCTTGGACGAGTGGCTGTCCAGCGCCGACTTGATCAGATCGAGGGCCTCGTCGAAGTTCCCGAGCAGCCGGTCGGTGACGACGTAGTCCTTGAGTGCGGCCTCGGCCCCCTCGGGGGTAACCGCCTCGTTCAGCTTCAAGACGAAGTCGGAGGTGGACACCGACTCCGGGATGTCGATCAACTCGCGCAGCAACGGCCGGTCTTCGGGGCGAGAGTTGTTCCTGCTCATGAACGCCATGGTGTGTCTGCTTCTCCTCGCCCTGCTCAGTCGGACTCGGTGCCGGCGGCGGCATCGGTCGTCGTGTCGATGATGGTGTCCGTGTCGGCCGGCTGGGCGGCGGCCTTCGCGCCCGCGCTCTTCTTCGGGGCGGCAGTCTTCTTCGCCGCGCCGCGTCCGCGAGTGGCGGCCGCCGGGCGCCAGGCGCGCAGCGCGTCGTCCGTCAGCCCGAGCTCACCCTGCTTCGACTGCCGGAAGGCAAGGATCTCGGCGGCCGGCGAGGCCCCGAACTCCGGGTCGTACTCGCCGTACCACTGCTCCAGCCACGGCTGCAGCTCCAGCAACCCGGCCAGATACGGAACGAGTTCGTGCTCACCGAGCCCAGCCTGCTGGATGTACGAGGCGAGCGCGAGTGCCTGCTCCAGGTGATCCCAGCCGGCCCACCCGTACAGCTCCGGCGACTGCGCGTTGACCGTGCCGTACGACACGAACCGTTCCTTGGGTACGTCGAGCTTGCCGCGTGCACGCCAGTAACTCGGCTTCAGGAAGTCCGCGGAGGTGTACTTCGGCGGTACGGGAGTCCGCTCGCGGATCTTTTGCTTGGCTGGCTCGTCGGGCGCCGTGTCCTCTTCGCGCTGGAGGTCCCAGACGTGCTCCCAGTCGGCGCGCTTCTTCAGCCCGGCGGGCTTGTAACGAAGGGCGGAGATGAAGGGCACGTGCTCCTCGGCGAGCAGCTCCCGCACGGTCTTCGCGAGGTCCTGCCGGGGTGCGTACAGCTCGGCTACGGAGGCGAAGTCCTCGTCGGCGGACAGGCTTTCGGTGAGGCGGGGGATGGTGGTGACGGTGGGGTTGCCGTTGACGTCAAACCAGTGGGCCCGGTCCTCGATCCGGTCGAGCAGCCAGGACTTCAGCGCCTTCTGCTTCATCGCATCCCAGCCCTCGGTGGCCCAGCGCCGCTTGTACTCGGGGCGCTCGATCATGCCGATGGCCCGGTTGGACTCGATGACGTCGATGCGCTTCTGGACCAGGGCGCGGTAGTCGGCGGGCCAGTGGGTGGGGATCTCGGTGATGGGGGTGGACCCGTGCCGCTTGAACCACTCGCCGCTGGCCTCGCCGGCGGCGACGCGGCGGGCGAGCACGATCTCGAAGGCGCGCTCGCCCAGGGCGAGTTCGGGGACGGCGGAAGCGTCGGGGAGGCGGAGGTCCTCGGAGTGCAGGTTGTAGAGGGAGTAGACCTGCCAGTCGAGTTCCTCTTGGAGGGCGATCATTCGGGCGCGGGTGGAGGTGTAGTGGGCTTTAGTTTTATGGAGGGCTGGGGCGGTGGGGATTGTTGAGGCCGCGAGGGCGGTGGGGGTTGTTGTAGAGAGGCGCTGGGCCAGGGTGTCCAGTTCGGTTGCGAGATCGGTGGGGAAACTAGCGGGAATGGGGAACTCGCTGATTTTATTTCCGTTGAATTGATAGAATTGCTCCCACTGTTCTGCGGCGATGCCGCCTCCAATTCCACCAGCACCCATGTTGTGGCTTACCATGGCGAGCCACATTCCCGCCGTGGAGCTATTGAGCAGCCCGAGGAGATTTACGTGATCCTCCTCGGTTGCATCCTTCTGTAGCTTGATTACCAGTGCAGACTGCTTGAAGACCTTTTCGCCTCGGTCTAGCACGAAATGATTTTGAGTCGCGACGAATGCGTAGGAAATTGACCAAGTGTGACTGTCGGGACTAGACGTTACCTGGTGCCATTCATACCAAGGTCGACCGTCGGAAAAGTAGGTTCCCTTTGAGAATGTTGCGCGGCTACCTAGTGTGGTGCGTCCGGGCCACATCCACTTATAGGCGGCGGACCTCTCTTTCAATGGGGAAAGCTTGAATTTTCCGTCCACCTCTTCATACGGGAAGAATGTGTAAGTTTCCTCTGTGTGTGACCAATCGCGCAACTCATCGCCTAGCACCACGGTGCAGCCGAGCTCCGGCTCGCAGCCTCGCCGAATCCAGCTTTTTCGGGTGGTGAGCATGATGCTGTCCGCATTTGTCTGGCCCGTGTAGCCGATTCGCTGAGCGATCGTATGGAGCCTTACTCCACTATTCTCAAGCGAAGTCGCGAGCTCCTGGCCGCCGGCGCTGAGAATCCAAGGGTGCTTCGCGAAATTCTCTTCACGCTCTAGATCGTCAACCGATACCCACTGGCTCGTGGAGCGAGGAGAGTCAATCTGCTCAACAATTGCCCGCCACACCAGTCCTTCCTCTGCCCGCTCCGGTGTCACTGGCTCGCCCTGGACGCTTCGCACAGTCCGGATCGTTGGCTGCCGACGTGAACCTTGCAGTGGTCGTCCTACGAGGATCACTGTGGGCGTCCCGTGTCCTGGGATGTGCGCACCTGATGTGTCGATGACCTCGACAAGTTCGGTCTTGTGCGCAAAGAAATCCTCGATGAGTTTTGCGCCGAATTCTCGCTTCATGAACGACCTGGCGGTGATTTGCCCTACCATGCCGTAGCCGTCGGCGTTGTTTCCGCTCCGCTTAGCAAGCTCAAAGAATCGCTGGGCGAAGGGAACGGAAAGTGCGTACGTGCCAGCGCACGCGTCGTACAGTTCCCGGTATAGCTGGTTAAGTCCCTTGTCCTTGACCGTGATATATGGAGGGTTCCCCACCACCACGTGATAACGCCCCTGCTGCAGAATCTCCGGGAACTCGTGCACATCTTCCGTGGCGTACGAGAACTCGGCCAGCGGATCACCAGCACCCTGTTCCTCGTGACCTAGGCCGAGCTGCAGTTCCAGCTGCCGGTCCTTGATGAGGGAGTCCCCGACCGCGACCTGGATCGGCCAGTCGCCTTTCTTTGCCTCTTCGAACGTCCGAATATTGCTCGCTGCCATTGCCGCGACCAAAAGGCGGAAACGGGCCACTGCGACCGCGAACGGATTGAGGTCCACCCCATGGACCGAACTCAACGCCGCCCGCACCCGCTCATACGGCTCCACCTCGGGCCGCTCCTCAGCCCACATCCGCGTAAGCCGCCGGAACGCGCCCAGTACGAAGTGTCCCGACCCACAAGTCGGGTCAATCATCTTCAGCTCTTCGAAGCCAAACTCCCGAATCGCGGGTGTCATCGTCCGGTCAAGGATGAACTCCTCCACGAACTCCGGCGTCTGGAGCAGCGCGTACGTCTTTCGGGCCGCCTCGCTCAAGTCCTGGTACAGGTCACCCAGGAACCGGGTGTCCCACCCCGTCGTGCCGTCCTCGCTCAGCGGATCGGTGAAGTCGTGCACGAGCACGGGGCTGCTGGCGCCACCGGACTCGACCTCCCCTGCGTCCGCGCCCTCGCCAGCCCGCTGCTCCCGCCAGAACGCGAGCAGCGCGCCTGCCCCATCATGCGACAGCGGAATCTGATACAGCGGATTGTGCTCCCGATCGAAGAGCAACCGCCCCGCCTGCCCAGCCCCCAACTCGGCGAACGCCGTCTCCAGCCACCCGCGATACGTCGGATCCGGATCCTTCTCCAAGTACTCCTCGTACCGTGCCTGCGCGATTTCCCGCCCCGCCACATCCGGCGCCGTGATGTACGGCTCGGCGATCAGCTTGTTGTCCTCGCTGAAGCGGACGAAGACCGTGCCGAGCACCCACGCCACGGCCACCTGCGTGATCCGCTCACCGAGCCAGGCGTTCCATGTCGCTGCCGTACGGCCCAGCTTCCGGGCCTGGTCGTACTCGCCGCGCAGCCGCGTCCCGACCTCGGGGACAGCCTTGACCTGCTGTTCGAGGTCGGTCTCTGCCGCCTTGACCTGCTTCTGCAGGTCGGCGAGGAGGCTCTTGCGGTCGATCACGTACGGCTCCTGTGGAGAGTGGGAGAGTGCGGAAGAAGATCAAGGAATGACGGTCAGGGAACGAGGGTCAGGCGTCAGGCGCGAGGTGTTTGCGGGAGACCCAGGCGTCTGGGACGACGATCCACTCGTCGAACCCTGCCTGGTAAGGAACACTCTGCCCGGCCAGCCGCGGGGCGCGTGCCGGATCGGACTGTGCGACGAGAAGCCACAGCGGGTTGCCGCCCTGCCGTGCCTCCTCCGCGAGCCGCCCGAGCAGGTCCAGCGCGTCGTACCGGCCCAGGACCGCGGTGTCAGCGAGGAGCAGCGGGCCACGTGCTTCCGCCAGGCGCTCGCGGAGTCGCGGCTCGATCCGCCCCCAAGCCTTGTCGGTGCGGATGCGCAGCTGCTGATGAGGGCGGCTGCCCCGTTCGGCGGCGTCCGCCTTGAGGACGGTCTCCCAGGTGGGACGAGCCGCCTCGCCGACCACGGCGCGGAGCTCCTCCACGAACAGTCCGGTCAGCGACACCGGCCGGGCACCGAACGGCTCGCCGGCCAGTGCTCGCACCGCCTCCTCGGCCCGCCGCTGCGGAACGGTCAGCACGCGGAAGCCGTCCTGCCGCGCCGAGTGCGTGAGCCGCTGGTCCGCCTTGACCGCCGCGGCGACTGCCGCGTCCGCGTCGTATTGGGTGGGTGCGGAGCGACGTGCGGCTGAGGCGCCCCAGCTTGCCGAGGTCAGGCCGGCGGTGGCGTCCCCGGACCGGCGGTCAGGGACGAGGCGCAGGACCCCGTCGTAGCGGGTGGCCAGCTTCAACTCGAAGCCGGCCTCCTTGAGGGCGCGGACGAGGGTGCTGCCCGTGGGCAGCTCGCGCGGCACCAGCGGATCCGTGCCCAGGTCGGGGAAACGGGTCGTGACCCGCTTGTGCAGGGCGTCCACCGTCAGACCCGGCAGGCGCTCCTCCTCGACGCCGGGCTGCACGGCGACCACACCGGCCTGGGTGATCCGCAGCGCGCGCACCAGGTCCAGGCCGCGCGGGTAGATCTCCAGGCGGGGGGTGAGCGCGGCCCGGGTGGAGGCGGCGACCGCGATCTCGGCGGTGCGCCGCTCGTCCCAGCCCAGGTTGCCCGGCGGTCGGCGTACAGCGTCCAGTTCGGTGAGAACCGTGCTTGCTGTCGGAAGAGACTCGAGCGCCGCGAGCCGATCGGCCCGTGCGCCCAGGTTCAGCGCGTACTCCTGCAAGGCAGGCAGTGAGGGGGTGTCCGGTCCATCGATGCCCTCCCGGACGTCCAGGGCGATCAGGCCGATCACCGGGTCGGAGCCCTTGGGCATTCGGGCGTGGAAGTAGCGGAAGAGCTGCGGGGATTCGTCGTCCCCGCTCTGGCGCTCCACGAGTGCCCGGCTTTCGCGCTCCACCAGGGCCCGCAGAAGGGACAGTGCGAGCGCACGCCGGTCGCGCCGTTCCACGTGCTGGGTGCCGCGCCGGGCGATCAGCGCATCGGCGAGTTCGATGACCGGTGCGACCCGTCCGCGCTCGGCGAGGAGCTCCACCAGTTCCTCGCGCAACAGCCCGAGGGCGGCATCCTCGTGCCAGCGCTCGCGTGCCTTCTTCACGATCTGCGGGATACGGCCGGCGGTCAAGCCCACGGCTTCGGCGACGTCCCGCTGGCGCACCCACGCGAGGCCGTCGGGCAGGCGGCCCTCCTCGTCGGGGAGGCGCAGCAGGAGGCGTACGGCTTCGCGCTCCTTGGCGTTGGAACGGGCGTTGCCGCCGGACGGTCTCGGCACCAGGCGAGCAGCGAGCGCGTCCAGACTCAGGCCACGCAGCACATTCGGGTCGGTGGCACCAGCTGTGGCGACCGCGTCGGCGGCTGCCCGTTCCAGGGCGCTGCGCTCCTGGTTCGCGGCTTTGAGGGCCGCCGCGCTGAGCGGCGAGGGCGCGGCCTTGCCGAGCCGGAGATTCCACTCCTTCTGCCGGCGCTGGATCTCCTCACGGGTGCGCGAACCCATGCCCGGTGCGGTGAGGAACTTCTTGGTCGAATAGTCGAGCACGTCGCCGACGGTGTTCAGGCCCATCGCGAAGAGCTGCGACTGCGCGGAGACCGTCAGGCCGGCCACCGACAGCGGAGTCTTCCGGTCGGCGCGTTCCGCCTGCTGATCGCGGATCTGCTCGGCGGAGACATCGTCGTCCTCGCGCCCGATCCGGGGCTCGGCCACGGGATCGGCGATCGCCGCGTCGGCACCGCTCTTCGAGCTGCGGCCCGGCTTCTCACTGTGCCCGGAGCTGGGCGCGGTCGTGCGCTGCGCGTCGAGGAAGATGCGTTGCCAGGCACGCTCCATCGGCTTCAGGTCCGAGAAGCGGTCCTTCACGTCCCGGGCCAGGGCCTTGCGGAAGAACGCCACCAGGCCGTCGCGGATGGCCGGTTCGAAGGCGTCAGCCGCGAGCTGCGGATACGGCCACTCCTTCGGGTCCGTCTGCCGCGCCGTGACCGAGCCGTCGCCCCAGCGGGGCAGTTCGTTCGACGCCATCTCGTGCAGCGTCACGGCCAGTGCGTACCGCTCGGCATGTGCGTCGTACGAGCCGCGCGTGATGATCCCGACGAAGGGGTCGAGGTAGCCCTCGGTGCCGGCCTCGATCTCCTTCGCCGGATACCCGGCCAGTGAGAAGTCGATCAGCACCAGCTGGCGGGTGCCGTTGGGGCGGATCCGGATCGCGATGTTGTCCGGCTTCAGGTCCCGGTGCCAGATCCCCTCGGCCTCCAGGTGCTCCACCGCTCCGAACAGGTACTTCCCGTACGCCTCCAGCTGGTCCATGCCCAGGCGGCCGTTGTCCCGCAGCTGGCGAGCCACGGTGTCCTCACGGCGGCGCGGCCCCTTGTCGGCGCTCGTGTCCTGGTCCTTCAGCTCCCGGCTGTCGCCGACGTAGTCCAGGACCAGAACCCGGCGCCCGGCCAGGGTGAGCGGCTCCCGCTCGTACAGCGCGATGATGCTGGAATCCCGGTGGATCCGGCCCAGGACTTCCGCCTCACGATCCAGGACCGTGTGCTTCGCCTCGCTCAGGGCGACCTTCAGGACCGCTACCGGCAGGGCGCCGCTGCGCCGCGACTCGCCCTCAAGGTCGCGTACCAGGAAGGCCCGCGACGTCGAGCCGGTGCCGAGCCGGCGCACGACCTCCCAACGCCTGGCCAACACGTCGCCGGCCACCGCCTCCAGCGGATCCTTCTCCGGCTCGTCGTGCTCCTCGCCGTCGTCCGCAGCCGCCTCGCTGCCCCCGCCTGCACCAGCCGCAACGTCAGAGCTGCCCGAGACCTCCTCGGCGAACGCTTGCTCGACGTACTCCAGCATCTCCAGGAAGTCGTCGACGGTGGACAGCCGCCGGCCCGGCTCGTACGCCGTGGACGCCTCCACCAAATCGTCGATGTCAGGATGGAGGCCGTCGACCAGCGCGCTCGGACGCAGCGTCTCGGCGCCCTCCAAGCGCGCCATGACCTCGCTCTGGCTCGCTCCAGGTGCCTGCCCTGTCACCAGCAGATACGTGAGAACGCCGAGCCCGTACACATCGAGCCGCACCGAATCGGCCTTCGGAATCCTGAGTTCCGGCGCCAGATACGGATCGGCCGCGTCCGAGACATGTACCCCCGACACGTTGGTCGGCGCCAGGGTCAGTGGCCGACCGCGGCTCGCGCTCTGTCCAGTGGCGATCTGCCAGTCCGCAATCTGTGGCCACGGCCGCAGCCACCGCTGTTCTTCGCCGAGCTCCCGCCCGCGGGGACCGCGGTCACGCGGAATCACATGCACCGAGTGAGCGGACAACGTCCGGTGATGGACCCGCCGCGAATGCGCGGAACGCACCGTCTCCGCCAGCTGCCGCACCAGAGCGAGCCGAGCCCGCAGGTCCAGGTGCTCTCCGTGCTGCACCAGGTAGTCGTCCAGGCGCAGGGTCTCCGGATGGTAGTCGAAGAGAATCGCCGGACCGGCCGGATGCCCCGAAGGCAGATACGTCTTCAGCTGCACAGCGCCCGGGTGTTTGAACCGGCTGAGAATCGCGGCCTCACGGGCCGCAGCCCGCTCCACCGAGCGGCGCTCCTCGTCGGATGCCCCGCGCTCACTCAGGAAGACCCGCACCCGTGCCAGGTCCTGCAGCTGGGAGTGGCGGCCAAGATAGTCGGCCCAGGTGGGCCCGGAGTCGAACGCTTTCGCGTCCAGCAGATACGAGCCCACTTCGTGCTGGCGGCGGATCGGCGCGATGCGAAGCTGCTTCAGCGCCGAGTCGACTCGGCGGGACGTCTCGGCAGTGATCCGCCGACGGACGTCGCCGGGCGGCACGGTCAGCATCTTCACCAGCTTCTTGACGGTGAAGACCCCGTTCATGTCGGCTGTCGGCAGCTGCACCTGCAGCTGGTCGTCGGTGAAGCAGACGGCTTCACCGACCCAGATCCGCGACCGGTCCCCTGGACGGCCGGCGACCCCGTTGATCAGGCCCGCGAGTTCCTTGGCCTTCTGGTTCGCCAGATGCAGTGGATTGCCATGACGACGGGTGGTGCCGTTGGGCGTGCTCTGCACCCACTCGTTTCCGCCGCCATGGACGGAGCCGTGCCAATCCTTCAACTCGACCAGGAAGACACCGGCCGGAGCGACCACCAGAAGGTCTACTTCGCGGACGTGTCCGCTGTTCGCGGTGAACGTGAAGTTCGACCAGGCCCGCCACGGCTCCTCGTCCGGCATCCGCCTGCGGATCGCCTCAAGGCCGCGACGTTCGTGCTCGTACCCGGACTCGGTGACCGTCGTCCACCGACCATCCAGCATGCGGCTCCCGTCCCTGTCTCTGTCACCTTGCGGGTGCCTTGCCAGCTGCCTTCTCGTTGATGAGTTCAGGAAGCCACGCTCGACCCTCGGGCCCGATTCTAGTGGGCGGGACTGACAGCCAGAGAATAGGGCGAATTCGTTCCGGCAAAGGACTTTCGGCCAGGCCGATCGGCCCTCGGGGTTGTCGTGTGGAGCTTTGCCTCCCGTTTCATGGCGAGTGAGACATCGCACAGTAGCGTTACAGCTTCGTGGGCCACAGCCGATAGCACCGGCTGTGGGGACCGTTCCGGCTGAGCGCTCCCAGGGCGGCCGCGACGGCCGCCCTGGGCGAGGGCGCTGCTACGGGTGCCGGCTTACGTGCGCGACCACGCTCATGCCGGCACCAAAAGTGAATGCCAGAGCAGCTGCACCGGAGGCGGCAGCGGTGGACGCAGCCTGCCCGAGAGCAGCGGAGCCGATCCCGAACGCGAGTCCGGCGATGATCGACGTCAGAGCGACGACGACAACGTGGTAGATGCGGTGGTCGCAGGAAGAAGCGGGTGCAGTCAAGGGGGCCCTCCAGAACATTCGAGAGAGCGCCGTCACAGAGCCAGAGCAGGTGCCAACCCGCTACCAGATCGAGGTCACGACGTCGCCGCCCGACGGGCGTCGCCATAGGAGAGCGCCGGCCAGGCGCCCCTATAGGTTCGCAGCCGTCCCGTCGTCATAGCTGACTCCCTGCACAAGTGCACCCTGCCTTCCGAGGTCTCGAGAACTGCAACCATCGTAGCCAACCCCTCTGACAATGAAGCAGATTGGTGACAGCCGCCTCAGGGGAGGTCCCATCTCCAGCGTGGCTTCCGACGAGCCGACGCCTGACGGTCGGCCTACCTGAACCGGCCTCCTTGTGCCTTCGAGAGGCTGATTTGCGTCTCATGCAGGGAGCGGCTGACAGTAGGCCATGGCTTGCCTATTTGTGTATCTGCTAGGTGTATTCAGCCGACTTCCGGGCGTGACGCAATCACGTCGATGCGTGTACCTGGGTCATTGTGCATTCTTCGATGCGCTGCCGAAATTGAGGCAGTAGTCCGGGCTGCAGAGAGAATGGCACCAGTGCGGAGATGGGTTGGTCCTGAGTTCCCTGGTGGGGGATTGGCCTGCGGCGACCATGCACGCGATAGAGCAGGCGCTTAGAAGACACCTGCACTGTTCTGGTGCTTCCACTCGTTCAGGGCTGACTATTCGAGAGGCTGACCTCTGTGATTCCGGCGCCAGCATGGTGGTTCGCCGATGGTAGACACATTGACCCGGGAAAGGACTGGAATCGTGCGGTGAAGCAAGCGAACCTAGATCAGCTGCGGAAGAGTACGCGAGAGCGGCGCAAGGTAGCACGGGATCGCCGGTTACCTAAACCGGCGATTCTTCGGAGTATTGATGGTGTTCGGTCGCCGTGCGATTCGCCTGGGATGGCCGAACTACTGTGTCTATCCATGCCTCACCCTCAAGGAGCTCTTCCATGACCGCAATCGTCAATGAACAAGCGTCCTATCTGTCCGATCGGCAGTGCTTCGCGATCCTGGACCGGGTCAGCGAAGATCCGTAGAACGGCCTCGCCCTGCGAGCCTTCCTGGCTTCCATCGCTCTCGCGGCTCTGCGCCCGGAGGAGGCCCGGGTGCTGCGCGTGCGAGACGTGGAGCTCGGGGACGACGGCACCGGTTGGCTCATGGTCCGCCCTCAGGCACAAGAGCGCCGCGAGGAGGATTCGGACAGCGCCGGTACCGTACGGCGTGTTCCCGTCTGCCGTGAGTTGGCGGCGATCTTGAAGGAGGAGACCACCCGGCGTGATCTCCGCCCTGACGACGCGATATTTGTCCTCGACAACGGACGACCGCTGACCGCTCAGGTCTACCGAAAGACTTGGCAGCAGGCACGAGCAGCGGCCCTGCAAGCACATGAACTGAACTCGCCGCTGGGTAGGCATGTCTCGGCTCTCCGTGACGCGCGAATTGCGGCGTGGCTGAAGAACGGCGACCAGACGGTGGGCCACATCCTTGCGCTGGCCGAATGCGCCGGAATGGACGCTCCTCGCCTCGCCGAACGCTTCGCGAGCTGCCTTCGCAAGCCGACCCGGGACGAAATCCCTTGGGATCGACTCGAAGCCGCCTTGGCCCTTCCTGAGCCGAGCCAGCCGACTTCGACCGCACGGCGTCCGTAGCGGCACACCGGGTTGTGGCTTGTCCGCGATTCTTGCCTGCCTCACGACAGGCAAAGGCTGGGCGGACCAATGGGTTTCCGCCCAGCCGGGCTCGCCTCTCCCGTCCCTCACAGAGAAACCCCAGATGCCTGCACGACCCTTGCCTGCCCCCACTACTTCCTCCACGGCGGTACGCGCGGCGTTCCTGACCGTGAAGGACGCCGCCGATTACCTCGGCCTCTCACCCCACACCCTCTACGTCTGGCGCCACCGCCGTCAGGCACCGCCGAGCTTCCGCATGGGCCCCCGCGGTCGCGTCATGTACCGAGTGGAAGCCCTTGACGCCTGGGTCAGCGAACAGGAGCAGGCCGACTCCCGCTCCAACCTCGCCCTCAACCCACTCAGCGTCCGCCCGCAGGAGCGTTCCGCCCGCTTTACCACCGCCTGACATAGCCTCCTGCGCCGTAGAACGCCGCCGTCACCCTCATCACAAAGGAGTTCCACCTGGCCGGCTACATAGAAGACCGATGGCTGAAGAAGCGCCCGAACCCGAAAACCGGCAAACGCGACCACACCGCCATGTACGGCAAGTGCACCCGCTACCGAGTCAAGGGCATCCCCGGCGTCAAGGACCGATCCTTCGACGCGCTTCAGGACGCCAAGACCTGGCTCGCCCAGGCCCAGACCGATGCACGCCGAGGCGAGTTCGTCGATCCCCGCGACGGGGCAATCTCCCTCAAGGACTACATCGCGACCCACTGGTGGCCCACCCAGAGCGGCGACCCTTCCACGATCGAGCGGATCGAGCAGAGAGTGCGCCGCCACATCGTTCCCCGCCTGGGTGCTCAGCCGCTCAATGCCATCGGCACGGAAGTCCTGCGGCACTGGAAGAAGCGGCTGGAGAAGGCCTCGGTCCGACCTCGATCCGTCTGGTCTGGGCGACGCTCTCCAGCGTCCTTCAGGCTGCGGTCGAGGACCGTCGCCTCGGACGCAACCCATGCCGGTCCAGCACGGTCGGGCCTCCGCCCGCGGCCCCTGGCAGAGTTGAGGCGTGGCCGCCCGAACGGGTCCTGGCGGTTCGGGAGGCCCTGCCGGACCGCTACCGGATCCTCCTCGTGATCGGAGCAGGTCTCGGGCTCTGCCAAGGGGAAGCGCTCGGACTCTCAGCGGACGATATCGACTTCGAGAAGAAAGTCGTCCACGTCCGGCGGCAGATCAAGATGGTGCGAGCGAAACTGTGCTTCGCGCTTCCGAAGGGCCGCAAGGTCCGGGACGTGCCGCTGCCGGCCAGCGTGGCCCGGGCAATCCGGCAGCACATGGAGCAGTTCGCGCCGGTGCCGGTCACGCTGCCCTGGGACGACCCAACTCCGGCGAAGACGCCGGTGGAGGCCAAGCACCGACGGCCCAGGACCTACAGCCTCCTGGTGACAGGACGCGAGCGGAAGGCTATCAACCGGAACTACTTCAACTCCTACGTGTGGAAGCCCGCTCTGGCCAGGGTAGGTGTGATCGCCGCGCTGGACGAGGGCAGCGCAGACGGGGCTCGCGTGTGGGAACCGTCCCGGGAACACGGCTTCCACGCCCTGCGCCACTTCTTCGCCTCCGAAGAACTGGAGGCCGGCGAGTCGGTCGTCTCCCTGGCACGTTGGCTGGGGCACTCCGACCCCGGGTTCACGCTGCGGAAGTACTCCCACTTCCTGCCCCGTGCCGGCGCCCGGGGTAGCGCCGCCATCGACGCGATCTTCGCGTAGCCGCGACCGGTGCGTTGGGCTCGTAGCCCGGCGCAGGCCCAAAGTCCCAGAGAAGTCCCAGACATGCCGCCGCACCCCTCCCTGACCCGCCAAATGGCAGGTCAGATGGGGTGCGGCGGCATCGTCGTGTCAAATGTCCCGGAAGATCTCGATCTGCGCGCCCACCGAGTTGAGCCGCTCCGCCAGCTCCTCGTAGCCCCGGTTGATGACATAGACGTTGCGCAGTACGGAGGTGCCCTCGGCCGCCATCATCGCCAGCAGCACCACCACGGCGGGCCGCAGGGCGGGCGGGCACATCATTTCGGCGGCGCGCCAGCGGGTGGGGCCCTCGACCAGGACTCGGTGGGGGTCCAGGAGTTGGAGGCGGCCGCCGAGGCGGTTGAGGTCGGTGAGGTAGATCGCGCGGTTGTCGTAGACCCAGTCGTGGATCAGGGTCTGGCCGTGCGCGGCGGCCGCGATGGCCGCGAAGAACGGGACGTTGTCGATGTTGAGGCCAGGGAACGGCATCGGGTGGATCTTGTCGATCGGCGCCTCCAGCTTGGAGGGCCGCACGGTCAGGTCCACCAGCCGGGTGCGGGCGTTGTCGGCCGCGTACTCCGGGGTGCGGTCGCAGTCGACGCCCATCTCCTCCAGGACCGCGAGCTCGATCTCCAGGAACTCGATCGGCACCCGGCGGATGGTGAGTTCGGACTCGGTCACCACGGCGGCGGCCAGCAGGCTCATCGCCTCGACCGGGTCCTCGGAGGGGGAGTAGTCCACGTCCACGTCGATCTGCGGGACCCCGTGCACGGTGAGCGTGGTCGTGCCGACGCCGTCGACCCGTACGCCGAGCGCCTCCAGGAAGAAGCAGAGGTCCTGGACCATGTAGTTGGAGGAGGCGTTGCGGATGACCGTCGTGCCGTCGTGGCGGGCGGCGGCCAGCAGCGCGTTCTCGGTCACGGTGTCGCCGCGCTCGGTCAGCACGATGGGCCGGCCGGGGGAGACCGAGCGGTCCACCTGCGCGTGGTACAGCCCCTCCGTCGCGGCGATCTCCAGACCGAACCGGCGCAGCGCGATCATGTGCGGCTCGATCGTGCGGGTGCCCAGGTCGCAGCCGCCCGCGTACGGCAGGGTGAACTGCTCCATCCGGTGCAGCAGCGGGCCCAGGAACATGATGATCGAGCGGGTGCGGCGCGCGGCGTCGGCGTCGATCGCCGCCATGTCCAGCTGAGCGGGCGGCACGATCTCCAGGTCCACGCCGTCGTTGACCCAGCGGGTGCGCACCCCGATGGAGTTCAGCACCTCCAGGAGCCGGAAGACCTCCTCGATCCTGGCGACCCGGCGCAGGACGGTCCGGCCCTTGTTGAGCAGCGAGGCGCACAGCAGCGCGACGCAGGCGTTCTTGCTGGTCTTGACGTCGATGGCGCCGGAGAGCCGACGGCCGCCGACGACCCGCAGATGCATGGGCCCGGAGTAACCGAGCGCCACGATCTCGCTGTCGAGGGCTTCACCGATGCGGGCGATCATCTCAAGGCTGATGTTCTGGTTGCCGCGCTCGATGCGGTTGACGGCGCTCTGGCTCGTGCCGAGCGCCTCGGCCAGCTGCGTCTGTGTCCAGCCCCGGTGCTGCCGGGCGTCACGGATGAGCTTGCCGATGCGTGCGAGGTAGTCGTCTGACATGACGGCAGGTTATCTCAGATATGAGATGAGGCTGATGCGGGGTGTGCCGTTCGAGTGAAGGGAGCGCAAACAGTCGCTCCGTGGGAGGTGTGGGGGTGAGACGGCTCCTGTGGTGCGTGGTGGTGCTCTTGGGGTGTCCTGGCCGCGCCCCGTGCCACCATCGTCCCCCGGGCGGGGCGGCAGGGCGCGGGGCGTGCGGCCGTACGGGGGTGGCGGGGCGGTGGCCCGGCTCGGCCGAAGAGGTGGCGGGGTGCGTGGAGCGCCGGGTTTGCAATCATTCGCCCGTAGATGTCAGTCCCGCCGGGCCGCCAGCCACCCCAGAGCCTCCGCCCCCGCGCCGAGCACGGAGATGTGCCCGTCCGCCGGGCGCACCCGCAGTTCGGCCGTCGGGCAGTGCCGTGCGAGCCACCCGCTGTGGGCGGCGGGCACGATGCGGTCCTGCCCGCCGTGGAGCAGGAGCAGGGGCGCGGTGATCCGCGCGGGGTCGAAGCCCCACGGCGCGACGTACGCGAGGTCATCGGTGATCATGCCGTCCGGACCGCCCTCCAGGGCCGGTCCCACCACCTCGTCGAACCAGGACCACTCACCGGCCAGCGCGTCCAGGTCGGCTTCGGTGAACATCTCCGGGTCGTACCCGGCGCCCGCTTCGTACGCCTCCTTCGCCGCGCGGCCCTCGGTCGCCGCCCGCAGCGAGGCCGCCGGGGACCGCCCCATGCCCGCGAACCAGTCGAGTCCCCCGGCGCCGTACGGAGCGGGTGTGGCGACGGTCGCCACGCCGAGGACCCGGTCGGGCAGCAGCGCGCCGCAGGCCAGCGCGTGCGGGCCGCCGCCGGAGTGGCCCAGGACGGCGAACCGGTCGATGGCCAGGGCGTCGGCGACCGCGCGCACGTCGTCGGCGGCCGACGCGACGTCCCGGCCGGGGAGCGGGGACGAACCGCCGTAGCCGGGGCGGTCGTACGACACCCAGCGGATGCCCAGCTCCTCGGCGGCGGGGAAGAGGGGGCCGGGCGGTGAGCCGGTGTTCGGGGTGCCGTGGTGCCAGAAGACGACCAGGCCGTCACCGCGGTTGTCGTCGTCGCCGGTGTCGTACACATGGAGCCCGCGGCCGTCGCTCAGCCGCAGATCGTTTTCCCTGACCTTCACCCCACCACCCACCCTTCCTCCGCCATCCTTCGCCATCCTTCCCGTTGCGCGGAACGCCCCCGACGCCGGGGGCGGGAGACCCGTATCGCCCGGAGGCGATCACTCCGCACTCAGAAGCAACCCACAGCTTCGCCTCCCCGTCTCGATGTCCGAGAGCGCGTTCGACCCGGAACAGACCACCGGAACGGACGCGCGAGTGAGCAGGGTTGAGGAGGAGCTTTGATACGTGGCCGGAAAGCATGGGCCACCGCGATAGCGGTGCTGACGGTGGCGGGGGTGGCGCCGACGGGGGCGTACGCCGCCCCGGCGCCGCCGGACGTACGCACCGCCACCGCGACGCAGGACCCCGGCACGGGGACGGGCGCGGCGACCGCCACCGTCCCGCCCGACGCCGGGGACGAACTGCCGCCCGGCTGGCGCATCGCCGCCGACAACGGGCGGAACCACCTGGAGTGGCGGGCGCCCGAGCCGGTCCCCATGGGCGACGCCCGCGTGGAGTTCCGCGCGAACGGCGAACTCGTGGGCGTCCCCGAACCGCAGGACGACGGCCGGACCTTCCGGCTCCCCATGGACGAGGTCCGCACCGCCGACCTGGACGAGCTCCAGGTCCAGGCCGCCGGGCGCAGGCTCGACGAGGCCCCGGGCAAGGGCGCGAGCCGCAAGGCCAAGCAGTCGGCCCCCAAGCTCCCGCCCAAGCTGCCCGCGGGGACCGTCGACCCGGGCAAGGCCGGCAAGTACGCCACCACCACCGGCGAGTACAGCCTCCCCTCGGTCAGGCTCCCCGGCCTCCCCGCACCCGTCGAGATGCGCGGTGTCGTGGTCGCCCCGAAGAAGGCCCCCGGCAAGCGTCCGGTCGCGCTCTTCCTGCACGGCCGCCACTCCACCTGTTACGTCCCCGGCAAGAACGAGGACATCTCCGGCGACTGGCCCTGCGCCAAGGGCAGCAAGCCGATCCCGAGCCACCGCGGCTATCTGCGCGACCAGAAGCTGCTGGCCTCGCAGGGGTACGTGACGGTCTCGATCTCCGCCAACGGCATCAACGGCCAGGACTGGAGCGCCGAGGACGGCGGCGCGCAGGCCCGCTCCTCGCTGATCCGCAACCACCTCGGCCGCTGGGCCGACTGGGCCGCCAAGCCCGCCTCCGCGCCCGCCTTCGTGCGCAAGGGCCCGAAGACCGACCTGTCCAAGGTGCTGCTCGTCGGCCACTCGCGCGGCGGCGAGGGCGTCAACCGGGCGGTCATGGACAGCCTGTACAAGCCGCCGGCCGCCCAGGACGGCTACCGGTCCAAGGCCCGCTGGAAGATCCGCGGCACCGTCCACATCGGCCCCACCATCTTCGGCCAGAACCCGGTGCCCGACGTCCCCTCGCTCACCATCCTGCCGGGCTGCGACGGTGACGTCTCCGACCTCCAGGGCCAGGTGTACACGGACGGCACCCGGGGTGTCAGCCGGGGCAAGGCCCTGCACAGCTCGGTCTACATGGTCGGCGCCAACCACAACTACTTCAACAGCGAGTGGACCCCGGGCCAGGCCAAGGCCCCGGCCGACGACGACTTCTGGCACGACCCCGAGGCGCGCGACCCGCTCTGCTCGCCCGGCGCCCCCGGACGGCTCTCCGCCAACCAGCAGCACAAGGCGGGCGCGACCTACATCGCCGCCGCCGCACGGCTGTTCGTCGGCGGTGACGACCGGGTACGCCAGCTCATCGACGGCACCGGCCGCCGCGCCCCCTCCGCCGACCCCGCCCGGGTCCTGACCCACGCGGTCGGCGGCAACCGCGGCGCGGGCTTCCTGCCCGACGACCCGCGGGGCGGGGTGAAGGCCGGCGGCGCCAAGCTGTGCGACGCCGTCGCCCCCGGCCGCACCGCCTGCCTCGGCAGCAAGGTCAAGGGCTCCTCGCCGCACTTCGCGGAGTGGCGCACGGAGCACGAGGCCGGTCGCCGCGCGATCGCCCTGGACTGGAAGAAGCCGGGCACGGCCGCCCGCGTCACCCCGAAGAAGCCGGTCTCCGTCAAGGGCGCCAAGAGCCTCGCGCTCCGTGTCGCCGTACCGCCGAACACCAGCGGCACCCGGTTCGACGTGAGCGTGAGGGACGCCAAGGGCAAGCGTGCCAAGCTGGGCAGCGTCCGCATCGACGGACTGCCGGGCACCGAGCGCACCAGCTCGTACTGGGCGCAGGAGGTCCGCGTCCCGCTGACCGCCGCGTCCCGCGCCAAGCTGAACCTCGGGAAGATCGCCTCCCTGGAGCTGACCCCGAAGTCCCGTTCCGGCAAGGTGTGGCTGATGGACGCCTGGTCGTGGAAGCCCGGCACCCCCGCCGTGAAGGCCGCCCCGCTCGCGCGCGTCGACATCGGCCGCCTCACGGTCAAGGAGGGCGACGCGGGCGTCCGTACGTACCAGGTGCCCGTCCGTACCACCGGCAAGAACGCCGGAGCGGTCCGCCTGTACGTCATCGACCCGGACACCGGGAAGTCGGCCGGCAAGCTGGTCAAGGTCGGCCCCGGTACCGCCGGGATCAAGGTCAAGGTGAAGGTCGAGGGCAACAAGCGCTACGGCTGGGACAAGCCCCACGACATCGTGGTCAAGGCGGTCCGCTCCACGGTCGTCGGCTCGGACGCGGGCGGTGTCCTCGCCGAGAACGACGACCCGATGCCCACGCTCACCGTCAAGCCGGTGGCCGCCGACGTCACCGAGGGTGAGCCGCTGAAGTGGCGCATCTCCCTCTCGGAGAAGGCGGACATCGACATGTGGGCCCTGGCCGAGCTGATCCCCGTCACCGGCGGCCGTCCCGAGCTGTCCACGGCCGACGTCGACCAGGAGTGGCTGTCCATGCTCGTGGACGAGACCCCGAAGCGGCCGATCCCGCTCTCGAAGGTCCCGTACGGAACGCTGTGG
The DNA here is from genome assembly GCA_002082585.1 of Kitasatospora albolonga. Lineage (NCBI taxonomy): Bacteria > Bacillati > Actinomycetota > Actinomycetes > Kitasatosporales > Streptomycetaceae > Kitasatospora > Kitasatospora albolonga. The sequence continues at coordinate 6,719,762 of CP020563.1, forward strand.
CACACGATCCCGGCCGGGAAGACGTCCACGACCCTGACCGTCCCGACGATCCGTGACCAGGTCAAGGAGCCGACGGAGTACGTCAGCCTCCAGCCCACGGACGACGACGGCAAGCCGCTGGGCCCGCCGCTGGAAGGCACGGTCCGCGACGCGTCGTAGTCCGCCGCGTCCGTGCGGCCCGGCACGGTGAACGAGGGCCCGGCCTCCCCGCGATCCCGCGGGGAGGCCGGGCCTTTTCCGGCCGGGCCACCCCCAGGCCGAGGACGCCTCCGCCGCCGGGGTGAGCCGCCCGCGTACCCCTCTCGTACCCGGGGCCTACGAAGGCCGCCCGGCAGGCCGATGGAACGCCGCGGCGAGGGCCCCAGGATGGGCCGCATGACCTTACGAGCGACCTCCGGCACCTCCACAGCCGCACGCCCCGCCGCCTCCGTACCCCCGCCGCCCCGCTGGGCGGTCCTGGCCGCGCACCTCACCGCGCTGGTGGTCCTGCCGAGCGGGCTGTGGCGTATCGCCCTGGTCCTCGGACACCCCGCCGGTTACACGGAGGCGGGCTTCGAGCCCTTCACGACGGTCGAGGCCAAGGTCTGGATGCTGACGCTCAGTGTGGTCTGCGAGCTGGCCGCCCTTCTGACCATCGGTCTGGTACGGCCCTGGGGTGAGGTGGTCCCGCGCTGGATACCGCTGCTCGGCGGGCGCCGGGTCCGCCCCCTGGCCGCTGTCGTCCCCGCCGCCGTCGGCGCGGCGGTCCTGACGCTGATCTGGGCCAACGTCCCCTGGTGGTGGACGTATCCGCACGAGGACATGACGGCCACCGGGAACCTCGTGGTCGGCATCCTCTACCAGCCGCTGTTCCTCTGGGGCCCGCTGACGGCGGCCGTCACGTTCTCCTACTACCGCCGCCACCGCCCGGTTCGTCCCGGGTGAGCGCCCACACCACGAGCCCGAGGCAGCTGAACGCGGCGCCCAGCGCGCATACGGCGCCCCAGCCCGCCACCGCGTAGAGGGAGGTCGCGGCGATGGCGCCGGTGGCGCTGCCGACCGAGTAGAAGACCATGTACCCGCCGATCAGCCTGCTGCCCGCCGCCGGGCGCAGCGCGTGGATCAGGGTCTGGTTGGTGACATGGACCGCCTGTACGGCGAGGTCGAGGAGGACCACCCCGGCGACCAGGGACCAGAGCGAGGAGCGGGTGAAGGCCAGGGGCACCCAGGAGACGGCGAGCAGCGCCAGGGCGGTGCCGGTGGTCCGCCGGGCGAGACCGCGGTCGTTCAGCCGCCCCGCCGCGCTCGCGGCCAGGGCTCCGGCGGCGCCGATGAGCCCCAGCGCCCCGATCGCGCTGTGGGAGAGGAAGTACGGGGCCTCGCTGAGCGGCAGCGCGACGCTGCTCCACAGGGTGCTGAAGGCGGCGAACACCAGCAGCCCGAACAGGGCCCGGAGCCGCAGCAGGGGTTCCCGCGCGAACAGGGTGACCATGGAGCGCAGGAGCTGCCCGTAGCGCAGGGCCTCCGGCGGAGCACCGGCGTCGCGGGGCAGCACCCGGTACAGGACCAGGGCGAGCAGGCCGGTGAGCGCCGCCGATGCGAGGTAGACGGCGCGCCAGCCCGCGAGGTCGGCCAGGAGGCCGGAGGCGGTACGGGCGAGCAGGATGCCGATGACCACACCGCTGGTGACCGTACCGACGACCCGGCCGCGTCCGGCGGGAGGCGCCAGCGCCGCCGCGAAGGCCACCAGCGTCTGTGTGACGACCGCGAGGAGCCCCACCGCCGCCATGCCCGCGAGGAGAACCGCCGCCGTGGGGGCCGTGGCGACCACGGCCAGCGCCGCCACCAGGAGCAGCGACTGGGCCACGACGATCCGTCGGCGGTCGGCCGTGTCGCCGAGCGGCACGAGGAGGAAGAGCCCGAACCCGTAACCGACATGCGTGAGGGTGACCACGCCGCCGACGAGCGCCGGGCTCATGGCGAGGTCGCGCCCCATGGTCACCAGGAGCGGCTGGGAGAAGTAGACATTGGCCACCGCGACACCGCAGGCGACGGCGAACAGCATGACGACACCACGGGACAGGCCGTCCGCGGAACCTTCCCGGCCCGGGCCCGCGGTGCCCGCCCTCTCGGCCCGCCGTGTCGCAGCCTCACCCCTGTTGCCGGGCATCGGCACCCCTCCCGAGATCGGACCGAATCCGGTTTCAACTTGCCACTGGTGGCGACGGCGACGGTAGCCGTTTTTGGTAGCATCTTGCAACCAGCGAGGAGAGGGGGCCGCCATGGTGACCAGGACGCGCTTCGACGACAGCGAATGCCCCGTCGCCCGGTCGGTCGACGCGATCGGCGACTGGTGGTCCCTGCTGATCGTGCGGGACGCCTTCGACGGGAGCCGGCGCTTCGGGGAGTTCCAGCGCAGTCTGGGGGTGGCGAAGAACATCCTCACCGCTCGGCTGCGGACCCTGGTGGACGGCGGCGTCCTCGCCTCGGTCCCGGCCTCGGACGGCAGCGCCTACCGCGAGTACGTACTGACTCCGAAGGGCGAGGCGCTCTTCCCCGTCATCGTGGCGCTGCGGCAGTGGGGTGAGCAGAACTTCTTCGCCCCCGGCGAACCGCACTCGCGCCTGGTCGACCGCCGGGAGGGCAGGCCCCTCCGCGCCCTGGAGGTCCGGTCGGCGGACGGGCGGCGACTGGCCCCCGGCGACACCGCCGTCCACAAGGTGCGGGGCTCGGGCAGCTAGCGGCCTGTGGCCTGGCCCTTTCCTCTCGGATCGGGCTCGCGGCGGTGGGATAGGTTGCCTGCCATGACTGAACTCGGACCCGTCGCCTGGCCGCCCGCCCCGATCAGGACCGAGAGGCTCGTGCTGCGCGAGCCCGAGGCCCGGGACCGTACGGCGGTCATCGAGCTGCTGGCCTCGCCGGAGGTGGGCGCCTACATCGGCGGCCCCCGGCCGCGCGACGAGCTCGAGCGCGCGATACCCCGGGCGCCCGCCCGGCGCCCCGGCCTTTTCGTGGTCGAGCTCGACGGAGTGATGATCGGCCGGATCACGCTCACCCGGGACACGGGGCACCTCCGTCAGGCCGCCGGGAGAGCCGAGCTCGGCTACCTGTTCCTGCCGCGGGCGTGGGGGTGCGGGTACGGCGCCGAGGCGTGCGCGGCGGCACTCGACTGGTTCGCCGACGCGCTCCCCGGCGAACCGGTGGTGCTCGCCACCCAGACCGCCAACGCCCGCTCGATGCGCCTCGCGGCAAAGCTGGGGTTCGTCGAGGTCGAGCGTTTCGATGCCTACGGTGCCGAGCAGTGGTTCGGCATGTGGTCCCCGGGTCCGCCGCCCGGCGGGGCACGGTCCGTCGGCCCCTAGCTGTTCTGTCCCGGGAGGTTGTGGGCGGTGAGGTACATCTCGGCTGAGGGATCTTGAAATGGGTGAGGGCCTGCCGGTTCGGTGTGGATTGCGACGTCTACACCTGACCGAAAGGCCCTCGTGCCCCACCGTAATGCACCTCTGACCGAGACCGGCCGCCTGCGTCTGGCCCGCTGCGTGGTCGAGGATGGCTGGCCTCTTCGACGCGCGGCAGAACGCTTCCAGGTCTCGCCCACCACGGCCCAGCGGTGGGCCACCCGCTACCGGGCCACGGGCGAGGCCGGCATGAGCGACCGCTCCTCCCGCCCGCACCACAGCCCGCGCCGGACCGCGACCCGAACCGAACGCCGGATCATCAAGGTCAGAGTCCTGCGGCGCTGGGGACCAGCCCGCATCGCGCACCTGCTGAACCTGGCCCCCTCGACCGTGCACCGGGTCCTGACCCGCTTCGGCCTGGCCCGCCTGAAGCATCTGGACCGGGCCACCGGCCGCGTCATACGCCGCTACGAACACGACCGCCCCGGCGAGCTGGTACACGTGGACATCAAGAAACTCGGGAACATCCCCGACGGCGGCGGCCACAAAGTCCTGGGCCGCCCGGCGGGCCGCAGGACCAGGTCCGGCGTCGGCTACCAGTACATCCACACCGCCGTCGACGACCACTCCCGCCTGGCCTACAGCGAGATACTCACCGACGAGAAGAAGGAAACCGCCACCGCCTTCTGGCAGCGGGCCCACGCCTACTTCACCGGCGTCGGAATCACCGTCGAACGCGTCCTGACCGACAACGGCGCCTGCTACAAGTCCCACACCTGGCGCGACACCCTGGCAGCAGCCGGGATCGCCCACAAGCGAACCCGGCCCTACCGGCCCCAGACCAACGGCAAGGTCGAACGCCTCAACCGCACCCTGCTGGACGAATGGGCCTACGCCCGTCCCTACCGCTCAGAACAGGAACGACGCGACGCCTTCCCCGCCTGGCTGCACACCTACAATCACCACCGCGGACACACCGCGCTCGCAGGCAAACCACCCGCCACCCGCGTCCCCAACCTCACAGGGCAATACACCTAGCGACTGCCGACGGTACGGCCACGCGCGATGCGGGCTGAACGCCCGGCGGGATGGGCGCGTACCCCGACGGGGTGAGGGCGTTCAAGGGCACCTGGGCATGACCGAGCGGCGGCTATGTACTAGAGTTATCTCGACATCGAGATATCTGCCGAGGCGCACCGCAGCCGCCGCCCGGTAAGGCATACCTAACTAAGCCTTACCTTAGCGGATGGTCGGGGCCGTAGGCGGCACAACGCGGTGCCCGCTGCCAATGAGGCGCGGCGCGGTAGACGCGCACATTGAAGAAGGAGACTGTCGTGTCGGCGAACAGCTTCGACGCCCGCAGCACGCTGCGCGTGGGCGACGAGTCGTACGAGATCTTCAAGCTGGACAAGGTCGAGGGCTCCGCGCGCCTCCCGTACAGCCTGAAGGTCCTGCTGGAGAACCTGCTCCGTACCGAGGACGGCGCGAACATCACCGCCGACCACATCCGGGCCATCGGCGGCTGGGACTCCCAGGCGCAGCCCAGCCAGGAGATCCAGTTCACGCCGGCCCGCGTGATCATGCAGGACTTCACCGGCGTGCCGTGTGTCGTGGACCTCGCCACCATGCGTGAAGCCGTGAAGGAGCTGGGCGGCGACCCGGCGAAGATCAACCCGCTGGCCCCGGCCGAGCTGGTCATCGACCACTCCGTCATCGCCGACAAGTTCGGCACCAACGAGGCGTTCGCCCAGAACGTCGAGCTGGAGTACGGCCGCAACCGGGAGCGCTACCAGTTCCTGCGCTGGGGCCAGACCGCCTTCGACGAGTTCAAGGTCGTCCCCCCGGGCACCGGCATCGTCCACCAGGTGAACATCGAGCACCTGGCGCGTACGGTCATGGTCCGCAACGGCCAGGCGTACCCCGACACCCTCGTCGGCACCGACTCGCACACCACCATGGTCAACGGCCTCGGCGTGCTGGGCTGGGGCGTCGGCGGCATCGAGGCCGAGGCCGCGATGCTCGGCCAGCCGGTCTCCATGCTCATCCCGCGCGTCGTCGGCTTCAAGCTGACCGGTGAGCTGACCCCCGGCACCACCGCCACCGACCTCGTGCTGACCATCACCGAGATGCTCCGCAAGCACGGCGTCGTCGGCAAGTTCGTCGAGTTCTACGGTGAGGGCGTCGCCGCCACCTCGCTCGCCAACCGCGCCACCATCGGCAACATGTCGCCGGAGTTCGGCTCCACCGCCGCGATCTTCCCGATCGACGGTGAGACCCTGAACTACCTGCGCCTGACCGGCCGCGACGCCCAGCAGGTCGCCCTCGTCGAGGCGTACGCCAAGGAGCAGGGCCTCTGGCTCGACCCGGCCGCCGAGCCGGACTTCTCCGAGAAGCTGGAGCTCGACCTCGCCACGGTCGTCCCCTCCATCGCCGGCCCGAAGCGCCCGCAGGACCGCATCGTCCTGGCCAACGCCGCGCAGCAGTTCGCCTCGGACGTGCGCAACTACGTCTCCGACACCGGTGTCGACGAGGCGGGCAAGGAGTCCTTCCCGGCCTCCGACGCCCCGGCCGTCTCCAACGGCGTCCCGTCGAACCCGACCACCGTCACGGCCCCCGACGGCTCGACGTACGAGATCGACCACGGTGCCGTCACCGTCGCCGCGATCACCTCCTGCACCAACACCTCGAACCCGTACGTCATGGTCGCCGCCGCGCTCGTGGCGAAGAAGGCGGTCGAGAAGGGACTGACCCGCAAGCCGTGGGTCAAGACCACCCTCGCCCCGGGCTCGAAGGTCGTCACCGACTACTTCGACAAGGCGGGGCTCACCCCCTACCTCGACAAGGTCGGCTTCAACCTCGTCGGCTACGGCTGCACCACCTGCATCGGCAACTCCGGCCCGCTGCCGGAGGAGGTCTCCAAGGCCGTCAACGACAACGACCTCGCGGTCACGTCGGTCCTCTCCGGCAACCGTAACTTCGAGGGCCGCATCAACCCCGACGTCAAGATGAACTACCTGGCGTCCCCGCCGCTGGTCGTCGCGTACGCCATCGCCGGTTCGATGAAGGTCGACATCACCAAGGACGCCCTGGGCACCGACCAGGACGGCAAGCCGGTCTACCTGACCGACATCTGGCCCACCGAGGCCGAGGTCAACGACGTCGTGGCGAACGCCATCGGCGAGGACATGTTCAACAAGTCCTACCAGGACGTCTTCGCGGGCGACGCCCAGTGGCAGGCGCTCCCCATCCCGACCGGCAACACCTTCGAGTGGGACTCCGAGTCCACCTACGTGCGCAAGCCCCCGTACTTCGAGGGCATGACGATGGAGACGACCCCGGTCGAGGACATCACCGGCGCCCGGGTGCTGGCCAAGCTCGGCGACTCGGTCACCACCGACCACATCTCCCCGGCCGGTGCCATCAAGGCCGACACCCCGGCCGGCAAGTACCTCACGGAGCACGGCATCGAGCGCCGTGACTTCAACTCCTACGGCTCGCGCCGAGGCAACCACGAGGTCATGATCCGCGGCACGTTCGCCAACATCCGCCTGCGCAACCAGATCGCGCCGGGCACCGAGGGCGGCTACACCCGCGACTTCACCAAGGCTGACGGCCCGGTGTCGTTCATCTACGACGCCTCGCAGAACTACCAGGCCGCCGGTACCCCCCTCGCGATCCTCGCGGGCAAGGAGTACGGCTCCGGCTCGTCCCGCGACTGGGCCGCCAAGGGCACCGCGCTCCTGGGCGTCAAGGCCGTCATCGCCGAGTCCTACGAGCGCATCCACCGCTCGAACCTCATCGGCATGGGCGTCCTCCCGCTCCAGTTCCCCGAGGGCCAGAACGCCGAGACCCTCGGCCTCACCGGCGAAGAGACCTTCTCCTTCACCGGCGTCACCGAGCTGAACAACGGCACCACCCCCCGTACGGTCAAGGTCACCACCGACACCGGTGTGGAGTTCGACGCGGTCGTCCGCATCGACACCCCCGGCGAGGCGGACTACTACCGCAACGGCGGCATCCTCCAGTACGTGCTCCGCAGCCTGATCCGCAAGTAGGCGGACCGGCCACCGAGTGACGAAGGGCCGTACCCCGGGGAGACCCGGAGTACGGCCCTTCGGCGTCGTACCGGCAACGCCGGACCGCTACATCGCGTCCCGCTGCACCCGGTCGAGCCGGCACTTCGTGCCCTCCGGGGCCTCCCCGGTGCCCTGGGCCGTCATTTTGGCCTTCTCCCCGGGCGCGACGTCCTCCGCGACCGCGAGGCCCTCGGACACCAGCTCACCGTCCCGGTCCACGAAGGACACGTACGCGACATAGGCCGCCGTGCTCCCGGTCCCGTTCACGACTTCCAGCTCCGCGTGCGGCCAGTCGATCAGGGAGTCCCGCGTGCACTTCGTGATCGTGACGTCCGCCGTCCCGTCCGTGTCGAACTCGGGCTCCTCGTCCGGTTCCTCCTCGTCCTCCTCCGTGTACGGAGCGGAGGAGGACGAGCCCGGCCGCTCGGGCGACAGGGCCGCGGAGTCCCAGGCCGACTGCATCAGCGAGTAGACGAGCACCACCACCGCCCCCACCAGGGCGAAGGAGACGCCGAGGACGAGCGTCACGATCAGGCCCGTACGCCCCTTCCGCGCCGGTCCGGCCGGGGCCGGGGCCGCCCAGGGCTCCCGCGCCCACGGCGAGGGCGGCGGCTGGGGGGACGACCGCTCCGGCTCCGGACCGGCCTGCGCCGGGGTGTGCGGCGCAGGCTGCGGCTGTTCGGGCGGCGGAGGCGGAAAGTTGTCGGACATGCGGTCCCCCCACGGGAAATCGAGCAGGTGAGGGACTTACGGTACGTGGCCCCGCCGACACCACCCGCGCCACCCACCCCACCCGTGCGGAAAACGAACGGACCACCATGGGCGAGCTGATCCTCATCCGGCACGGCGAGACCGAGTGGTCCCGCTCCGGGCAGCACACGAGCTGGACCGACCTCCCCCTGACCGCGACCGGCGAGCGCCAGGCCCGCGCCCTCGCCCCGCTCCTCACCGGCCGGAACATCGCGCTCACCCTCGTCAGCCCCGCCGTCCGCGCCCGCCGCACCGCCGAACTGGCCGGGCTCACCGGGGCCCGGGTCACCCCCGAGCTGCGGGAGTGGGACTACGGCGGCTACGAGGGCGTCACCACCCGGGAGATCCACCGCACCCGGCCCTTCTGGAACCTGTGGACCGACGGCGTCGACCCGGGTACCGACGAACACCCCGGCGAGAGCCCGGCGCAGGTCGGGGCGCGGGCCGACACCGTGCTGGCGGGGGTGCGGTCGGCCGCCGAGCGGGTCGGGGACGGAGACATCGCGTTGGTCGCCCACTCCCACCTCCTGCGCGTCCTCACCGCCCGCTACCTGGGGCTGACCCCGGCCGAGGGGCGCCTCTTCCAGCTCGCCACGGGGGCGCTCTCCCGGCTCGGTACGGAGCACGGCCAGCCGGTCGTCACCGCCCTCAACGTGGCCCTGCCCGAGAGCCTTCAGGACACGTAGAAAGCCGACGGCCGGCACCCCTGGGGGTACCGGCCGCCCGCGTGGATCACGTACGGATCAGGAGATCAGCTCCACCTCCGCCAGCGTCGCCGCCCCGGTCAGCACCAGCCGGTACTGCGCGTACGCCCCCGGCCGGTCCACCGAGAAGGCCCGGGTCTGCCTGTCCCAGGCGAAGGACTGGCCCGAGCGGCGGTCCAGGTCCTTCCAGCTCTTCCCGTCGGACGAGCCCTGGAGCGTCCACCCCTTCGGGGCCTTGTCAGCCGCCGCCGAGGTCAGCGTGTACTGGAGCGCCTTGGTGGACGCGGGCACCGGCAGCTCCACCGACGTGACCTCCGCCGAGGTGGCCGAGGTGTTGTCGAACAGCGCCCCGTCACCCTTCAGCACATCGCCCTTGGGCGCCGGGGCCTTGTCGTCCCGCTGGATGGAGACCGGGGCCGCGTCCTTGCCCGTGCCCCAGGCGGACGGCTTCGGGCCCATGTCGAACTCCAGCGTGCCGCCCCTGGCCAGCACCTCGTGGGGGAGCGCGGTGGAGGTCCACTTCTTGCCGTTGACCTTCACGCCCTGCACGTAGATGTTCGTCGCGCTGTTCTTCGGGGCCTTGACCGTCAGCTTGCGGCCGTTGTCCATGCGGACGGTGACCTTCTTGAAGAGCGGCGAGCCGATCGCGTACTCCCCGCTGCCCATCACCAGCGGATAGAAGCCGAGCGCCGAGAAGAGGTACCACGCCGACTGCTCGCCGTTGTCCTCGTCGCCGTGGATGCCCTGCCCGATCTCGCTGCCGACGTACAGGCGGCTCAGCACCTCGCGGACCTTCTCCTGTGTCTTGTGGGGCTGCGAGGCCGCGTTGTACATGTACGTGGCGTGGTGGGCGACCTGGTTGCTGTGCCCGTACTGGCCCATCCGCACGTCCCGCGCCTCGGTCATCTCGTGGATGACCCCGCCGTAGCTGCCGACGAACTCCGGACCGGCCGTCTCGGGCGTCGAGAAGTACGTGTCCAGCTTCTTGCCGAGCCCCGCGCGGCCGCCGTACAGGTTGGCCAGGCCCCGGCTGTCCTGCGGGGCGGTGAAGGCGTAGCCCCAGCCGTTGGTCTCGGTGTAGTCGTAGCCCCAGACGCGGGGGTCGTACTGGTCCGAGGGGAGGCGCCAGTCGCCGTTGGGCTTCCTGCCCTGGAAGAAGCCCGCCTTGTCGTCGAAGAGCTTGACGTACTTCTGCGCCCGGTTGAGGAAGTAGGCCGACTCCTCCTTGTACCGCGTCTTCTTCGTCTTCTTGTAGAGCTCCTCGCCCATCCGCGCGATGCCGTAGTCGTTGAGGTAGCCCTCCAGCGACCAGGACAGGCCCTCGTGCGTCGCGGTGTTGGCGTAACCGGTGAAGACGGAGGTCTCCATGCCCTTGCGGCCGACGCCCGAGGACGGTGGGGCCACGGTGGCGTTCTTGACGGCCGCGTCGTACGCCGCCTCCGCGTCGAACTTCACGCCCTTGACGTACGCGTCCGCGAAGGCCACGTCCGAGCTGGTGCCGGTCATCAGGTCCGCGTAGCCGGGGGAGGACCAGCGCGAGGTCCAGCCGCCGTCCTTGTAGTGCTGCACGAAGCCGTCCACCAGCTCTCCGGCCTTCTTCGGGGAGAAGAAGGAGTAGGCGGGCCAGGTCGTGCGGTAGGTGTCCCAGAAGCCGTTGTTGACGTACACCTTGCCGTCGACGATCTTCGCGCCGGTCTTCGTCGGAGTGTCCGTGCCGGTCGGCTTGGAGAAGGGGCTCGCGTACTTGTTCTTCCCGTCGACCTTCTCGTGACCGGAGTTCGGGTAGAGGTAGAGCCGGTAGAGGCTGGAGTAGAGCGTGGTCAGCTGGTCCTCGTTGGCGCCCTCCACCTCGATCGTCCGCAGGATCTTGTCCCAGGACTTCTGCGCGGTGCGCCGCACCTTCTCGAAGGAGGTGGACGCCGGGATCTCCATCGCCAGGTTCTTCTTCGCCTGGTCGACGCCGATCAGCGAGGTGGCCAGGCGCAGGTTGACCGTGCGGTCCTTGCCCGCGTCGAAGCGGAAGAAGCCCGTCACGTCGTCGCCGCCCCCGCCCTTCAGCATCCCGCTGTCCGTGACCGGCGCGTCGAAGACGCCGTACACGAACATGCGGGTGGCGCCGGTGGACAGGCCGCTCTTGACGTCCGTGTAGCCGGAGAAGGAGCGGGTCGCCGGGTCCAGGGTGAGGCCGCCCGCGTTCGACACGTTGTCGAAGACCAGGCTCGCGTCCTTGCCCGGGTAGGTGAACCGCATCCGGGCCGCGTGGTCGGTCGGTGTGATCTCGGCCTTCAGACCGTTCTCGAACGTGACGCCGTAGTAGTGCGGTTTCGCCACCTCGTTCTCATGCCGGAACGGCAGCGCACGGGCCGTGCGGGCGGCGTCCGGGGTGCCGGAGGCGGCCGAGGGCATCACCTGGAAGGTCTGCCGGTCGCCCATCCAGGGGCTCGGCTCATGGCTGGCGCTGAGAGCCTGGAGCGTGGGGAGGTTGTCCTCGTTGTTGCCCCGGTGGTAGTCGTACAGCCAGCTCAGCGAACCGGCGTTGGTGACCGGCGTCCAGAAGTTGAAGCCGTGCGGGACGGCGGTCGCCGGAATGTTGTTGCCGCGCGAGTAGCCGCCGGAGGAGTGGGTGCCGCGCGTGGTCAGCGCGTAGTCCGACAGATGCGCCTTGCGCTTCTCCGGCTTCCTCGGCTCGATCACGATGTCGTCGACCCAGCCCTGGAACTTCGCCGGGCCCTTGGCGGAGTCGTACGCCACCAGCACCCGGTCGACCGTCTTCCCCGCCGCGACCGTGCCGATGCGCGAGGAGACCTTGTTCCACTGGTTGACGTAGAGGCGCTTGGCGTCCCCCTGGCCCTGCGGGGTCAGCAGGCCGCCGTGGCTGTCGGTGGCCCTCAGCTCGCTCAGATACGTGCCGTCGGTGAAGGCGAGGTCCACCGCGACGTGGGTCGCGGGGTAGTTGAGGTCCGTCTCGCCCATCTGCGGATAGACGAGATAGGAGAGCTCGGTGTCCTTGGTGACGGCCGTGTTCACGTCGAAGACCTTGTTGTACGCGTACGCCCGGCCGTCCGGCTTGTGCGTACCCGCGTAACGCAGTGCCTTCTTTCCGGTGAATCCCGCGCCCGCCTTCGCGGTGGGCGAGCCGGAGGGGCCCCGGTCCGGCCTGCTGCGCATCTCGTCGGGGACGGGCGCGGAGGTGTCGCCGTCCGAGAACTGGACGTCGGCGAGCTGGAGGATGTCCGACGCGCCGTTGTTGGCGGTGATCTCCAGCCGGAAGTGCCGGTAGGCGGTGCCGGAGGCGACATCGTACGACTTGGTCTCATGGCGCTTGGCGAAGGTCTCGCCGCTGCGCCGGTCGAGGTCGGTCCACTCCTTGCCGTCCGCCGAACCCTTGAGCGTCCAGTCCCTGGGGTCGCGCGGGGCGTGGTCGTTGGCGGAGGTGAGCGCGTACGTCACCACCTTCACCGGCTCGTCCAGGTCGAACTCGACCCAGCCGGTCCGCGAGAACGCCAGCCACTTGGAGGCCGGTTCGACGTCGACCAGGTTCTCCTTGACCTCACCGCCCGCCGTGTTCTCGGCACTGGCGCGGACCTCGGTCACCCGGTCGGTCACATTGCCCGGTATGCCGGTGGAGAATCCGCCGTCGACACCCGATGAGCGCTCTGTGCCGTCCGGTCCTTCTTCTGCCGTGTCGCGCCAGTCCGGCTGCTTCTCGTCCGCCTCGAAGGAGGAGCGGAACGTCCGCTCGCCGGAAGGCTTCTGCGGCGCCCCGGACGGACCGGCGACGGCGGCCGTGGGGGCCGCGAGGGCCAGGGCGAGAGCCGCCGCGAGGACGGCGGCCGTACGGCTCCGTCTCGTACGGCCCGTACGGGAGGCGCTGCTGAAGACCTTCCCAGCGCCTTGGTGGAGACCACGTGGTGGCTGCATACCGAGCCATTCCTCCCCGGAGCGTGCTTGGACAACGTTGTCATAGCGGGATGCAAGGTCCAGTAGGGAGCCAAGTGACGGGACGTGTCAAGGGTGTTGCCGCGGGCGCGGTGGGCGAATCGGCCGTAAGGGGAGAAAGTCGCCCCCGGAACAGGGCGCACGGTGCCGACGTGTCCGCGAGGTCTCAACTCGGGAAAGACTGCCGCTCCAACCTGCATTCGATCTTGCTCAGTTGGCGACAAGTGGACTATACCTGTCGCCATCTGCACAGCCGTTCCGACGGATGAGCGCAGGGGGAGACGGAGGACGGTCGCGAGGGTGCCACGGGCGTCCTCACTGTACGGTTCTCCGGCACCCCCATTCCACCGGTTTTTTCTCTCCGGTACACCTGCATATCTGCACCACCCAAGCGCAACTGACCGCGGTGGCGGGGCCCTTCGCCTGAGGCGAGTTTTCGACGGGTGACCGGTACACCGCCTGAGTCCTGGAGAAGGCGAGGACTTGAGCATGGGATCGACCTCCGCTCAGCACAATGAGGGCCTCGGCCGTCGCGATCTGATCAAGCGTTCTGCCGCACTCGGCCTGATCGCTGTTCCGACGATGAGCTTCCTGTCCGCCTGCGCGAGCGGCAGCGGTGACAGTGGCGACGACAAGGTCGAAAAGGGCGAGAAGACCGAGAAGAACCCGCTGGCCGTCAACGGCAGCGCCCCGCTGGAGATCGTCATCTTCGACGGCGGGTTCGGCACCAAGTACGCGGAGGACGCCCGGGACGTCTACAAGAAGACCTACCCCGAGGCGCAGATCAAGTTCTCCGCCACGCAGAAGATCCAGTCGGTCCTCCAGCCGCGCTTCAACGGTGGCACCCCGCCGGACCTGATCGACAACTCCGGTGCCCAGCAGATGGACATGGGCGTCCTGGTCGGCAAGAAGCAGCTCACCGACCTCACCCCGCTGCTCGACGCCCCCTCCATCGACGACCCCGCCAAGACGGTCCGCGACACCCTGCGGCCCGGCATCGTCGAGATGGGCCAGTTCGATGGCGACCCGGTCTGGATGCTGTACTACGCGTACACGGTCTACGGCGTCTGGTACTCGCAGACCGCGCTGGACAAGCTCGACGCCACGTACCCGGAGACCTGGGACGACATGCTCGCGCTCTGCGCGAAGGCGAAGAAGCAGGGCATCGCGGGCTGGACCTACCCCGGCAAGCACCCGTACTACATCCCGTTCTCGCTCTACCCCTTCATCGGCAAGATCGGCGGCGTGGAGGTCCTCAACGCCATCGACAACCTGGAGCCGAAGGCGTGGGAGCACCCGGCGGTCAAGGCGGCCTTCGAGGCGTACTACGAGCTGTACGCCAAGGGGTACATCCTCAAGGGCACCCCCGGCCTGGACCACCGCGGTTCGCAGGGCGCGTGGGCCCGCGGCAAGGCGCTGTTCATCCCGAACGGCTCCTGGGTCGAGAACGAGGAAGCGGCGATCATCCCGAAGGACTTCAAGCTCTCGGTGGGCGCGCCCTCGAGCCTGGACTCCTCGGACAAGCTGCCCTTCGGCACCATCTGGGCCTCCGGCGGCGAGCCCTTCATCGTCCCGGCCAAGGCGAAGAACCCGGCGGGCGGCATGGAGCAGCTGCGCATCATGCTCAGCGAGGCGTCCTCCAAGTCCTTCACCTCCAACACCAAGTCGCTCTCCGCCTTCAACGGCGGCACCGACGGCCTGGAGCTCTCCGACGGCCTCAAGTCCGGTGTCGCCGCGCTGGACAAGGCGGGCACCAACGTGGTCAACCCGCGCCTCCAGGACTGGTACGTCAAGCTCCAGAAGGAGCAGATCGGTGTCGCCGCGCTCGGCGAGATGATGGCCGGCCGCGCCACCCCGGCCGAGACCATCAAGAAGATCCAGGCATTCGCCGACGCGACCGCCAAGGACCAGTCCATCAAGCACTTCAGGCACCAGTGATCACGCGTCACCAGCGGCGGCAGCTCGGGGAAGGTCGGAGTCGGTAACGATGCAACACGGTAAGTACCGGTTCATAGTCGGGTTCTTGGCGGTCCCGATGGCGTTGTACGTCATCCTCGTCATCTGGCCCTTCATCCAGTCCATCTACTACTCGTTCACGGACTGGACGGGGCTGAGCCCCGACTTCACGATGGTCGGGTTCGACAACTACGCCAAGATGCTCGACGACGACATCTTCTGGAAATCGCTTCAGCACAGCGTGCTGCTGGCGGTTCTGCTGCCGCTGGTGACGCTGGGGCTCGCGCTCTTCTTCGCCTTCATGCTCAACGTGGGCGGGCGGCGCCGCAAGGGCGCCGCCATCACGGGGGTCCGGGGCTCGGGCTTCTACAAGATCGCCTACTTCTTCCCGCAGGTGCTCTCGATCGCGATCGTGGCCATCCTGTTCCAGTTCGCCTTCGACCCGGCCCAGGGCATGATCAACGGCACGCTCAAGGCCGTGGGCTTCACGGACGTCCCCGACTGGCTGGGCGATCCGAAGCTGGCCCTGTGGGTCATCATGGCGGTCCTCGTCTGGTGCACGACGGGCTTCTTCGTGGTGCTGTTCTCCGCGGGCATGGCCTCCATCCCCAAGGACTTCTACGAAGCCGCCCTGCTGGACGGGGCGAGCCGCTTCACGACCTTCTTCCGGATCACGCTGCCGCTGCTGTGGGACACGGTCCAGTCCGGCTGGGTCTACATGGGCATCCTGGCGCTCGGCGCCGAGGGCTTCGCCATCGTGCACATCATGAGCGTCGGCCCCGGCGGGCCCGACTACTCGACCACCGTCCTGCCGCTCTACGTCTACCAGTCGGCATTCCGTGACGGACAGGCGGCCTACGCGACCACGATCGGTGTCGCCCTGCTCCTCGTGACGCTGGCCTTCGCCGCCCTCGTCATGCGGGTGGGCCGGCGCGAGCGGCTGGAGTTCTGATGAAGACCACCGACACCCCTCCCTCCGCCACCGACGCGGCCGAGGTTCCCGCCCAGCGCGCCGGAACGGCCGCCAAGAGCCCGTCCGCCCCCGCGAAGAGCGGCGAGGGCAAGGTTCTCAACGTCTTCTCGCACGGCGTGCTGGTCCTGTGGGCGATCATGGTCGTCCTGCCGCTGTTCTGGGCGGTGATGTCCTCGTTCAAGACCGACACGGACATCTTCAACAGCCCCTGGTCGCTGCCCGGCTCGCTGAACTTCGACAGCTGGGGCCGGGCCTGGAGCCAGGCCCATATGAGCGAGTACTTCCTGAACACCATCCTGGTGGTGGGCGGTTCGCTCGTCGGCACCCTGGTCTTCGGGTCGATGGCCGCCTATGTGCTCGCGCGCTTCGAGTTCCCGGGCAACCGCTTCATTTACTTCTTGTTCGTCGGCGGTATGAGTTTCCCGATCATGCTGGCGCTGGTCCCGCTGTTCTACGTCATGGACAACATGGGGCTGCTGAACACGATCCACGGCCTGATCCTCGTGTACATCGCGTACTCGCTGCCGTTCACCGTGTTCTTCCTGACCTCGTTCTTCCGTACGCTGCCGACCTCGGTGGCGGAGGCGGCGATCATCGACGGGGCCTCGCACACCCGCACGTTCTTCCAGGTCATGCTGCCGATGGCCAAGCCGGGCCTGATCAGCGTCGGCATCTTCAACTTCCTGGGGCAGTGGAACCAGTACATGCTGCCGACCGTGCTGAACACCGACCCGGAGAAGCGGGTGCTGGCCCAGGGTCTGGTGGAGCTGGCGGCGAGCCAGGGGTACAAGGGCGACTACTCCGGCCTCTTCGCCGGACTGGTGATCGCGATGCTCCCGGTGCTGGCGGCGTACATCATCTTCCAGCGCCAGGTCGTCTCCGGTCTGACGGCGGGGGCGCTGAAGTAGGCCACGCGCCCGTAGCGGGGCGGAAGCAGGTCACGCGTCCGCACAAGAAGACCACGCGTACGCATAAGAAGGTCACGTATCCACAACGGCCCGGTGCCCCGGCGGAGAACTTCTCCGCCGGGGCACCGGGCCGTCGCGGTGTGTGCCGGTGCTCAGGTCTTGACGGGAGGCACCCCCGAACGGTCAGCTTAGAGTTCACATGTTGGAGGAAGCCGGGGTGTCATCGCTGCTGCCCCGGCCGGGGCGGTCCCTGGGGCCGCCCGCCAAGGGCAGGAGTGGATGAGTCGATGGAGACTCCCGGGTCGCAGACATCGCTGCACAGGGCCAATCTGGAGCGGGTCGTACGCGCCGTACGGATGGCCGGTTCGCTCACCCAGGCGGAGATCGCCCGGAGCACCGGGCTCTCCGCGGCCACGGTCTCCAATATCGTCCGGGAGCTGAAGGACGGCGGGACGGTCGAGGTGACGCCCACCTCGGCGGGCGGCCGGCGGGCCCGGAGCGTCTCGCTCAGCGGGGACGCCGGGATCGTCATCGGCGTCGACTTCGGCCATACGCACCTGCGGGTCGCCGTCGGCAACCTGGCCCACCAGGTGCTCGCCGAGGAGTCCGAGCCGCTGGACGTCGACGCCTCGTCCGCGGAGGGGTTCGACCGGGCGGAAGTGCTGGTCAACCGGCTGATCCAGGCGACCGGGATCGGCCCGGACAAGGTGATCGGCGTCGGTCTCGGCGTCCCGGGCCCCATCGACGTCGAGTCCGGAACGCTGGGCTCCACCTCGATCCTGCCGGGCTGGACGGGCATCAACCCCAGCGAGGAGCTCTCCGGCCGCCTCGGCGTCCCGGTGTACGTCGACAACGACGCCAACCTCGGGGCGCTCGGCGAGCTGGTCTGGGGGAGCGGCCGGGGCGTCAAGGACCTCGCGTACATCAAGGTCGCCAGCGGTGTCGGCGCCGGTCTGGTGATCGACGGGACCATCTACCGGGGCCCCGGCGGCACGGCGGGCGAGATCGGGCACATCACGCTCGACGAGTCGGGCCCGGTCTGCCGCTGCGGCAACCGCGGCTGCCTGGAGACCTTCACCGCCGCCCGGTACGTCCTGCCGCTGCTCCAGCCCAGCCACGGCCCCGGGCTCACCATGGAACGGGTGGTCCAGCTGGCCCGCGAGGGCGATCCGGGGTGCCGCCGGGTGATCGGGGACGTCGGCCGCCACATAGGCAGTGGTGTCGCCAACCTCTGCAATCTGCTCAACCCCAGCCGGGTGGTGCTCGGCGGCTCGCTGGCGGAGGCCGGGGAGCTGGTTCTGGGGCCCATACGGGACTCCGTGTCGCGGTACGCGATCCCCAGCGCCGCCCGGCAGCTCTCGGTGCTCCCCGGGGCCCTGGGCGGGCGTGCCGAGGTGCTGGGCGCCCTCGCCCTCGTCCTGAGCGAGATGGGGGATTCAACCCTTTTGGAGAGCGCCCAGCCCGCGGCGACTCCTGCCTTCACTTAGATAACGAATGGCACCGTTGTCATCTCGTTAAGGATTTACTCCTTGACGCTGACGCTGCGGCCGAGTTGACTTCCAGCCACCTCGGCCGCAACGTCGCGGCCTCGTCAGGGAGGTTCGAGAATGAACACGCGTATGCGTCGTGCCGCCGTTGCCGTTGCCGCCACCACGATGGCGATCTCGCTGGCCGCCTGCGGGAGTGCCAAGGAGTCCGGCGACAACGCCGAGAAGAGCTCGGAGAAGAAGGGCGACGACCTGAAGATAGGTCTGCTCCTCCCCGAGAACCAGACGGCCCGTTACGAGAAGTTCGACCGGCCGATCATCGAGAAGAAGATCACCGAGCTCACCGACGGCAAGGCGAAGGTCACTTACAACAACGCCAAGCAGGACGCCACGCTCCAGGCGCAGCAGATCGACACGATGATCACCAACAAGGTCGACGCGCTCATCGTCGGCGCGGTGGACGCCAAGGCGATCGAGAACAGCATCAAGAAGGCCAAGGCCGCGGGCATCCCGGTCGTCGCCTTCGACCGCCTCGCCGAGGGCCCCATCGACGCCTACACCTCCTTCGACAACGAAGAGGTCGGCCGCGCCCAGGGCACCGCCCTGCTGGAGGAGCTGGGCGACAAGGCCGACGGCAGCGCCACCATCGTGATGATGAACGGTGCGATCACCGACCCGAACGCCGCCCTCTTCAAGAAGGGCGCCAAGTCCGTCCTCGACGGCAAGGTGAAGTACGGGAAGGAGTACGACACCAAGGAGTGGAAGCCGGAGAACGCCAACTCCAACATGGAAGCGGCGATCACCGCGCTCGGCAAGGACAAGATCGACGGCGTCTACTCCGCCAACGACGGCATGGCGGGCGGCATCATCACCGCCCTCAAGGCCGCCGGTCTCAACCCGCTCCCGCCCGTCACCGGCCAGGACGCCGAGCTCGCGGGTGTGCAGCGCATCGTCACCGGTGAGCAGTTCATGAGCGTCTACAAGTCCTACCCGGCCGAGGGCATCGTCGCCGCCGAGATGGCCGTCGCGCTCGCCAAGGGCGACAAGCTCGACTCGATCGCCACCTCGAAGGTCGACAACGCCAGCCAGAAGGGCATCCCGACGGTCCTCGTCCCGGTCGTCTCGCTGACCAAGGACAACATCAAGGACACCGTCATCAAGGACGGCATCTACACGGTCGACGAGATCTGCACCGCCAAGTACAAGGCCGCCTGCGACAAGATCGGTCTGAAGTAGCACCCCGGGACCGGCCGCCCCCGCGCGGGCCGGTCCCGCCCCGCCGCACGCCCGACGCGCCTTCGCGAGGGCCGTACGGCACCACCACCCGCGCACGCGCCCGCCGTACACCGGCCCGCACGCGCCATGAAGCCTGTCCGGTGTCCCGCCCACCAACCGTCCCGCTGCCGGGCGGGGCGCCGGACGGAACAGCTTCTCCCTTTCTCTGTTCTCTTCTGCTCGACCGCCGCGCCTTCCCCCGGGTGCGGCATCCCCGCCGGTCAGGCGGCGAAGGAGATGGTTCACGTGTCCGCTACGCCCGTGCTGGCGTTGCGAGGGGTCTCCAAGCGATTCGGTGCCGTACAGGTACTCACCGATGTAGAGCTTGAGGTCCACGCCGGTGAAGTGGTCGCCCTGGTCGGCGACAACGGCGCCGGCAAGTCAACGCTGGTCAAGACGATCGCCGGAGTGCATCCCATCGATGAGGGAGTCATCGAGTGGGAGGGCCGCGCCGTCCGGATCGACAAGCCGCACGACGCCCAGAACCTCGGCGTCGCGACCGTCTATCAGGACCTCGCGCTCTGCGACAACATCGATGTCGTCGGCAACCTCTACCTGGGCCGGGAGCTGCGCAGGTTCGGCATCCTGGACGAGGTGGAGATGGAGCGCCGCTCCCGCGAGCTGCTCTCCACGCTCTCGATCCGCATCCCGAGCGTCCGCATCCCGATCGCCTCGCTCTCCGGCGGCCAGCGCCAGACCGTGGCCATCGCCCGGTCGATGCTCGGCGAGCCCAAGCTCGTCATCCTCGACGAGCCGACCGCCGCCCTCGGCGTCGAGCAGACCGCCCAGGTCCTCGACCTGGTCGAGCGGCTGCGCGAGCGCGGCCACGCGGTCATCCTCATCAGCCACAACATGGCCGACGTGAAGGCCGTGGCCGACAAGGTCGCCGTGCTCCGGCTGGGCCGGAACAACGGTGTCTTCGATGTGAAGACCACCTCCCAGGAAGAGATCATCTCCGCCATCACGGGCGCCACGGACAACGCCGTGACCCGACGTGCGGCGCGCAACGCGGAGGTTTCGAAGTGACCACCGACAAGTCCGCGACCCCGCTGGACAAGACCTCCGGCCCGGCGGACGCCCCGCCGGTCGGCAACCCGGAGGCCGCCGAGGGCGCCGCCACCGTCGTCGACCCCCGCCTCCTCATCCGCGAGCAGGGCTTCGCCGGGTACGTCACCGAGTTCAAGCGCAAGATCAGCGGCGGTGACCTGGGCTCGATCCCGGTGGTCGTCGGCCTCGCGATCATCGCCATCGTCTTCCAGAGCATGAACTCCGAGTTCCTCTCCGCGAAGAACATCAGCGACATCGCCACCACGATGGTCGCCACCGGCATGATGGCCGTCGGCATCATCTTCGTCCTGCTGCTCGGCGAGATCGACCTCTCGGTCGGCTCGGTCTCCGGTGTCTCCGGCGCCCTCGTCGCGGTGCTCAGCGTCACCCAGGGCATGAACGAGTGGCTGGCCATCGTCGTCGCCATCGTCAGCGGCGCGGTGATCGGCGCGATCCACGGCTTCTTCTTCGCCCGGATCGGCGCGCCCGCCTTCGCCGTCACCCTGGCCGGCCTGCTGTTCTGGCTCGGCTTCATGCTCCAGCTGCTCGGCGACTCCGGCACCATCAACCTGGACGGCGACGGGGTGGTCGGCCAGCTGACCACGTACTACTTCACCGATGTCGCCGCCGCCTACGGGCTCGCCGCGATCGCGGTCGTCGGCTACTTCGCCGCCGCCTTCCTGGACACCCGCCGCCGTGAGGCCGCGGGCATCCCGTCCCGGCCGCTCGTCGACATCATCGTGCGCACGGCCGT
Source organism: Kitasatospora albolonga (assembly GCA_002082585.1). Lineage (NCBI taxonomy): Bacteria > Bacillati > Actinomycetota > Actinomycetes > Kitasatosporales > Streptomycetaceae > Kitasatospora > Kitasatospora albolonga. Next base: position 6,741,008 of record CP020563.1, read on the forward strand.
CCTCGCGGTGTTCGCGTTCGCCGCCGCGTACATGTTCAACCAGTACCGCGGTCTGCCGCTCGCCCTGGTCCTCTTCCTGATCGTCCTGGTCGGCACGGACTTCCTGCTGCGCCGTACGGCCTACGGGCGGAAGATCTTCGCGCTCGGCGGCAGCGTCGAGGCGTCCCGGCGCGCCGGTATCAACGTCACCGCGATCCGGATCTCCGTCTTCTCCATCGCGGGCACGTTCGCGGCGATCGGCGGCCTCTTCTGGGCCTCCAAGATCGCGGCGGCCAACCAGGGCTCCGGCACCGGCGACCTGCTGATGAACGTCATCGCGGCGGCCGTCATCGGCGGCACCAGCCTCTTCGGCGGCCGGGGCCGCACCTGGAACGCGCTGCTCGGTGTCATGGTCATCGTCTCCATCCAGTACGGACTGTCGCTGGAGGGCATCGCCACGCCGATCCAGTACATGGTCACCGGCGCCGTGCTCCTGGCCACGGTGGTCATCGACTCCATCACCCGTAAGACCCAGAAGACGGCGGGCCGCGCCTGACCGTCCGACCGCGCAGGTGCCCGGTGCCCGAGGGGGTGCCGGGCACCCGCGCGTCCCCGGCCGCCCGCGTTCGAACACAGGCTCCCGCTGCCCACGGCCGCGAGCGGAACATTAGACTCATCGGATCGGCACGCTCGATCAGCTCATACGCAAGGAGGCACGGGTGGATCTGCTGACCCGCATCAAGGGACCGCGCGACCTGGACCGGCTCTCCGTCGACGAGCTGGAGCAGCTCGCGGAGGAGATCCGTACCTTCCTCGTCGACGCGGTGTCCAAGACCGGCGGACACCTCGGCCCCAACCTGGGCGTGGTGGAGCTCACGATCGCCCTGCACCGGGTCTTCGAGTCGCCCCGGGACAAGGTGCTCTGGGACACCGGCCACCAGGCTTACGTCCACAAGCTGCTCACCGGCCGCCAGGACTTCTCCCGCCTCAAGATGAAGGGCGGCCTCTCCGGCTACCCCTCCCGCGCCGAGTCCGAGCACGACGTCATCGAGAACAGCCATGCCTCCGGGGTCCTCGGCTGGGCCGACGGCATGGCCAAGGCGAACGAGGTCCTGAAGAAGGACGACCACGTCGTCGCGGTCATCGGTGACGGCGCGCTCACCGGCGGTATGGCCTGGGAGGCGCTGAACAACATCGCCGCCGCCAAGGACCGCCCGCTCGTCATCGTCGTCAACGACAACGAGCGCTCGTACGCGCCCACCATCGGCGGCCTCGCCAACCACCTCGCCACGCTCCGTACGACCGACGGCTACGAGCGGTTCCTGGCCCGCGGCAAGGACATCCTGGAGCGCACGCCCGTCGTCGGCCGCCCGCTCTACGAGACCCTCCACGGCGCCAAGAAGGGCCTCAAGGACTTCATCGCCCCGCAGGGCATGTTCGAGGACCTCGGCCTGAAGTACGTCGGACCGATCGACGGCCACGACATCGAGGCCCTGGAGTCCGCGCTCCAGCGCGCCAAGCGCTTCGGCGGCCCGGTCATCGTGCACTGCCTCACCGAGAAGGGCCGCGGCTACACCCCGGCCCTCCAGGACGAGGCCGACCGCTTCCACGCGGTGGGCAAGATCCACCCGGACACCGGTCTGCCGATCTCCACCTCCGGCCTCGACTGGACCTCCGTCTTCGGCGAGGAGATGGTCAAGCTCGGCGAGGAGCGCGAGGACATCGTCGCGATCACCGCGGCCATGCTCCAGCCGGTCGGCCTCGGCAAGTTCGAGGAAGCCTTCCCGGACCGGATCTACGACGTCGGCATCGCCGAGCAGCACGGCGCGGTCTCCGCGGCGGGCCTGGCCACCGGCGGCCTCCACCCGGTCTTCGCGGTCTACGCCACCTTCCTCAACCGCGCCTTCGACCAGGTCCTGATGGATGTCGCGCTGCACAAGTGCGGCGTCACCTTCGTCCTGGACCGGGCCGGTGTCACCGGAACGGACGGCGCCTCGCACAACGGCATGTGGGACATGTCGATCCTCCAGTGCGTGCCCACGCTCCGGATCGCCGCCCCGCGCGACGCCGACCAGGTCCGCGCCCAGCTCCGCGAGGCCGTCGCCGTCGACGACGCGCCCACCGTGGTCCGCTTCTCCAAGGGCGCGGTCGGCCCGGCGGTCAAGGCCGTCGGCCGGGCCGGCGGTATGGACATCCTGCGCAAGCCGAAGGCGGACCGCCCGGACGTCCTGATCGTCTCCGTCGGCGCGCTCGCCCCGATGTGCCTGGAGATCGCCGACCTGCTGGACGCCCAGGGCATCTCCTCCACGGTCGTCGACCCGCGCTGGGTCAAACCGGTGGACGAGGCGCTCGCCCCGCTCGCCGAGCGCCACCGCGTCGTCGTCACCGTCGAGGACAACAGCCGCGCCGGAGGCGTCGGTTCCGCCGTCGCCCAGGCGCTGCGCGACGCCGGTGTCGACGTACCGCTGCGCGACTTCGGCATCCCGCCGGTCTTCCTCGACCACGCCTCCCGGGGCGAGGTCCTGGCCGAGATCGGACTGACCGCGCCGGACATCGCCCGCCAGGTCACCGGCCTGGTCGCCAAGCTCGACGGCCGCTTCGAGAGCCGCGCCGTGGAGTCCGCACGCGACTGACCTGTTTTCGGGCCGATGGGCCGGGAAGACGACCCCTGTCCGGGTGGTTCTCCCGGCCCATTCGCATGAAACGGGCCAGATGGCGTGTTCCTGCGCATTCCGGTCCCCATCATGGCGTTCACAACGAGTGCGTGGAGGTACGCAGGTGAGCGCGCAGGTCACACCACCCCGCGGAAAAGGAATGTTCCGCACGAAATCGGTCGAACAGTCGATCCTTGACACCGAGGAGCCCGAGCACGCGCTCAAGAAGTCCCTCTCCGCCCTGGACCTCACGGTCTTCGGTGTGGGGGTCATCATCGGCACGGGCATCTTCGTCCTGACGGGCAAGGTCGCCAAGGAGACGGCGGGCCCGGCGACCGCCATCGCGTTTGTGGTCGCGGGTGTCGTCTGCGCGCTGGCCGCGCTCTGTTACGCCGAATTCGCCTCCACCGTCCCGGTGGCGGGCTCCGCGTACACCTTCTCGTACGCGTCCCTGGGCGAGCTGGTGGCCTGGATCATCGGCTGGGACCTGGTGCTGGAGTTCGCGCTCGGCACGGCGGTGGTCGCGGTCGGCTGGTCCGGCTACGTCCGCTCACTGATGGACAACGTCAACTGGACGATGCCCGAAGTGCTCTCCGGCCCCGATGCGGCGGAAGGGTTCGGCTTCGACCTGCTGGCCTTCATCCTGGTGCTGATCCTGACGGTCATCCTGGTCGTCGGCATGAAGCTCTCCGCCCGGGTCACCGCGGTCGTGGTGGCGATCAAGCTGGGTGTCGTCCTCATCGTCATCATCGCGGGCCTCTTCTTCATCAAGGCCGACAACTACAAGCCCTTCATCCCCCCGGCCGAGCAGCAGGCCACCGGCTCCGGCTGGGACGCCCCGATGGTCCAGCTGATCTTCGGCTACGAGCCCACCAACTTCGGCATCATGGGTATCTTCACGGCCGCCTCCATCGTCTTCTTCGCCTTCATCGGCTTCGACGTGGTGGCCACGGCGGCCGAGGAGACCAAGCTGCCGCAGCGCGACATGCCGCGCGGCATCCTCGGCTCGCTCATCATCTGCACGGTGCTCTACGTGGCGGTCTCGATCGTGGTCACCGGCATGCAGCACTACAGCGAACTCTCCGTCAGCGCCCCGCTCGCCGACGCCTTCAAGGCCGTCGGGCACCCGGTCTACGCGGGTGTGATCAGCTTCGGCGCCGCCGTCGGCCTCACCACCGTCTGCATGATCCTGCTGCTCGGCCAGACCCGTGTCTTCTTCGCGATGAGCCGTGACGGACTGCTCCCGCGCTTCTTCTCCCGGACGCACCCGCGCTTCAAGACCCCGTACCGCCCGACGATCCTGCTCGGTGTGGTGATCGCGATCATCGCCGGGTTCACGAGCATCGACGAGCTGGCCACCCTGGTGAACATCGGCACGCTCTTCGCCTTCGTCGTCGTCGCCCTCGGCGTCCTGGTCCTGCGCCGCACCCGCCCCGACCTGCCCCGCGCCTTCCGCACCCCGTGGGTGCCGCTCCTGCCGATCGCCTCGGTGGCGGCCTCGGTCTGGCTGATGCTCAACCTGCCTGCGGAGACCTGGGCGCGGTTCGCGGGCTGGATGGCGCTCGGCGTGCTGGTCTACTTCCTGTACGGGCGCTCCCACAGCCGACTGGGCAGGGAAGGCCGCTAGCCGGGGGGCGTACGCCCGTACGTGCCGCGTACGGGCGCACGCCCCTGGGGGGCTCCGACCGGGGATACTGGAGAGGAAGCCTGCGGGCGGGATCGGGGGGCGGTGCCGATGATGTTCGGTCACGGGGACGAGTGGTGGGTGATGCTGGTCGTCCCGGTGTTCCTGTGGGTCCCCTTCGGGCCCCTCGTCATGGCGGGCCTGGGCGTGTGGTGCGCGCTGCGGCCCGGCCGCCGGACCCGGCTGTGGTCGGTGCTGCTGCCCCTGCTGCCCGTCACGGTCTCCGCGATCCTGGTGACCCTTCCCCTGGAGAGTTGGGGCCGCCCCGGCCACCTGCGCGACGTCGTCCACTACGTCCTCGTGTACATCGGGGCCCTCACGGTGCTGCCCTGGTTGCTCGGCCACGGCATCACCCGCCTCACCCGCACCGTACGCGCCCGCCGGACCCCGCTGGTCCGGCATGATTCGAACGAGTCGGCCTAGGGCCGTACGGTACGGGGCCCCACGCACCGGGCCCCGTACGCCTCGACCCGCTGCCGCAGTCCCCGGTCGGCGGTGACCACGACGCACTCGCGCTCCGGCGCGGCGGCGGCCACCAGCTCGGCGATCAGGTCGTCACCGCTGCCGGGGGCCGGGGCGACCTCGACACCGGCCACGGAGGCGACACCCCGGGCGGCTCCCTCGACGACGAGCACGATCCCGACCGGACCCGGCACCCCCGGCAGCCCGTCCGCCGCGTACGGGACGAGCGAGTCCCGCAGCCGCTCCGCCGCCCCGCGCCGGTCCCGCCACCACCCGTCGGGCACGGACCCGACCACATTGGCCCCGTCCACGATCACCAGTACCGCCGCGTCCTCACTCATCCCGGCAGGGTGCCACGGCGCGGCGGGGCGGCGGGCCGTCAGCCGCCGGTGGCGGGGGACTTCTTCGCTTCCTCGGGGATCGTGGTGTCCTCGCGGATCGCCTTCCACAGCTGACCGGCCTGCGGCTCGGCGGCGACCACGCGGTTCGGGTCGATCCTGTCGTACGCCACCGGCAGCATGATGGTCTCCATGGAGGCCGGGTCGACGCCGTTCATCGAGCGGGCGAACTCCGCCAGCGAGGTGAGCGAGGCGAGCCCCGAGTCGGTGGTGAGTGCCTTGGTGGCCGAGTTGGCGATCTTGTACGAGCTCGCCGGACTGCCCAGCAGGTCCTGCGACTTGACCTCGCTCAGCAGGGCGATCAGGAACTGCTGCTGGAGCCCGATGCGGCCGAGGTCGCTGCCGTCGCCGATGCCGTGCCGGGTCCGTACGTAGGCGAGGGACTCGGTGCCGTCCAGTTTCTGCGGCCCGGCGGTGAGGTTCAGCCCGGACGCCTTGTCGTTGATGTCCTGCGGTACGTCGACGGTGACCCCGCCGATGGCGTCGACCAGGTCCTTGAACCCGGCGAAGTCGATCTCCAGGTAGTGGTCGATGCGGACGCCGGACATCTTCTCCACCGTCTTCACCACACAGGCCGGACCCGCCTGCGCGTAGACGGAGTTGAACATGACGCGCTCCTTGGCGGGCAGGTCCGCCCCGCCGCCCGTGGCGCACTCGGGCCGGGTCACCAGCGTGTCGCGCGGTATGGAGACGGCGACGGCCTTCGACCGGCCCTCGGGTATGTGCACCACCAGCGCGGTGTCGGAGCGGGCACCGCCGACCTTCCCGCCGCCGCCCAGCTCCTCGTTCTCCGCCCCGGCCCGCGAGTCCGAGCCCAGGACCAGCAGGTTCTGCCCGCTGGTGGGGAGCTTCTCGGGGCGGTCCTCGCCGAGCGCCTTGTTGATATCGACGCCTGTGATGTTGCCGTCGAGCCTGCTGTAGAGCCAGTAGGCGGTGCCGCCCGCGGCCAGCAGCAGGACCAGGAGAACGATGAGCGTGATCTTGAGGCCGCGCCGCTTGCGGGGCTTGGCGGCCCGCCGGGAGGCGCGGGGGCCCGGAGACATGACGTCGTTGCTCATCCTGTTTCGAGTCCCTCGGTCTCGCGGCCCCGTGGGGCTGTGGCGGGTGGACTCGGGTGGGGGGAGGAGCCGGTCCGGCAGTCGTGGTCCGTAGAACTATAGACAATGCATCGAGCATCCGTGCGAGTCCCGCGTGACGAGGCACGGGGGTGCCGACTGTCCAGGGCGGGCCGACCGGCTCCGCGGAGGAACCCGCATGTGAACCCTGTGGGACAAAAGGCTGAATCTATGATGGGCTCGCCCCTCCCCGAAGGGCAGGCCGTCGGACGGCCTTCCGAGCCGGGCCGAGAATCACCAGAAGGCGACCTCACACTATGCCGGTCAGATCCGCACGCTCCGCACGGAGTTCCGCTTCCCTGCCGAGCGGCTCCGGAAGCCAGGGCGGCCATTCCGCCGACGCCACGGCCGACGGGCGATGGCTGCTGCGTGGGTCGGGCGGGCGGCTCGCCGCCTACGCGTGGAACCGGGAAGGGCTGCTCCGCTGGACCGAGGACCGGCCGGGCGGCTCCGCGTGGTCGGGGCCCGACTTCTTTCCGGTGCCCGATCTGACGCACCTCTTCATCACGCAGGGGGCCGACGGCTATGCGCACTTCATAGGCCGCCGCTCGGTGCCGAAGCCGGACGGCCCTCCGGCCGTGGACCTGGTCCACGCGATCCAGTACCAGTCGGGGCGTCCGCTCACCGCCTGGCGCTCGCTCGGCAATCCGCACAAGGACCGGGACAAGGCCGCGCGGCTCGGGGTGCCGACGGGCGCGGTCGACGAGGCGGGCACCCTGCACATCCTGGTGCGCAACGCCGGGCGGGGCCTGATGCTCCGCCGCGAGGACAAGAGCGGCAAGTGGGAGGGGTGGCGGGACCTGAAGGGCAGCATGTTCCAGGACACGCCCGCCGTGATGGCCGCGGCCTCCGGCCGGATCGAGGTCCTGATCCCGGGGGAGGAGGGCGCGGGCCGCTGGGTGCAGTCCGAGCCGGGAGAGGTCCCGGAGCGCACGGAGGACATTCCGGTGGCCATCGTTCCCGGCAGCGCGGTCGCCCTGGAGACCGCCCCGGACCGGGCCACCTACTACTGGACCGACCCGGCGTCCGGCTCGCTCGTCGCCCACCGCCCGGGCGGCTGGGTGATTCCGCTGGGCGGTTCCCCGGCGGGGCCGGTCGCGGCGATGCGCGCGATGCTCGGCGACTACGACTGCACGGTCCTGGCGCACGGCGACTCCGAGGGCAACGTCATGCTGGCGGCCTGCGGGACCGAGAACGAGAGCGCCGGCCTGTGGTGGTCGCCCACCGGCGAACGCGGCACGGGCACTCCGGGCCTGGCGCTGGACGCCTACGGGAGGGTCGTCATCGCCGCACTGGCCCCCGACGGGAGCATCCGGGTGGCCCGCCAGAACGACGAGCCGGGGCTCGCCATGGGGCCTTCGGTCCGTATCTGAAACCGGCGAAGGGGGCCTCACCGGGACCGGTGAGGCCCCCTTCGCCGTTCACCGGTCGCACCTGCGGAGACGTCGGACTTCACGGAAACCGGTGATCGCCTTGAAGCCCTGAACGCATCCGTCCGTTTAGCTTCATATTTCTGCAACAGATGGCTCACTTCTGGGCCCGTGTTGACATTAAACGTATGGACGGTGAAGATGTGCCTGACCTGTGAAGGTTTATTGTTCATGTGAACGTAGTCGCTTGTTTCCGCGGAACGAATCCACGGAAACGGGCCGGGGGCAGCACGGGCGGACCGGTTCTCACGGCCGGTCCGCTGGGGGAGAACGGGGAATCATGGCTGTGCAGAGGCACCGGTCGGTCCTGGCGAGGCACAACGCGTGACCACTATCCCCAACCCCGCCGCGTTCGCGGCGAGGGGCACCGCCGTGCCCGGCGCGCCCATCGGCATCCCGGCGCAGCCGCGCAACGACACCCCGGCCCCGGCCCCGGAGGCCGACACGGGCGACGACGTCTACGTCATACGGGCCCTGACACCGCTGGCCGCCCGCGAGGCCAACCGCTCCGCGGTCACCGCGCTGCTGGACACGGCCGGCATCCCGCACTTCGCCGTACGCGGCACCTCGGACCACGGCACGGTCGTCGCCGTGGCGGAGGACGACCGCGAACGGGTGCTCAACGTCATCTTCCGGGGCCTGGGCCAGTACCCCGGCCACATCAGCACCGTGCGGACCGACCAGGTGCGTCCGGCGCGACCGCTCTCCTCCCGCGACGCCAGGGCCTGGCGGGACGTCAGGACGGCCGCCGCCCTCCAGGTGAGCTGGACCCGCGCCGACCCCGGCCGTCATCTGCTGCTCGGTCATGAGTACGGCTGCGCCATCGAGTTCTGGCGCAGGCAGGGCAGCCACCTCGTGGCGCCCCGGGCGAACCGCGTCACCTGGGCCGTGTCCGGGCAGGGCGCCAACGTGTTCGGCGCCGCCCGCCTGTTCAGCCGCTTCATCTCGGACTGGACCGCCCCCGGCTCCGCGCCCCCGCTGGCCACCCGCCCGGAGTTCCTGGTCGAGCTGGCCGACGAGATCACCTTCCCCGTGGACGCCGTGTACACCTGGGTCGACGGGAACGACCCCGCCTGGCAGCAGCGCAAGGCGTCGGCCAAGGGTGAGGTGTACCACGCCGAGTCGGCGAGCGACGCCCGCTTCATCAGCCGGGACGAGCTGCGCTACTCGGTGCGCTCCCTGCATCTCTTCGCGCCGTGGATACGCACGATCTACATAGCGACCGACGACCAGGTGCCCGCCTGGATGCGGGAGGACGTCCCGGGCATCCAGGTGGTGAGCCATCGCGAGATCTTCCGCGACCCCACCGACCTGCCGACCTTCAACTCGCACTCGATCGAGAGCCAGCTGCATCACATCGAGGGGCTTTCCGAACACTTCCTGTACTTCAACGACGACATGTTCATCGGCCGTCCGGTGACGCCGTACTCCTTTTTCACCCCCGGCGGGGTCGCGCGGTATTTCCCCTCCCGCAACCGCATCCCGCAGGGCCCGGTCGTCGAGACCGACACACCGGTCGACGCGGCCTGCAAGAACAACAGGGCGCTTCTTCTCGAACGCTTCGGCCGGGTCATCACCCAGCCCATGGAGCACATTCCCTACGCATTGCGGCGCAGCGCGATCGAGGAGGCCGAACGGGATTTCCCGAAGGCATGGGCCCGTACCTCGGCCAGCAGATTCCGGGCGATGACCGATCTGTCACCCACCTCGTCCTTCGCGGTCTACTACGCGGCCCTCACCGGCCGCGCCCAGCCGTCCTCGATGCCCTTCACCTACCTGCAGCTCGCCGTACCCGATCTCGCCGACCGGCTCCAGAGACTGCTCGACGGGCGCAACCAGGATTCCTTCTGTCTCAACGACGCCTTCTCCACCCCGGAGGACATCGAGGCCCAGCAGGAGATCCTCGACGGATTCCTCAACGGCTACTTCCCCACCCCCAGCCCCTACGAGCGATGAAACGGAGTTCCTGACGTGGCCCGCCCACCAGCACTGAGCTCCGCCGCTCAGGTGTACCGCCGTATCGTCCCGCTGCCGGTACGGTCCGTCGCGGCCAGCCGGGTGACTCCCGGCGTCCGCCGGAAGATGAAGCGCGGAGTGGTCCGCACCCTCGACCGGCGCGAGGCGCGCCTGCACCGGCGTGCCCTGCGGCGCATCCGCAAGTCCGACTTCCGGGGAGCCTCCGAGCGCCGGGTCACAGCCCCCGACGGGCGGATCGCCCACGTCCACAGCGGCCTCACCGCGGACCTCGCCAGGCGGCTGGACCACGATCTGATCGCACACGCGCTCGACCGGGCGGGCATTCCGTGGTTCGTCGTGCCCGCCCTCGACGACCGGCGGATCTGCTTCGCCGTGGAGCAGCAGGACAAGGGACAGATCCGCCGGGTCCTGCGGGCGCTGCTGGAGGAGCACACCGGTTACGTGGTCTCGGTCTCTCCGGCCAACAACGACACCAGGACCGTGCCGGGCAGCCATGTGAAGGCATGGAAGCACTACGGCAAGGCCAAGGTGTTCCGCATCACCTGGCTGCGCACCGACCCCACGCAGAACCTGTGGATCGGGGACGACCAGGGCGTGGAGATCGAGTTCTGGACCGTCAACAACGCGCTGCCCGTCGAACGCCTCATCGGGCCGCGCCCCAACCGCGTCCAGCGGGCGGTGCCCCGTGACGCCCCCGGTGTCGAGATCGGTTTCGAACGGCTCTCGGGCTACTCGGACATCGACGGCGACATGGACCCGACCGTCACCCTGGAGAACTTCGACATCCCGCGGCTGGAGGAGATCACCTTCCCCGTGGACGCCGTCCTCCCCTGGCGCAACGACACCCCCTGGGGCGAGGAGCTCCTCCGCGCCGCGCTGCGCTCCCTGCACCAGTACGCCCCCTGGGTCGACGTCGTACACATCCTGGAACAGGCCCCGGCGCCCCGCTGGCTGCGCTCCGGCGAGCATCTGTCGGTGATCCCGGCGGGGCCGGAGGCCGAGGCATGGCTGCACCAGCTGCCCGACCTCTCGGACCGGTTCCTCCTGCTGCGCCCCGGCGCCCTGTTCGGCCGGCCGGTGCGCCCCTTCGACTACTTCAGCCCGCACGGCGGCACCCGGCCGCGCCGGGGCCCGTGGACGGCCCAGGAGTCCTTCGCCCCCTGGACGGCGACGGCCTACTCCGCCACCGGCCGGGCGGTCGGGCACGGCTACGCGCCGGGCCCCCAGCCCTACACCCGCTCCGCCCTCATCGAGCTGGCCGCCTCGGGGTTCGTCCCGGAGGAGGCCCCCGACGGGCAGCTGGCGCCCGTACTGCCGTGCACCCACCCGGCCGACGGTGTGACCCACCACTTCGCCCGTACGGCGGGGCTCGCCGACCCCGCGGGCGAGGCGACCGTCGCGCTCCACGCGGCACTGCCTGGCATCCAGCGCCATCTGGACCGGCTCCTGGTACGCCGGGACACCCAGCAGATACAGCTGTTCGGGCTGGGCGCTGACGCCTCCCTGGGCCGTGGCGGCACCGAGGCCGTCATCTCCTTCCTGCACCGCTACTTCCCCGTCGCGAGCCCGTTCGAGTTCGAGCCGGGGGCATCAGAGGACCCGGACAAACGCACGTGACCATCGGCAATCCCGAAGCTTCCGCCGCCGTCGGGATCTATCGCACCCTCGTACCGACCTCCCTCAGACGTAGCGTCGCCCGCCGCGTACCGGTCCGGCTCCGCGCGGCCCTCAAGGGGGCGCTGCGCCGGACGCACCACCTCACCGTGGTCGTCCGCGCCGTCCGGGCGGCCCGCGCGCGGCGCCGCTGGCCCCAGCTGTTCGGCGCGCAGGAGCGGCTGGCGGTGCTCGCCGCGCGCGGTGCGCAGATAGCGCTCGTACGCCCCACCGTCTCCCCGCTCGGCCTGCGCGAGGCCAACCTGGAGCTGGTGGTGTCCTTCCTGGAGCGGTCGGGCATCGACTACTTCGCGATCCGGGGCCAGTCCGACTTCCGCTCCACCCTCGCCGTCGCCGGGCGCGACAGGGCACGCGTCACCGAGATGCTGGCCCGCACCCGGGACGCCGGACCGGTCTACGCGGTCGCCTGCCGGGGGGAGTCGGTCCAGGGGCGCCCCGCCCTGTGCGGATCGGCCCGCGCGCGGCGGATCGCCGGTGAGGCCGCGGTCCTGCGGCTCGGCATGGTGTGGAGCGATCCGGGCAACACCCTGGTGCTGGGTCTGGAGTACGGCTGCGACCTGGAGTTCTGGGAGACGGACGAGGACGGCCGGCTGGTCGCGCCCCGCCCCAACCGCGTCACCGAGGACGTCTCGCCGACGGAGGAGCGGGTCAGCGTGCCCGTCAGCAGGCTCACCGGGTTCGCCGCCCTGCACACCCGCCGGACCCGCTCGGTGCGGACCATCGCCGCCTGCGCCGAACCGCTGCCCGAGGACGTCCGCTTCCCCATCGACGTCGTCTACACCTGGGTGGACGGCTCGGACCAGGAGTGGCAGCGCCGCCGCGGAGCCTTCAACGAGAGCGGATACCACGCCGAGGCCGCCAACGCGGCGCGCTACATCAGCCGGGACGAACTGCGCTACTCCCTGCGGGCGCTGGAGCAGAACGCGCCATGGGTCCGCCATGTCTACCTGGTGACCGACCGGCAGCGGCCGCACTGGCTCAACCCGCGGAGCCCCCGTATCACCGTGGTCGACCACGCCGAACTCTTCGCGGACCCCCAGGCGCTGCCGACCTTCAACTCCCACGCGATCGAGAGCCAGCTCCACCACATCGACGGGCTGTCCGAGCACTTCCTCTACTTCAACGACGACATGTTCCTCGGCTGCCCGGTGACCCCGCGCGACTTCTTCCTGTCCAACGGGATGACCCGTACGTTCTTCTCGCCCTCCCAGGTCCCCCGCTGGGAACTCACCGGCGGCGACCGACCGGTGGACGCGGCCGGGAAGAACAACCGCAGACTCCTCCTGGAGAACTTCGGCTCCGCCATCGTCCAGAAGCTGCGCCACGCCCCCTACGCCCTGCGCCGCAGCGTGCTGTACGAGATCGAGCACGAGTTCGCCGAAGCGCACCGGGAGACGACGTACAGCCGCTTCCGCAGCCCCACGGACATCTCCATCCCGTCCTCGCTCTACCACTACTACGCGTACTTCACGGCCCGCGCGGTGCCCTCGGAGATCGGTTTCGCCTACCTGGACCTGGCGAAGCCCGAGATCGCGCGGCGCCTGGGCATCCTCCTGGCCCGGCGCGACCGGCAGGCGTTCTGCATCAACGACACCCTGTCGGACACCTTCGACGTCGGACGGCAGGCGGCCATGCTCAGCGACTTCCTCCGGGCCTACTACCCCGTACCCAGCCCCTTCGAGCGGAAGGACGCAGGCGTCCGATGAAGATCTCCTTCCTGATCAACAACATCTACGGCATCGGCGGCACCAACCGCACCGTCATCAACCTGGCGGAAGCCCTGGCGGTCCACCACGAGGTGGAGATCGTCTCCGTCTTCCGGCGCATGAGCACCCCCAAGTTCGGGATCTCGCCCCGCATCAGGGTCCGCGCCCTGGTCGACCTGCGCTCCGGCTCCGCCGACCGCGACGCGCCCGGGACCGACGAGCCGAGCGAAGTGGTGCCGCGCCAGGAGGAGTTCTACGCCCAGTACAACCGGTTCACCGACCGCCGGATCATCGACGACCTGGCGGAGACCGATGCCGACGTCGTCATCGGCACCCGGCCCAGCCTCAACCTCTTCGTGGCCTCCTACACCCGGGACTCCGCCCTCCGTGTCGCCCAGGAACACATGACGCACCTGGCGATTCCGCCCGCGGTCCGGGCCGAGATGGCCCGGGTCTACCCGCGCCTGGACGCCGTCACCACGGTCACGGAGGCCGACGCCCGGTCCTTCCTGGAGAACACCCCGGTCCCCGGCATCCCCGTGGTGGGCATCCCCAACAGCGTGCCGAAGCCCGCCGTGCCACCGGCCGACGGCTCCAGCAAGGTCGTGGTCAGCGCGGGCCGTATGCACCACATCAAGCGGTACGACCTCCTCATCCGCGCCTTCGGCACGGTCGCCGAGGAGTTCCCGGACTGGCAGCTGCGCATCTACGGCGACGGCGGCGAGGCGGCCAAGCTGCGCGGCCTGGTCACCGAGCTCGGACTCACCGGCCGCGCCCTCCTCATGGGCGGCTTCTCGCCGATCGAGTCGGAGTGGGTCAAGGGCTCGATCGCCGCCGTCACCTCCAGCGCGGAGTCCTTCGGCATGACCCTGGTCGAAGCCATGCGGTGCGGGCTGCCCGTCGTCTCGACGGACTGCCCGGTGGGGCCGAGGGAGATCCTCCGGGACGGTGAGGACGGCCTCCTCGTGCCCACCGGAGACGCCTCCGCGATCGCCTCGGGGCTGCGCCTCCTCATGGCCGACGGCAACCTGCGCCGGACCATGGGAGAGGCCGCACTGCGCAACTCCGCCCGCTACGACCCGGACGTGGTCGCCGCCCGCTATGTCGAGCTCTTCGAGGACGCCGCCCGCCGCCGCTCCTCCGGGGACCGCGGCTACCGCCCGCCCGCGCCCTCCCGGGCCGGTGGCCGGGCGCAGCAGACCGTTCCGCCGGTCTCCGTGCGAGCGGCCACCGTCGACGTCACGACCGACGAGGCGGGCCGGCTGCGCTTCACCGCCGAGGGACCCCACGACGGCAGACACCGCTGGCAGTTCGTGCTGCGCCACAGCGCCTCCCGCGCCGCCGCCCTGCCGGACATGGAGCTGCCCACCGCCCGCGACCCGCGGGACAACGGCGGAACGCGCTACTCCGCGGAGCTCGCCCCCTCGGCCCTCGACGAGCTCGGTGACGGCCGGTGGAAGGTCACCATGCGCTCGGCCAAGGGGGAGAACGTCCACATGAAGGCGGGCATCCGGGACACCAGGTCCCTGATCGACGCCCGCGCCCGGCTCATGGCCTGGCCCACCGGCGCCCCCGTCGGCTGGAACCTGCCCTACGCGCAGCCGAACGGCCGGCTGATGCTGCGTACGGTGCTGCGCCCCGAACACGTCGAGGCGACCTCCGTCGAGCTGCACGAGTCCGGCATCACCGTCACCGGCGTGCTGTGCGGCGAGCGGGAGATCAGGCCCGGCGCCCGCTTCGTCGTCAGCCGACGCGGCCTGCACATGGTCAACCACACCGTCCCGGTCCAGGTGCTGAGCAGCAGGGCCTTCCGCGTCGAGGTGCCCATCCGGTACGCGGTCGACCACCGGCTGGAGCGCTGGGAGGACTGGGACTGGTGGCTGCAACCGCACCCCGACCAGTGGAAGAAGACCCGTGTGTGCCGTGTGCTCGAAGACTTCCCCGACGTCAAGAGCGCGTACCCCTACCCGCCCGTGCCCCTCGCCGGGGATGAACAGTCGGACTACGCCATGGTCCATCCGGCACGACCGGTGTGGGTGCGCCCCTACTGCTCGGTGTCCGGAGGCATGGCGATGAATGTGGTGGACCGATGAACCGAGTGAAGCGTTCCCTTCTGCACATCGTCGCGCACCAGGACGACGACCTGTACTTCATGAACCCCGACCTGGTCCGCTCCCTCCAGGAGGGGAACGCCGTCACGACCGTGGTGGTGACCGCAGGTGAGGGCGACGGTATCAACGTCGACACCGACGACCCCCAGCGCGCCTCCCACCAGCCGGACTTCGTCGGCTACAGCACCGCGCGGGGCTGCGGTCTGCGCTCCGCGTACGCCCGGATGGCGACCGGCGACCGCACCAGCCCGTGGCACCGGGAACCGGTCCAGTTGGCCCCCGGCTTCACCGTGGAACGCTTCACCCTGCTGGCGCGGGACACCGTGCGGATGTACTTCTGCCAGCTGCATATGGGCGCTCCCGTGATGGGCGGCCAGCGTACCCGGCTGCACCAGCTGTGGGCGGGAGACGTGCGGTCGCAGGCCACGCTGCCGGTGCTGGGCTCCACGGTCCACGAAGTGCAGCACGTCTCCCGCGAGCAGCTCATCGTCGGTCTGACGGCGCTGCTCGACGAGGTCCGGCCCACCGTGGTGCGGGCCATGGACCCCGACCCCGAGCACGACGGCGGCAAGGAGGGGTTCGTGATGTCCGACCATCTCGACCACACCTCCGTCACCCAGTTCGCCCTCGCCGCCCTGGCACGCCACCGGGACGCGGGCCACGCCCCGGTGGTCGAGCACTACCGGGCGTACGCCAACCGCTTCTGGGGCCGCAACATGGACGCGGTGGCCGCGGCGGAGAAGGCCGAGTACCTCGCCACGTACGCCGGTCTGGACGCCACGCACTGCCCGCAGGGGACCTGTGAGCGGTGCGGCGACCGGCAGCTGGGCCGCGACCCCTACCGCAGTACGCACATGATGAGCACCGCCTACCGCTACTCGCCCGCCGCGAACTGGCTGCGGCTGGGCCCCGGCGGCCGGCTGAACGCCTTCGCGGTCCTCGGCGGGCGGCTCGCCTTCTGGACGGAGACGGGCCCCGCCTCCGGTGTGTGGCGGGGGCCCTTCATCCTCGGCGACGGCTGGATATCGCCCACGCTCGCGGTGACGGGAGCGCCGGGCGGTCCGGCCGAACTCCTGGGCCTGCGCCGCACCATGGTGGCCGGGGGCAGCGTCACCGTGGAGATCGTCCACACGGTGCAGGACCCCGACGGCAACGGCTTCGACGGCTGGCAGTCCCTGGAGAACCCGGACTGGCTCCACAGCGACGGACGGCGCCAGCGGGAGCTGGGGGTGCCGTCGGCCGCGGTCGACGGTGCGGGCCGCCTCCATGTCTTCGCCAGGAACTTCGCCCAGGGCATCAGCATGCGCCGCCGGAACGAGAACGGCGTATGGGACCCCTGGGAGGACCTCGGCGGTTCCTTCGTGCAGGACGCGGGCATGGCCCTGACCACCGAGCACGGCACGGTGGAGCTGTACGTTCCGGGCAAGAACACCGTGCACCGCTGGCACCAGACCTTCCTGGGCGGCCCCTTCGTCGAGGACTCCACGCTGAAGACCGGCAAGGTCGCGACCGGCGGCATCACCGCGGTGGACTCGGGCGGCGGCCGGACCTGCCTCTACTACCGGCAGGCCGACACCCAGCAGGTCATGGCCTACCGGCAGCACGAGAACGGCAACTGGCCCGGCGGCGGCGCCGGTCTGGGCACCAGCGGCGGAACGGGTGCCGTGGCGGCCCTGTGGGCTCCCGAGAGGGGCGCGCGCGAAGCCTTCCTGGCCCATCGCAGCGCCGGCGGACGGCTCGCCGCCTCCATGCCGGTGGCCGACAAGGACGCGTCGGGCACCCACTGGCGGGAGACGGGCGGGATGTTCGCCCAGGCACCGTCCATCGCGTACGACGCCGCGGGAGCCGTCGTCGTGGCGGTCCTCGGCACGGACGGCAGGCTCTGCCTCCGCCGCCAGCTGTCGCCGGTGGTGGGCAGCCCGCTCGGTCCCGCCTACCTGGCGGACCCGGCCTGACCGGTGCGCACGGTGACGGGGAGCGGCGGATGAGGCGACGGCCGGGCCGGGCCGGAGCGGCCGCCGCCGCGATCCTGACGGCCGCGGCGGCCCTCGTCCTCGCGGTGCTCGTACGCGAGAGCCCCGAGGAGCCTTCCGGGCCCTCCGAAATCCGGGTCCTGCACTACAACCTCTGCGGAGCGGCCGCCGTGTGCCCCTGGAACTCCGGCGGGTCCGGTCCCGGCACCTCCGTCGAGCGCGTGGTGAAGGAGGCGTCCTCCTTCGGACCCGATCTCGTCACCCTCAACGAGGTCTGCGCGACCCAGTACGAGGCGCTTCTGAAGCAGTTGGAGGAGGTGGGCCTGCGGATGCACGGAACGTACGCCTCGTCGCAGGACAACGTCCCCAACTGCGGCCCCACGGGCGAGTTCGGCACCGCGGTCCTCAGCCGCGCGCCCATCGAGCCCGAGGAACCGGACTACCTGCGCTTCACCCGTACCGGGGACGAGACCTACACGAACGGCGGCCGGACCGTATCCGTCCGCCGGGGGCTGCTGTGCGCTCCGACCCTCGTCGCCGGTGAGCCCCTGCTCGCGTGCACCGCGCACACCTACGCCAGGGCCCCCGAGCAGCTGCGGGAGATCCGGGACCGGCTGGCGGAGGACGCCGTTCCGGCGGGAACCCCCGTCCTGCTCGCCGGAGACCTGAACCTCCAGCCGAACGAGCCCGCGCTGGGGTACCTCTACGCCCACCCGGCGGGGGACGGCGACCGGCCGACCGGACGGTTCCTGGAGGGCGACGAGACGGACAGGAAGTGGTTCTCCCAGGGGTCCACCGGGGGAGTGGTGTGCACCGGCAGCGAGCCGGAGCGGTGCCGCAACGGCGAGCCCACGGCCGCCGACCGGAAGATCGACTATGTCTTCGCCGACACCCGGCACTTCTCCGGCGGCCACAGCGACGCGAGGGTGTTCGAGGAGTCGGACCACGCGATGCTGACGGCCGTCTTCACCCGCAGGCCGAAAGGCTGACCCGGAGCCCGGAGCCCGGAGCCCGGGACCGGGGACCGGGAACGACGGCGGGCCGCACAGGATTGCTCCTGTGCGGCCCGTCCCACCCCTGCTGTTCCTGCCGTACGGCTACGCGGGCACGCTCGCCACGCCCCGCTCCAGGAACGTCTTGCCGTTGACGCGCTCCGAGACGCCCTCACGGTCCAGGTACGGCGTGATGCCGCCCAGGTGGAAGGGCCAGCCCGCGCCGGTGATCAGGCACAGGTCGATGTCCTGGGCCTCGGCGACGACGCCCTCCTCCAGCATCAGGCCGATCTCCTGCGCCACCGCGTCGAGCACGCGGTCGCGGGTCTGCTCCTCGGTGAGGACGGTGTCGCCCTGCTTGAGGAGCGCGGCGACCTCGGGGTCGAGGACCGGCGCACCGGAGTCGTAGACGTAGAAGCCGCGCTTGCCGGCCTTGACGACCGCCGCCAGGTTCTCGGAAACGGTGAAGCGCTCCGGGAAGGCGCGGTTCAGGGTCTCGGAGACGTGCAGGCCGATGGCCGGGCCGACCAGCTCCAGAAGGACCAGCGGGGACATCGGCAGGCCGAGCGGCTCGACGGCCTTCTCCGCGACCTCGACCGGGGTGCCCTCGTCGATGACGTTCTGGATCTCGCCCATGAAGCGGGTGAGGATGCGGTTGACGACGAACGCCGGGGCGTCCTTCACCAGCACCGCGGTCTTCTTCAGCTTGCGGGCCACACCGAACGCGGTCGCCAGCGAGGCGTCGTCGGTCTGCTCGCCGCGCACGATCTCCAGCAGCGGGAGGATCGCGACCGGGTTGAAGAAGTGGAAGCCGACGACCCGCTCGGGGTTCTTCAGCTTCGACGCCATCTCGGTCACCGAGAGCGAGGAGGTGTTGGTGGCGAGGATCGCGTGCGCCGGGGCGACCGCCTCGACCTCCGCGAACACCTGCTGCTTGACGCCGATCTCCTCGAAGACGGCCTCGATGATGAAGTCCGCGTCCGCGAACCCCTCGGCCTTGTCGAGGACACCGGAGACCAGGCCCTTGAGACGGTTGGCCTTGTCCTGGTTGATGCGGCCCTTGCCGAGCAGCTTCTCGATCTCGGCGTGGACGTAGCCCACACCCTTGTCCACGCGCTCCTGGTCGATGTCCGTGAGGACGACCGGGACCTCCAGGCGGCGCAGGAACAGCAGCGCCAGCTGCGAGGCCATCAGACCGGCGCCGACGACACCGACCTTGGTGACCGGGCGGGCCAGGTTCTTGTCCGGGGCACCGGCCGGGCGCTTGGCACGCTTCTGGACCAGGTTGAAGGCGTAGATGCCGCTGCGCAGCTCGCCGCCCATGATCAGGTCCGCGAGGGCCTGGTCCTCGGCGTCGAAACCGGCGGAGAGGTCGCCGTCCTTGGCCGCCGCGATGATGTCGAGCGCGCGGTACGCGGCCGGGGCCGCGCCGTGCACCTTGGAGTCCGCGATGGCCCGGCCGCGCGCGACGGCCGCGTCCCAGGCGTCGCCGCGGTCGATCTCCGCGCGCTGAGGCGTGACCGAGCCCTTGAGCACGTTCGCGGTCCACACCAGGGACTGCTCCAGGAAGTCCGCGCCCTCGAAGATCGCGTCCGCGATGCCGAGGTCGAAGACCTGCTTGCCCTTGAGCTGACGGTTCTGGTTGAGCGAGTTCTCGATGATCACCGAGACCGCGCGGTCCGCGCCGATCAGGTTCGGCAGCAGCGCGCAGCCGCCCCAGCCGGGGACCAGGCCGAGGAAGACCTCGGGCAGCGAGAACGCCGGGATGGCGGTGGAGACGGTGCGGTAGGTGCAGTGCAGACCGACCTCGACACCGCCGCCCATCGCCGCGCCGTTGTAGTACGCGAACGTCGGGACCGCGAGGCCGGAGAGGCGGCGGAAGACGTCGTGGCCGCCCTTGCCGATGGCGAGCGCGTCCTCGTGGCGGCCGAGGAGCTCGACGCCCTTGAGGTCGGCGCCGACGGCGAAGATGAACGGCTTGCCGGTGATGCCGACACCGGTGATGGTGCCGTCGGCGGCCTCCTTCTCGACCTGGTCGATCGCGGCGTTCAGGTTCGCCAGCGACTGCGGTCCGAAGGTGGTCGGCTTGGTGTGGTCCAGGCCGTTGTCCAGCGTGATCAGCGCGAACCGCCCGGCGCCGTACGGCAGATCCAGGTGGCGTACGTGCGCCTGCGTGACGACCTCGTCGGGGAACAGCTCGGCCGCACCCTTCAGAAGCTCAGTGGTGGTGCTCACTTGTCGCCTCCGTCAGCGTTGAAGTGCGGGTTCTCCCAGATGACCGTGGCGCCCATGCCGAAGCCGACGCACATCGTCGTCAGGCCGTAGCGCACCTCGGGCTGCTCCTCGAACTGCCGGGCCAGCTGCGTCATGAGCCGGACACCGGAGGAGGCCAGCGGGTGACCGTACGCGATGGCGCCGCCGTACTGGTTGACGCGGGCGTCGTCGTCGGCGATGCCGTAGTGCTCCAGGAAGGCGAGCACCTGCACGGCGAACGCCTCGTTGATCTCGAAGAGACCGATGTCGTCGATGGTCAGACCGGCCTGGGCCAGCGCCTTCTCGGTCGCCGGGATCGGGCCGTAGCCCATGACCTCCGGCTCGACGCCCGCGAAGGCGTACGAGACCAGGCGCATCTTGACCGGGAGGCCCAGCTCGCGGGCGACGTCCTCGGCGGCGAGCAGCGAGGCGGTGGCGCCGTCGTTGAGACCCGCGGCGTTACCGGCCGTCACCCGGCCGTGGGCGCGGAACGGGGTCTTCAGACCCGCCAGCGACTCCATCGTGGTGCCCGGGCGCATCGGCTCGTCGGCGGTGACCAGGCCCCAGCCCGTCTCGCCCGCCTCGGCGTTGGTGCGGCGCACCGATACCGGTACCAGGTCCTGCTGGATCTTGCCGTTGGCGTACGCCTTGGCGGCCTTCTCCTGCGAGCGCACCGCGTAGGCGTCGGCGCGCTCCTTGGTGATCGTGGGGTAGCGGTCGTGCAGGTTCTCCGCCGTCATGCCCATGAACAGGGCGGACTCGTCGACCAGCTTCTCCGACACGAACCGCGGGTTCGGGTCGACGCCCTCACCCATCGGGTGGCGGCCCATGTGCTCGACGCCACCGGCCACGACGACGTCGTACGCGCCGAAGGCGATGGAACCGGCCGTCGAGGTGACGGCGGTCAGCGCGCCCGCGCACATGCGGTCGATCGAGTAGCCGGGGACGGACTGCGGCAGACCGGCCAGGATTCCGGCGGTACGGCCGAGGGTGAGGCCCTGGTCGCCGATCTGAGTGGTCGCGGCGATGGCGACCTCGTCGATCTTCTTGGGGTCCAGGTCCGGGTTGCGGCGCAGCAGCTCCCGGATGGCCTTCACGACGAGATCGTCGGCGCGGGTCTCGTGGTAGATGCCCTTCGGGCCCGCCTTGCCGAACGGGGTGCGGACGCCGTCGACGAAGACGACGTCCCGGATGGTACGAGGCACGATGGCTCTCCTCCAGGGTGCGGGATGGCACTGCTGCGGGGCACGCCCGTGGGGCGCGCCGCCTGCCCTCATGCTACTTGCGGGTAACCAGACTGCCCACCCCTCGTGGCCGGAGCGTCGAAGGTCACATCGCCCGGGTGCCCGTACGGGCGTGCGTCAGGCGGAGGAAGCGGCTCCGAACCTGGCGTGATTTCGACCATCGGTTCGGTCCGCGAACAGGGCTCGCGGAGGAGCCGAACGGTTCCGGACAACGGAAAACCCCCGGCCGGTGACCGGGGGTGTCCGAGGAGTGAGGGGGGTCGGCTCAGGCGCTGGTGTCGAGTGCCCGGACCAGCAGCGGGCCGACCTGGGTGATCTGCCAGTGCCGGGCCCCGTACGCCGCGAGCGTGTCCTCCACCGCGCTCGGCGTCAGGATCTTCGGCGGCTCCCAGCAGACCCGGCGCACGGTGTCCGGGGTGATCAGGTTCTCCTGGGGCATGTGGAGCCGCTCGGCCAGCTCGGAGACGGCCGTACGGGCGGCCGAGAGCCGGGCCGCCGCCGCCGGGTCCTTGTCGGCCCAGGAGCGCGGGGGCGGCGGCCCGGCCGGCTGCTGGCCCGGCTGCGGCAGCTCCGACTCCGGCAGCGCCTTGGCCCGCTCCACCGCCGCCTGCCACTGCTCCAGCTGACGGCGGCCCATCCGGTGGCCGAATCCCGGCAGGGCGCTCAGCGCCGTGACGTTGGCGGGCAGCGCGAGGGCGGCCTCCACGATCGCGGCGTCGCCCAGCACCTTGCCGGGGGAGATGTCACGCCGCTGGGCCACCTGGTCCCGGGCGTTCCACAGCTCGCGGACGACCGCCATCTGACGGCGCCTGCGGACCTTGTGCATGCCCGAGGTGCGGCGCCAGGGGTCCTTGCGCGGCGGGGCGGGCGGCGCCGAGGCGATGGCCTCGAACTCCTCCCGGGCCCATTCCAGCTTCCCCTGCCGCTCCAGCTCCTCCTCCAGCGCGTCGCGCAGGTCGATCAGGAGCTCCACGTCGAGCGCGGCGTAGCGCAGCCAGGGCTCGGGCAGCGGGCGGGTGGACCAGTCGACCGCGGAGTGGCCCTTCTCCAGGGCGTAACCGAGGACGTTCTCGACCATGGCGCCGAGGCCGACGCGCGGGAAGCCCGCGAGGCGTCCGGCCAGCTCCGTGTCGAAGAGCGAGGTGGGGGCCATGCCTATGTCCCGCAGACAGGGCAGGTCCTGGGTGGCGGCGTGCAGAATCCACTCGGAGCCGGACAGGGCGGTGGACAGGCCCGAGAGGTCGGGGCAGCCGACCGGGTCGACCAGGGCGCTGCCCGCGCCGTCACGGCGCAGCTGTACGAGGTAGGCGCGCTGGCCGTAGCGGTAGCCGGAGGCGCGCTCGGCGTCGACGGCCACCGGTCCGGTGCCGCGGGCGAAGGCCGCGATCACCCGGGCGAGGGCGTCGTCGGAGGCCACCACCGGGGGAATGCCCTCGCGCGGTTCGAGCAAGGGGATCGGCGCCGGGGCGACGTCGTCCGGGGGAGCGCCCCCGGTGGTTCGCAGTGAACTGTCTGCTGCGGTCTCTTGGGCGTCGGTCACACGTCAAGGGTATCTGTGTATACGCGCCACCCGTCGACGGAACGTTCCGTCGACGGGTGGCCATGCGCGTATTCCAGCCGGAGCCGCATCGGTGCACGTCCGGCGGGGTGGGATCAGTGGATGATGCCCGTCCGCAGGGCGACGGCGACCATTCCGGCGCGGTCTCCGGTGCCGAGCTTGCGGGCGATGCGGGCGAGGTGGGACTTGACGGTCAGGGCGGAGAGGCCCATCGAGACGCCGATGGCCTTGTTGGACTGGCCTTCGGCGACCAGGCGGAGCACCTCCACCTCGCGGCCGGACAGTTCGCGGTAGCCGCCCGGGTGGCTCGGGGAGCCGGGGGGCCGGCGGTGCATCCGGGCGGCGTTGGCGCCGATGGGGGCGACGCCGGGGCGGGTGGGGTGGCCGATGTTGGTTCGGGTGCCGGTGACGACGTACCCCTTCACGCCGCCCGCGAGGGCGTTGCGAACGGCGCCGATGTCGTCGGCGGCGGAGAGGGCGAGACCGTTCGGCCAGCCTGCGGCGCGGGTCTCGGACAGCAGGGTCAGCCCGGAACCGTCGGGCAGGTGGACGTCGGCAATGCAGATGTCGCGCGGGTTGCCGACGCGGGGACGTGCCTCCGCGATGGACGACGCCTCGATGACGTCACGTACTCCGAGGGCCCACAGATGGCGGGTGACGGTGGAACGGACGCGCGGGTCGGCCACGACGACCATGGCCGTCGGCTTGTTCGGGCGGTAGGCGACCAGGCTTGCGGGCTGCTCAAGGAGAACGGACACCAGGCCTCCTGGGGGGAGTGGCGGGACGGGGCCGGCTCGGGGATGAAGCCGGGGCGAACCGTGCTTGAAGGGTCATTGACCTCTTCGGCAGCAGACCCGTCCTCCTTTAGAGGAAGATCACGATTTAGTGAGTAACAATTCGGGCAAATAGGACGCGCGATCGATTGTACGAAAAGAGAGTCGGCGTGTGTGCGAAACGGGTGACGTTCTGTTACGAAACCTGCGGACCGCGCCGCTGCGGCAGGGTCACCACCGCCGCGTCCGCCGGGTCCGACGGCGGCAGCCCCGCGATCTGACAGAGCAGATCACCCCAGGCCATCAGGTGCGACGCCGCGTCCGGCGCCCCGCTCCGCCCCTCGCGCGGCGTCCACGAGGCCCGGATCTCGATCTGGGTCGCCGGACGGCGCGCGGAGAGCGCACCGAAGTAGTGCGATCCGGCGCGTGTCACCGTCCCCCCGGCTTCCCCGTACGACAATCCGCGCGCGTCCAGCGCCCCGGTCAGCCAGGACCAGCACACCTCCGGCAGCAGCGGATCGGCGGCCATCTCCGGCTCCAGCTCCGCCCGCACCAGCGTCACCAGCCGGAAGGCGCCCTGCCAGGCGTCGTGCCCCGCCGGATCGTGCAGCAGGACCAGTCGGCCGTCCGCGAGGTCGTCCTCGCCGTCGACCACCGCCGCCTCCAGGGCGAACGCGTGGGGCGCCAGGCGCTGCGGCGGGCGCGTGGCCTCCACCTCCAGCTCCGGACGGAGCCGCGCGGAACGCAACGCCTCGACCGCCGTACGGAACGCGGGCGGGACCGGAGGACCCTCCGCACCGCCCTTGCCGTCAGCGCCATCGGAATGATCGGAGAACTGTCCCTGAGCCGGAGCCATGCCGGGAAGAGTAGGCGGAACGCGGGCCTCGCGCAGGGACAGACACCCGTGCGGCGCCGGGCTCCTTCGCCGTGCGTGCGAAGATTTGGTGCGTGAGTGCCAACGAACGCCCTTCGGGCCAGCAGACGACGACCGCCGCCAGCCACGACACCGCCCGGAGCGCCACCCACGATTCCGCGTTCCTCAAGGCATGCCGGCGCGAACCCGTGCCGCACACGCCGGTCTGGTTCATGCGGCAGGCGGGGCGCTCGCTGCCCGAGTACCTGAAGGTCCGCGAGGGCATCGCGATGCTCGACTCCTGCATGATGCCGGAGCTGGTCACCGAGATCACGCTCCAGCCCGTACGCCGCCACAAGGTCGACGCCGCGATCTACTTCAGCGACATCGTCGTCCCCCTGAAGGCCATCGGCATCGACCTCGACATCAAGCCCGGCGTCGGCCCCGTCATCGCCGAGCCGATCCGCACCCGCGCCGACCTGGCCCGGCTGCGCGACCTGACCCCCGAGGACGTCCCGTACGTCACCGAGGCCATCGGGATGCTCACCGCCGAGCTCGGCGCCACCCCGCTCATCGGCTTCGCCGGGGCCCCGTTCACCCTCGCCAGCTACCTGGTGGAGGGCGGCCCCTCGCGCAGCCACGAGCGCACCAAGGCCATGATGTACGGCGACCCGCAGCTCTGGGCCGACCTCGTGGACCGGCTCGCGGAGATCACCGGCGCCTTCCTCAAGGTCCAGATCGAGGCGGGCGCCTCCGCCGTCCAGCTCTTCGACTCCTGGGTCGGCGCGCTGGCCCCCGCCGACTACCGCCGCTCGGTGCTCCCCGCCTCCGCGAAGGTCTTCGACGCCGTCGCCCCGTACGGCGTCCCCCGCATCCACTTCGGCGTCGGCACCGGCGAGCTCCTCGGCCTGCTGGGCGAGGCCGGGGCGGACGTCGTCGGCGTCGACTGGCGCGTCCCGCTGGACGAGGCCGCCCGCCGCGTCGGCCCCGGCAAGGCGCTCCAGGGCAACCTGGACCCGGCCGTCCTCTTCGCGCCCACCCCGGCCGTCGAGGCCAAGACCCGCGAGGTGCTGGACGCCGCCGCCGGTCTGGAGGGCCACATCTTCAACCTGGGCCACGGCGTCATGCCGTCGATGGACCCGGACGCGCTGACCCGCCTCGTGGGTTACGTCCACGAGCAGACCGCGCGCTGAGGCAGCGGGGCCCCGGGGCGTGGGAGAGCAGGTCAGCTCCCCGCGCCCCGCACGGCCGCCACCGTCTTGCGGGCCGCCACCAGCACCGGGTCCCAGACCGGCGAGAACGGCGGGGCGTAGCCCAGGTCCAGCGCCGTCATCTGCTCCACCGTCATCCCGGCCGTCAGCGCCACCGCCGCCACGTCCACGCGCTTCGCCGACCCCTCGCGGCCCACGATCTGCACCCCGAGCAGCCGCCCCGTACGGTGCTCCGCGATCATCTTCACCGTCATCGGCCTCGCCCCCGGGTAGTACCCCGCGCGCTGCGTCGACTCGATGGTCGCCGTGACATAGCGCAGCCCGACGGCCCGGGCGTCCTTCTCCCGCAGCCCGGTCCGGGCGATCTCCAGGTCGCAGACCTTGCTCACCGCCGTACCGACGACGCCCGGGAACGTGCCGTAGCCGCCGCCGACGTTGGAACCGATCACCTGGCCGTGCTTGTTGGCGTGCGTGCCCAGCGCGATGTGGCGGGTCCGGCCCGCCACCAGGTCCAGGACCTCCACGCAGTCGCCGCCCGCCCAGATGTTCTCGTGGCCCACCGCCCGCATCGCCAGGTCCGTGAGGATGCCGCCGTGCGGCCCCACCGTGAGCCCCGCCTCCCGGGCCAGCCCCGCCTCCGGCTCGACGCCGATGCCGAGCACTACCACGTCCGCCGGGTAGCTCCGCTCCTCCGTCGCCACTTCGCGCACCCGGCCGTCCGGACCCGTGCGGATCTCGGTCACCGCCGCGCCGTTGACCGTGGTGATCCCGAGCCCGTCCATCGCCTCGTGGACGAGCTTCCCCATGTCCGGGTCGAGCGTCGCCATCGGCTGCTCGCCCCGGTTGAGGACGGTCACCTCGAACCCGTGCTTCAGCATCGCCTCGGCCATCTCGACGCCGATGTACCCGGCGCCCACCACGACCGCCCGCCGTCGCTTCCCGGAGTCCAGGGCGTCCAGCGAGTCCAGCAGCGCCTGCCCGTCGCCCAGGGTCTGCACCCCGTGCACCCCCGGTGCGCCGATGCCGGGCAGCGAGGGGCGGACCGGCCGGGCCCCGGTGGCGATGACCAGCTTGTCGAACCCCGTCCAGTAGGCGTCCCCGCTCTCCCGGTCCACCGCCCGCACCCGCTGCCCGGCCACGTCGATCTCCGTGACCTCGGTGCGCATCCGCAGGTCGATGTCCCGCTCGCGGTGCTCCTCGGGGGTACGGGCGATGAGGTCGTCCCGGTGCTTCACGTCCCCGCTCACCCAGTACGGGATGCCGCAGGCGGAGTACGAGGTGAATGCGGTCCGCTCGAAGGCGACGATCTCCAGCTCGTCCGCCCCCTTCAGCCTGCGGGCCTGCGACGCGGCGGACATGCCCGCCGCGTCGCCGCCGATGACCACGAGTCGCTCCGCTGCCATTGTCCGGGTCCCTTTCGCCGTACGAGCCGTAGCCGCACACGCGGTACGAGCCGCCCGTACGAGCCGTCAGGGGGCCCACGCTACGGCGCTCAGGAGGACGGCGTGCCCCCGGCCTCCTCCGCCCGCACCACCGGGGGAGCCGTACGGCCCGCCCGCCGGGCGCGCAGCACCCGCCACACCACCAGCAGCAGCGCCGCCGTGGCCAGGAACGGGGCCGAGGCGCCGATCGCCACCGCGATCCACCGGAGCGTCGTCACGAACGCGTCCCAGCCGCCGCCCAGCGCGTCCAGGAACCCCGGGCCGTCGTCCTCCCGGTCCCGGCCCGGCGCGTCCGGCTCGGACAGGTCCAGCGTGATCGTCGCCATCGTGGTGCGGTCTTTCAGCCCCGCCTGCTGGGCCAGCAGCGACTCCAGATCGGCCTGACGGCTGCTCAGCTCGCCCTCCAGGGTGACGACATCGGTGAGCTTCTCCGCCTTGTCCATCAGCGTCCGCACCCGCTTCACGCTCGCCCGCTGCGTGGCGATCCGGCTCTCCACGTCGACGACCTTGTCGGTGACGTCCTTGGCGTTCGAGGAGCGGGAGAGCAGCTTCCCGGAGCCGGTGAGCGTACGCAGCACCTCCTGGTAGCTCTCCTGCGGCACCCGCAGCACGAGATGCGAGAACTCGTGCTCGTCGTCGACCCGCTCGGTGGTCTCGGTCGCCACCAGGCCCCCGCTCGCCTCGACCGCGCTCCGGGCGGCGGCCGCCGCCTTCGGCACGCTCTTGACCTCCACGGCGAGCTCGGTCGTACGGATCACATGGGTGCCCGCGGCCCCCGGCTTCGGTGCCTTGCCCTGCTGGTCCGCGCCCTTCCCCCCGTCCGCCGGGGCGGCGGACGCCGCCGAGGCGCCCGGAGCGCCCTGCCGGTCCGCGAACCCTTCCGGCGCGCCCGCCTTGAGGTCGTGCTGCCCCGCGTCGGACGCGCTCTCGTCGCCCGCCGCGCAGCCCCCGGCGAGCAGCACCGCGCCGAGCGCCCCGGCCGCCACGGCGGCGCGGAGACGGGAGCGGCGGTGGTGGGCCGCGCGCGGCGGGCGGGCGGGGAATCGATCGGTACCGCTGGTCATAACAGGTCCCCCCTGGACTCTCGTTGACAGTGCCGATTCGACGCGGGCCTGCCCGGACCGGTTTCCGGCCGGGGGTTTCGAAGTGGTCACGGCCGGGACCCGGCGGAGGTTTGAGAGAGTGGACCCATGCACCGTTCACATCAGGACGCCGACCCGCCCGCGCGCCATGTCGTCGTCCTCGGCGGCGGCATCGCCGGACTGGCCGCCGCCCACCGCCTGGTCGCCACCGGTCTGCGGGTCACGCTCCTGGAGGCGACGGACCGGCTCGGCGGCAAGCTGATGACCGGCGAGGTCGCGGGCGTCCGGGTCGACCTCGGCGCCGAGTCGGTGCTCGCCCGCCGCCCCGAGGCGGTCGCCCTGGCCGAGGCCGTCGGGCTCTCCGGCCGCCTCCAGCCGCCCGCCACCGCCACCGCCTCCCTCTGGACGCGCGACGCGCTGCGCCCGATGCCCACGGGCCACGTCATGGGCGTCCCCGGCGACCCGGCGGCCCTCGGCGGGGTGCTGTCCCCCGAGGGGCTGGCCCGGATCGCCGAGGAGCGCGACCTCACCCCGACCCCCGTCGGCGACGATGTGGCGGTCGGCGCGTACGTGGCCGACCGGCTCGGCCGCGAGGTCGTCGACCGGCTGGTGGAACCCCTCCTCGGCGGGGTCTACGCGGGCGACGCCTACCGGATCTCGCTGCGCGCCGCCGTACCGCAGCTCTACGAAGCGGTGAAGGAGGGCGGCCCGCTGCTGGAGGCCGTCCGCCGCATCCAGGAGCGCGCGGCGGCCCGGCAGCAGACCGGACCCGTCTTCCAGGGCCTCGCGGGCGGCATCGGCACCCTCCCGGACGCCGTGGCCGACGCCGTACGGGCCGGGGGCGGCGAGATCCGTACGGAGACCCCCGTCCTCGGCCTGACCCGTAACGGCACGGGCTGGGCGGTCCGCACCGACACCGGGATGATCACCGCCGACGGCATCGTCCTGGCCACCCCCGCCTGGTCCGCCTCCGCCCTGCTGGCCGCCGAGTCCCCGGCCGCCTCCGCCGAGCTGGCCGGGGTGGAGTACGCCTCGATGGCCCTGGTCACGATGGCCTTCCGGCGCGCCGACATCGAGGCGTACGAGGCCCTGCGCGGCCGTTCCGGCTTCCTCGTGCCGCCGGTCGACGGCCGCACCATCAAGGCGTCCACCTTCTCCACCAACAAGTGGCAGTGGGTCGCCGACGCCGCCCCCGGCCTGTTCGTGCTCCGTACCTCCGTCGGCCGGTACGGCGAGGAGGAGCACCTGCACCGCGAGGACGGCGAACTCGTCGCCGTATCCCTGCGCGACCTCCGCGAGGCCACCGGACTCGCCGCGCGCCCCGTCGACACCGAGGT
Organism: Kitasatospora albolonga; assembly: GCA_002082585.1. Lineage (NCBI taxonomy): Bacteria > Bacillati > Actinomycetota > Actinomycetes > Kitasatosporales > Streptomycetaceae > Kitasatospora > Kitasatospora albolonga. The sequence continues at coordinate 6,770,916 of CP020563.1, forward strand.
CACCCGCTGGATCGGCGGACTCCCGCAGTACCCGGTCGGCCACCACACCCGGGTCGCCCGCATCCGTGACGAGGTCGCGAAACTGCCCGCCCTGCGGGTCTGCGGCGCGGTCTACGACGGGGTCGGCATCCCCGCCTGCGTCGCGAGCGCGCAGCGGGCGGCCGACGAGATCGCGGGCGACCTCACGGGGCCCGGCGCGGGGCCCGGCACGGGGAAGATCACGAACGAGATCATCGCCACGCCGACCCTGGTTCGGGGCACGGAGAGCGAGGCGGGACAATAGCCGTATGACTGCTCCCGAGAGTGTGACGCCCAGCAAGAGTCCGAACGCCGGAAAGAAGGCCAAGGACCTCAACGAGGTCATCCGCTACACCCTGTGGTCGGTCTTCAAACTGCGCGACGTACTGCCGCTGGACCGGGCGGGATACGCGGACGAGGTCCAGGAGCTGTTCGACCAGCTCGCGGCCAAGGACATCACCGTGCGCGGCACCTACGACCTCTCCGGTCTCCGTGCCGACGCCGACCTGATGATCTGGTGGCACGCCGAGACCTCGGACCAGCTCCAGGACGCCTACAACCTCTTCCGCCGCACCAGGCTCGGCCGCGCGCTGGAGCCGGTCTGGTCGAACATGGCGCTGCACCGCCCCGCCGAGTTCAACAAGTCGCACATCCCGGCGTTCCTCGCCGACGAGACCCCGCGCGACTACATCAGCGTTTACCCCTTCGTACGGTCCTACGACTGGTACCTGCTGCCGGACGAGGACCGCCGCCGCATGCTCGCGGACCACGGCAAGATGGCCCGGGGCTACCCCGACGTCCGCGCCAACACCGTCGCCTCCTTCTCGCTCGGCGACTACGAGTGGATTCTCGCCTTCGAGGCGGACGAGCTGTACCGCATCGTCGACCTGATGCGTCACCTGCGCGCCTCCGAGGCACGGCTCCACGTGCGCGAGGAGGTCCCGTTCTACACGGGCCGCAGGAAGGACATCGCAGACCTGGTGGCCGGGCTCGCATAGCCAGCGAGTTCCCGCACCACCCCAACCCGGAAGATCAGAAGACGGGCACCGGGCACCGACCGTGCCGCCCGCCGTTCCAGCGACACCGGGTTCGGCTTCGGGCCCTGCCGGAGTGCGCTCCGGCAGGGCCCTTCCGCGTTCCTGCGGTCTCCCGTCCGGATCATGCCGGGCTCGCGGACCCGGTCAAGATCCGCCGGACACGCCCTAGTCCAGCGAGACGGGGTTCGGCTCCGCGCGCGGGGCGCACTCCGCGTCCCCCACGGGCACCGCGCCCGTCAGCAGATACCGCCGCATGTGCTCGTCCACGCAGGCGTTCCCGAACCCGCCGACGCCATGCGTCCCCGCGCCCCGCTCCGTCACGAGCGCCGCGCCGCGCAGCCGCCGCTGGAGCTCCAGAGCCCCCTGGTACGGGGTCGCCGCATCGCGCTCCGCCGCCAGGATGAGCACCGGGGGCAGCTCGCCCCACTCCGTGGAGACGTCCAGCGGCCGCTGCCGGGGCGCGGGCCAGAAGGCGCACGGCAGGTTGGTGAAGGCGTTGTCCCAGGTCTGGAACGGGGCGATGCGGGCGAGGTCCGTATGGTCGCGGTCCCACACCTCCCACTCCTGCGGCCAGGGCGCGTCGTTGCACTCGACAGCGGTGTAGACGGCCCGCGCGTTCTCGTCGCCCTTCGCCGTCACCGCGCGCGGCGACATCTGGGTGATCACCGGCTCCGGATTGCCCCGGACGTACTCGGAGAGGGCGGTCGCCCGCATCGCCCAGTAGTCGTCGTAGTACGCGGCCTGGAGGAACGCCGCGTGGAACTGCCCCGGCCCCACCGTCCCGCCCGCCGGTTCGGCCGCCAGCTCGGTGCGCACGGCGTCGTAATGGCGCTGTACGGCCTCGGGCGTGGTGCCGAGCCGGTAGACGTCGTCGTGCTGGGCGACCCAGCGCCGGAAGTCCTCCCAGCGGGACTCGAAGGCCAGCGACTGATCGAGGTTGGAGCGGTACCAGATCTTCTCCGGGTCCGGGTCGACCGCGGAATCGAGGACCATACGGCGTACGCGTGAGGGAAAGAGGGTCGCGTACAGGGAACCCAGATACGTGCCGTACGAGGCCCCCATGAAGGTCAGCTGTTCATCACCGAGGGCGGCCCGCAGCACCTCCAGGTCACGGGCGTTGTTGAGCGAGGTGTAGTGCCGCAGCGCCTCGCCCGCGTTCCGCTCGCACCCCCGCGCGTACGCCCGCGCCTCCGCGATCCGCCGCTCCTTGTACGCGGCCGTCGGGTGGGCGGGGGAGTCGGTGGGGCTCTTCGCGAACGCGGCGGGGTCCTGGCAGGAGAGCGGGGCGGAGTCGCCGACACCGCGCGGGGCGTACCCGACCATGTCGTACGCCGCCGCGACCTCCTTCCACTCGGACATCTCGCCCATCAGCGGGAAGGTGATGCTGGAGGCGCCGGGCCCGCCCGGGTTGTAGACGAAGGACCCCTGGCGGCCGGCCGCCCCGCCGGTCGCCGGGGAGCGGCTGACGGTGAGTTCGATGGTCCGCCCGTCGGGCCGCGCGTAGTCCAGGGGGACGCTGACGGTGCCGCACATCAGCGAGTCCGGCAGCTGCTCCTCCTCCGGGCACGCCCCGAAGGCGATCCCGGCCGCCGCCGCGCGGGCCGCCGCCACCGCCGTACCGCGCTCCTCGGCGGAGGCGGAGGCGGTGCCGGGGCCGCCGTCCCGGGCGGTCGCGGGGGCGGTGGTCAGGGCGGCGGACAGGACCAGGGAGCCGAGCGTGACGTACAGGGGTACTGCTCTCACGGCGGGACCTCTCTGCGGATGCGGAGAGGGGATGGTGAGGGGCGGCAGGGGTGAAGTACAGCACCGGGCCGGTGTGTTGCGGGAAACGACCCGGTTGCTTCACTCCGGTCGCTGTCGCGGCAGCCGTGGTTCAGGAGCCGCCGCCGCAGCTGGAGCCCCCGCCGCAGCTGGACCCGCCCGAACTCCCGCAGCTGGACCCGGAGCTGCCGCAGCTCGATCCCGAGCCGCCGCCGCACCCCGACGCCCCGCCGCAGCCGCTCCCGGTCGAGCCCCCGCAACTCGTGTGGTCCGGGCTCGCGTCGGCGCACCACACCGTGGTGGCGGCCACGCCCGCCACCAGCGCCGCACCTCCCACGTACCCCGGCGTCCGGCTCCCCGAGAAGCCGGAGCGCGAGCGCCCGGCCGGTGCGGACGCCCGGGCCACCGCGATCAGTTGGTCCTGGAGCACGGGGTCGGGGAGCGCCCGCAGCCCCTGGGTGGCGACGAGGTACTGCGGGGTCGTCACGTGGGCGTTCGCGGCCCGGAACGCCTGCGCGGCCCTGCGGCCCGCCCGGGTGACCCTCTTGGCGGCGGCCGAGGCCACGACAAGGCCGCTGATCCCGCCGATCAGGATCGCGGGCAGCACCTTCACGACGAACGGCAACGGCATGTCGAAGGCGGAGTCGTGCGCGATGAACTGGAGGACCGTGACCCCGATGGAGAGGGGGAACGCGACGAAGCAGCTCACTCCCTGGACCCGCCCCCACCGCCGTACGGACCGGTTCGCGGCGGGCGGGACGAGCAGCCCGCGCCGCGCGAGCCCGTCGCCGATCTCCTGCACCGCCGGGTGGCGCATCACCGCCTCCCGCACCCCGTGCAGGGCGCCGCTCGGCGCGGTGGACAGCTCCTGGAGCACGGCGCGTTCCACCGGGTCGTTCGCCTGCGCCCGCTGTACGGAGACGATGCCGGGCCCGCCGATGAGCACCCGGCCGTCCGTGGACAGGGCGACGAGCGCGGTGTCCACGACCCTGGCCGGACCGCCGTTGAGGAACGCCGCCTCGTAGAGGTCATGGGCGAGGGGGGAGGCGCCGGCCGGAGCGCGGCGGGACCGCGACGCCGCCGCCTTCACGAGGAGGAGCACCGTGGAGAGGGCGACCGCGAGGGTCACCAGGAGGGCGAGCGTGTTCATGGCGATTCACTTTCCTACGAGGACGGCACGCGCCGCACGGACGAGACGGGTGGTCCGGCGCGGCGGACGGATGCCGGAGCGGTCCTCCCACCAGTGGGTCAGCCGACGCTGCGCCACGGGGTCGGGGAGGCCGCCGGAGATCAGGACGTGCTCCGCGAAGTCGAGGGCGTCACGCCGGTAACCGCCGCTCATGGGACGGGACCTGGCGTACGCGAGGAACGCGGCGCGGTAGCCGTCACCGAGGATCTCCGGCAGCTCGGGCGCCACCTTGGCGACGACACCGGCCCGCTTGGCGGCCAGCGCCCGGCTCTGCACGCGCAGCCGCCGGTGGTCGAAGCGCTCGGGGGCCGGGGTTCCGGCGACGAGCGCGGAGAGCAGCGCGGTCTGGGCGACGGCGGTACGGTCGCGGGCGCCGGGGGGTGCGACGGGCGTTTCCGCGGGAGGCGCGGCCTTGGCGGCTTCGGCCGGGGCGGTACGGGCCGCATGCGCGTCGGGCTCCGCGGTACGGGCTGTACGCGCCCCGGCTCCGGCTGTACGCGCTTCGGTCGCGGTCGTACGGGCTGCACGCGCGTCGGGCTCCGCGGTCCGGCCCGTACGCGCCCCGGCTCCGGCTGTACGCGCTTCGGTCGCGGTCGTACGGGCTGCACGCGCGTCGGGCTCCGCGGTCCGGCCCGTACGCGCCCCGGCTCCGGTCGCAGTCGTACAGGCCACACGCGCCCCGGCTCCGGTCGTGCGTGCCTCGGTCCCCGTCGAACGGACCGTACGTGCCTCGGCCGCCGGGCCCGCCGCCCGCAGCGTGGCCCGGATCGTCTCCAGTTCGGCCGCGAGCTCCGCGCCGGGCGGGAAGGCGTCGTCGCGCTCCAGCAGCACGCCCGGCGGGTCGACCCGGGAGCGCAGTTCGGCCAGTACGCCGAGGACCGGCGCGGTCACCGGGTGGGCGTGCGTGTCGTGCCAGACGCCGTTCTTCTCGATGCCGCCCGCCACATGGACGTACGCGATGGCCTCCACCGGCAGCTCGTCCAGCGCCTTCGCCGGGTCCTCGCCCCGGTTGACGTGGTTGGTGTGCAGGTTGGCCACGTCGATGAGCAGCCGCACCCCGGTCCGCTCGACCAGCTCCGCCAGGAACTGCCCCTCGGTCAGCTCCTCGTCGGGCCAGGAGATCAGCGCCGCGATGTTCTCCAGGGCCAGCGGCACGGGCAGCGCGTCCTGGGCGATGCGTACGTTCTCGCAGAGCACCGCCAGCGCGTCCCAGGTGCGGGGGACCGGCAGCAGATGGCCCGCCTCCAGCCGGGGCGATGCGGTCAGCGGCCCCCCGGCCCGTACGAACGCGATGTGCTCGGTCACCAGCGGCGTACCGAGCAGCTCCGCCCGCGCCGCCAGCCCCGCGAGCCGCTCGGCGTCCGGGCGGTCCGCGCCGCCCAGGTCGAGCGAGACGCCGTGCGGTACGACGGTCACGCCCCGCTCCCGCAGCCGTACCAGGGAGTCCGGGAGGTGGTCGGCGCAGAGGTTCTCCGCCACCGCCTCCACCCAGTCGATCCCCTTGAGCGCCTCCACCTCGGCCGCGATCTCCGGCCGCCAGCCGATCCCGATGCCCAGCTTCATGGTGTCCCCCTCCTCCGCTCTGTTCAGGGGTCATGGCCCCGTGGAACGGCGGTGAACCCGAAGAGGGGGACGTTCAGAGGAGGATTTGAGGTTCCGGCCCGCAGGTCACGTCACGGCATCGGCGGCATCGTCGGCGGCACCGGGCGCGAGGTGAACGACTGGTCGCCGGAGGGCGTCACCGGCACCGGGGCCAGCGGAACCTGCCCCTCACGCGGCGCAGGCGGGCCCGAGGGGCTGGCCGTGGAGCCGCCGGCCGCCTCGCGCGCCAGGGCGTCGAAGTCGACGAAGCCGGTGGCCTCCAGCATGGTGATGTGGTCCAGCACTGTCTGGTTCGCGTCACTGGCGAGCTGCCGGATCAGGGTGTTGCGGGTGGTGTGCCGGACCTGGCCGATCAGCCCGAAGACCTTGCCGTGGGCGATGCGCAGGATGTTGGCGAACTTCCGCTCGTACTCGTCCCCGCTCGCCGCCGTCAGCTCCCGCAGCCACGCCTGCTGCTGCTCGGTCGGCTGGTTGGGCAGCTCCACCCCGAGCTTCGCGGCCACGTCGCGGGCCCGCCGGTCCAGGTCGGTGTGGCCGACGACCAGATGGTCCCCGGCGGCCTTCGTCGCCTCGCTGGGCGCCCGCTCGATCGCCTGCTGCCCGGCGGGCAGCTCCCACAGCCCGGCGAGCCGCACCTTGACCAGGAAGTCCCGGTCCGTCGCGGAGAGCGGGCCCCACTGGGTGGCGACGCTGGAGGCGTTGAGGTTCGCCTCGCCGGTGCCCGAACGGTCCGCGTAGGACCAGACGGGGAAGGCCAGCGCGCCGAGGGTGGCGACCAGGGCCGCGATGATGAGGGCCGTTCCGTTGATGCGTCGCAACAAGGTGTCTCCCGGGCCGAGAACGTGACAGCGTCGGTCAACCGGACGCCGACCGACCGACCGGACGTCGATCAACCGCCAACCGGCTGACTGCGCAGGCTACTTGGCGGTCATGCCGGTGGGGCGGTACCGGGAGATACGTGGTCGGGCGCGGAAACACTCAGCCGCGGGCGGCTTTTCTCCGGGCCCGGCGGGCGTCGAGCTGTTCCGCCAGGTCGGCCAGGCCGTCGGCGTACAGGTCGAACCGGTCCGACGCGGCGGGCGGGTCCCCCACGGGCCGGGAGACATGGGCGGTACGGAGCCCGAGGCGCTGGGCTCCGCGCAGGTCCCAGGCGTGGGCGGCGACCATCAGCAGCCGCTCGGGCGGTAGCCCGGAGACGGTGACGGCCAGCCGGTAGACCTCCGGGTCCGGTTTGTAGGCCCGGGCGTCCTCGGCGGACAGGGCCTGGTGCCAGCGGAGCCCGGCGTGCGCGTTGAGCCCGAGCAGGGCGGTCCGGCTCGCGTTGGAGAGCCCGATCAGCGGGAACCCCTCGGCGAGCCGGGCGAGCCCGGCCACGGTGTCGGGCCACGGCGGGAGCCGGCGCGCCGACAGCGCCAGCGCCGCCACGGCGTCCGGATCGCCGACCCCGGCGGCCTCGGCCACGCGATGGGCGGCCTCCCGGTCGAGGGCGTCACTGGGGAGGTAGGGCCGCTCGCCGTCAAGGATGCGGCGCTGCTCGTGCTCGATGTGCCCCTGCCACAGCAGCAGGAGCCGCTCGGTCGTGGCACCGTCGAGCGACGGGTCGAGCGCGCGGATACCGGCGCGGAGACCGGCGGGTTCGTCGACGAGCGTGCCGAGGACGTCGAACACGAGGACGTCGATCTCCGGCTCTGACATGGGCGGGGTCTCCTGCTCGTCCGGTGGGTGGCCATACGGTTCATGGCCGACTGGCTCACGGCCATCTGGTTTCACGGCCGCCTGGTTCATGGTCATCCTGCCGGGGAAGCCGGGTGCGGGGCCAGGGAGTTACCCACGGGGCGGGCCGGGTGGGGCAGGGATCAGCGGCCGACCCGTGCACCCGGCAGGGGGCAGAGACGCAGGCCGCCCTCGGCCACGACCGTCGGCCCGGGGGCGATCTCGGTGAACCCGGCGTCGCGCACCACCGGCAGGCCGCTCGTGGTCAGCTCCCGCCACCGTTCCGGCGTCGCCGTGGCCACCGACAGCGGGAACCCCGCCTCCCGCCACGCCTTGCGCTCGGTGTCGGACAGCTCCCACCAGGCGAGCTGGGCGCCATGGCCGACCTGGGCCATCGTCTTGCCCGCCGACATCTCCAGCTCCGGGTTGAGCCAGAGCACCGGCCCGTCCGGGTCGGGGGCGGCGGGCGGCTCGGGGTCGTCCAGGTCGGTGCCCGAGACCTGGAGCTTGGCCAGCTCCTTGGGCCAGCCGTCCAGCGGGATCGGCGGGTACACCCGTACCTCCGCGCTCCCGTCCGTCACCGTGATCCCGGGCAGCGCGGCGGCCTTGCGCCACTCCGCGCCGCGCGCCCGGCGCACCACCTTGCGGATGCGGGCGTCCTCCCAGTCCCGCATCGCCCCGGCCCACTCGCCCTCACCCGTGGACCGCTCGTCGGCCAGGATCGTGAGCACCGCACGGGCGGCGGTGCGCAGGGCGTCCGTCCGGGCGGGCGGGGCCGTCTTCTCCAGGTGCACCACGAGGGGGAGCACGTACTGCGGGGCCGCGTCCCGGTCGGAATCGGACGGACTGCTGGGGCTCGGGGTGGTGTCGTCGCTGCTCACGGTCCCAGTCTGCCAGGCGGCCCGCCGCCACCTCCTGGGCTTTCCCCGTCACCTCTCCGGTCTCCGGCTTTCTCTGCCACCTCCTTGGCCTGACGGACCGGTCCGGGTGAGGATGCTCCGCATGAAGAGCGATCTGTTTTCCAGCGAGCACCTGGCCCAGCCGGCCACCGCCCCCGGCATGACCCTCCAGAACCCCAAGTCGATCAAGTACGCCGTGAACGGGGAGATGCACGCCCGCCAGGGCTCGATGATCGCCTTCCGCGGCAACCTCCAGTTCGAGCGCAAGGGCCAGGGGATCGGCGGTCTGCTCAAGCGCGCGGTCACCGGCGAGGGCCTCGCGCTCATGGCCGTACGCGGCCAGGGCGAGGCGTGGTTCGCGCACGAGGCCGCCAACTGTTTCATCGTGGAGATGGACCAGGGCGACCAGTTCACCATCAACGGCCGCAACGTCCTCTGTTTCGACGCCACTCTCTCGTACGAGATCAAGACGGTGAAGGGCGCCGGGATGGTCGGCGGCGGCCTCTTCAACAGCGTCTTCTCCGGCCACGGCAAGATCGGCCTCATATGTGAGGGCACCCCGATCGTGATCCCTGTGACGGCCGCCCAGCCGGTGTACGTGGACACCGACGCGGTCGTCGGCTGGAGCCAGCAGCTCACGACCACCCTGCACCGCTCCCAGAGCGTCGGCTCGATGGTGCGCGGCGGCTCGGGCGAGGCCGTGCAGCTGATGCTCCAGGGCGAGGGGTTCGTCATCGTGCGGCCCAGCGAGGCGAGGCCCGACCGGACGTCCAACTGACCGCCGGATACCGACAGCCGGGTTGCGTACGCTCGTGGGCATGGACGACGCCTCGTACTGCGCAACGCCCGCACCCACGGCCGCGGAGGCCGCCGCGGGCCCGCCGTTCGCGGAGTGCGTGCTCTGCCGCGAGCCGACCGAGCACCCCGAGTCGACCAGGGGCGCCACGCTCTGCCCGGTCTGCGCCTGGCAGGAGGCGGGGCGCTCGGCCTGTTCCGGCTGAGGCGCGCGGGAGCAGCAGGCGGCGCGGAGGCGGGGTCAGTCCTTCCGTGTCCAGGCGAGGACGGTCCACGACTCGCGGAGCCGCCAGCCCGCCGGAGTCCGTACCGCCGTACCGGACAGCCGCAGGCCGCTGGTGAGATGAGGTGCTTGGCCGTCGCGGAAGAAGTACACGAGCGAGTTGGCCGAGACGGCCGCCCGGTCGCCCTCGACCTCCGCCAGCAGGTCGGTGGTCAGGTGCTGGGTGCGCTCGCCCTCGACCTCGGACTGCCGTACGAACGCGATGAGCCGGTCCAGGCCGTGGATCTCGCCCCCACGCGGGGAGTGGGCCGTCACGTCCTCGGTGAAAACGGTGTGGGCGTCCTCCCACCGCCTCTCGTCGAGCAGGCGGGAGAAGCGGGTGAACAGGTCGGCTATCCCGACGCGGTCGGCGATCAGGGCATCGGTCGGCAAGGCGGTCATGGCATCTCCTTTTGTTGGTAGGTCCAACGTTGGTGACGCCAACCTTACCGATGTTCGTTGGCTGTGCCAACGTTGTATCGTGGCTGCCGTGGAAGAGACCCCCGCACACCTGGCCGCCCGGCCGAGCTGGCTGCTCACCCAGGTGGCCGTGCACGCCCACCGCCTGGCTGCCGAAGGCTTCGGCGGGGTGGGCGCGCGCGGGTACCACTACCGGGTCCTGGCCGCGCTCGACGAGTTCGGGGTGGCCAGCCAGGCCGAGCTGGGGCGGCGGGTCAGCATGGACCGGAGCGATGTCGTCGCGACGGTCAACGAACTGGCCGGAGGCGGGTACGTCGAACGGACACCGGACCCGGACGACCGCAGGCGCAACCGGGTCTCCCTCACCGCCGAGGGCCGTCGGCGGCTGCGGCGGATGGACCGTGTACTCGACGGGGTCCAGGGCGAACTGCTGGAACCGCTCTCGGCCGAGGAGCGGCGGACCCTGACCGATCTGCTCACCCGCCTGCTCACGCACCATCAGCGGACCTGAGGGCGGGGTGCGCGGTATCCGGTCGGCCCGCCGCCCGGCCCGAGGGGATCAGCCCTCCATCAGCTCCGACACCTTCACGAACCGGTACCCCCGCTTCCGTAGCTCCGGAACGATTCTGCCGACCGCCTCCCCGGTGACCGGCGCCGCGCTGCGCGTGCAGTGCATGACCACCAGCGACCCGGGCCGCACCCCGTCCAGCACCTGTTCCGCCACCGCGCCCGCATCCTTCGCGAACGCGTCGCCGCTCACCACGTCCCACTGCACCGCCGTCACGTTCGCCGGGGTCAGCGCGTGCAGGGCCGTGTCGTCGTAACAGCCCCCGGGGAAGCGGAAGTACGGCACCACGTTCCGTACGCCCGCCCGCCGGAACGCCGAGAAGGCCCGCTCCACATCGCGGGCCATGGCGTCCTTCCCGACCACCGGAAGGCCGTAGCAGTCGGCGGTGAAGGCGTAGTGGCTGTACGAGTGGTTGGCGACCTCGAACAGGTCGTCCGCGCCGATGTCCTTCGCCTGCGCCGGGTACTCCTCCGCCCACCGCCCCGTCATGAAGACCGTGGAGGGAACCTTCAGCCGCCGCAGCAGCGCGATCAGCTCCGGATTGTCGAAGCGCTCGCCCGCCTGCGCCCGGGGGCCCTGATCGGCCGTCATGTCCGCGTCGAAGGTGAGCGCCACGACCTTCTCCGCCGCACCTTTCTCCGCCCCGGCCTTCCCCGCCGTGCCGTCCGCCGTGCCGTCCGCCGCGCCCCCGCCCCCCGTCGCCCGCCGCTCGAAGACCGGCGTGCGTCCCGCCGGGCCCGGAGCCATCGTGGGCGGCTTCTTCGGAGCGGCGGCGGGGGAGGTGGGGGCGGGAGCCGGAGGGGTGGGCGCGGGGGCGGGGGCCCCGCATCCGGCCAGGGCTCCGCCGAGCAGCGCCCCCGCAACCGTCAGGACGACCGTCTTCTTCCGTTTCCGTGCATAAGTGATCACTCACGGAAAATATCCGACATTACGGTCATCATCTTTGCGCGGCGCTCCGGGTGCTCCGGGGCACTCCAGGCCGCTCCGGAGCGTGCCCCTCAGCGCCAGGGCCCTCAGCACCCCGGAGCGGAACCCCTCAGCACCAAGGTCCCGTCACCGCGAACGTCGTCCCCGGCGTGTAGCAGTTCACGTACATCGTCGAGCCGTCCGGCGAGAACGTGACCCCCGCGAACTCGCCCCACTCCGGCTCCTCCGGCGTCCCGATGTTCTGCCGCCCGCGCGCCATCGCGTACACCTCGCCCCGCCGCGTCACCCCCAGCACGTGCTGCGCGCCGCCGCCGTCCTCGCAGACCATCAGCCCCCCGTCGGCGGCCAGGCAGATGTTGTCCGGGGACTCGCCGGGGAGCTGGATGTCGGTGTCCGGGCCGAAGATCACCACCAGGGTGAGCCGGCGCTTCTGCGGTTCGTACCGCCACACCTGGCCGTAGTGGTCGGCCGCCGAACCCTCGTCGCTGCGCGCGAAGCTGGAGACGAAGTAGACCGACGAGCCGCCCCAGTAGCAGCCCTCCAGCTTCTGCGCGTGCGTGATCCCCTTCGGGCCGAAGTCCTGGAGGCGGATCGGGGTTCCGGCCGCCAGCGGGTCCGGTACGGGCACCCACTCGACCCGGTCGAAGCGCGCGCCGGTCTCCTGGACCGAGGAGAGGTCGGGCAGGTCCGGTACGCGCATCGCCTCCAGCGCCCCGCCCGCCCGCAGCGAGCCGGTGCCGCCGAGCGGCCTGGCCGGGAGGAAGCGGTAGAAGAGGCCGAACGGCCGGTCGAATGCGTCCTCCGTCTCGTACACGATCCCGCTCCCCGGGTCGACCGCGACCGCCTCGTGCTGGAAGCGGCCCATCGCGGTCAGCGGGACGGCCCCGGTGCGGCGCGGATCGGCGCCGTCCACCTCGAAGACGAAGCCGTGGTCCTTGGCGTACCCGTTGGTCCCGGCCCGGTCCTCGGTCTCCTCGCAGGTCAGCCAGGTACGCCAGGGGGTGGGCCCGCCCGCGCAGTTCACCGCCGTACCGGCGATGGCGACCCGTTCGCCGAGGACCTTGTTCCGGCCGTCCAGCTCCAGGGACGTACAGCCGCCCTTGGCCGCCGGGTCGTAGGTCAGCCCTTCGACGGTGGGGACGCCGATCTTCGCCGTCACCCGGTTCTCGTGGTTGCGGACGAGGTGGACGCGCCCGTGGCGGCCCGCGAAGGCGGCCATGCCGTCGTGGTTGCTCGGCACCTCGCCCTCGCCGGAGCGCAGCGGATCGCCCTCCCGGGAGAGCACCCGATAGCGGAAACCTTTCGGCAGGTCGAGCAGTCCGTCCGGGTCGGGGACGAGGGGACCGTAGCCGCCGTGGCCGCGGGCGGCGGCCGTACCCGCGAAGAGTTCGGAGAACGCCCCGGTGAAGGCGATCGCGGCCGCCGCGCCGCTGCCTGCCAGGACCTGCCGTCGGGTCGCGGTGGGCCGGGACCCGGGTGCCGGTTCGCTCGCGGTGGGCCGGGGTGCGTTCGCTGTGTTCCGGGTTTCGGAGGACATGAGGCGACTCCCTGTTGGCGGACAGGTGGGCGTGACCCGCATGTGTGTAGCACGCACGGAGGCGCGGGGGAACCATGCGCGCCCCCGCGCCTCGTGTTGCTGCTGGGACGGCCCATCGGGCGGAGCCGTCGAGCGCACGGCCGCCGGAACGGCCGTGCCGCCGGGTCAGGCCAGCGAGGCCGACAGCGTGATCGTCGTACCCGTCAGCGCCTGGCTGACCGGGCAGTTCGCCTTGGCGTCCTCGGCCGCCTTCACGAAGCCCGCCTCATCAAGGCCGGGGACCTCGCCCTGGACGGTGATGTGGATGCCGGTGATGCCGGTGCCGGGCTGGAAGGTGACGTCGGCCTTCGTCTCCAGCCTGGTGGGCGGGGTGCCCGCCCCGGTCAGACCGTGCGAGAGCGCCATCGAGAAGCAGCTGGAGTGCGCGGCGGCGATGAGCTCCTCGGGGCTGGTCTTGCCGTTCGCCGCCTCCGAGCGGGCCGGCCAGGAGACGGGGTACTCACCGATGCCGGAGGAGTCGAAGGTGACGGCCCCCTTGCCCTCGATCAGGTTGCCTTCCCAGACCGTGTGCGCCTGACGCGTGGTAGCCATGCTGGAGATCCCTTCAAACGGTGTACGCGGTGGTACGGGAGTTGTCCGCGGTCGTACGCGAACGGGGTGAACGGTGTTACGGGTGCGCCGCGGACGGGCACCCGGTGTCACCCCCCGAACCTACTGCGCCACCAGACCCTTCGCGTCACGCGCCAGTGCCGTCAGCCGCGAGATCGCCCGGAAGTATTTCTTCCGGTACCCGCCGTTCAGCATCTCGTCGCTGAACAGCTTGTCGAACGGCAGCCCGGAGGCCAGTACCGGCACCTCGCGGTCGTACAGCCGGTCGGCCAGCACCACCAGGCGCAGCGCGGTCGACTGGTCGGGCACCGCGCTCACCCCGGTCAGGCAGACGGCTCCGAGCTCGTCGGTCAGCGCCCCGTACCGGCTCGGGTGCACCCGGGCCAGGTGTCCGAGCAGCCCTGGGAAGTCGTCCAGCGAGGCCCCCGGCGTGGCGTACGCGGCCCGGGTGACCTGCTCGTCGCTGTACGGCGGCGGGGCCTCGGGCAGCCCCCGGTGCCGGTAGTCCTCACCGTCGATGCGCAGCGGGCGGAAGTGCGCGGACAGCCCCTGAATCTCCCGCAGGAAGTCGGCGGCGGCGAACCGCCCCTCACCGAGCTTGCCCGGCAGCGTGTTCGAGGTCGCTGCCAGCGCCACCCCCTGCTCCACCAGCCTGCTGAGCAGCGAGGAGACCAGCACGGTGTCGCCCGGGTCGTCGAGCTCGAACTCGTCGATGCACAGCAGCCGGTGCCCGCTCAGGGTCTGCACGGTCTGCTGGAAGCCCAGCGCGCCGACCAGGTTCGTCAGCTCCACGAACGTACCGAACGCCTTCAGTGACGGCTCGGCGGGCGTGGCGTGCCAGAGGGAGGCGAGGAGGTGGGTCTTGCCGACGCCGTAGCCGCCGTCCAGATACACCCCGCGCGGCCCGGTCGGCTTCCTGTCCGGCTTCCTGCCCCCGAACCACTTCCGGCGCCCGGCACCCGTCGCGTGCGACCCGCCGAGCCCGGCGGCGAAGCCGGACAGCACGGTCACGGCCTCGCTCTGGCTGTGCTGGTTCGGGTCGGGTACGTAGGTGTGGAAGCGCACCGAATCAAAGCGCGGCGGCGGCACCATCTCCGAGACCAGACGGTCGGCGGGAACGTGCGGCTCGCGGGCGCACAGGGACAGCGGGGCCGTTTCGGCAAGGGGGCTCTGCCCCGGAAACGCGGTGGAGGACGACACAACTCTCCACCCTAAGGCCCGTGCCAGACTGCAACCCATGCGAAGCCTGTTCCCTGTGACGGACCTGACAACAACGGCCGCCTCCCCCGACCGCGAGTGGAGTCTCGACGAGCTGGCCGAGGCGTACGCGTACCCCTCCGGCCTCCCCGGCGAAGGGCCCGGAAGCGCCTGGCTGCGCGCCAACATGGTCTCCACGCTCGATGGCGCCGCCCAGCACGACGGCCGCTCGCAGCCCATCTCCTGCGCCGCCGACATGCGGATCTTCGGCACCCTGCGGGCCCTGGCCGACGTGGTGATCGCCGGGGCCGAGACCGTACGGCTGGAGGGGTACCGTCCGGCCCGCGCCCGGGAGGCGTTCGCGGCGCGGCGGGCGGCGGCCGGGCAGGGGCCCGCGCCCGCCGTCGCGGTGGTGAGCGGCTCGCTGGACCTGGACTTCTCGCTGCCGCTGTTCACCGGGCCCCTGGTCCCGACCCTCGTGGTGACCGGTGCCGGGGCGCCCGCCGACCGGATCGCGGCGGCCCGGAAGGCGGGCGCGGAGGTGGTGATCGCGGGCGACGGCACCCGGGTGGACCCGGCCCGGGCGGTGCGGGAGCTGGCGGACCGGGGGCTGCGTCGGCAGCTGACGGAGGGCGGGCCCCGGCTGCTCGGCCAGTTCGTGGCGGCGGGGGCGCTGGACGAACTCTGTCTGACGCTCTCGCCGATGCTCACGGCCGGGGACGCGCAGCGCATCGCGGGAGGGCCCGGGGTGACCTTGCCGGAACGTTTCGCCTTGGCATCGCTGCTGGAGGAGGACGGGTTCCTCTTCAGCCGGTACCGCCGGAGAGATGCGCGGTGACCGCCGGAGGGACCCGCGGTAACCAGTGGGGGGACACTTAGCGGAATTACCCGTTCCGGTTAGCTCCGGCTGGGCACACTTACCTCTGCAGTCCCCGTGGAAGCACGGGGAAGGATGGTTTCAGCAACCGACCGCCGACGGCCGAGCAGGCTGTCGGCGAGACGCAGAAGCGGAAGGGCGCCTGTCGTGTTCACAAGCGTTTTGATGATCGAGAAGCCGCTCACGCCGGAGGACGTGGACTTCGTCACCACCCTCCACGGCGAGGAGCGGATCTCGTTCGTCGTTCTGTTGCAGCCGCGCGGCGACCAGGCCGATGTCCTGCTGCGCGCGATTGACGACGTGGCGATGGGGGAGCTCAGGGAGGCGGTCCGCGAGGGTGAGGAACCGGAGGGCAAGGAGGCCCGCGAACCGGCCGAGATCGGTCTTGAGTACTCCCTACGCGCTCTGCGCGAGGCGGGCGCCGAAGCGGTCGGACAGGTGATCGAGGATCACCCCCTGGACAAACTGACGACCGTTGTCGAGGAGGCAGGCGCCGACGAGGTCATCGTCCTGACCGCCCCGCACTACGTGGAGGAGTTCTTCCACCGCGACTGGGCCTCCCGGGCCCGGCACAAGGTCGGCGTCCCGGTGCTCAAGCTCTTCGCGCACAGCGAATAGGCTGAAGGCCGCGCGGCCGTCCGGAGGGCAACCCGGAACCGCGTAGGACTCTCACCGGAACAATGGAGGACCCAACGATGGCACCCGGTATTCCCGCCGCCATGGAACGACCGCACTTCATCGGCATCGGCGGCGCCGGAATGTCGGGCATCGCGAAGATCCTCGCCCAGCGCGGAGCGAAGGTGGCGGGCAGCGACGCCAAGGAGTCCGCCACCGCCGAGTCGCTGCGGGCGCTGGGGGCGACCGTGCACATCGGGCACGAGGCCCGGCACCTGGCTGATGACGCCTCCTGCGTGGTCGTCTCCAGCGCCATCCGCGCCGACAACCCGGAGCTGCTGCGCGCCGCCGAGCTCTCCGTCCCGGTGGTCCACCGCTCCGACGCGCTGGCCTCCCTGATGAACGGCCTGCGCGCCATCGCGGTGGCGGGCACGCACGGCAAGACAACCACCACGTCCATGCTGGCCGTCGCCCTCTCCTCGCTGGGCCTGGCCCCCTCGTACGCCATCGGCGGCGACCTGGAGGGCCCCGGCACCAACGCCACCCACGGCGAAGGGGACATCTTCGTCGCGGAGGCGGACGAGAGCGACCGCAGCTTCCAGAAGTACGACCCCGAGGTCGCGATCGTCCTCAACGTGGAGCTGGACCACCACGCGAACTACGCCTCGATGGACGAGATCTACGACTCCTTCGAGACGTTCGTCGGCAAGGTCGTCCCCGGCGGCACCCTGGTGATCTCCGCCGACCAGCCCGGCGCCGTCGAGCTGACCCGCCGGGTCCGCGACCTCTCGGACCTCAAGGTCGTCACGTACGGCTCCGCCGAGGACGCCGACGTACGGGTCCACAAGGTCACCCCGCGCGGTCTGACCAGCGAGGTCACCGTCCTGCTGAACGGGAAGTTCCTCACCTTCACCGTCTCCGTCCCCGGCGCCCACTACGCCCACAACGCGGTCGCCGCCCTCGCCGCCGGGGTCGCCCTCGGTATCCCCGCGCACAACCTGGCCTCGGCCCTGGGCTCGTACACCGGGGTCAAGCGCCGCCTCCAGCTGAAGGGCGAGGCGGCGGGCGTGCAGGTCATCGACTCGTACGCGCACCACCCCACCGAGATGACCGCCGACCTGGAGGCCATGCGCGGCGCCGCCGCCGACGCCCGCATCCTGGTCGTCTTCCAGCCGCACCTGTTCTCCCGTACGCAGGAGCTGGGTACGGAGATGGGCCAGGCCCTCGCCCTGGCCGACGCCTCCGTGGTCCTGGACATCTACCCGGCCCGCGAGGACCCGATCCCGGGCATCACCAGCGCCCTGATCATCGACGCCGCGAAGGCGGCGGGCGCCGAGGTCACCGCCGTCCACGACCAGGCGGACGTCCCCGCCGCCGTCGCGGGAATGGCCAAGCCCGGCGATCTCGTTCTCACCATGGGAGCGGGCGATGTCACCGACCTCGGCCCGCGCATCCTGGACCACCTGTCCAGCGATCACCTCTCGAGCTGAGGAGCGAGCCGTGCCGTACGACGTCGAGAAGCCGGACGAGCAGTGGCGGGCGGAGCTGACCCCCGCCGAGTACCAGGTCCTGCGCCAGGCCGGCACCGAACCCGCCTTCCGCGGTGAGTACACCGACACCAAGACGGCGGGCACCTACTCCTGCCGGGCCTGCGGGGCGGAGCTGTTCCGCTCCGACACCAAGTTCGCGTCGCACTGCGGCTGGCCGTCCTTCTACGACCCGAAGGATACCGACGCGGTCGAGCTGGTCGAGGACCGCGCCCACGGCATGGTCCGCACCGAGGTGCGCTGCGCCCGCTGCGGTTCGCACCTGGGCCATGTCTTCGAGGGCGAGGGCTACCCGACCCCCACGGACCAGCGCTACTGCATCAACTCGATCTCGCTGACGCTGGCGCCCGACGAGAGCTGAGCCCGCCCGGACGGGGCCGACGGAGCGCGAAGATGCCCGCACGGGGAGACCTGTGCGGGCATCTTCTGCCATCTTCTGCGTACGCCTCTCGCCACCGCTCCGGCCGTCCGCCGGAGTGCCGAGGTCACCGGCGTCCGCGCAGCCGTCCGAACAGGCTGCGCGCCTGGGCGCGCTTGCGCGGGTCGGCCGCGGCGCGCCGGGCCGACGCGATGGTCCGGCGGCCCTGGGGGCTGCGGGTGAACTGAGTGATGCGAGCGATCAGGCGGGACATGGCTCCTCCTCGGGGGCGTCTGCTTCTCGCCTACCCCGCGAACGCCCGGCCGCACGCTTTCGGTGACGGCGTCTTCACCGAGGGGCGCCTCGCTCCCGGCCGTCACTCCTGGCCGGGGCCCTCGGCCGCCTCAGACCGGAGCAGCGGGTGGATCACCCCGGGGAAGACGGTCGCCTGCACGACCTCCTCGCCCGACCCGCCCCGGACGACGGTCCCGGCGACACCCCAGGGCCGCCCGGCCAGATGGACGGTCAGGGTGTACGAGGAGGAGCAGCCGGTGCACTCGTAGCGGTCGGCCCAGGTCTCGACCTCGGTGGTGGAGCCCGGGTAGCGCTTCACATGGCGGTGGCGGGCGTGGCAGTGGTCGCAGGTCTCACCCGGCTCGCAGGTCCCGCCGCAGGGGCAGGGCACGTCAAAGCTGTCGGCGGGTGTCCAGCGCTGTACGAGGACGGCGTCGCGGGTGGCGGCGGTGTCCTTCATGGCCTTGAGATTGCGGGCGGCGACGTTGTACGACTCGCCGGTGGCGGCCATCCGGTCGCGGATGACGTCCTTGCGTCCACGGTTGGTCGTCATACGGCGGCTCCTCCTGGGGTTCACGCAGCCCGCCAGGAGGCCCACGAGTCGTATCAGTACTCCTTTACGTTACCCGCCCGGCCACCGGCACCCGGACCGGGCAGCGCCCCAGGCCGGTGCGATGCACGTGTGCGTCTGCTTTGCCCTGGCCTGGTACGCGACACGGTCAGCCCTGGACGGCGTACGAGAGGAAGCGCGTCCAGGCGGTCGGGGCGAGGGCGAGCTGCGGGCTCTCCTCGATCTTGGAGTCACGGACGTGGACGGTGGAGGGGCAGGCGGCGACCTCGACGCAGGAGTCTCCGGAGCCGCCGCTGTAGGTCGACTTGTGCCACTCCATCGCGACCTCCACGCAGGAGTCTCCGGAGCCGCTGCTGTAGCTGCTCTTGAACCAGGCCAGGTCTGTGGTGGTGCTCATCTCGCTCCTCGCATACGCCGCATCAGGCTCTTGGAGTCGTCCAACGAGAGAGCCTGTGAACGCATACTGGCACACCGCATCTGGATCACGCTGACCACTTTGGGGTCGGAGATGAACTGCCCGTGCTCCTGCCCCTCCAAGTAGCCGAACCACTGGTGCTCCGGCGTCTCCAGCAGCTGCATCGGCCCGTGCAGCCCCGCGTGGTGGTGCCGTACCAGCGGCATGATCTGGATGTCCACATTGCGCAGCTCGGACAGGTCGAGAATGTGGTCGATCAGCTCCGTTGTGACTTCCTCACCGCCCAAGTCCCTCAAGAACAGGTGCTCTTCGAGGATGAAGCTGAACGCGGTGTTCGGCCGGTTCCGCAGGAGTTCCTGACGCTCCAGCCGGGCCGCGAGCTGCGCCTCGATCTGCTCGTCGTCCAGCGGCGGCAACTGGTCCGCGAACAGCGTCCGCGCGTACGCCGGTGTCTGCAACAGCCCCGGAATCAACCGGCACTCGTACGTGTACAGACTCAGCGCCCCCAACTCCAGCAGCGCCCACTGCCGGAACCAGCTCGCCAGCCCCTTCCGCCGTTTCAGATGCTTCGCCGCCGCCAGAATCACGCCGAACGCGTCAAGGAGACTGTCCGCGCGCTCCGCGAAGTCCGGCGGCGGGAGACGTCGGCCCTGTTCGATGGAGGCGACGGTCTCCAGTGAGTAGCCGACGAGCGGCGCGAACTGTTCCTGCGTCAGCCGGGCCCGTTTGCGGAAGGTCTTGACGATTTCCCCGAACATCTTGAGGTTGTAGTGGGGTTCGGATTCGGTGCGGCTCGTGCCGCCGTTGCCGAACGTCCCGTATGCGCTGTCGCTGCCATCCGTGCCGTGTGTCATGTACGGCCACCTCCCCGTGCGCCTGTCCTGGTTCGCAACCCGTCCATGCTCACGGAACGTGATTCGTACTGTCTACCCTTTGCGCCCGTACGCTGACTCAGCGTACGGATTACTGACCTGGTGGCGGAGGGGAGAGGCCGGGAATCTGGGGGCATGGAAGCGCCTACGAAGATCCAACCCGACGTAACCGTACGTGTGTTCAAGCGCCGATTCGGCTCGAATCCGCGCGGAGCCAGGCTCGCCCGCCGCACCGGACTCTACCGGCTGCACACCTGGGGCATCCCGTACCTCAGTGACGCCTCGGAGTCGGCGGCCCTCATCATCGGGGAGCTGACGGCCAACGCGGTGACCCATGGGCGGGTCCCCGGCCGCGACTTCGAGCTGTGCCTGACGCACCTGCCCGGCGACCGGGAGACCTCCGGGGTCCTGCGGATCGAGGTGTCCGACACCCGGGGCGAGTGCCGGCCGCCGGGACCGGGCGAGATCGCCGTTCCGGCGGACGGTGACGACAGCGGGCGCGGGATGCTCATCGTGGACGCGCTGGCGGACCGCTGGGCGGTCATCGACCGCGACCCGCCGGGCAAGACGGTCCGGGCGGAACTGGACCTGCTGTACTGAGAAGGCCGGGCCTGCTCGCGGGCGGCTCGGCTATCCGCCGGCGTCGCTGCCGTCTCCGCTGCCCCCGCCCTCACGCAGCGAGCGAACCATGCTCTTCAGGGACCGGAATGCGTCGGACTGCTCGGCCTCGCTCATGCCGGACAGCATCCTGATCTCGACGGACCGGACGGCGGCGGTCGCCTGCTCCAGGCTCTGCCGCCCGCTGGGCGTGAGCTCGGCGGGGAGGGCCTTGCCGACCCGTGCCTCCGTCGGCCGGGCCACGTAACCCTCGCGTTCCAGGTTCTGGAGCAGCACGTTCATCGTCTGGCGGGTCACGAACGCGCCCCGGGCCAGCTCGGAGTTGGACATGCCCGGACGCTGGGCCAGCAGTTCGAGGCAGGAGTAGTGCGTCACGCTCATGCCGAGGGGGCGCAGGACCTCCTCCATGGCGGCGCGCAGGGCGCTCGAAGCCTCTTTCAGTAGGTAGCCCAGCGATGTGGTCAGGTCGATGCCGTCGTCCAGGTGGCTCATGTCAGGATTCTGACATACGATGGTCATGTCAGGAAGCTGACACAAAGCTCACGTCAAGCGAAGGAGTGCCGCCATGCCGGCCACTGGTCCCGACTTCATCTCTTTCCAGGTGCGAGACCTGGACGCCTCACAAGCGTTCTACGAGCGCTATCTCGGCCTGGTCCGCTCGCAGGCGGGGCCGCCGCACGCCGTGGTCTTCGAGACGAAGCCGATCGCGTTCGCCGTCCGTGACGCCCTGCCCGGCACCGACCTGGCGTCGATCCCTCAGCCCGGCGTCGGCGCGGCGATCTGGCTGCACGCCACCGACGTCCAGGCCATCCACGATGCCCTTGCCGCCGACGGCCACACGATCGTCTCCGCGCCCGTCGACGGCCCCTTCGGCCGGACGTTCACCTTCGCCGACCCCGACGGCTACCAGGTCACGCTCCACGACCGCGCCTGAGGGCCTCCGTGGTCCCGCCCGGACGACGTGGTCAGTGGTCGGAGTAGCTGAAGTCGCCCATGGTCCAGGCGGTGACGTCCTCGATCGACACGCGGTACATACCGCCCGTCTCCGGGATTCCCACCGAGCCCTGGAGGATGCGCGCCACGTGGAAGTGCAGATGCGTGGGCGGGCCTTCCTTGCGGGCCGCGGAGGTGAAGACGGCGGCGAACTCGCTCAACTGCGCCGAGTCGGCCAGTACCTCCGACACCCGTTGCCGCCAGACGGCCTCGGGAGCCAGTCGGCCGGTGATGACGGCACCTCCGGTGACCACCGTCAGCGACATTTTGTTGCTGTGCCCGGACTCCACCAGGGCGGCGACATCAATGAGCAACTCGTCAGGCTTCGACATGAAAGCCGATTCTACCGGTGCGCGGGGGAGGGGTCTCGGGTGACGGGGGTTCCCGGACTCCTCCGTCTGCGGGGCGGGGGACACCCTGCGGGCAAGGTTGCCCCCGTCGGTGCGGGGTCACCGCAGTGCGGCGGCCAGCTTCGCGATGTGGGGGTTGCGCAGGGCGGCGGGGCTTTCGGCGCGGATGAGGTGCAGCAGCCCCCTGGCCGCCCCGTACACCGCCTCCCGAAGTGCCTCGTAGCCGCACACGATCTCCCCGTCCTCGAAGTCCGCGGTGACCGAGATCCGCCGGTCCGGGCGGGCCGCCATCAGCAGGGTGCCCTCGCCCTCGGTGAACTCGTACGCGGCCTTCCCCTTCTCCGGGAGTTCGTCGAGCGCGAGCGGCATCACCCGGGCGAAGTCGAACACCGTCACCTGCCCGACCGAGAAGACGGCACCGCCGCCTTCGACGGTCACGGTGCCCAGCGGGAACCGGTACGTGAGGTCCGTCGGGCCCGCTTCCGGCAGTTTTCCGGCCGCTTTCCCGAGGCTCCCGCCCGGCAGCTCGATACGGCAGCCCACTTCTGTATGCGTACCCATGCCTCATTCTCGCAGCCCGCAGCCCGCAGCCCGCAGCCCGCAGCCCGCGCCCGGCGTGAGGTGCGCCGTCAGGTCAGGTGCACTTCAGTTCTTTCTGGGCGAAGGTGGTGAACTGCTTGAGGAGGCCCGGGAGGGTTTTGCGTTGATTCTGAACCTGGGCCCCGCTGACGTATATCTTGAGCTCCAGGTATTTCGCGACCAGCGGGCCGGATTCGGCTGCTGCGCCGCAGGGGAAGTAAGTGATTGCCCCGGTGTCCCAGACAATCCCCTTCTTGCCTATTTTTACCGGCTCGGGCTCCAGTTCGTCGAACGAACTCCATTCTATGATCTCTTCGTTGCGCTCGAAGCGTGCGTGCACATCGAATGCGCTATTTCCGTCGACGTAGATGAGGCAACTTGCGGATCGATTTCGATCTGTGAAATTGAACTCTTCGGTGTCTTGCTTCAGGCGTTCACCTGTCGGCAGGATGGGCTGCACGTCTTCATGGTCGAATGCGTTCCAGCAGAACTCTGCGGGTAGCTTCGGGGTGCTCTCCGTCTTCGTTTCGGCGCAACCGATGCCGGTCACGCAGAGAGTCAACGACAGGGAGATGATTGCTGTGAGTCTTCCGGTTTGACGCACGGCTCACTGCTCCCTCGGGGGACGGTTCTTCTCGGACATGTTGTGGCCGCTGGAGTAAGCGTCCGCAGTCGCTGTAGAGGCGGAGCCCAGGTAAACGCTGTATTCCTCGTCAGTCAGGCCCGCTGCTTTTCCACCCGTGGCGACAGCCGCTGCTGCTGCCTGCTTAGCCGCTTCCTCTGCTTTCGCGTAGGATTGCCCCGATGTGAGTACGGCATCGTTCAAGGCTTCCCTCTTCGATTTTTCCACAACGGATTCAGTTACGTCCTCCTGAATCCAGGTCACGGCATCCCCGCCCACCGGGATCAGTTCGAGGTATTTCGCCCCTACCAGGTCGATGATGCGGTTCGTCCACTTCGCGTTGTTCTCGATGCCCTCGTTGTACTCGCCGTTCTCATGCGTTTTGAGCTCGATGACCGCATGCGCTTTTGCCTCCGCCATCATCCCCGCGATCTCCCCGCCGGGATGGACGGCGTTACGGATCGCCTCACCCATGTCCGGGCGATCGGGATGGCGGAACACATCGGCTACCAGTGCCGTCGTGTAAGCCTGCTGCGCGTGGGAGATCGCCCCGTAGGCGTCCGGGTCCTGGCCGACCGCGCCGAGGAACCTCGTCATCAGGTGCTTCTCGAACTCGGCCGGTTCGCCGAACGGCTTGATCTGGCCCGCCGCGTTCTCGGCGGTCGCCTGGAGGTCCGGCATGTACTCCGCCGCCATGCTGCCGAACTGCGGAGCCAGAGCGCTCAGGGGGGCGTCCGGGTCGCCGGCCTTGGCCGATACGAGCTCCGGGTCGGTGCCGATCTTCTCGACGATCTTCTCCATGACGCCGCTCATGTCCTTGGAGTGGCGTACCGGAGGTGCGTCGTCGTCGCCGGGCACGCGGCCCGTGACCGCGGCTTCCAAGGCGTTGCCCATGGCTTTCTGGCCGAGCGCGGGGCCGCTGTCGGCGGTGGTGTCGTACCAGTCGTCCGTCGGCTTCTTGTCGAGCATGTAGTCGACCACGCTCTGCGCGTCCTTGCCGCGGCTGTCCCCGTCCAGCAGTGTGACGATGCCGTCGTTGTTGGTGTCCTCCCGCAGGTTCTCGTTGAAGAACTCCGCCGCAGCCGCAGGGTGTCTGCTCATCGCCTCCATGAGCCCGGTGAGCGGATTGAAGCCCCTTCCGCCGTCCGGCCCCAGGTTGATCGCCATCTTCTGGTCGTACGGCAGGTTCTGGGACCAGATCTCGGGATTCTTCCTGTCCATGGCGATCATGTCCCGGCCGACCGACGTCAGGAACTTCTGGTCGTAGGTGCCTTCCCGGAGCAGTGCGCCCAGGGCCTGGTAGCCGTACACCTTGGTGTTGACGCCCGCGAACCCGGAGACGTCGATCTCCTTGCGGCCGGCCTTGAGCAGGTGTGAGGTCCAGGCGGCGTCCAGATGGTTGGGGACGGACGGGGTGGTGGCCAGGCCGAGCATCGCCCCCATGTCGCTCTGGATGTTGCGGACCATGCCCACCCGGTCCTGTCCCGCCGGGCCGAGGGACGTGGAGTCCAGGGACATCCGGGTGAGCGCCTCGAGCGTCCCCTCCGCGCCCAGCCTGCGGTAGAAGGCGGTGGCGAACTCGGGGTCGCCGCGGTTGTCGTCGATGAGGTCTTCGAGTGTGCGCAGGGCCTCGACGTTGCGGGCCGTTCCGCCCTCTCCCGTGACCTGTTTCAGCAGCTCCGTCGCGTACCCCGCCTGCTCCGCGTCGAGGGTCTTGTACGTCGGCTTGCTGAAATCGTTCTTGCTTTTGATATTGGCTTCGAGGGCGCGTTTCAGGGATTCGTCGGCGTCGGAGCAGTCCTCGACAATCCGGTCGATCTTCTTCTGCCAGGAGGCGACGGCCGCTTTCTGCTTGCGTAACTCCTCCGGGTAGTCCGGGTCGTTGCGTGCGCCCGGGAAGTCCTCCACGTCGAACCGGGCCGACACCTTGCCGGTCGCGCTGACCACCACGCCGGCCGTGGGGCCCTCTTCGTCCCGGATGGCGACCAGTGCCTTCCTGGCGTGTGCGAAGGAGGCGTGGGCGTCCGCCAGGAGCGACTTGATGCCCCGGGCCTGAGCGACCGCGTCGTCGAACTCCGCCGCGGTCTTTCCGATGAACGCTTTGGTGACGCCCGCGTTGACACCTTCCCATGACACCTTGGCGGCTTTCGCCCTCATCCTGGTCCGGTCGTCCTCGGCGAGTTCCTTCAGCCTGGTCACCATCGTGGCCCAGTCGTCGGCCGCAGTCTTCAGCTTGTCGACGGGTGCGTTCACCACATCGTCGAAAGTCAGTACAGTTCCCCCGTGAACGGCTGGTCGGGAAACGGTGAGGTGGAGTCACCTCCCGGGCCGCAGCCTATCCGGGGCGCGGGTAAGTAACGTATGCGTGTGCGGTTTTCAGTCACTCTCGGTGCCGAGAGTGCTGCCGGTGGCGGCCTCAGCCCCGCCGCACCCGCCCCGCGATCCGGCGGCCCAGGCGGCCCAGCGGGCTCGACCGGTTCCAGTCGCGGAAGGCGTTCGCCCGGCCGCTGCTGCCGGTGCGGCCCACCGTCTCCTCCACCTCCGCGACGGACTCGGCGGACATGCTCCGTACCGCCGGGCGCAGCACCTCGTCCAGGAGGGCGGCGGCCGTCGTCGTCCAGGCCGTGCCCGCGTGGGGGTGGGCGGTCCAGACGGTGAAGCAGTCCGCCGCGTAGGCGGGCTGGGTACGCAGCCGGGTCCGGACCGGCTCGGAGCGGGCCGCGCGGTCATAGGCGGCGATCAGTTCGGCGTCGTCGGCCCGGACGAAGTCGTACAGCTCCGCCCCCGGCCGGTCCGGGGCCAGCAGGCGTTCGGCCAGGGCGGCGGACGCCCGCTCCCGCAGAGCCGGTTCGACCGGTTCCGCCTGGGTGCGGAGCGTACGGACCCGGGCCGCCCAGCCGGGCTCCGGTGCGCCCGTGCGCAGGTCCCGGCAGAGGTCCAGGAGCTGGAGGGCGGCCCGCTCCCGGCCGCCGATCTCCTGCGGGAAGCCCCGCAGCAGGTCGTGGGCCAGCGCGGTGGCGTCCTCCGCGTCAGCCGGGGCGCCGAGCGCCGCGTCGACCAGGCGCGCCCACGTACCGGCCGTCCGGTGCGCGTCCGAGGTCGCCGTCTCCAGCAGCAGCCGGGCCTCCTCGACCGTCGGGGCCCGGTCCTCCCAGACCAGGCCAGCCGCCGTGCGCAGGACCAACGGTTCGGCGAAAGGCGAGACTCCGGCCGCCCGCAGCAGCCGGTGCCAGATCGCCGGACGGTCCCGGCCCAGCGTCGTCATCGCCCTCGGCGCCTCGGCGCACATCCGCAGGTGCGGCAGCACCTGCGTCCCGGTGAACGGCAGCGCGACCCGCTCCAGGAACCGGGCCACCGCCACCGGATCGTCGGGCGCGATCCGGTCCAGCGCGCCGAGCAGCGCCGTCCGTACGTCGAACTGCTCGTCCAGCAGCTCCAGCAGCGCCGGGGCGAAGGCGGGCACCTCCTCGGACCCGGCTGCCTCAGTCAGGACGGTCCCGGCCAGCCGGTCGACTGCCTCCGGCAGCACCTCCGTAATGTGAACACCCAACAGTCTTGCCACACGCAGCAGTTGTACGGACCGGGCCGCCGGGCGCCCGCGACCCGCACCGCTCTCCAGCTCGCCCAGGATCTCCGGCCCGAGCACCCCCGCGATGGCCTCGCCGTCCGGGCCTGTGAACGCGTCCCGGCGCGGCAGCTCCAGGGAACCGTTGCCGCCCCGCACCGCCTCCGTCACCAGCATCGCGGCGAGCGGAGCGGTGACCGGCGCCGGGCACCGGCCGTCCAGGGCCCCGAACAGCCGCCCGGCCGCGTCGAATTCGGAGCCCGTACGGTCATCGATCCCCGGCGACGTCAGCGCCTCCACCAACTGGCCGATCCGCTTCGCGTCCAGCGCGTACGGTCGCTCCGCCGCCCAACCGGCGGCCGCCGCACGTTCACCGGACCCCAGCGCCACCCCGGCGCACAGTGCGACCACAGCCAACGGCCCGGCGGCAAACGGGTCTCCGGGCAGCTCGCGCGCCTCCTGGAACAGGCCCGGCATCCGGCTCCGCCACACCCGGGCAGCCGTCCGCGCCCACGCGTCCGCCCCGTCGTCCACCGGAGGGCGGTCCGCGCAGACATGGACCCGCAGCCCCGCCTCCCGCGCCGCCGCCGCGTCCGCGGGCAGCACCCCGACGACCCGCAGGGCCGAACTCCCCGGCCGCCGCGTGTAGGTGGTGAACGTCAGCCGCTCCGCGCTCTCCCTCGGCAGGGCCACCGCCGCCAGTCCCAGCCAGCGGGCCACATCCGCGCTCCGCCGCTCCACCAGCACCACCGGTCCGCCCGCAGGCGCCGCCTCCTCGCTCGCCCGGCGCAGATCGGCGAGGACCGCCGCCAGCCAGGGGCCGCGCGAGACGGCGAAATCGTCAAGACCCTCCCGTACGGGAGCGGGGCCCGGCGGCAACGCGCCGAGCGGATCGGGCAGTACGCCGCCGCCGACCGGCGTCACGGACACCCAGTGCGGCGACCGCCACGCCTCCACCGGCAGCCGGTCGCCGGGCAGCGGCACCCCCGCGGGGATGTGCACCGCGTGCGTGTGGAACCGGACCGGTGCCGAGGGCCCGCCGCGCATCGGCGCCGTACGGCCGACCACGCGGCTTCCGTCGGAGAGCGCAGCGTAGGTGAACACCTGCGGGAGCGAACGCAGTTCGGCTTCGGTGGCGCGCACCTGGACCCCGTCCGGGAGCGCGTACGTGAACAGCGGCTCCAACTCGGCCAGCAGCGCCCCCGTCACTCCGTGCCCCACCGACGTGAACCGGCCCTCCGCCGTCTCGTCCCCAGGCGCGGCGGATATGTGGTGCACCTGTGCAAGGCTCATCAGTCGGCCCTCTTCATCCTGCCGCGACCCGTCCCCGCTCCCACCCACACGCGACCGGGTCGGGGGAGAAGTCCACGGCCGCGGGGCGACGTTATCAAGGACGGAGCCCCTCTCCCTACGCTGCGTCAGGTCATGGCCCGCCCTTCTGGCCCCGCACGGCACGACCGACTCGCACGTGCGGCCCTGTGACGCCGAAGCCGTCACGGCCGCCGCCCGGTACCCGCAGCGCACGTCTTGCCACCTGGTTGATGTAGAGAGCTATAGTGCTAGGCAACTAGATAAATGGAGGAACCGGTGATTGAGTTCCACCTGAACAGCCGGTCCGGCCTGTCTCCGTACCAGCAGCTGGTCCAGCAGGTTCGGCACGCACTGCGCCTGGGCCTGCTGAAGGAGGGGGACCGGCTGCCGACGGTCAAGGACGTGGCGCGGCAGATGGCGGTCAACCCGAACACGGTGCTCAAGGCGTACCGGGAGCTGGAGCACGACGGTCTGGTGGCCGCTCGTCCCGGCGTCGGGACGTTCGTGACCCGGACGCTGGCCGACAGCACGCTCGCCGCGCACGGACCGCTGCGCAAGGACCTGCAGCGCTGGCTGACCAAGGCCCGCCTGGCCGGGCTCGACGACGAGAGCATCGAGGCGCTGTTCACGAACACATTTCGTAGCGCCTCCGGAGAGGACGTAGCGTGAGCGCTGTCTTGCGAGCCCAGGGCCTGGGCAAGAAGTACAAGCAGCGCTGGGCGCTGCAGAACTGCGACCTGGACGTCCCCGCCGGCCGGGTGGTGGGCCTGGTCGGCCCCAACGGCGCGGGCAAGTCGACCTTGTTGAAACTGGCCTCCGGCATGCTGACCCCGACGGCCGGCACCATCGAGGTGTGCGGCGGCCGACCCGCCGAGGGTGTGGAACAGCTGGCCAAGGTCGGCTTCGTCGCCCAGGACACCCCGGTCTACGCCGCGCTGAGCGTCGCCGACCACCTCGACCTCGGCAAGCGCCTCAACCCGAACTGGGACGACGCCGTGGCACGGGACCGGATCCGTCGCCTCGGTCTGGACCCCAAGCAGCGGGCCGGCAAGCTGTCCGGCGGCCAGCGCGCGCAGCTCGCTCTCACGCTGGGCATCGCCAAGCGCCCGGAACTGCTGATTCTGGACGAGCCGGTCGCGGCCCTGGACCCGCTCGCCCGACGGGAGTTCATGCAGGACCTTATGGAGGCCGTCGCCGAGCACGAACTGAGCGTCGTGCTCTCCTCCCACCTGGTCTCCGACCTGGAACGGACCTGCGACTACGTCATCGTCCTGGTCGACTCCCGGGTGCAGGTGGCCGGTGACATCGACGATCTGGTCGCCTGCCACCACCGGCTCACCGGACCGCGCCGGGCCCCGGACACGCTCCCGGCCGGTCAGCACGTCATCACCGCCAGCCACACCGAGCGGCAGACCACTCTCCTGGTGCGCACCGACACCGCGGTCCACGATCCGTCCTGGACCGTCAGCCCGCTCGGTCTGGAAGACATCGTCCTGGCCTACATGACCCGGCCCGCCGATGCGGTACGTGACACCCGACCCGCACTGGAGGTACTCCGATGATCTGGCTGACCTGGCGTCAGTTCCGTACCCAGGCCGCCGTGGTGTTCGCCGCGGTGGCTGCCCTCGCCGCCACCCTCGCGGTCACCGGCCCGCAACTGGCCGACCTCTACCGGACAGCCGGCAGCGGCCTGGTGGACCAGGTCTCCCGTTCGGACCAGACCCTCTACTACACGGGACTGCTGGTCGTGCTCGCCGTGCCTGCGGTCATCGGGATGTTCTGGGGCGCCCCGCTGATCGCCCGTGAACTGGAGACCGGTACCCACTACCTCGCCTGGAACCAGGGCGTCACCCGGACGCGCTGGCTCGCGACCAAGCTGGGCCTCGGCGCGGCGGCGTCCATGGCCGCCGCCGGACTGACCAGCCTCGCGGTGAGCTGGTGGAGCAGCCCCATCGACCGGGCCGTCAACGGCGGCGGCGCGACGGACACGTACTTCCCGCGGCTCGACCCCGTGGCCTTCGCCTCACGGGGTGCCGTCCCCATGGCCCACGCTGCCTTCGCCTTCGTCCTGGGCGTCGCCCTCGGCCTGGTCATCCGCCGCACTCTGCCCGCGATGGCCACCACGTTCGCCCTCTACACCGCCGTCCAGATCGTCGTGCCGACGTGGATCCGGCCCCACCTGGCGACCGCGGACCGGACCATCCTGCCCATCGAGCCCGGCGCCGCCCCCATCAGCATCCAGGACGGCGCCAAGGAGATCGTCGCGCACCTCGAAGAAGTGCCCGGGGCCTGGGTCACCTCCCAGCAGACGCTGAACGCCGCTGGTCAGCCGGCTCCCGTGCCGTCGGCCTTCGCCGACTGCCTGCGCACGGAGTCGGGCCCGCCCGCCCTGCAGCAGGTCGAGGGCTGCGTCGCCGACCTCGGCGCCCTGGGCTACCAGCAGCAGGTGACGTACCAGCCCGCCGGGAACTTCTGGGCCCTTCAATGGGCCGAGACCGGGCTCTATCTCGGCCTCGCCCTGGCCCTGACCGGGTTCTGCGCCTGGTGGATCCGCCGCCGAGTGACCTGATATACGCCAGCCCCACTACGGGAGCACACCCGTGAGGGTCAGCCGGGACCCGGCTGACCCTGAGAGGTCTCGGCGAGTTCCTTGTCCCGGCCGGTGAGCGCGCCGTCCTTGTCGTAGTGGAGCACGGTGTTCGCCGAGTTCAGTTCTCCACGACCTGGAGCCCGCCGTGGACTTCCCGGCGCAGACCGGGAGCGGCGAGGTAGCCGCGGGCGAAGACGGTACGGACCGCACGGCCGAGATCTTCGAGCGCGGCGTACGTGGGGTGCTCGGGCCCGCCGTCACAGTGTGGCCAGGACGAAGGTCAGCAGTGCCAGGGAGAGGGTGGCACTGCCCGCGAAGGCCACGGCTCCGCGCAGTAGGGCGCCGGCGTAGGTGGCTCCATCGATGCGAGCGAGCAGACCGGCCGCCGCTCCTACGAGCATGCAGAAGAGCGCGACGACCGCGAGGAGCAGGGCCAGGAGCATCAGGTGGATGGATGGAGTGTTCATGCCTTCTTCCCCAAGTGATAGATGACGACGACTCCAAGGAATTTCGCGGTTCCGGTGTTCACCGGGGTTCAGGGCGAACAAAGATGAACGAAGACGGTCGCCTGGGGGACGGAGAAGCAGGACATGGGGGACGTGCACGAGGATCCGCTGGCGGAGCTCGCGCTGCGGCTGCGCACCCTCCGGGCGCAGCGAGGTCTGCAGATGGGCGGGTTGCAGCAGCGGACCAGACTGGGGCGGACAACGCTCAGTCAGGCGATGAACGGTCAAGCGGTGCCCTCCGAGGCCACGCTGGTGGCCTTGGCGCAGGCACTGGGTGCGGATGTAAACCCGCTACTGGCCCTGCGCGAAGCCGCCACACCCGTACTGCGAGCACGCAAGAGCTCTCCGATGGGAGCCGCTCGCCGCAGGCCGTTGCGACCGAGGACGAAGCCTTCCTTCGAGGAGCGGTACCTCAGCTACGTGGCGGAACGGCACTCCCAGTTGACCGTAGTAGGGCTGGACCTGAGCCGGCCGGAACGTGCGTGCTGGCCGATGGACGCGGCGTACTTGAGCTTGGAGCTGGCGGAGAGGCTGGAGGACTGGCCGCCAGGCAGTGAAGAAGCGGACCAGCCATCCGTGGTGGTGAAGCGTGCCGAGCACGCGTTGGCCGACTGTCGGCGTGTTCTTCTGCGAGGGCTCGCCGGCAGCGGAAAGACAACGCTGCTGCAGTGGCTGGCTGTCGCTACGGCGCGCGATGAACTGCCGGAGGAACTGGCGGACTGGCGGGGGCAGATTCCGTTTGTCCTGCCGTTGCGGACGCTGGTGCGGCGGGGGCCGCTTCCGGAGCCACACGATTTCCTGTCTGCAGTCGGTACCCCCCTGGCCGTCTCGCAACCTGAGGGCTGGGCCGATGCCGTACTCGCCAGTGGGGAGGCACTCGTCCTGGTCGACGGCATCGATGAAGTTCCTCAAGAACACCGGGGCGCCACGCGGGACTGGCTCGAACGGCTCCTGGCGGCTTACAGGGGCGCCCGCTTCGTGGTCACTACGCGCCCGTCAGCTGTTCCCGAAGGCTGGCTGGGCTCATCGCGCTTCACCGAACTGTCCGTACGACCCATGAGCGCCGCCGACATCGGAGTTTTCGTTCACCGATGGCACACCGCAGCCCGACACAATGCGGCAACCGACGCCGAACACTCACAACTGCATGATCTCGAAACAACGCTCCAGGTCACAGTGCGTGCTCAGCGTGACCTGGCGCAGCTCTCCAGCACCCCTCTGATGTGTGCGTTGATCTGCGCGCTGCACCGGGACCGCCGCGGTCATCTGCCGCACAGCCGCATGGAGTTGTACGAGGCGGCGCTGTCGATGCTGCTCGTGCGTCGCGACCTCGAGCGCAGCATCGACGTCCCGGAGGGTATTCAGCTCACCGAACACCAGAGCGTGCAGCTGCTGCAGCGTCTGGCCTACTGGCTCATCCGCAACCGCCAGACCGAGATGGAACGAGCCACCGCGAAGGCTCTGGTCGACGATGCACTGCCGGCCATGCAGGCCGTGGCCGAGCAGGGCACTGCCGACCAGGTCCTGACGCACCTGGTCGGCCGCAGCGGACTCCTCCGCCAGCCGACCACGGACACCGTCGACTTCGTTCACCGCACATTCCAGGATTACCTCGGAGCCAAAGCCGCCATCGAAGCCCACGACTTCCCCCTGCTGGTCAACAATGCCCACGACGACCAGTGGGAGGACGTCCTACGCATGGCTGTCGCCCATGCCCGCCCAGCGGAGAGCGCCGATCTGCTCCGCCGCCTCGTGGAACGCGGGGATGGTGAGGGCGAACACAGAGGCAGACTCCACCTCTTGGCAGCCGTCAGCCTGCAGTACGCCACCGAAATCGAACCCGAAGTCCGCGGACTGGTCGAACAACGTGCGCGTGTCCTGATGCCTCCCCGCTCCTCAGAAGAGGCGACCACACTTGCCGCGCTCGGGCCAGGCATCCTGGATCTCCTGCCGGGGCCCCATGGCCTGGAGCACGACGAAGTAGGCCCCGTCATCCAGACTGCCTCCACCATCGGCGGCGACCATGCCTACGCCTTTCTTCATCGCTTCGTCCAGTCCATGAACGCTGAGTCAGCACCCTACGAACTCGTCAACGGCTGGAAGAACTTCGATTCTGTATCCTACGCACGCGATATTCTGCTTCCCTTCAAGAAGACCCCGAGTCTGGTGGTGAACACTCAAGATCAGCGCAAGGCCCTGCGGTTGCTGGAACCTGTCACTGACGTCACCTTTCGAGAAGCCTTCACCGCTGAAGAAATAATCGAGCACCTCTCACCAGGACACACCCGTAGAGTGAATATCTACTCCGGTCAAGCGCTGACGGAACTGAAATTCATCCGCCGACTCTCAGCCTTGAAACAGCTCACCCTGTCCGAGTGCAATCAGCTCGCACACATTGATGATCTTGCGGGACTCCCGCTGTCACACTTGAGCCTCCTGCAGTTTCCTGGAGGCGTCTCCTTCAGCGCTCTGGGTTCACTGCCGGAACTCACGGATCTCGCCCTCTATACTCGCCTCCCGTGGAGCAGTCTGGGCGATATCCCCGCGCCGCTGGAACTGGCAGCATTGCGGCTGAGTGGCTGGATCGGAACATCCCTGAGGGGTATTTCCAAGTGGCAGCTTCTCAAAACCTTGGTGGTCAACGTAGGGCCGACCTCTGCGGAGTGGAGAGAAATCTCCTCGTTGCCCCGCCTGACGGAATTCATCA
Source organism: Kitasatospora albolonga (assembly GCA_002082585.1). Classification (NCBI taxonomy): domain Bacteria; kingdom Bacillati; phylum Actinomycetota; class Actinomycetes; order Kitasatosporales; family Streptomycetaceae; genus Kitasatospora; species Kitasatospora albolonga. Next base: position 6,804,840 of record CP020563.1, read on the forward strand.
GCTCTAAATGCGATTTTGGGCAGGCGGTGGCCATGCCCGGCGTGACTCACCTGCAGTTGTCATTCGATGGCACAGATATGCAACTGCATCTGGTCCCTGACGTGTTCCCCAACCTGAAGAGCGTATTCATCGACTGTCGCGCAGTGCAACGGGACATCATCGACATCACCCCGCTCAAGCAGATCGAGGGCCTGAAAGTTTCTTTGAGTCATGCAGGCAGGGTTGTTGGCCTGGAGGGATTTTCCCCAGATGCTGTTCGCCTGTATCCACGTCCCCGGACAGAGGGCGATTGAGCGCCGTTCGACTCGGAACGTCGTTGATGTTGGCCGTGTGGTGATGACCTAGAGCGGGGTGCCGCCTCCGTCGTGGATCAAGCGGTGCTTGCTGCCCGTCTTCCGCCGGTCGACTGGCGACGGATCTGTGTCGGTCCCCCTTCTGGTGCGGATATGGGAGCCTCCACGTACGCCCGTGACCAGTCAAGTTCGTCGGCCGCGTTGAGCTCCGCGAGCAGGACTTGGTGCAACCGCTCCGGCCGCGGCGACAACAACGCCTCGATCAACGCCCACACCTCTTCGTCCACGATCCGCGGCCGAACACCCGCACCCTCACGAACGGCCGAATCATCACATCGGTCGCGCCCCACCAGGACGATTCGGCCTGAGCGTGTCACGGGGTCTTGAGGACGGCAGCGACGGCACACGGAGGCCCGTGATCGCGATCATGACGAACACTCGGGGAGGCCGTCGAAACCCCGCGAGTCTGTGCCCGACCCCACGGATCAAGATGTCAGTGTCGAGCCGAGTGGCAAGCAGGGGGATGAGCCGACCTGATGGACCAGGTGTGGACCACCAGCGGCGGTGCGGGGCCCCGACCGTGGGGAACGACCGGGCCGGCCGCGTGCATCAGGCTCCGCGCAGCACTCTCCTGAAAGCCGTGCCCAGGTGTGAAGATCTCCTGCGACCGCGCTTAAGAAATCCTCGATGGACCCGGGACCCCGCCGTACGGCAGCCTTCTGGGTGACGGCCGGGGACGGTGCGTGGAACCCCACGGGCGTGTTCCGTCCCGTCCCGCCGTGACTCCGCCCCCACCATGGGGGCGGGCACCCCCCCAGACCACCCCGGGCCGCAGGGCTCCTCCGACAGGCCCCCAGGCCCGGGGTATCCACCACCCGCGTACCACCCATGTGCAGGGAGCCGCAGCCGTGAAGGCACTCGTCAAGCAGAAGGCCGAACCGGGACTGTGGCTGATGGACGTGCCGGAGCCGGAGTACGGCCCCACCGACGTCCTGATCAAGGTCCTGCGCACCGGGATCTGCGGCACCGACCTGCATATCCGCGCCTACGACGGCTGGGCCCAGCAGGCGGTCACCACCCCGCTGGTCCTCGGCCACGAGTTCGTCGGAGAGGTCGCGGCGACCGGCTCCGACGTCGCCGACATCGCGGTCGGTGACCTGGTCAGCGGTGAGGGCCACCTCGTCTGCGGCAAGTGCCGCAACTGTCTCGCCGGCCGCCGCCACCTCTGCCGCTCCACCGTGGGCCTCGGCGTCGGCCGGGACGGGGCGTTCGCGGAGTACGTGGTCCTGCCCGCCTCCAACGTGTGGGTGCACCGGGTCCCCGTCGACCTGGACATCGCGGCGATCTTCGACCCGTTCGGCAACGCCGTGCACACCGCGCTCTCCTTCCCGCTGGTCGGCGAGGACGTCCTGATCACCGGCGCCGGGCCGATCGGGATCATGGCCGCCGCCGTCGCCAAGCACGCCGGTGCCCGCAACGTCGTCATCACCGACGTCAGCGAGGCCCGCCTCGCGCTCGCCCGCAAGGTCGGCGTCAGCCTCGCCCTCAACGTCGCGGACCGCGCCATCGCGGACGGACAGCGCGAGCTCGGCCTGCGCGAGGGCTTCGACATCGGCCTGGAGATGTCCGGCCGCCCCGAGGCGATGCGCGACATGGTCGCGAACATGACGCACGGTGGCCGGATCGCGATGCTCGGACTGCCCGCCGAGGAGTTCGCCGTCGACTGGTCCCGGATCGTCACCTCGATGATCACCATCAAGGGCATCTACGGCCGCGAGATGTACGAGACCTGGTACGCCATGTCCGTCCTGCTGGAGGGCGGCCTCGACCTCGCCCCCGTGATCACCGGCCGGTACGGATTCCGCGACTTCGAAGCGGCCTTCGACGACGCGGCGAGCGGCCTCGGCGGCAAGGTCATCCTCGACTGGACCGTCTGACCCGTCGAACTTCTTTCCGAGTCTTTCGCCGAAGAACCTCTTGTGCCGAAGAACCTCTTTTAAGGAATCCAGCATGTTCGACTCCGTACGCGACGATCTGCGCACCACCCTCGAAGAGATCCGCGCCGCCGGGCTGCACAAGCCCGAGCGCGTGATCGGCACCCCGCAGTCCGCGACCGTGGCCGTCACCTCCGGCGGCCGTGCGGGCGAGGTCCTCAACTTCTGCGCCAACAACTACCTGGGCCTCGCCGACCACCCCGAGGTCATCGCCGCCGCCCACGAGGCGCTGGACCGCTGGGGGTACGGGCTCGCCTCGGTCCGCTTCATCTGCGGCACCCAGGAGGTGCACAAGGAACTGGAGGCGCGGCTCTCGGCCTTCCTCGGCCAGGAGGACACGATCCTCTACTCCTCCTGCTTCGACGCCAACGGCGGTGTCTTCGAAACGATCCTCGGCCCCGAGGACGCCGTCATCTCCGACGCCCTCAACCACGCCTCGATCATCGACGGCATCCGCCTCTCCAAGGCCCAGCGCTACCGCTACGCCAACCGCGACCTGGCCGATCTGGAGAAGCAGCTCAAGGAGGCGTCCGGCGCCCGGCGCCGCCTGATCGTCACCGACGGCGTCTTCTCCATGGACGGGTACGTGGCTCCGCTCCAGGAGATCTGCGACCTCGCCGACCGCTACGACGCCATGGTCATGGTCGACGACTCGCACGCCGTCGGCTTCGTCGGCCCCGGCGGGCGCGGCACGCCCGAGCTGCACGGCGTCATGGACCGGGTCGACATCATCACCGGCACCCTCGGCAAGGCGCTGGGCGGCGCCTCCGGCGGTTACGTCGCCGCCCGCGCCGAGATCGTCGCCCTGCTGCGCCAGCGCTCGCGCCCGTACCTCTTCTCCAACTCCCTCGCCCCGGTCATCGCCGCCGCCTCCCTCAAGGTCATCGACCTGCTGGAGTCCGCCGGAGACCTGCGCGACCAGCTGAACGCCAACACCGCGCTCTTCCGCTCCCGGATGACCGAGGAGGGCTTCGACATCCTCCCCGGCGACCACGCCATCGCCCCCGTCATGATCGGGGACGCGGCGAAGGCGGGCCGGATGGCGGAGCTGCTGCTGGAGCGCGGGGTGTACGTGATCGGGTTCTCGTACCCCGTCGTCCCGCAGGGCGCCGCGCGCATCCGCGTCCAGCTCTCCGCCGCGCACTCCACCGCCGACGTCAACCGCGCCGTGGACGCCTTTGTCGACGCCCGGGCGGCCCTGGAGGCGGAAGGCCCGCAGTAGGGCTGTCCCAGGTCCGGGCATCCGCCGCTACCTGGGACAATGGGCGCATGATCGATGCGCGGCGGCTGCGAATCCTCCGTGCGGTGGCCGACCACCGCACCGTGACCGCGGCCGCCGCCGCGTTGTACCTGACGCCCTCCGCCGTCTCCCAGCAGCTCGCCGCCCTGGAGCAGGAGACCGGCCACCGCCTCGTCGAACGCGGTGCGCGCGGTGCCCGGCTGACCGCCGCCGGGGAGATCCTCCTCAACCACGCCAATGTGGTCCTGGCCCAGCTGGAGCGGGCGGAAGCGGAGCTGGCGGAGTACGGCGCGGGCGTCGCCGGTACGGTCACGGTCGCCGCGTTCGCCACCGGCATCGGCCTTGTCCTCGCCCCCGCCCTCACGGAGCTGGCCCGCACCGCGCCCGGCATCCGGGTCAAGGTCCAGGACGCGGAGGGCGACGCGAGCGTCCCGATGGTGCTGGACCGGCAGGTCGATGTGGCGGTGGCGGTGGAGTACCGGGGCGCCCCCGCCGAGGACGACCGGCGCCTCACCCGGGTCCCGCTCTACTCGGAGCCGTTCGACGCGGTGCTCCCGGTGGGCCACCGCCTCGTGGACGAGGACCAGGTGGCGGTCGCGGACCTCGCGAAGGACCCGTGGATCGGGCCGTACCCGGGGAACCCCTGCCATGAGGTGGTGGTCCTGGCCTGCGAGTCCGCCGGGTTCGCCCCGCGCCTGGAGCACTCGTCCGACGACTTCCGGGCGGTGGTGGCGCTGGCCGGGGCGGACGCGGGGGTGGCCCTGGTGCCGAGGTCGGCGCTGCGCGGGATGGAGCCGGCCGGGGTGGTCGTCCGCCCGGTGAAGGGCAGCGCCCCCACCCGCCGCGTCTTCGCGGCCGTACGCCGGGGAGCCGAGGGACATCCGCTGATCCGGCCGGTGCTGGACGCGATGGAGGCGGTGGCGGTACGGGAGGCGGGGCTGGCGCGGGCGTGAGCGCCGCTAGCGGTTGCGAGCGGTAGCCCTGGTTGTGAGCGTCGGCCCTGGTTGTGAGTGGCGCTTCTGTCTGTGAGCGGTGCTTCTGGCTGTGATGGGCGCTTCTTGCTGTGATCGATGATCCTGCTCACGAGCGCTGATGCTGTTTGTGAGCGGTGCTCTCCCGTCAGCCGAGCCGGGCCGTCCGTCTGATCCTGCCGCCCCACCCCCGCCCGGACCCGGACGCTCCGGCGGGCCCCGGGTCGTAGAGGATCTGCCAGCACACCAGCGCCACCAGGATGCCGATCGTCGCCCAGGCGGGCAGCCGTACGCCCAGCGGGGCCAGGGCCACGGCCACCACCACGCACGGCAGCCCCCACCCCAGCACCCACACCCGGTCGGCCCGCTCCGCCAGCGGCAGCGCCGCGACCACGCCCGCCGCGAAGTACCCCGCCATCGCCCCGCACAGCAGCCAGTGCTGCCCCTTCGGCAGGACGTCGTCGAAGTGGGCCACCGCCGAGCCCAGGGCGGTCGCCAGCGCGACCAGGAAACCGGTCATCACGGCGTGCAGCAGCATCGCCAGCCGGGGCGGGAGCGCGTCCTTGCGCAGGTGCGGGATGCCGTTGGTGCCGTACAGCAGGCTCAGGGCGCAGATCCCGGCCAGCAGCCCGAACGCCCCGAGCCCGGTGGCGGCCAGCGGCAGGTCCCAGTCGTCGCGTTCCGAGGCGGCGTCGATGATCTGGATGACCCCTTCGCCCAGCACGATGATCACGTACAGCCCGAGCCGCTCACCCATGTGCGCGGTGTCGATCCGCGACTCGCTGAGCCGGGGCGGCGCGGGCGAGGAGGCGTGCGGCGGGCCCGGCGGCGGACGGTCGCCCCGGCGTGCGGCGGCCCGCCCGGCCGCGCGGCGCAGGGTGCGGCCCCGGGTGGCGACCAGCAGGGTGACGATGTCGACGGCGATGCCGAGGGCCCAGAGCCAGTAGCGCCACGGCGTCGGCACGAAGAGGGAGACCAGCCAGGGCAGCGCCCCCGCGCCGAACTGCGCCAGCGGCCAGTCGGCCACGACACTGCCCCGCCGCCAGACCCGGCCCGCCTGCCAGCGCAGCAGGACATAGGCGACGACGAAGGTGACGGCGTGGTGGGTGAGGACCGCGTGCACGGAGGCCGCCATCACGGCCATCCCGAGCATCGCGATCAGCAGGGTGCGGACCCGGGTGGCGGAGGCGGCGATGTCCCCGTAGACGGCGAACCCGGCCCAGACGGTCCAGAAGGCCAGGTAGAGGACCCCGTACAGAGCGAGATCCGTCAGGTGCGGGCCGTCGTGCAGGAGGTGGGCCAGCTGCCCCGCCCCGGCGACGACGACCAGGTCGAAGAAGAGCTCGTTCCAGTCGGCGTGCCGCTCGGGCTCGGCCACCACGGGGGAGGCGCGGGGGTCCAGGGGCTGCTCCATGGGCCCATCGTCACCGCCGCCGTCCCCGGCCACGCGTCGGCTGTGGGCCGAATGGCGACGCCCGCCGCCGGGCCGTGCGGTGCCGCCTCCCGCCGGGCCGGGGCGCCGCGCCGCAGACCCCCGACCCGCAGAGCCCCCCGGACGCCCCGCGTCAGGACGCCGGTTGCAGCAGGTCCCAGCGGTTGCCGTACAGGTCCTCGAAGACCGCGACCGAGCCGTATGTCTCGTGCCGGGGCTCCTCCAGGAAGCGCACCCCCGCCGCGCTCATCCGGGCGTGGTCGCCCGCGAAGTCCTCGGTGTGCAGGAAGAATCCGACCCGGCCGCCCGTCTGCGCCCCCACGCTCGCCTCCTGCGCCCCGTCCTTCGCGCGGGCCAGCAGCAGCCCCGTACCGGACGCCGCTCCGCGCGGGCGCACCACCACCCAGCGGGAGCCGTCGCCCCGGTCGGTGTCCTCCACCAGCTCGAAGCCGAGCGCGTCGCGGTAGAAGGCGAGGGCCTCGTCGTAGTCGCGGACGACCAGGGTGACCAGGGCGATACGGGACATGGGCCCTCCAGGGGCTCGACAGGTGACTGCCAGGAGACGGCTGCCCGGGAGGCGGGTGTCCGGCAGCCGTCTGCCCCGGCAGGTAGTTATACGTAACACTAACGCTTCCGGCCCCCGCCCCCGCACAATGCCCCGCATGGACATCCTGGACACCACGACCCCCGGCGGCCTCGCGGCGGCGACGGACCGGGCCCGCCGCCTCGCGGAGACCGGGCGGCGGCGCGTTCTCGGGATCGCGGGGCCGCCCGGAGCGGGGAAGTCCACCCTGGCGGAGCGGCTGGCCGGGGCGCTGGACGGGCGCGCCGTCCTCGTCCCCATGGACGGCTTCCACCTGGCGTCCGCCGAGCTGGACCGGCTGGGCCGGGCTGACCGCAAGGGCGCCCCCGACACCTTCGACGCGCCCGGGTACGCGGCGCTCCTGCGCCGGTTGCGCGACCCGGACCCGGTGCACCCGGTGTACGCCCCCGCCTTCGACCGGGCCCTGGAGGAGCCGGTCGCCGGGGCCCTGGCCGTCGCCCCGGACGTGCCGCTCGTCATCACCGAGGGCAACTACCTCCTCCTCGACCAGGGGCCGTGGGCCCAGGTGCGCGGGCTGCTGGACGAGGTGTGGTTCCTGGACCTCGATCCGGCGGTGCGGGTGCGGCGGCTGGTCGAGCGCCATGTGCGGTACGGGAAGCCTCCGGCGTACGCGCGGGCGTGGGTGGAGCGCTCGGACGAGGCGAACGCCCGGCTGGTGGAGCGCGGGCGGGGGCGGGCCGACGCGGTGGTGCGGCTGCCGTCGTGACCGTACGCGTACCGGCTTGATCATGGCTGGTCCGCACCCCGCCCGGCGGGCAGGATGCAGGGAGCCACGCCTGCGGCACCCCGCACCCGTTCACCGCCAGGAGGTCCTGATGTCCAGCCCGAACCCGTCCGCGCCGTCCCCCGCCCCCTTCACCGCCGAGGTATACCGGGCCCGGATGGCGAAGGCGGCCGAGTCCGCCGCCGGGGCCGGGCTGGCCGGGGTGATCGTCGCGCCCGGCCCCGACCTCGTCCATCTGACCGGCTACCGGCCCGTCTCCACCGAACGCCTCACCCTCCTCGTCCTGCGGCCCGGGGAGGAACCGGTCCTGGTCGTCCCGACCCTGGAGGCGCCCGACGCGGCTGCCGCCGCCGGGGCGCCCGCGCTCGCCCTGCGGGACTGGACCGACGGCAAGGACCCGTATGCGGTGGCCGCCCCGCTGCTCGACGCCCAGGGGCGCTTCGGCATCAGCGACAACGCCTGGGCGATGCACCTCCTCGGCCTCCAACGGGCCCTGCCCGCAACGTCGTACACCTCCCTCACCGAGGCGCTCCCGATGCTCCGGGCGGTCAAGGACGCCGCCGAGCTGGAGCGCCTCGCGGCGGCCGGGGCGGCGGCGGACGCCACGTACGAGGAGATCCTGAAGGTGCGCTTCTCCGGCCGCCGGGAGACCGATGTCGCCGCCGATCTCGCCTCGCTGCTCCGGCACTTCGGGCACTCCCAGGTCGACTTCACCGTCGTCGGCTCCGGCCCCAACGGCGCCAACCCGCACCACGAGGCGGGTGAACGCACCATCCAGCGCGGTGACATGGTCGTCCTCGACTTCGGCGGCCTGAAGCACGGTTACGGCTCCGACACCTCCCGTACGGTCCATGTCGGGGAGCCCACCGCCGAGGAGCAGCGGGTCCACGACATCGTCCGCGAGGCCCAGCAGGCGGGGTGCGCCGCCGTCCGGCCCGGGGTCGCCTGCCAGGAGGTCGACCGCGCCGCCCGCGCGGTGATCACCGAGTTCGGCTACGGGGAGCGGTTCATCCACCGCACCGGCCACGGCATCGGCGTCACCACCCACGAACCGCCGTACATGATCGAGGGCGAGGAGCAGCCGCTCGTCCCCGGCATGTGCTTCTCCGTGGAGCCGGGCATCTACCTCCCCGGCCGCTTCGGGGTCCGGATCGAGGACATCGTGACCGTCACCGAGGACGGCGGCCGGCGCCTCAACGCCACCGCGCGCGAGCTGGCGATCGTGGAGTAGCCAAGGGCAAGTAGCCAAAGGGCAGGTAGCCAACGAGCAAGTGGCCAACTGGCAAGTAGTCGACGGGCAGGGGGAGTTCGGCCCGCTGCCCGTCGGGCTCACTCGTCCGCCAGCACCACGCACGACTCCGGCGGCAGCCGCAGCACCCCGTCCGCCCCCGGCGCCTCCACCGGCTCCCAGGCCGCCAACACCCGTCCGCCGGAACGGCTGTGACGCCCGAGACCCAGCGGGATCGCCGTCGGCCGGTCCGCCAGGTTGACCGCGACCCGTACATCGCCCCTGCGGTACGCGAACCAGCGGGCGTCCTCGTCGTACGCGACCTTCACCGCCGCCAGGTCCGGATCGTGGAGGTCGGGCAACGCCCGCCGCAGCGCGATCAGTTGGCGGTACCAGGCGAGCAGCCGCGCATGCGGTTCGCGCTCCGGCTCGGCCCAGTCGAGACAGGAGCGGTCCCGCGTCGCCGGGTCCTGCGGGTCGGGGATCTCCTCCTCCGCCCAGCCGTGCGCGCCGAACTCCCGCCGCCTGCCGTTGCGTACGGCCTCCGCCAGCTCCGGGTCCGTGTGGTCGGTGAAGAACTGCCACGGGGTGCGCGCCCCCCACTCCTCGCCCATGAAGAGCATCGGCGTGAAGGGTCCGGTCAGCACCAGGGCCGCCGAGCACGCCTGGAGGCCGGGGGAGAGGGAGGCGGCGAGCCGGTCGCCGAGGGCCCGGTTGCCGATCTGGTCGTGGGTCTGGGCGTAGCCGACGAAGCGGTGCGCGGGGGAGCGGGAGACGTCGACCGGGCGGCCGTGGACGCGGCCCCGGAAGCTGGAGTAGGTCCCGTTGTGGAAGAACGCGGAGGTCACCGTCTTGGCCAGGGCGGCGAGCGGGGCCCGGGCGAAGTCCGCGTAGTAGCCCTGGGACTCGCCGGTGAGCGCGGTGTGCAGGGCGTGGTGGAAGTCGTCGTTCCACTGGGCGTGCAGCCCGAGGCCGCCCGCCGTGCGCGGGGTGGTGGTGCGCGGGTCGCAGAGGTCGGACTCGGCGATCAGCCCCAGCGGGCGCCCCAGCTCCACCGCCAGCGCGTCGACCGCCGTCGACAGCTCCTCCAGGAAGGTGAGCGCCCGGGTGTCGGCGAGCGCGTGCACCGCGTCGAGCCGCAGCCCGTCGAGCCGGTAGTCCCGCAGCCAGGCCAGCGCGCTGCCGATCAAGAACGCCCGCACCTCGTCCGAGCCCGGGGCGTCCAGATTGACCGCCGCGCCCCACGGGGTGTGGTGGGTGTCGGTGAAGTACGGGCCGAAGGCGGGCAGGTAGTTGCCGGACGGGCCCAGATGGTTGTGGACCACGTCCAGGACCACCCCGAGCCCCAGACCGTGTGCCGTGTCGACAAAGCGTTTGAGTCCCTCAGGTCCGCCGTACGGCTCGTGCACCGCCCAGAGCGAGACGCCCTCGTACCCCCACCCGTTGACGCCCGGGAACGGGCAGACCGGCATCAGCGACACATGGGTGATCCCCAGCTCCGCCAGATGGCCCAGCCGCGCCGCCGCCGCGTCGAACGTGCCCTCCGGGGTGTACGTCCCCACGTGCAGCTCGTACAGGACCGCGCGGTTCAGCCGCCGCCCCGCCCACCCGTTGCGCCAGGCGTACGCCCCCTGGTCGACCACCGCGCTCGGACCGTCCGGCCCGTCCGGCTGGCGCCGCGCACGGGGGTCCGGCAGCAGCGGCCCGTCGTCCACCCGGAACCCGTAACGGTCCCCGTCCACCGCCTCCGCCTCCGCGCTCCACCACCCCTCCCGCAGCGGGTCGCGCTCCATCGGATACCGGACCTCCGCCGCCTCCAGCACGACCGTGTCCGCCTCGGGGGCCCACACCTCGAACCGCATCCACCACTCCTCGTCCGTACCGTCCGCCGCGTTCGTCACAGACCGTCAGGCCGCCCCGCCGTCCGGAGGCGGCTCCGCGCCCGGCTCACCACCATCCGTGACCGCCCGCCTCTAGAACCGGCCGGTCACCGGCCATTAAGGTCTGGTCCTGATCATTGCCCGGTCGGCTCCCCGCTCATACAGGTTCCGTTCATCCGTACGGCTCATGGAGGCCGAGATGCCCGTACCGCAGTTCCCGCCCGGCTTCCTCTGGGGAGCCTCCGCCTCCGCCTTCCAGACCGAAGGGGCGGTGGACACCGACGGGAAGGGCCCCTCGGGGTGGGACGCCTTCGCCGCGCGGCCCGGCCGGATCAAGGACGGCACCGACACCACCCGCGCCACCGGCTTCCACGCCCGCTACCGCGAGGACGTGGCCCTGCTCGCCGGGCTCGGCGCCGACGCGTTCCGGTTCTCCATCAGCTGGCCCCGCGTGGTCCCGGGCGGCAGCGGGGCCGTCAACGCGGACGGGCTCGACTTCTACGACCGGCTCGTCGATGAGCTCTGCGCCCACGGCATCACCCCCGCCCCGACCCTCTACCACTGGGACACCCCGCTCCCGCTGGAGGAGGCGGGCGGCTGGCTCGACCGGGACACCGCCTACCGCTTCGCCGAGTACGCCGGGATCGTCGCCGAACGGCTCGCGGACCGGGTCCCCATGTGGATCACCATCAACGAACCCGCCGAGGTCACCCTTCTCGGCTACGCCCTGGGCGAGCACGCCCCCGGCCGCACCCTCCTCTTCGACGCCCTGCCCGCCGCCCACCACCAGCTCCTCGCCCACGGCCTCGCCGTCCGGGCCCTGCGCGCGGCGGGCGCCGACAACATCGGCGCGGCCTTCTCCCACGCCCCGGTCTGGACGGCGGGGGACTCGGACGAGGACCGCTTCGGCGCCGAGCTGTACGACACCCTCACCAACTGGCTCTTCGCCGACCCCGTCCTCACCGGCCGCTACCCGGACGACGGCCTCGCCGCCCTGATGCCCGGGCCGGTGACGGACGACCTCAAGGTCATCTCGACCCCGCTCGACTGGTACGGCGTCAACTACTACAACCCCACCCTCGTCGGCGCGCCCCGGCCGGAGGCCCTGGAGAGCTACTCCGGTTTCACGATGCCCGCCGGACTCCCCTTCGGCATCAGGGAGATCGAGGGGTACGAGAAGACCGGCTTCGGCTGGCCCGTCGTCCCCGAGGGGCTGACCGAGATCCTCACCCTGCTGCACCGCCGCTACGGCGACCGCCTCCCCCCGGTCCACATCACCGAGAACGGCTGCGCCCTGGCCGAACCGCACGCCGACGACCGCCGGATCGCCTACCTGGAGAGCCACCTCACCGCCCTGCGCGCGGCGATGGACGCGGGGGTCGACGTACGCGGCTACTTCACCTGGTCGCTCACCGACAACGTGGAGTGGACGGAAGGAGCCTCACAGCGGTTCGGCCTGGTCCACATCGACTACGAGACCCTCACCCGTACGCCGAAAGCCTCGTACGGCTGGTACCGCGAGCTGATCAGAGCGCAGAAGTCGCAGATCCGGGCGGGAGAAAGGGCTTACGCACAGCCCTCCGAATGATCAATACTCCCGCCATGGTCGCTTCATGGTGGTCCCGGGCCCGGCTGGGGATCTTCGTACACTGGACGCCCGCCTCCGTCCCCGGCTGGGCCCCGCCCCATCTGCCGCCGGACGAACTCCCGGCGGCGGGGAGGCGTGCGCCGCTCGGCTGGACCCCGTACGCGGAGTGGTACGAGAACTCCCTCCGCTTCCCCGGCTCCCCGACCGCCGCCCACCACCGCGCCACCTACGGCACCCGCCCCTACACCGACTTCGGCCGGGACTTCGAGGACGGGCTGAGCGGCTGGGACCCGGCCGCCTGGGCGCGCTCCTTCCGGGCGGCGGGCGCCGGGTACGCGGTGCTGGTCACCAAGCACCACGACGGCTTCTGCCTCTGGCCCTCGCGGACCGCCAACCCCCGCCGCCCCGGCTGGCACACCACGCGGGACGTGGTCGGGGAGTTCGCCGAAGCCGTACGGGCCGAGGGCCTGCGGTTCGGCGTCTACTACTCCGGCGGGCTCGACTGGACCTTCGACGACCGGCCCATCGGCACCGCCGCCGACATGTTCTCGGCCGTCCCGCGCGGAAGCTACCCCGCGTATGCCGACGCGCAGATGAGAGAGCTGATCCGGCGCTACCGCCCCGACATCCTCTGGAACGACATCGCCTGGCCGGCCTCCGCCGCCGAGATCCGCTCCCTCACCGACTACTACCGCTTCACCGTCCCGCACGGCGTGGTCAACGACCGCCTGCTGCCGTACGCCCCGCACTGGCGGACCCTGACCCTGCCCGGCGCGCGGTCCCTCCACAACTGGTGGGACCGGCGCACGGTGGCGCGGGGCGAGGGCTTCATGCCGCGCACCCCGCCGGACTTCGACTTCCGTACGCCGGAGTACGCCCGGTACACCGGCTCCGACCCGTACGAGATCACCCGGGGCATCGACCACAGCTTCGGCTACAACCGCAACTCCCCGCCCGACGCCTTCATCGGCCGTACCGCGCTGAGTGCCCTCGTCCGCGACACGGCGGCCGACGGCGGGAACCTGCTGCTCAACGTGGGGCCGCGCGGCGAGGACGCGACGATCCCCGCCGAGCAGCGACTGCGCCTGGAGTGGCTGGCCGAGGACGCGGCGCGGGCGGGGTAGGACGCAGGGCTTCCCTGTCCCGGGGCAGGGAACTGGCTTCCCGTCATATGGCCTCAGTTGCCCAGTAGTCGGACGGCGCTTGTCAGGAAGAGGTCCAGACCATACTTTCCAGCCAAGTGATCAACGGGAGGACACCTCGATGGCGATCGACATCAAGTCGCGCTGGGCATGGGCGAGATACGCGGCAGGAACGAATCGCGGGCTACTGCTCGCCGCCGACCTGGAACGGCAGAACCCCTCCTGGACCCACGACGACCTGGTGACGAAGACGGTGGCGTGGATCGCCGCTCCCTCGCCGTCGATCGGGAGGCTGTGGACGCCCTACCGGGGAGGCGTGTTCATCCACCACGCCGGACGGGGAAGCTTCACCCCGGGGTCCGAGGAGGACTGCCTCAGGCGCATCGGCGACATCTGGCACGACCACTACGAGAAGTTCGAGGGCGACATCGCCTACAACTTCATGGTCTGCCGGCACGGCATCATCTATACCGGCCGTGGATACCAGCGCGGTGAGGCCAACGGCGGCTCGGCTCCGCCCACTTCGACCACAGGGAAGGGTGAGGTCTGGGTCCCGGGGGAGGGAGCCGTCGGGCGTAACTCTGGCTTCTACTCCATCCTCGGGATCATCCACGAGCGGGACCAGCCGACCTCGGCCATGCTGGACGCGATGAAGCGGCTCATCGGCCATCTGCGGGGGCCGGACGTGTCCCCCACCCGGAGGGCGGGGGCGCAGATCTTCCCCCACCGGCACGGCTACGACACCGTGTGCCCGGGGAACATCACCCCGTACGCGCAGAACGGTTCACGGATCGACCCCGGCGGGTCGTCCGCGGCCCCGACACTGTCGATCATCCCGCGGATGCAGTGGGCCGCCCGCCCGCCGCGGACCGTCACCGACGTCGAACTCTCCGCCCGGACCGGCTTCGCCGTCCACTACTCGGCCGGACCGCCGACCCAGAGCATCCGGGCGATCCAGAACTACCACATGGACGGCCGCGGCTGGCCGGACATCGGCTACAACTTCCTCGTCGACCGGGCGGGCCGCATCTACGAGGGGCGGGGGTGGACCGCCGTCGGCGCCCACGCCACGGGCTACAACACCAGCCACATCGGCGTCTGCTTCATCGGCAGCGACGGCGACGCCACCCCGCACGCCAAGGCCGCGATCCGCGCCCTCTACTACCAAGCGAGACATCTGACCGGCAAGGGACTCGCCGCCACCTACCACGGGGCGATCGGGTCCACCGCCTGCCCCGGCGCCGACCTGCGCAACTGGGTCCTCGGCGGCATGGAGGCCGCCGACATCCCGATCGGCGGGGGCGGCGGACCGGCCACCGGCACCACGGGAGAGACCTCCGTCCGCTCGATCACCGCCCAGCAGCGCGCCGTCAACTTCCTCGGCCACCTGCCCTCGCTCGACCTCGACGGCTCCTTCGGCCCGCTCACCCTGGCCGGGGTGAAGTGGGCCCAGCGGAAGATCGGCGTGGCGGACGACGGCCTCTGGGGGCCGCTGACCGAGGCCGCCTACATCGCGCACATCGGCCCCGGCCGCCCCGGCGGCGGTGTCATCGCCTACCGGTCCGTCATGGCGCAGCAGCACGCGGTCAACCGGCTCGGCTATACACCGAAGCTCGAACTGGACGACAGCTTCGGTCCGTTGACCCTGGCCGGGGTGAAGTGGCTCCAGCGGAGGATCGGCGTCGACCCGGACGGCAACTGGGGGCCCGCCACCGAGAAAGCCTTCCTCGCCCACACCGGTGACACGGCGAGCAGCGGCGGCGGTGGCATCACCACCATCCGGCCCGTGGTCTCCCAGCAGTACGCCGTGAACTCCCTCGGCCACACACCCCCGTTGGACCTGGACGGCTCCTTCGGCCCGCTCACCGAGGCCGGGGTGAAGTGGCTCCAGCGGAAGATCGGCGTCGACCCCGACGGCATGTGGGGACCCGCCACGGAGACCGCGTACGGGCGGTGGAACGACGGCGAACGCCTGGAGCTGGACGGCAACTTCGGCCCCGCCACCATCGCCGCCACCCAGCGCGCGATCGGCGTCACCCCCGACGGCAGCTTCGGCCCCGCGACCAAGCGCGCCTTCCAGCGCCACCTCAACACCTGGGCCTCCGCCGGACTGGTCATCGACGGCTCCACCGGACCGGCCACCGTGAAGGCCCTGCAACGCCACCTCAACACAATGATCCGGGCCGGACTCGACCTCGACGGTTCCTGGGGCCCGGGCACCACCCGCGCCCTTCAGTCGGCACTCAACCAGGAGAAGTTCTGATGGGACGCGACACGGACAGAACGCTCCCGGCGGTTCCGGTGACTTCGGCGACTTTGGCACCTGAGGTGAGTGGACCCGCCGGGGCATCGCGGCGCTCCCTCCTCGTGGGCGGCGCGCTGCTCGCCGCCGGACTGCTCACCTCCGGCTCCCCGGCCGCCCTCGCCGCGCCCCGGTACGAGGCCGCCCGCACCGGGGCCGGTGCCGGAGCCGCCGCCCGTACCGTCTTCCGGCCCGTGCCCGTGGCGCGCGCCGACGAACTCGTGGTGCCGAAGGGGTACGTGGCCGATGTCATCGCCCGCTGGGGCGACCCCGTACGGAGCTCGGCGCCCCGTCGCGGGACCGCCCCCGCCACCCCCGCCGAGCAGGCGGAGCAAATCGGCAGCCACCACCACGGCGTGCACGTCGTGCCCCTCGCCCCGGGCCCCGGCGGCGAGCGGCGCGGCCTGCTGGTCCTCGCCCACGAGTCCGCCGACGAACTCCCCGCGGCGGCCCCGCCCGCGACGGCCATGGCGGCCCAGGGGCTGACCGTCGTGGCCGTCGCCTCCGGTCCGCACGACGGCGGAGCCTGGCGCACCGTCGCCTCCCCGCTCAACCGGCGGATCACCGCCACCACCCCCGTCCGCCTCACCGGACCGGCCGCCGCGACCGGTGCGGGCTCCGGGACTCGTACGAGCGGCGCCCGGGGTGTCGTGGCGCCGGGGGCCCTCGGTGTCACGCCCTGGGGGACCGTGCTCGCCGCCGAGGAGAACGCCAACGCCTTCTTCGGCACCGACGACCCCGCGTGGCGGCGCTCCGAGACCGACGTCCGCCACGGGTTCTCCGCCACCGGTTTCGGCCGCCCCTGGCACACCGAGGACCCCCGCTTCGACCTGGCCTCCGACCGGGCCCGCCCGGAACACTTCGGCTGGATCGTGGAGGTGGACCCGCACGACCCCGCGTCGGTCCCGGCCAAGCGGACGGCCCTCGGCCGCTTCCCGCACGGCAGTGCCACCGTCTCCGAGGCGGACGGCCGGATCATCGTCCACACCACGGACGCCGAGGACGGCGAGTACGCCTACCGGTTCACCGGCTCCGCGCCCTGGCGCCGACTCCGGGCCGAGGGTCTCGACCCGCTGGACCACGGCACCCTGGAGGTGGCCAGGCTCGCGGCGGACGGCACCGGCGAGTGGATTCCGCTCACCCACGGCTCGGGCCCGCTGACCCCGGCGAACGGCTGGCGCGACCAGGCCGACATCCTGGTGCGCGCCCGGCTCGCGGCCGACGCGGTCGGCGCCACCCCGCTGGCCCGCCCGGAACGGATCGCCGTCCACCCCACCACGGCCGACGTCTACCTCGCCCTGGCGGGCGGAGTCGCGGGCGGCGGCTGCGGAGCAGGCGGGGCGGACGGCTGCGCGCCGGGCGCCTCGCCGCACGGCGGTGTCGTACGGCTGCGCCCCGCACCGGACGGCCCGGCGGCGGCCCGGGACTTCTCCTGGGAGACCTTCCTCACCGGGAACGACCCACGGGCGACCCCGGAGGGCGCCTTCGCCCACCCCAAGGGCCTCTGGTTCGACGCCTCCGGAGTGCTGTGGATCTCCACCGGCATCCCCGGCCGCCTGCTGGGCGGTGGGGACGGGCCGGTCGGACGCCTCGGCAACAACGCGCTGCTGGCGGCCGATCCGGAGACCGGTGAGGTACGCCGGTTCCTCACCGCACCGAGGGGAGCCGAGGTCACCGGGGTGGCCGCGTCGGCGGACGGGGCCACCCTGTTCGTCAACATCCAGCACCCCGGCCGCCGTACGGCGACGGCGGCCCCGGACCGCGAGCGCCCCGGCGCGGTGAGCACCTGGCCGGACCGCACACCGGACGGGCCTCCCCGCTCGGCGACCGTGGCGGTACGGCGGGCGTAGGGCCTTTCGGCCGTGGCCGCCGGGTCCCGGGACCCGGCGGCCGGACCGCCCCCGCCGGAGCCTGGCGCAGGTCAGCCCGGGCGGGAAGCGGGCTTGTTCTGGACACCTCGGCCCCCTCGGCCCGACAATCGTCGGTGTGACGTCCTCTCCCGAGTCCCACACGTATCCCGCGCGGCTGTCGGACGCCCAGCGCGACCGTGTCCTCGGCGTGCTCAGAGAGGGTGCCGCACAGGGCAAGCTGTCGCACGACACCTTCATGCGGCGCATGGAGCTCGCCCTCGTCGCCCGCCGCCCCGAGGAGCTGGCGGCCCTCACCTCCGACCTGGACGGCGGCAGCCGCTTCTCGCAGGGCCTCGTCCGCGCGGTCGGCGGGATATCCGCCTTTCCGGGACGGCTCCGCCGGGCCTGGCAGACCGAACGGCTCCCGAAGCTGCTGCTGCCCGCCCCGAGCCCGTATCCGCTGCTCATCGGCCGCGACCCGGGCAACGGGCTGCGCCTCAACCACGAGACGGTCTCCCGGCTGCACGCCGAACTCACCCTCCAGAACGGCCGCTGGGTCCTGCGCGACCTCGGCTCCACCAACGGCACCTGTGTCAACGGCCAGCGGCTCGTCGGCTCCCTCCCGGTGCGCGACGGCGACCAGGTGAGCTTCGGCCGGATGAGCTTCCGCCTGACCGCCCCGTCGCCGCGCCCGCCTGCCTGACTCCCCGTATCCCCCGCGCCTTGCCTGTACTCTCCGCGTCCTTGGCGTCCCCCTGTCTCTCCGCCATCCGCTAGCGCTGCTGGTGCAGGCCGCGCCCGGCCAGCGTCAGGAACGCCTCGCCGACCGCCTCGGAGAGCGTCGGATGCGGGTGGATGTGGTGGGCCACATCGCCCGCCTCCGCTTCCCAGCCCACCACGAGCTGGCTCTCCGCGACCATCTCCGAGACATGCGGCCCGACCAGATGGACGCCCAGCACCCGGCCCGCCCGCTCGGCCACCACCTTCACCAGGCCGCCCCGGCCGTGCACCATGCCCTTGGCGACGGCGGTCAGCGGCAGGGAGTTCACGACCACATCGTGCCCGGCGT